>JAUYTV010000004.1 GCA_030694985.1 Methanoregula sp.
TACGTCTCTCAAATCGGGTTATAAAGTCTCACTGAGCGCCAGCAATAATGAGTGGGATGTACATGTGCCACTCGAACCAAAACAGAACGATATTCTCAAAGCGATTGGCGTAGTGTATAAAAAGTAGGGAAAACTTAAGTAATTATAATAAGAGGACGGCAATAAATAATAAAATAACATTTTTAGGTTTTTTATGACCAGCAAGGGAAAAGTGCTTCTGATGGATGATGAGCAGATCATCCTCGATGTCACATTAGAAGTTCTTAAGTTCCTTGGCTATGGTGTGATGTTTGCCCGTGAAGGTGCAGCAGCAATTGAGATCTATAAAAATGAGAAGACTGCCGGAGTCCCCTTTGATCTGGTCATACTCGATCTTTCTGTGCCTGAGGGGATGGGGGGAAAAGAGGCAATCGGGCTTTTAAAAGCGTTTGATCCTGATGTAAAAGCGGTGATATCTACGGGTTTTTCAAATGATCCCGTTGTGCTGGATTTTGCCAGCTATGGTTTTTCCGGCAAACTCACAAAACCCTACAAGATCAATGACTTAAAAACAGTCCTTGAGCAGTTGATCAGAAAATAAGGGTAATACAATATTTCAGATGTTTTACTGCTTTTTTACGGATTTTTTCCATTGAATATTTTTGCCGCTCTTCTGAAGTAATCGTCATTGTGCCGCCTCAATTTTGTTTGGTGTATTATTACCCTCACAACAACGGTGTTGCCGATTAGATTTGGCGCATCCCTGTGGACATACAAGCTGGAATCTTTTTTTAAGACTGCACAGATGCGGGTTTGGTTACTTTAACATTTTATCTGGAAAGATCCTGTTACAGATGCCAAATTATTTAGCCGCTCTGGCAGCATCAGAACATAAAGAGGATTTTAAAATGAACGAGGTATCAGTTCTGATTGGGGGAAAGGCAGGAGATGGTATCAACAGTGCAGGGGCAATGGTAGCACAGTTGTTAAACCATCTTGGCTACCGCATCTATCTCTATTTCGATTATCCGTCCCTGATCCGGGGCGGTCACAATTTTGCTATAATACGGGGTTCAGAACAGGACGTTGGAGCCTGTCGCAACCATGTTGATTTTATACTGGCGCTCAATGAGGACACAATTGAGCGGCACAAAGAAAAATGCATTCAAAAAACCGTGATCATCTCGAATAAGGATCTGGTAAAGAATGGCGCTTATGGTATTCCTATAAAGGCCATCCTTGCAAAACAAAACGCACCCGTCATTATGGGCAATTCAGCACTCCTCGGGGGATTTGCAAAAGCTGCCGGGATCGAGTGGGAGGTAGTTGAAGCGGTTTTCCGCAGGCATATCCCCAAAGATGCAGATCTAAACCTTGCCGTGGCAAAAAACGCGTTTGATCTCTTCGATCCTGTGCAGCCCATAAACAAATGTGAGAACGGGTCGCAGTCCCTGATATCAGGAAATGAAGCGATCGGTTTGGGATTGATCCGAAGCGGGCTTAATGCCTATGTCTCGTATCCCATGACCCCCTCTTCAGGGGTTCTCCATTTTCTTGCAGAGCAAAAAGAGCGGTTTGGCATAACCGTTGTGCACCCGGAAAATGAGATTGCGGTGATCTTAATGGGGCTAGGGTTTGCCTATGCCGGAAAAAAATCTGCCATCGGCACTTCCGGTGGAGGATTCTGCCTGATGACAGAAGGGCTTTCGCTTGCAGGTATGGCAGAAATTCCTATTGTGATCATAGTCTCCCAGCGAACCGGCCCCTCAACCGGACTCCCAACCTATACCGGGCAATCCGATCTCAAGTTTGTTCTCCATGCCGGGCAGGGAGAGTTCCCCCGTATGATTGTTGCCCCCGGGGATGCACAGGAAGCCCTGTACTGGTCAGAACGAGCAATGGATATTGCATGGGAATGCCAGTGCCCGGTGTTCATACTTGCCGACAAGACGCTCTCTGAAGGTATCTACAGCCTTGATCCAGAAAAAGTCCGGAATAATCCCAAAGCAGTGCCGCTCCTGTGGGATGGCAGGATTCCCTATCGCCGTTATAATAATACAGCATCCGGCGTCTCACCAATGGCGTTTCCCGGAGCAAAAGATGCGGTGGTAAAGGTGAACAGCTACATGCATGACGAAGCGGGAATCACGGTAGAAGATGCAGAGATCTCAAATGAGATGACAAAAAAGCGTTTGAAAAAATGGGAGACGGTAATTGATGTGATGCAGGGCTATTCCCTGGTGACCCAATCGGGTAAACCCGATGCATCCACCGCTCTGCTCTGCTGGGGATCGACTAATGGGGTCTGCAAAGAGGCAGCAACTGAACTGGGCCTCAGGGTCGTACGCCCCATCGTGCTCGCCCCGTTCCCGGTCGGGCAGATAAAAAAATCGCTTGTGGGAGTAAAACGGTTAATCGCTGTTGAGGAGAATCTGACTGCCCAGATGGCTGCAATTGCAGAGCGTCACGGGATAATTATTCATGAGAAGATCCTGCGGTATGATGGCAGGCCGTTTACTGTTGAAGAACTTGTCTCAAGGGTAAAGGAGGCGGGTATCTGATGACGCGTTCACTCATCACCGGTGCACAGAATACGTGGTGCCCCGGCTGCGGGAACTTTGCCATCCAGCACATGTTAAAAAACCTGTTATCCGACCATGAGAAGGGGGGGAAGTCTCTCGATGATGTAGTACTTGTCTCTGGAATCGGCTGTCATGCAAAGATCGCTGATTACCTCAATATCAACAGTTTCTACTCGCTTCATGGGAGGGCAATTCCCGTTGCAACCGGTATAAAACTTGCCAATCCGGCACTGACTGTGATCTGCTGTGTGGGAGACGGGGATGCGTATGCTGAGGGACTTGATCACCTGATCTTTGCAGCAAAGCGCAATATCGATATCACGGTGATAGTGCACAACAACCGTGTCTATGGGCTCACTACAGGACAGTATACTCCTACATCCCCCCTTGGATTTAAAGGTAGATCAACTCCTGCAGGAACCACTGAATATCCCCTCAATCCGGTTGAACTTATGCTTGCGAGCGGAGCCGGGTTCATCGCCCGGGGATATACCCGGAAGATGGAGCAGTTAAAGGAACTGATTCGTTCGGGTATCGCACACAAGGGATTTGCGTTCATTGATGTGCTCCAGATCTGTGCCTCGTTCTTTCCTGCCACCGATTACTATGATTCCCATGTGTACGAATTGCCGCTAACGGGCAGTGGGGATTTTGAATCTGCATGCACACTCGCCCGTGAATGGGACTACAACAGTGACGCACGGATAGCGCTTGGCACATTTTTTACCCGAAAGTCTCCCACGTTTGATGAGCGGATGATTCCGGTTTTTGTTGGAAAAGAAGAACGTGAGCGTGCGATACGGGAGTTTCTTGATGCCCGGATGTGATCGTTGTCCCATGATACCTGCAAGAAATCAGCTGCATTTGGATGGTGAAAAAACCGGAATGTACATGTGAATATTGATCCAATTATTGAAGGGGAGCATAACAAATGAGCGAGGAACAACCACCAGTACCTGTAATCATCAGACCTTCAGAGAATCCTGCATCGCGTTCAGGTCTGTTCCGCCTGCTGGTGATCCCCTTTGCCATCTATTGCCTCTGGATGATCCTGACTGCTCTGTTTGAAGGAGATCACCGGTTGTTCCTGAATGCGGATCCCAGTGGTATCATTGTTTACACGGTTTTTGCGTGCATAATTACGGGAATGATTTTACCGGTTTACTGTATACGTGAATCGTTTATCACCGGTGCGGTGAACATGTTCCAGATCGGGTTTTGGCCTGTGCGCAGAACGTTTTACGCATGCTTCCTGACAACCTTTTTCGGGTACATGGCGATGGTGCTCTTTTCACCGTTTGGGACGGATCAGTCCGCATTCGGATATGCCTTTTTGCTCCTGCTGCCAACTGCAATCGCATCGGTGATGGTCTGCTGGGTGCTTCTGGGGACTCATGTGCAGGCATTGGTGCGGGGTGGTGGGACGGTTCTTTCGATTGCTGCCGGCAGCCTGATCACCGCATGGCTATTCTGCCTCACCTCTTTTGTACACAGCCCGCCTGTTCACCTGCAACCCGCGCTGGTGGGGTTTCTGGTGCTCGGGCTGGCAGCTGCCGTCTTCTTCTTTGCAGTCCGGGACATCTATGCCGCCAGTATCTTTGTTACGTTCGGGCTGACTTTTGTCATGGCAGACCGTATCGGAGTATCAGGCACGCAGGCAGCAATGCCCGCAGTGTATGGTTCAGCACTCCTTGTGTTCTTCATACTCATAGGGATACACTTGTATTTTGTCCGGAATTTCAAAACCGTTAAGTCACCGGTATGATTATGCACCGTTAAGCCGGAATCCGGATAATAAATCTTATACGCATATCCACCTAAAAGTTACCAGTATGGAAAACAAAGTCAGGAACGGACTTTTAATCTGCGCACTTCTGGTTTTTGCGGTACTGATTGCCGGGTGCTCGGATCAGTCATCTGCCGGTACAACTACAACGGTGCCAACAACTGCACCATCAGCAGCAAAGTATTCGGCTGGAGATATCATAGCAAAATCCGCGTCATCAACGGACCAGATGTTATATGTCATCACCCAGTATGATGCGAATAGTGGTATGTACACCCGTGCCTGGATCTACAAAAATGCGGACGGCTCATGGGGACACTTCATTGATAGCAAGACCGAAAAAGTTGAAAGAACCCTTGTCGAGAAAGTCTATCCTGTGGCAATCCGTCGTGTGACCCTTTCATCTATACCGATTGTTACACCCACCATCCCTCCGATTGTGGTCACAACCTTATCCGGCAGTGTTCCCACCGTGACCGGTATATCTCCTGCGAGCGGCGCAAAGGATGCAACTCTTGGTGTAACAATCACCGGTACGAATTTTGAGAGTGGTGCAACGGCAAAGTTAATGCGGGCAGGATCCCCGTCACTTATGGCAACGGGTGTATCCGTTGCTTCTGCAACTTCAATTGGATGTACCTTCAATCTCTTCGGTGGGGAGATGGGCAGCTGGAATGTCGTGGTTACCAATCCCGGTGGGCAGTCAGATACCCTGATGGGTGCATTTTCAGTTGGTCAGGCACCCCCTATTGTCCAGAGTTTTTCCCCAACTACGGCTGGACTGAATTCCACCCAGCTTGCAGTTGTTATCAATGGCCAGAATTTCAAGGAGGGTGTTAAAGTAACCTTTGTTCAGGGAGCAACTGAACTTGTCTGTATCAATCCGGCATCTCTTGATACTAAAAAGATCTCCTGCATTATTGATCTTAGGGTCTCTAACGGTGGCAAATTAGGTGACTGGGATGTGAAGGTGCTAAACATTGATGGACAGCAGACAGGTACGGCAACGGGAAAATTCAAGATTGATAATTCAACGCCGATTGCCTGATCTCAAATCTTTATTTTTTCGTTTTCTTCGGACTTTTTAAAAAAATATGGATTCATACCCAATATTTTTTTATGGCATGATTCATTGCACAATTTCAGATTTCTCACTTCATACCACACAATATTGACATACCTGTTCAGTAAAAACAGTGTACAGCCCCCGCATAACCAATACCTTCTTTTTGTTGCAGGGTGACGAGAACAATACCGGAGTTTTCATGCCCATACAGCAGATCCATGTGGAAAATTTCAAGAGTTTTTTAACACTCGATATAGAGCTGTCCCGCTTCAATGTGGTCATAGGATCGAATGCCGCGGGAAAATCCAATTTTATCAGTATTTTCAAATTCCTGCGGGATATTGCACGTCACGGTCTGGCAGATGCGATCGCCATGCAGGGAGGGTCTGGGTATATCCTGAATGCGAAGATCGGAAATAAACGAGATCTGGTCATGCGGGTTTCCTATACCCCTGACCAGAAACTGGATATCATCGATCAGAAGAGCGGTGAGCATGCACTTCTGGGACTCCAGTTGTGCGAATCCTCCTACGAGTTTGCGATACGGTTCGATGCTTCCGGGGATGGATTTGCGATTATAAAAGACCGGCTCGTGATCGGATGCGAGGTCTCTTCGTGCGAACGAAATGGAACGAATTTTACGAAAAAAAACACCCTGGGACGTGGTGAGATACAGGTGATTAATGAGAAGGGCGATGTGAAGTTTGCAGTACACCTCCCAGATGGATGCACCCTGTCCCAAAACGATATCATCCCGCTCTTTTTCCGCGGGTCACATCTCAGGAAACATACACTTCTCCTTGAGAGTTCGTACGCTTATCCGTTGCCGCACGTGGAGAAATTCTTTGACCGTATAGCGGTGTACGATATCGATCCAAAACTTTCAAAACGAGGAGCGTTAATAACCGGAAAACGGGCACTTGAGGAGGATGCAGGCAATCTTGCCGTTGTGGTAAAATCCATTATTGAAGATCCCAAAAAGAAACGGAAATTCTCAAACCTGCTCCATGACACATTGCCTTTTATCGAGGATTTCTCCGTGCAGAAGTTTATGGATGTCTCTCTTGTCCTCATGCTCCGGGAACGATATGCAAAAAGCCTTGATCTTCCTGCCTCTTCCCTGTCAGATGGCACTATCACCATCTTTGCCCTGATAATCGCCCTCTATTTCGAGGACAAACCGTTCATTATTATTGAAGAACCCGTCAGCCATATCCACCCGTTCTTAGTAGCCCGTGTCATGGCAATGATGAAGGAGGCGTCAGAAAAAAAGCAGCTGATGATCACCACCCACAGCACCGAAGTTGTAAAACATGTCTGTATTGAAGATATCCTGCTCATCTCGCGGGACAGCGAGGGGTTCTCCGTCATCTCGCGCCCTGCGGATAAAGAAGAGGTTAAGACGTTTCTAAAAAACGAGATAGGGATTGAAGAGCTCTTTGTCCAGAACCTGCTGGGATTGTGAGCATGAAAAAACGGCTGTTTATCCTGGTCGAAGGGCAAGATGATGTCAGGTTCTTTGGCCGCATCATAAAACCCCTGTTCGTTTCACGGTATGAATCCATTGAGATCATTGCCTATGCCAGTATCAAGCGGGTGAAGGTGAACAACTTTTTAAAAAGTGTGCGGGAGATGAACAATGATTACATATTTGTTGCAGATATCGATTCCGAACGCTCAATACGGGACAAAAAGCAGATTCTCTACTTTCACTTCAACAATATTTCCGGCCACCGTATTGTTATCGTAATCAAGGAAATTGAGAGCTGGTATTATGCCGGGTTATCTGCAACTGCCGCACTGGATCTGGGGGTAACGGATCTCTCCTGTACTGACGATCTCTTCAAGGAAGATTTCAACCAGCTCATGCCCCGAACCTTTGATTCACGGATCGATTTCATGTTTGAGATTCTCAAATCTTTCTCGATTGAGACCGCTGTTTTAAAAAATCGTTCTTTTAAGTTCTTTGTTGAACATTACCGTATTGCAGACACTATTTCTGGTCATGCTCATCAATGATGCATGAAACCGGTAATCACTGATTTTGCACTATCGAAATGATTATTTCAAATCTCCGCACTATTAACGTAACAATCGAACAATCGGAGGTTTTTAATCTTGACAGAAAAATACCAGTGCGCCATCTGCGGGCATGAATACAACCCTGAACAGGGAGAACCGCTGCAGAACATTCCCCCCGGCAGGGAATTTGCTGCCCTTGCAGAAGACTGGACATGTCCGGTCTGTGGGGGCGCAAAGAAATTTTTTAACCGGAGTATGTAGTGAGTCTTATGGTTTCACGGGAAATTACCAAGGGAATTTTCTGGGTCGGTGCGCTTGATTTTGATCGTCGTCTCTTCGATGCCCTGATCCCACTACCGGACGGTACAAGCTACAATGCCTACTTAGTCAGGGGAAGTGAAAAGACCGCACTCATCGACACGGTTGACCCGGCAAAGGAGTTTGAGCTGGTATCAAACCTGCTCAAACTCGGCGTAGAACGGATCGATTACGTGGTTGTCAACCATGCAGAACAGGATCACTCCGGTTCACTGCCGATGATTTTGGAATTCTATCCGGATGCGATGGTAGTGACCAATGAGAAGTGCAAAGAATTTCTTATTGCATTGCTCCAGCTCCCGGACAACCGGTTCAGGATCATTAAGGACAAAGAGACCCTGTCGCTTGGCGATCGGACTCTTGAATTCCATCTCACCCCCTGGACCCACTGGCCAGAGACACAAGTCACCTATCTCAAAGAAGACCAGATCCTCTTCTCCTGCGATCTCTTCGGGTTCCACATCGCCTCTTCTGACCTGTATGTGACCGATGATGCTTCGTGCTACCGTTCGGCAAAAAAGTATTATGCCGAGATTATGATGCCTTTTCGTACCAGTATCAAAGGGCACCTTGAGCGGGTAAAGACGCTTCCGCTAAAGATGATCGCTCCCAGCCACGGCCCGATCCACAAGCACCCGCAGTTCATTCTCGATGCTTATTCCGACTGGACCTCTGATACGGTGAAAAACGAAGTTGTGATCCCGTACGTGTCGATGCATGGCAGCACAGAGAAGATGGTCGCACACCTGACAAATGCCCTGATCGCCCGGGGGATCACGGTAAAACCATTCAACCTGATCGGAACGGACATCGGGGAGCTGGCGCTTGCACTGGTGGATACGGCAACTGTAGTAATAGCAACACCGACCGTGCTCTTTGGACCCCACCCACAGGTAGTTTATGCCACTTACTTAGCCAACCTGCTCAAACCCAAAGCCCGGTTTGCATCCGTTATCGGATCGTACGGCTGGGGTGGCAAAACTGCTGAGACGATTGTAAAGATGTTAGACCACGTCAAGGTAGAAGTCCTTGAGCCGGTTATGGTAAAAGGTCAGCCGGATGAGGCGACATTAAAGCAGCTCGACCGGCTTGCTGACGAAATCTTAAAGAAGCACCGCGAGATCATGATTGTGTAAGGAGAATGTTGTATGACAAAAAAGCTTGAAATCTACAAGTGCAGTGTTTGTGGGAATATTACCATGGTTGTCCACGCTTCCGGAGGAACCCTTGTGTGCTGTGGCAAACCCATGGAGCTGCAGATGGAAAAAACCAATGACACTGGTAAGGAAAAACATGTACCGGTCATCGAGAAATCTGCAAACGGCGTACTGGTGAAGATGGGATCAGTCCCTCATCCCATGGAAGAGAAACATTATATCGAATGGATCGAAGTGACATCCGGGCAGAATCTCTCCGTAGTTGGATTAAAACCCGGTGAAAAGCCGGAAGCAGAGTTCTGCACTGCCGATACGAATGCCAAAGTGCGCGCATACTGCAATCTGCACGGGCTCTGGACTAACAAACCCTGATATCTTCTTTTTTGTTTCATCTGGTGACGAGAGGCAAACTCTAATAGAGCCTCAAAGGTAATTCTTTAGCAATGCACCGGCTTTGGCATCTTTCCACGATCATTGCAGATCTCGGCGATATTTTTGTTTTTATTGCCCCAATCACCTGTGTCCCGCTCATTGTGGCGGTCATTTTTTCGGAGTGGAATATGCTCCTGCCCATGCTTTCCGTGCCCCTCACATTCTACCTTATCGGAATGCTCATACGAAAACTTCCCCGCCCTCAACGCGTCTTAAGACTTTCTACTGCACTGTGCTCGGTTGCCCTCTTCTGGTTTGCCAGTGCGATGGTGAGTGGACTGCCGTTCATGCTCGGTCTGCACATGGGATTTACCGATGCACTCTTTGAGGGAATGGCCGGCTGGACCGGGACGGCCTTTTCCATGATGATATCACTGGAGACTGCACCTCATACTCTCCTTTTCTGGCGATCCTATATGCAGTGGATCAGCGGCATAGGAATTATTGCATTCGCGATAGCGATGTCAAGCAGCACCGGGCTTTCCCGGTCAAAGATCTTCCGAACGGAAAGCAGGGACGAACCGCTGATGCAGGGAGTGCTCTCCACCGGGCGGGCGCTCTGGAAGATTTACGGGATTCTTACCTTCTTTGCCATTGGCCTGATCCTGTTTACCGGTCTCTCCTTATGGGAATCGCTCAACCTTGCGCTTGCTGCCATATCGACCGGGGGATTTACCCTGCACGAAGGGGGAATCATGTATTATAACAGCGCGATGCTTGAGCTCATTCTCATTCCGATCATGATCGCAGGTGCCCTTCCATTCAAACTCTATTATCATATCTTAGAAAACCGGCGCTGGAGCCTGTTTGGCGATGAACAGGTCAAACTCTTCTTTATCTTTGTTGCAATAGGCACTGCCGTCCTTGCCTATGATCTGGTATTTTTTAACAACCTTGATTATCTGCCGGCTCTGCACCAGGGTCTCTTCATGACAGTATCTGCTATCACTACTACGGGATTTTCTATTGCAAACATCCAGTCCTGGGCAAGCGTAACCATCCTCTTCCTTGCGATGCTGGTCTTTATCGGGGGTGCAAGCGGCAGTACTTCCGGCGGGATTAAATTGCACAGGGTCATGCTCGCTGTCCGTGCACTTCTCTGGTGGTTCAGGCGTCTCTTTGTCAGTGGCAAGGTGCTCCTGCCGTTCAGGTTCGAAGGACGGGTGATCCCAAAGGCAACCGCAGAACTTGAAGTTGCAAAGAACATGCTCATCATCATCCTGTCAGTAGCCGTCATCTTTGTTGCTACGCTTGCTACGCTTGCTGTTATTCCGTTCTATTTCACTTCTTTTTCATTGACAGAAATTGTACTTGTTGTTGTCTCTGCATTCTCTACCTGTGGTCTGGGTTCGGGGTATGTATCCCAAGACATGCCGGTGATCTCAAAATGGATCTTTATCTTTGTGATGTGGGTGGGCAGGCTTGAAGTGATTCCGGTGGTGATGCTTGTTATGGCTATATTTGGCAAACAGGAATAACTAAAAAAAGTTCATTTCTGAATTGAATGGGCTACGCAAGAGTTGAGTAGATTCCAAAGAGGATGGATGATATCCCATACCCCAGAATAAGATGAACGCCGCCGCCCCCAATCGGGGCACCCCCGCGGCGGTTTTAATGACTAAAATGTTGAAACACTCTTGCCCCGCTGTGCCTCGAAGAGGCCCTGAGGCGAGGCGACATCCCAAACACATTTTTATAATATATATTACCCACACACATCAGCGGATTGCCAAAAAACTTCCTGTGCACTCTGCAAAACAACTCCACTTTTGTTAACATCAGAAGATCTAATATAAATTGCCACTCCATAGTACGATGATGAAACAGATCGCCCTGTACGGCAAAGGGGGTATCGGCAAGTCCACCACTTCGGCCAATCTCTCCGCTGCCCTTTCAGGTATGGGTCTTGATATACTTCAGATTGGCTGCGATCCCAAGCGGGACAGTACCCGGATGCTTATGCATGGGAACTTTATCCCGACAGTTATGGATCTTGTCCGGGTCCGTGGTGAAGCACCAATAACCCTGTCAGAGATCGAGTTTACCGGGTTTAACGGTGTCCGCTGTGTCGAGGCGGGAGGGCCGGAACCCGGCGTCGGGTGTGCCGGGCGGGGAATCATTGCCACGTTCCAGCTGCTCGAGAAGTTTGGAGCTCTAAAAGGCGATGTGATTGTGTACGATGTGCTCGGTGATGTTGTCTGCGGTGGATTTGCCATGCCGATGCGCGAAGGATATGCGCAGGATGTCTATCTCGTCACTTCCGGAGAACTGATGTCTTTGTATGCCGCAAACAACATCTGCAAGGCAATACAACGCCTTTCTTCGAGAACCAAAAGTACGTGCCGGTTGGCCGGGGTGATCTGTAATGCCAAGGATCAGCCGAATGAAGAAGAACTGGTATCAGAATTCGCAAAACGAGTGAACAGCTCGCTCATCCAGTTCATCCCCCGCAGTCGCGTGGTGCAGCTTGCAGAGCTCAACCGGAAAACTGTTATCGAATATGAACCTGATTCTGCCCAGGCACAATGTTACCGCAGCCTTGCCACACGCGTGATGGAAAATACCCACTTTACCATACCCACCCCGTTAGAGATTGATGATCTTGAATCCCTTGCCTATTCATACATCTAGATTCGGGGGTTGTACTCTCACTGGCGCGCTTTCGGTGACAACCCATATCCGCAATACCGCAAGTATTGTCCATGGGCCAAAGGGGTGTACCCATCATAACTTCTCCCTGTTACATGCAACCGGGCTGGATAACGAGACCGTCACCCTGCCGGCACTGGTTTCTACTGCTTTAAGCGAGAGCGATATTGTGTTTGGCGGGGAAGGTGCACTGCTACGAACCCTTGAGGCGGTGGCAGAAAATGACGTTGAAGCCATCTTCGTGCTCTCCAGCTGCATTGTTGATACCATCGGAGATGATGTAGCCGCTATCTGCAACAGGGAGTATGGTGTGCCGGTGGTCATTGTGCCTACCGCCGGTTTCCTTGGGGGTACCTTCCAGAACGGGGTGGCAAACGCTCTCTGTGCGATCGCTGGTACTGCTGAGCCCTGCCCGGTGAGTGACAGTGTAAATATCATTGGCGAGAAAAATCTTGAATACGAGGTTGAGGAGAATTATGCAGAGGTGATCCGTCTTCTCGATATGCTCGGTATTCCCGTAAATATCCGGTATGTGCATGATATCACATTCGATGAGATCGGGTTTCTGGGTGCGGCCCGGCTCAATGTCCTGAGGGAACCTGCACTCATGCCGGTTGGGAATTACTTAAATGAGCGTTTTGGCACCCCGTTTATACCCTCCTTCCCGCTCGGACTTTCCGGCACCATCTCGTTTGTGGAGGCAGTTGCCGGAACGTTTGGCATAGATAGCAGCCGGGTTGTGGAAAAAGAACGCCTGTTCCAAAGAGATACTCTTGACGGGTTTTCTGATCTTGAGGGAATGGCCGCATCGTTTGATCCTGCCATGATTGACCCGGAGGGTGTGAATTCTTCATCTGAAGTGGCAGAAGCAGTACGGATGCATATGAAAAAGCCGGGTACGAGTGGCGTATCACTCGGTCCGGGCACCCCGGTTGGAACCACGGGTGTGCGGCGGATGCTCCATCGCTGGAGGCGTCAGCTTCATGCCTGAATGCACCAACCCTCTCTGGCCCTGTGCGATGACCGGGGCTGCGGCCTGCCTTGCCGGATTCGATGGGATGGCAGTTGTAATCCATGGTTCGAGCGGCTGTTATTATTACCCTACCACACTCCTTCACGCACCCCTGCATGGCACATTCATTCTCGAGCACGAGATCATCTTTGGCTCTGAGGACCGGCTCAACGAAGTGATCGGCGGGTTGTCCGGCCAGGGCAAACGCATAGCGGTAATCACAACCTGTGTTCCGGCAATTCTTGGCGAAGATATCCGGTCGATGCTTGAAAAGCATGATGTGATCCTTGTGGACAGCCCGGGTTTTTCCGGCGATGTGGAGGTCGGATATAAAAATGCCCTCTCGATTCTGGCACCCCGTATTGATCCGGATCTCTGTGGGGTGAACATCGATGGCATCTGCCTGTTCGATCCTTTCTATGCAGGAAATGTGCAGGAGATCACGCGACTGCTCACGATGGCTCGTATTCCTGTGGGGACGGTATTTTCTCTTGACCGGCTTGATAATGTGCAGCACGCTTCACCGTATACGATCGGTACCAACGAGGATTTTTTGAGCGGTGTTGGTAAGTATTGCGGCGGGACGCTCGGGTTCCGGACGATTGAGGCTACATTTAAGAAACTTAATGAGGTGTTTGCAGACGCAGATGTGGACCGGGTCTTTTCAGAGCTCGAACAGCAGGAGGAACGGATGGTCAAGGCATGTGACAAGTACCTGCTCCGGTTTGATCCCCCCTCTGTTGTAATATTTGCCGGTTTTTCCTATGCAGAGCATGCCGCAGGCACTCTCGAACGGTACCTGGATGCAGACATCCTGTGTATCGGCTCTCGCAATGCACCGGGCGAATCGAAATATCCGGTTGAACAGGTTGCCGGGCTTGATGGGGTACCATCCCTTATCGCACAGCATAATCCGGATCTCGTGATGGGGTCATCTTTTGAGGGTTCAGTCTGTGAAACCCGGGCTTTTACCGGTATCACACCTCCGCTGCGGGGAACCGTTCGGCTTGCCCCCACCCCTTTTGCGGGAATAAATGGCACCCTGTCTTTAGTAGAGCAGGTGCTCAACACCTGCATGGACAAAAAACCCGGCAGATCCTGATCGCATTTGTTTCTTTTTTAACGGGCTATCCGTTCACCAGAATTTTTTTATTGAATCTGCCTCACTTGAACCAATGTCTCTTTCTCCTTGATCACAGGATTTTTTCACTTTCACCCTGCGCACGGTGACGGGTTATATACCTGCCGTTTCAACGCCATACTACGACAAAAAGGTGGTCGGGTATGATGGAAAAAGCAGGATATCTCCAACGAACCGGGTACAGCGCATTAGACAGTGAAGGAAATGTTCATGCAGTGATTGAACTCCATATCCTTGGAAGCCGGTATGCAATACGGCGTTCTGATCTCTCAAAGGCGGTCTCCGGTCACGTTTTTGTGCAACTGGAGGAACTCACCCACCAGTGGCAATACTATCTTGGAGCGGTAAAGGGTCTCGCACAGGTCTCGGTCTCCGGTAAAGCCTTGAACATCGAGTTGTTTGAGGCCGGAAATTTCACGGTCTCCTTAAACTCACTACGGGGTGTAATGTACGGAAAAGAGCGTCTGGCAACCATTGTTAAGATTCCGGCACAGCCAGCCATCAGCGCCCGCTGTGGTGTACACGGGCAGCAGCAGATCAGTGCGGCAGTTTAAAATGTGGGTGGATTTGCGCGGACAGTCTGGGATTCATGGGTAGCGGTCACTGTTAGTCCGTGAGCAAATATTTTGCCCGGTGAAATCGTACAACATTAATAGTTCTGTGACAGATGATCCTGTGTTGAGATGAACACTCCTCTTTTATCCGGTAATCCCGATGAGAACCGGCACAGGAAACAGTGGTCATGATGATGGGTGCAACGGATACGATGTACCGGGATCTGGTGGAATGCCAGCAGGATCTGATTGTAAGGATCAACCCGGAAGGCCGGCTACTCTTTGTGAACTCCGCTTACAGCGAAGCAGTAGGAAAATCCAAAGAGGCACTGGCCGGCAGTGTTTTCATGCCTGTTACCAGTGAGCGGTATTCCGATGTCATTGCCACCCATATGACCCGGCTCTTCCGCCCGCCGTTTGCCTGTAATGTCGAGCAGTGGATCCAGACACCCAAAGGAATGCGTTGCTTCAGCTGGTCGGCAAAATCTGTGCTGAACAGTTCTGCAAATGTTGAATCGATCGTTGCCACCGGTCATGATATCACCCGGATCAAGAATGAGCAGAGAGCGATAAAAAAGAAGGATGAGGAACTGATGCTCGCTATTGAGAGCGGCTACCAGATGTATTACACCCACACTCCTGATCATATCATGATGTTTGTGAGCCCACGGTTGCGGGCACTCCTTGGGTGCAGCCAAAAAGAAGGAAAACGCACCTGGACAGATTACCTTACTAATAACCCGATGAATGCTGCAGGACTTGAACGGACAAACAAGGCGATCGCGTCCGGCAGGCGCGAGCCTCCCTACCGGTTGGAGATGAGCTCGCGGGACGGGCGCATCATCCGGCTTGAAGTCAATGAGATCCCACTATTGAAGAACGGAAAAACGGTCTCAATGGCAGGTTCTGTTACTGATGTTACAGAAAACGCGCTGGTTGAAGAAGGACTGGTTGAGGCTGAAGTTTTTATTCCTGACCTTGCCCTCTCAAAAAAGTGTATTGCGGGGCAATCCTTGTATCCCGTATCACCCCAAAAAAAACCGCGTGGCTTTTTTCAGTCCTTATTTTCCCGGAAGCCGGATGAGTGAGAGTGACGTTTTTTTTAAGATTTCCCCGGAATCTGAAATAGCTTGATTGTGGTTGTGCTGTTGGATGTTCCCCTACTCCTGAACAGGGTTCGTCTTTTAGTTGCGGGAGCAAAAAAAAAGTGTGAAATTCAGGTTGCGATTGCAAAAAAGCCGATGACACATCCAGCTATCATTAGAGATCTGGCCCAGTGGATGACACTTGATGAGTAATAAAAAAAGCAGGTGAAAATCAGGAGTTCATAAGAACCACACCTTTTGCCGCCAGATCGTTCATCTGGGCGGTAATTCGGTCCATGATCTGTTTTTCATTATTGTAGGTGAAGGTCAGCTGATCCAGTTCAGCTTTTAACTGAACCAGTTTCAATTGTTCGGAATCGAGGGTATTTTTTACTCTCACCGACTCCTGATATTCCGCAATGGTCAGTTTCTGGCCTACATATTTATTATTGTAGGAATCTGCAAGTGAACGGTAATAGTCCAGTCCAGAATTGTATTCACTCACTTTAGTATTGTACTTGCTGAAAATTGTAGCAAACCGTTCAATCTGGTTGTTATGGTCACGTCTCAGATCCATATTTGTTTTTAAGTCTTTGGGGTTCTCAAAGAAGATGCCGCGATAGTAATTGGGGTTCTCTTTTTTCTCCACAAGAAAACCCCCAGTGGTCTCTAAAGCAATCCATTGCCGCGGGGCTGTTTCTACGATCACCCAGGCATGATCATAATCCTTCCAGTCCGCATCGGGGTTTTTGATATTTCCAGCAACCAGTAATGCCTGCATACCTTGCGTTTCTACAATATTCCAGACATCCTTAGCCATATCTGCGCACACGAAATAATCATATATGCTGTACGTGTGGATTTTGTGGTAATCTTCTACGATCTGTCGTAAAATACGGATATTGGTATTTTCCTGGCTTTCAATAGTAAATGCAACCGCAGACTTCTGACCGGAGGGAATTGATGCAACCAGATGGTAATTTCCGCTCGGTAATGTAATGCTATCGACTGAAATATTATAGGTGTTATCCGAAAGAATGGTGACCGATTGAGTTTTGATTGGCAATATCGTTCCCTGTGCATAGACAGAGATCGTTACATTTGGATTTTCTTTTGGATGGGGCCTGACCGCTGTACCTGAGAGTGTAACTGCCCCTCCTTTTTTATAAATACATCTTATTTCCCCGGTAGTGTTTTTGATCACCTCATCAGAAATGCAAGTAACCTTTACCTCCGGAATGATGTTATCAGATAAGTCGGCATTGATGGTCTTTGCCTTGCCCAGCGTGACGGTGATATTTTTTTGCCATGGCGGATACCTGTCATGACGGAATTCTAATAGATACTCTCCTGGAAGGAGATTGCGAATTACACACGGGGTTATTCCCCGGAATTCTGAATTCAGGTACACACCCGCTCCCACGGGATCGGACTGGAGGGAAAGGGAACTTTGAGAGAAGAGATATCCGAGAGCGGCAACAAGGAAAATTATGAATACTGCTGCAATAAGCAGGTACTGTGTTTTACGACCGCCTTTTTTTAACTTGTCCGGCTCAGGTTTTACAGGAATATCTTCCTGCGTGCCACTATAGTTTAATTCAGAACCGCAGTTTGTGCAGAACGGCATCTTTTCCTGTACTGATGACCCACATTTGGGACAAAATTTCAGCATAGTTTGTGATTATTCATGTTTGGCATGAAAATATATTTCTCTATTGCATAACGGTTATCTTAAAAGACCCACGGTTCTTGTTTATCAGACTCCCGTGTGGATCGCAATTAACACGGTGAAAGCCCCTTGACTGAAGATACTTCCATGTTTTCGCTCCCAAAAGATCTCACCCATCGCCTCCAACCATGAGGTACCCGTCACGTCCCTTAAAAAAAAGATGGCACTGCATGCAACCCGAGCATCCCGCTCTTTTAAAAAAGGCAACTCATTTTTTTCCTTTTCCATCCACAACTCTTAATCTCAATAACACCCAACCTCACGACAATCTGATCGCATCTACCATGACGTATACAAACAGAGTCCGGGCAGGGGCACTCATCTTCATCGGCACCGCGTGGTTCCTGATGGGGATCATCATATCAGAAGCACTCTATCCCAACTATCATGTCACGCAGATGATCAGCGATCTCGGGGTGGGATCAACTGCCATAATCTTCAACTCTGCGATCTTTGGCTTTGGTCTCCTGCTTATTGCAGCTGCATATCTGCTCCATACAGCGGGAATCAACCGCTGGTTTTTCATCCTGCTTACCTTGATCGGACTTGGAGCTGCGGGTGTCGGCATCTTTCCTGAGAACATCGTCATCCCGCATTCGATCTGTGCGATCACGGTCTTTGTCTGCGGGGGAATGTGTGCAATCCTTGGATACAGGATCTTTCGTGCCCCGTGGTCTTGGATCTCTCCAGTACTGGGAGTCATCACCCTTGTTGCTGTAGTGCTGCTCGGTATGAAGATCTATCTTGGTCTTTCTGCAGGTGGCATGGAACGGATAATTGCCTACCCGCTCATTATCTGGGCACTCGGCACCGGGGTGTATCTGATGGCTACGGAACAGGTATAAAAAAAGGTTTTTTTCAAGCTTGTTTCCTGCCATGCTCACGGCAGTATTCATCCAGCGCACGTTTAGTTGCATGCCAGGTGTCACCAATCTTGGTAGCATCTAAAAGCCCCTTTCGGGCAGCAAGACTCAGGTACTCCTGGGAATAGGATGAGTCCTTTACCAGTTCGCGGAGCGGAATAAGCGTATCTTTCTCCCCTGCAGTGGCAAGAGTTTGTGAAAGCGCTTCGTTTACTGCACGGGCAGTGAACTGTACAAATTCAGAAATATTTCCACAATCCGCTTTTCTAAGGGCACGATAGTAGTGCAGCCGCTTCTTCTGGTCAAGAACTATAGGAGGAAAACCATTCCGGATCAGGTACAGGTTTCCAAGCAGCCGGGCAACCCTGCCATTTCCGTCAATAAACGGGTGAATCGCAACAAACCGGTGATGGAGATATGCCGTCATCTCAATAGCCGGGCGGTTCTGCTGTGCAATATCTGCAAAAAGCCCGTCCATCTCGCGGATGATATGCTGCCAGTCGGCAGGTGATCGGACAGCGCCAGTAATCCGCACATTTTTCGTGCGGTAGCGTCCGGCACTCTCAAGTATTCCACGTGTTACAACTTCATGGATCTGCTGTATAGTGACATGATTGATCGGTGCCTGTTCCTGAGCCAGCCGTACAATGAGATCATACGCTTGTGCATTGTTGGTTGCTTCAAGGTGCTCACGTAGTGTTTTACCCCCAATGGTGATCCCTTCATTGAGCACAAGTTTCGTTTCTGATAGTGTGAGTGTGTTTCCCTCAATGGCATTGGAATTGTATGTGTGGAGAACGCGCATCTCCTGGTGTAATCGTTTTACGAGATCCTTGTCCAGCGGGCGTAAAGCATTAAGCCGCTCGCTCTTATTACGGATCCATTCCATCAGGTGAGTATCGGCAGGGGTCATATCGGTATCGGTTGATTTCCGCTCAATCCGATATTCATTTGTTACATTATAGAACTTATCATACCGGAGAGAATTGTCATTCTTTTACTGTTAAGTCTGCAGATTTTTCTTTGGTACGGCCACCCGGTTTCAACCGGTATTCAGACTGCTCAGTTCCGGCAGTATCAGGTAACCCTCAGCCTCATTTCCGATCGTCTCGTACATACCTGAAAGATAGAAATAGCCCACAAGGGCAGAGGTGAGAGCATCGAGCTGGTCATGGGTAACCGGCTCCCTCTCTGAATGAGGGATAATTCCCATTGCCATCAGATCCTTCTCAAGTTGGCAGAGATTGTTCTTCTTTCTGGGGAACTCTAAAATATCCTGCGCCCCTCCCGGGTAACTTTCGATCACTGTATAACCAGCATCCCGGAATGTACGGGCGAGCCCGATTCCCCTCAAGGTGAGGTTCTGCATGCTTTTGATCAGGGTGGGATAGACTCTTATCCCCCTCTTCCGGAGAATTCGCTCGCACTCCCGCATGATCCCGTATTTCCGGCATTCGCAGCTGTCATGAACGCAGCACCTGCCCGCAGGCAGACCAAGCGAGGAATCGATTGAGATGAGTCCACCCCCGCTCTTTTCAACAAGCCTTAAGATATCCTCATCCGATGATACCCGCGAGAGGTACGCATCCCTGCCGCGAAAGACACAGACTCCGGACGGACGTTGCTCAGAACCAGTGAGATCGATCCCGATACAGAACGGTTGCCCGTTGTTGGATTGGATCCGTGTTAACAGGGTATCGATGTGGATCACAATTTTCCTCTCTCTGGAGACCCCTTCACTAAAAAAAGTTGTATCTTTCAGAGAAATCCCGACCATGTCCTGTACCTGAAAGGATATCCGCTTAATGGATCAAAAAAAGAATTACTTCCCCTTCTTCACACAATCAGCAATGTATGACCCGGCCTTTGTTGTCCGTGCCGAGCCCCCCATATCCCTGGTCACCACCCCATCCCGGATGCTCTGCTCAATGGCAGTCACTACTGCGGCAGACGCCTTGTGCTCCCCGATATGATCGAGCAGTAACGATCCCGCCCAGATGGTGGCAATCGGGTTTGCAACGCCCATACCCTTGTACTTCGGTGCCGAACCGTGGATCGGCTCAAACATCGAGGTGCCCTTTGGGTTGATATTGCCGCCGGGTGCAAGGCCGAGCCCGCCCTGGATCATGGCGCCGAGATCGGTGATGATGTCACCGAACATGTTGGGGGTGACTACAACATCGAACCACTCGGGGTTCTTTACAAACCACATGGTGACCGCATCGACAAAGTTGAAATCGGTCTTGACATCGGGATACCTCTTTGCAGTCTCGGTAAATACGTCCCGCCAGAGGCCATACACGTCCGAGAGCACGTTGGCTTTGTCCACCGATGTGAGTTTCTTCTGCCGTTTCATGGCAAGGTCAAAGGCATAGGTCTGGACCCGGCGTGAACCTTCGCGGGTGACAACCCCGATCTGGTAGGCGATCTCCTCGGCATCGCTCTCCACATCAAGTCCGAACTTCACGCTGTACATATCCCGAATGACATTGAGTTCCTTCTTCTCGTGTTTCTTGAACCGGGAACCGATCCCCACGTAGAAGTCTTCGGTGTTCTCCCGCACTACGACAAAATCAATATCTGCAGGAGTCTTACCGGCCAGCGGGGTCTCGACGCCGCTAAGAAGCCTGATTGGCCGGAGGTTGACGTACATGTCGAAATGGAAGCGCAGCGCTAACAGGATGCCTTTTTCAAGGATACCCGGCTTTACCCGCTCGTCGCCAATCGCACCGAAATAGACTGCCTTGAACTTCGAGAGTTCTGCCAGTTCATCTTCAGTAACGAGTTTTCCTGAATTGATGTACCGGTCAGCCCCGATATCAAAATCCGTCCACTGGATATCGAAGTTGAACCGTTCTCCTGCTGCCTCTAATACTTTCTTTCCCTCAGCCACAATCTCCGGGCCGATCCCGTCTCCGCCAATTGCCGCTATCTTGTACATACCGGTACCTCCTTGAGATTTTTTGCGTACTCCACAAGCCCTCCGGCATCGATGATCCCCTGCATGAACTCCGGTACCGGCTCGGTCATAAACTGTTTACCCTCTGCATCGATGATACCCTTTTTAAGATTGAGGGTGATCTTTGCCCCGTCAGCAATCTTGTCTGCATCCTTACAGACAACAGGAAGCACCCCGACATTGATTGCGTTCCTGAAAAATATCCGGGCAAACGACTGGGCGACAACCACGTTTACTCCCCCGCCAATGAGTGCGAGCGGGGCGTGTTCGCGGGAAGAGCCGCAGCCGAAGTTTCGTCCTCCGACTACAATATCTCCCGCTTTTACCTTCTTTGCATACTCATCCCGTGTGCCTTCAAAAGCGTGCTTTGCGAGTTCCTTTGGATCATAGATAGTCAGGAACCTGCCCGGAATGATGGCATCGGTATCGATATCGTCCCCAAATTTCCAGACCCGCATATTCTGTGCTGCCTGAGGTTTGTTCATTCCACCCTTTTTTACTGGTGATTTTTTTGCAGTCATGATCACACCTCCCTTGGGTCCGTGATAACACCCGTGATCGCGCTTGCTGCTGCAGTAGCCGGAGAGCAGAGATACACCTTTCCCTCGGTGCTACCCTGACGGCCCTTGAAGTTCCGGTTCGATGTGGACAGCGACACCTCGCCGGGCGCTAACAGTCCAAACGCACCGCCCATGCAGGGACCGCAGCACGGTGCTTCTACAAGTGCTCCAGCCTTGACAAACTTCTCGATGAGCCCGGCCTTTAAGGTCTTTAAGTACTCGTCCCGCGATGCGGGAATGATGATGACCCGGACGTTCCGGTTGAACTTTTTCTTTCCCAGTACTTCTGCGGCTTCCTTTAGATCTTCAAACCGCCCGTTCGTGCACGAACCGATGAACACCTGGTCTACGTGCGTTCCGGCAACCTTGCTGACCGGTACTCCTGTATCCACATTGTGCGGAACTGCTACCTGTGGCTCCATATCCGAGACTTTGTAGGTGCGTATGCTTGCGTATTTAGCATCCTCATCGCTCTTAAGTTCAAACGACTTCATCTTGCGCCGCCCCTTCATGTACTCCCACGTGATCTTATCGGGAGCAACAATGCCGGCTTTTCCACCCATCTCAATTGCCATATTGCAAAGCGTCATCCGTCCGGCCATATCAAGTTTCGAAATTGTTTTTCCGGCAAACTCAATGGCCTGGTAGGTTGCGCCATCGGCCCCGATATCTGCTGCAATTGACAGGATCAGGTCTTTTGCCCCGACCCGCTCCGGGAACTTTCCCGATACCTCGGCACGGATGGTCTCTGGCACCTTGAAGTACAGGGCACCGTACTTCAGGACAAAACCCATGTCAGTTGAACCAATGCCGGTAGCAAACGCTCCTGCAGCACCGTACATACAGGTATGGGAATCGGCACCAACCACGATCTCGCCTGGTGCTGCTCTGCCTTTTTCGAGCACCACCTGGTGACAGACACCTTCATTGATGTCGTAGTTGTAAATCCCCTGCTCTGCGGCAAATTTCCGCATATAGACATGGTTCTCTGCCGCTGGAATGGAATCTGCCGGAATCTGGTGGTCAAAGAGCAAAATCACGCGTTCAGGGTCAAAGACTTTGGTTCCACCCATCTCGTAGAACTTCTGGATAGCAAGCGGCCCGGTAATATCATGAATCATTGCCCCGTCAATTGGCGCCATGACCACTTCACCGGCTCGTATATCGCTGCCAGATTTTTGAGAAAATATTTTCTCTACGATTGTTGCTCCCATGCTGAATCTGGGTACAATTTGTTGTCAATTATATTGTAGTTTGGGGGTGTCTGTAGCTCACAAAGCAAAGAGCAGCTGGTGAATTATCAGTAAAGAATTCTTCGATCTTGTTGCAGTTCAGGGTAAATGGCAGTTGAAGGCACCACCTTTTTTTATTATTCCCTCTGCAAATTTGTTCAAGCCATAACTGCGGGTTTTTTCGCAGTCAAAGTAATCTTTAACCCCCTTTCAGGTAAAGATTATGTGATAACGTATGATAAAAAAACTTTCACTCTTAATGATCGCTCTTGTCCTCATGACAATGGCATGTGTCGGGATTGCAGCAGCAGCTCCATTAGACATCTCCAGTAACACCAAAGTGATCCAGGCATCCGGGACCGGCAATGTGATTGGAACTCCAGACCGGGCACAGATCACCTTCTCTGTTGAGACCGAAAATCCCGATGTGAAGATCGCACAGCAGGACAATGCCGCAAGAATGGCAAAGGTGATCGATGCGCTCGTAGCCATAGGTATTCCACGCGACGCACTCAAAACAACCGGATACAATATCTACCCGGTATATGAAGACTCAACCAAG
Organism: Methanoregula sp.; assembly: GCA_030694985.1. GTDB lineage: Archaea > Halobacteriota > Methanomicrobia > Methanomicrobiales > Methanospirillaceae > Methanoregula. Next base: position 23,689 of record JAUYTV010000004.1, read on the forward strand.
TCCATCTTAAACCAGAAAGTCCGCACCTACCGGGTCACCAACACTCTGACAGTCACCCTCCATGATGTGAGTAAAACCGGCGATGTCATCGATGTAGCAGTTGCAAACGGGATCAACCAGGCAAGTTCCATTCAGTTCCTCTTATCAGATGAGCAGTCGCAGGTTCTCCGCACTGAAGCTTTAAAGAAAGCAGTTGCACGCGCACGAGCAGATGCAGATACCGTTGCAGGTGCGATGGGAACGGTCATCACCGGTGTGCAGAGCGCCGATATCAGCGGAGGGTATTTTCCCGTACTCTTTGAAAATTACCAGTACCAGGCCGGTAATGCGATGATGAAGTCAGCAGCACCAACCCCGATCCAACCGGGGGATATAACGGTCAGCGCACAGGTATCTATCACCTACCTCATCCGCTAATTACGGGAATATAATCCCATGAGGCCACCTGCCTCAGATCCTTTTTTTTTGGCACTCTTCAAAACTTTTTTACATAAGCAGAGTATGATGTTATCTTAAGGCAAACACGAAATCAGCCGGATTTTTCCGGAAAATATCAGCCGGGTAAAAATTTCGAATATCTAAAAAAAAATCTACGGATACAATAGGATTGATTTTACTATGGAACGCAATATTGGCTTTAAAGAGCGACGTTATATTGAAGAGTTGAGAATCTTAACAAAATCAACTGCAAACGACTGCGTGATCGATGACCGCTTCGACCGGGTCATCTACGTGATCCGCCCGGGGGACATGGGTCTTGCCATCGGTAAAAAGGGTGACAATATCAAACGTCTCCAAAATGTGCTGGGTAAACGGATCGAGATGGTTGAGTATGATGATAACATTGAGATATTCATTGCAAATATCTTCAAACCCGCTGAGGTGGTGGGTATTGAACGCGGGCCGGAGAACGGGCCGATCAATGTCATAGTCAGACAGCGAAGTGACCTTGGAATTGCAATCGGAAAGGCCGGCTGCAATATTGAGAAGGCGCGCACCCTCTGCCGCAGGTTTTTTGGGCTTGAAGTGGGCGAAGTGCTTCTCACAATGGAGACAACATGAATGGCACAGTAGATCCTAAAATTATTGCAGAGATCTGGGCAGTGATCTGTAACCGGGCTGAAAATCCCAGACCCGAATCCTATACCACCCGCCTGCTGACTGATCCCAAGGGAATCGACAAGGTTCTTGAGAAAGTGGGCGAAGAATCGACCGAGTTCATCCTTGCGATAAAGAACGGGGTGAACGAGCGCACGTTGGAAGAGACTGCAGATCTCCTGTTCCATCTTCTCGTTGCACTCCGGGCAGCAGGAATCGATCTCAACGATGTGATGAACGAGCTTAAACACAGGCGCAAATAACTTTTTTATAAATTTTTTTAAGGGTATATGAACAGTTACTTTTGTTATTTGTGCAGGAATGTGGAAAGGTCAACCATATCCGGCAGTTCTGAGGTTTTCTGCCCTGCTGTTGCAAGCACGCACTCTTCTACAAAGATCGGGACATCGCCACGGAGTGCTAGTGCGATGCCATCACTTGGGCGGCAATCGAGATACTCCTCTTTTTGTCCTGAACTCATCACCAGCTGGGCATAATACACCCCGTCTTCGATACTGTCGATCTGAAGGTACCTCATCGTTATGGAAAACTTTGCACAGAGATCGATGAAGAGATCGTGAGTGAATGGTCGTGGCAGCACTTCTTTGATCTGTGCGCTGTTGATCGACACAGCTTCCCAGATCCCAATGAATATCGGCAGGACACGCTCATTTCCATCAGTGAGTACCACAAGAGGCACGGTAGCAGCATCCCCAATTGCGACAAATACCCCTTTGACTTCACACTTCACCTGCGTCATATCAGTGCAGAGAGATTGCCGTGATCGATGATAAGGGTTAAGGTGGTTTAGGTTTACTCGTGGTTGTTGGCTTCACGGAGCACGATGATAAGGCCTGAACTGATACCCGGTGCGATCCTGAAGTAGTACATCACGATCCGCCAGATAACTGTAAAGATCCCTGTGTTCGATGCCGGAATGAACAGGGCATACATGGTAGTTGCACCCACAAGGGCAGTTCCGTTCCCTTACACTGTGAATAGATCCCGCTGTGCGATAATGCAGAAGTACCCGCATGTAACACCGGCATCCAGCCAGCCATGCCCGTAACTGAAGCAGGCAAGCGCGTCTTCAAATGCCCCGGCTTTGCAGTAACTATCCCCCTGAGATAAATACTGTGCAGTGATGAAAAGAATTGTAACGGCAAATGAATTACTGATAGTTGCCGGCTCACCTGCACATTCCACCGAGGATCTGGCTGTGTCGAGCAGATGATTGTAGCGAAGGGTCTTCTCCTTGAGTTTTTCTGCAAGCGGCAAGGGGAGTTTATCCAATGGTCCGGCAAACGGGCAGAATGTGTTTTTAAAATCGCAGTGCAGGAGACCGGATGAAAGGCCGAAATGCAGCCAGCCGCTTCCATACCAGAACGCGGCAAGCGCATTGACGAGATCTCCTTTGTTGAAAAAAGTGCCCCCGTCTTTTAAGTAGGCCTCTGCCATCTCTATGACTGCAAAGGCTTCCCGCTCAAGAGGTGTGTGCGGGTGTGCTGAACTACGGGTGCGAACAAGAGCCGCAGCGAGTCCATCCCGGCATTCAGTAATCTTCATAATCCGGCAAATATCTCCAGGTATTTACGCTCCATGTCGTGCAGTTCAGCCGGGACAATGAGGATATGGAGAGGGTGTCCGAACTCACTAGTAAGGATCTTATCAGCCGGACCAGCAATAATTACCGGCTCATCCGATCCTGCCCGGGCAATGCCGACATACAGCGGTATACGGCATCCTTTTTTTTCTGCCATATCTTCTAAGAGAGTTACTGCTTCTGGCACCGTCATATACCGCTCGTTCTGGATATCAAGATACACCAGTGTGTGCAGGCGCAGGGAGAGGTTCTGTGCAATCACATCGATCGGTGTAGTCGGCGACCAGTTCTTCTGCGGGAAGGGTACCGAGCAGGACTTGCCGAAGCGGTAGTTCTGGAGCCCGGATACACCGCAGACTGCGCTTACAATCGATGCTGCGTGAATTATTGCTGTCCTGATACCCCGTTTAGCTGCACGCATCCTGAGATCCGCATGGGTAGTAGAGACCATCGGGTCTCCAGCACAGAGAAACACTACGTTTTTCTGTTCAGCCTTATCGAGCATCTCATCCGGGTGTTGTTCCACATCCTCCCTGAAGAGCGGGTAAACGGGTTTTTTGTAATAGTTACCGAGTTCTTCTATTGTCGTGCCCATAAGCCGTGAGGTATAACATTCGAGATAAACATGGTCGGCTTTTCGTATGCAGACAAGCCCTTTTTCCGATATATCGGTCTTATCGTAGAGCCCGAGCCCGACAAATGTCAGCATAGGTGCACCTTACTATCGGAGTCTCTCAATCGCTGCATTTGCTCACACCTTAATACGGAAACTGTGTGATAGAATCCACGAAGGATTCAAGCAGATGCCGTACCTCCGCTTTCTCTTTTGCTGATATAAAAACGACGGGGATATCCTTTCTAATCCCGAGTCCCCTGCGGATATCAGCCTCGCTCATCCTGTCAGGCAGATCGCCTTTATTTGCCACTATTATCATAGGCATGTTACGTTCTTTTACCAGACTTTTCATCTCTTTTGCCCGGGCCAGGGACTCGGGTTTGGTTGCGTCCACCATCAGGATCACTCCCATTGCATGAGTGAACATCCCCGGAATCATCAGGTCGAACCGTGGCTGGCCGGGGGTTCCGTAGATGGTAATAAAAAATCCCTTCCATTCGAGCAATCCAAAATCCATTGCCACGGTTGTTGAGTCCTGGTCAAGCCCAAACCGGTCTACTGAAATCCCATCATCGGATGCAGTAGTGATAAATGTGGATTTACCGGCTTTTGCTGGTCCGGTAACCACGATCCGCGGGATATACGGGACAATGCGACCTTCTGAAATAATAAAGGGAACTGAACGTGCAGGCTTGGGAGACCATGAGGTATGGGCAATGGTAAAATAATCAAAAGGCGCCAGGGGTGGGAATGAAGATTTTATGGAAATCACTACATCAAAAGAGAAGTCATGGATAAACCGATCGAGTTGTGCATCCCCCTCGAGATTGAGATATTCAAAAATCAGGGTTCGCTTCGGGTCGTCTTTCTCCGGTTCGAAAATTTTCAATGCCCTTTCGATCCCAAATTCCTCTGACAGGAGATCAAGATAGACAAATATGACCTCTACATTTTTGTCCCTGCAGATCTTGGAAATCTTCGCCTTCCACTCTTTCTGTGCCATATCTGTAGAATTGGTACTCTTCTGTATCCTCTCCCGGTCGATAGCATCGATAAACGTAAGTTTTTTTGAGGTGAATTTGATGGATCCTGACCGCGTGGTCATTGCATCACGCCTGAACGAATCAACCGTTGTGAAGGGCAGGACAACAAGGCAGGAGAGTTTTTTTAAAAGGGCAGAAGCGAGCGTAGAGATCATGAAGAGCTGGCCATTGACGCCCGGTTCCATGCTGTACACCACCCGGCTGCCTTTCGGGATACCCTCCCCCAGCATGTCGTTAATACCACTGATTCCTGAGGGTATCATAAGAGTATGGTCACCTGCCCTTTGGTGACAGAAAATTTCTGCCATACCGGGTTGATCCCCCGTATTCCCATGATACGCAGGTAACTGCCATCCTGTTCGATCTTGATCTCAATAACGCAGTTCATGAGCTGCTTGATTAAGGACAATGTCTTTTCATCGAATGATTCGCTGTTTAAGATGTAGATGCCCACACCCTCGATCTTTTTTAATTTCGCCGTGAGCACATGGAGGAACTGGTACAGCACCTCGAGCTTGCGGTACATGAGCAGGGTAGAAACGGAATTCACGCAGAACCGGATAGGGGGTGGGAAGAGACCGGCTTCACCATCAGAAAAGTCACCTTCAAAAATGGCCTCGATCATATTGGAAAATTTGATCCCTATGCCGGTCAGATCGGTAGGGCTTGAGACAAACCTGAGTCTCGGGGTATCGACAATGCTTGGAGTTGAGCTCTTGGTGATGGCATCAATAACGCCTATAAAACGCTTGTCCGATCCTGCGACTTTGAAAAAATCCACCACTTCTGCGGCCCGCTCGTTGGTTGACAGAGTAATGGCATATTCTCCCGTAACAGGTTTTGTCAGGGCATAGGCGAGCTGGTCGGCATAGCTCATAGGAGGTGCAAGTATGAGTATATTGGTTCCTGCCTCAAATCCGCCAAACAATTGATCGATCTGTTCGATCCCTGTCTTATAAGAGTACATTTATGATTGGATCATTTCATGAGAATGTTTATAATTGCTCCTATGAAAAGGCCGAGAAAAACCGTGTAAATTGATGTAATGATGGCAATTCTTGCTCCCAATTGTCGGTACAGGACGGCAATGGTAGATACACAGGGAACAAAGAGCACGCTCACAATCGCAAACGTGTAGAGCTGGACACTGGTCATCACCGAACCGAGATTTGCAGTACCGGCAAGCACAGCGAGTGTCTCAAAGGCGAGTTCCTTTCTAAAGATCCCAAAGAGTAGTGCAGTGGATGCATAGCCGGGCAACCCGAGCAGCGTGACTGTCACAGGAGCGACTGCCTGCTCGAACAATTCGGTCAACCCAAGATACTGGCAGAGACCTAAAAGGATGCTGGTGACGATCAGGACCGGCATTGCAATGAAGAGAAACTCTTTGATCCTGAGCCAGGATTTTGCCAGAACAAGGTTTGCCTGCGGTCTTCTGAGCGTTGACATCTCTACAATCATGCCGAACTGTTCACCCGGTGTGATGCGGCTCAACACAACTGCGGTGAGGATGAGCAGGACAAATACGATCAGGTAGATGGAAAAAGCCCAGATGATGCCGACAAACGCAGCAACTATACCGGCAATCACAACAGTCCGGGCAGAGCAGGGAATCATGGTGACAAGAACTGCTGCTATCGTCTGTTCCCTGCGTGTCTTTAACAGGCGCAGGCTCATCACTGCAGGGACTGTGCACCCAAAGCCTATCACCATGGGAATGATTGCCTCGCCGTGAAGCCCGATCCTGTGCATGGCCCGGTCAGCCAGAAAGGCAGCCCGGGTCATGTAACCTGTATCTTCGAGAAGGGAGAGCCCTATATAGAAGGTAAAGACAAACGGAAATGCGATCCCAAAACCAGCCTGCAGTGCGATCAGGAGGGAAAAACCGATCTGGTCCCACAATGGCGGCAATGCGAGTGCAGTAAACGGTGTGATGATCAAGTTTGTGAATGCTTCAACGATGATCCCCTCCATCCACGAGCCGATCATGAAGACGGACAAGAGGAGTAAAAAGAGAATTGTACAGAGGATCGGGATGCCGGGAAATGTCCGGGTGAGCAGGCTGTCGAGATCATAGGGTTTCTTCTGCGCAGTTCGCGTGATGACTAAAGAAGTGATCTCCCGGGCAAAGTTGTGCCGGTTTGTTGCGATGATCTGGCCCACAGACATCCTGTGGCGCATTTCGATCTCCTGCGCGATTGCCCCTGCGGCATCGAGCAGCACCGGGTCATCTCCAGTTCCCTGCAGGGCGAGGAGGTTCGTATGCATGGGGGTTTTGATGGTTTTTTCCAGACTTTTTAAGGCGGCTTCGATATGGTGGTCGTAGGGAACGTGCACTCGAGCGGGGGTTGCCTCTCCCAATGCCACCGGAAGAATCCTGTCGATATTCCTTCCTTCCGATGCAGCCGCCAGAATGACGGGAACCCCAAGGTGTGAGGAAAGAATGCCGGCATCGATGTGCAGGCCCTCGCGTTCGGCGGCATCGATCATGTTGATGACTGCGATCATCTTTGGGGAGAACTCTGCGGCCTGCACAAAGAGGTAGAGGTTTCTTTCAAGTTTTGTGGCATCGAGGACTGCGACAATTACGTCTGCACCGCCGATCGCCAAAAACGTGCGCACAAGTGTTTCTTCTTCAGAATTGCCATCAAGGGAGTAGATGCCCGGCAGGTCAATGATCTCGGTCTTTTCCTGCTTATAGCAGACATTGCCGTATTCCAGTTCCACAGAAGAGCCCGGGTACCTGTTTACTTCAACGCCAAGGCCGGTGAGCTGGTTAAATATTAAGGATTTTCCAACACCCGGGTTTCCTAAAAGTGCAATTTTCATGGCGAGCGCTCCACGCCGATCGCTGACGCGATCTCCGGGCTCACTGCCACATCACAGCCTTTGACCTGCACAACAAGCGCACCATTGGATAATTTTCTTTTTATTGTTGCACGTTCACCGGGCACAAGGCCGAGATCGAGCAGGCGCTGGGCACATGCCCTGCCATGGATACACTGGATGATGACTTCTTCGCCTTCATGGAAATCGGAGATACAGGGTGACTGGCAGAACTCACCCGTTTCCACCCGGCATGTCCTGTCACCGGATTTTGTATGTTTTCTTTTTCCATGGTGACGGTGGTGTTCCCGGGTAACTATCAGTTTTCCCAGCCGGTCGATGGTCTCATCGGATATCGTATGTTCGAGCGTGCATGCCTCATCGGATGCCGAGGTTTTGTCCATGCCAAGAATTTCGGATAAAAAACACTGGAGGGTCTCATGTTTTTTCATGACAGAGGTTCCGGTCTGTTTTCCCTGCGCAGTCAGGGTGATCTCTCCTTTAAGTGAAACGATCACATCCCCACCGGATACCAGCTCTGCCATGTCAGAGCGCACTTCGGGCACTGGTTTTAAAAGTGCTGCGGCAAGCTCTTCAGTAAGGGGAAATCTTGAATTTTTTTCCGAGAAGATCTGGACTGCTTCTAAGTAATCTTCCCGCAGGGATGGTTGCATGATGCTCTTCTCTTAATATCTGTGTGCCTGCGGACTTTATTGATTTGGATTGATAAAGTCCGGGTAAAACTACAGTCAAATCTACAGTACAACTTCTAAAGTCTCTTTACCTTTGACTATCCAATAATTGGCAGGAAATGATATACTGGCTTTATGAGCACATGCTCAAACGGCAGATCACGGTCTTGCCGGGGCATGTCTGTTTCATGATCAGCGGCAGGGATATGGCAGATGCGCCGGAGAATCTCTACCGGGCTACTGCATGGTGCAATGAGATATCTGCCTATGTTGCAAAGCACAATGCCCCTGCCACGCCGGTGATTCGTGGTCTTACATATCATATCGCAACTCCATCTCCGGATGATATGAAAAAATGCTTATCGGAGATCAGGAAGATTGGGAGCATCGCCCGCCTGAACCTTCATGTGGGAGACAAAGAAGAGGTGACTGGTGAGGGTATGGATGTCGTAGTTGCTATAGGAAAGAGCGGCAGGGAAGAGATCACCTCCTGCATCAGGAGGATGGCACAGGCACATATTCCTCCGGAAGATGTTGACGAGAAACTCCTCGAATCTTACCTGACGTTCAAATACACGCCTGATGTGGTGATCAAGAGCGGCGGGGATCATCTCACTGATTTTCTCATCTGGCAATCAGTCTATTCAGAGCTCTTCTTTTCCGATGTGAACTGGAAATATTTCCGGAAAGTTGATTTTTTGAGGATATTGCGGGATTACCAGTCGCGGATACGCAGGTTTGGAAAGTAAAAAAAGTTATTTTAACCGGACATTTACCCAGCTGGGGTTTCCTGATATCGTCTTATCAAAGAACGCGAATTTGTTTTTTAAGGTAATGGAAAACGCTTTTTGATCCGGGACCTGTGTAATTTTGTGCTCCCTGCAGAACCGGGCAAATGCCTGGTACATATCGTCTTTGGAGATCACAGCATCAACGGTATCACTGCGGGCAATCTTTGTGCTGACAAATCTTTTCAGACCATTATCTTTCTGTGCTTTTCCGGCTGCGGGTTTTTTGGCCTTGCCTGCCGGAGCTGCGGGTGCTGACGTTGAGGGGAGGGCGACTTCTTTTTTCTCTGTGGGAGCAGTAACCGGTTTTGTTTCTTTTGGGGCGGGTGGGGTTTTTGGCTGTTGTTTTGCCGTCCTCACTGTCAGGCTGGCGGCGGGGTCATCGGCATTGATGACAGGGGAGTGACCAACCGGATGCGTTCCTTGTGCGTGCACTTTTCCTTCTGTGGCAGGAGCGTTCTGTGCAATGATTACGGGCCGGGCTACCGGAACATTATCGAGATGCTGATGGCGGTAATCCACGCCGAGGAGTTCTGCAAGTGCCCTGTTGCACACATTGGAGATATCGAGGTTCTGTTCGTGTGCTTTTGAAAAAATATCTGCCCGTAGCACAACAGATGTATGACGCCACGAGATGTCAGTTTCCTTTTTTCCCGTCATGAGCTGTCATCTCTTGATTTTGTCTGCTTAAGGAAATATAGTACGCGATCCGGTTTTTTTAAGATAAAAAATGTGAGGGTGTGGCTTTGGCGTTATGGGTGGATCTTTCTAATCCGGTACAATATTTCCCCAAAATCACATTTTTTCCGGATTTTCAATACCGTTCCTTCATTATTTTTTGCAAAGTTTATTCAACAATCTGAAAATTGCACTCAGGCAAAATCAATATATACTTACAACCGGTATGAATCATTATACATTGTCGTGCCTGACGTTTGGCACGTGAAAGGTGTTTGATTTATGGCGTTTACAAAAAAGAATGAAGAAGCAGTATCGCCGGTAATTGGTGTGATCTTAATGGTCGCAATCACGGTGATTCTTGCAGCGGTTATCGCTGCGTTTGTTTTTGGAATGGCGGGTAATGTGCAGAAAACGAAGGTTGTGTCAGTGTCTATGCAAAGGCAGGGAGGTAACGTTATTGGGATATTCAATGGAGGCACGGATGCGTTATCTACATGGAATGTCAATTTCTCTGTCGCTGGCGTAGTTCCCACCAACGGATACTTTAATGCTCCTGGTAGCACGACCGCTGTGCCGCTTGGATGCCGTACTGTACCCTTTGTCGCAGCTAATCCTTCACAAATAACTGCAATCGGGTATTTCTCTGATGGATCGTCACAGATTCTTCTTGACCAAACGATCTAATCTCAACTGTTAAGAGAATCCCGAACAAGGAATGGAAAAACAATCAATTTTTCCCATTCCCGTTTCAAATTCTTTTTTTTTTAACAAAACGTTCATGCCCCGTTCTTTGCTGATACCCGCTGGTCGTAGATACGGATCGCTTTGAGAAGATCGATCTTCCGGAACAGAGGCCAGTAGGGGCGCAGAAATAGACTGCCGATTCGTGACCGCTTGCAAAGCCAGGGAAGGAAGTTTGATGTGCGGTATTCATTCCCGGTCCGGATGATGAGGTCAACCGGTGGCAATCCTTTTCCAGCATGGAGGTGCTGCTCTACCGTGTGGACATCGATGGTATCCGGGTTGATCCTGTCTCTCTCTACTTCTGAAAGAATCTCGCGGGTAGCAGGAACGATCTCGTTTCTCCCCCCATAGGCAAGCGCGATGTTGAGGTGAAACCCGGTATGGTCTTTTGTTGCCTCTTCAGCAGTATTGATGGCAGCCTTCATGTCATCGGGAAGTAAGGAACGATCCCCTGCCATCTGAACGCGGATCTTGTATCTCTCGACCCGCTCATCATTTAGCACGTTGAGGAACTTTTCCTTAAACAGGGAAAAGAGCATTCCCACCTCATCCTGCTCTCTTGAGAAGTTCTCATTTGAGAAGGTATAGAGGGTGATATGACTGATGCCAAGTTCGTGTGCCCGGCCGGAACATCTTCTCCATCTTGCCCGCCCCAGACCCGTGTCCCTCTGTAGAGAGACGGATTCAGTTTTACGCTGATGGAATCGTAAAAAGAATTCTCTCAGCGCAATTTTTTTCATACTTATATCGTGCCACGCATGGTTCAGCACTTGGCACACCGAAATAAAACGAAATATCCTAATCAAAATCAGAGAGGTCTGATTTACAGTTAATCCACCATCCGATAATGAGAATGATCGGGACACCCACAGGAATAGCAAAGCCTCCCTGAAAGCGACACAGGGCAGATAAACCGAGAACGAGTCCTCCAGCAATTGTAAAATATGAGGCCGTTCTGATTAATGGAGATTTTTCCTCGATATATGCAAAAATCGTGATACAGAGCCCGATAAGGAGAATAACAGAGCCAATCGTCCAGAAGGAAGTGGCGGCAATATTATACAATCCCGTGTTTTGGCCAAGATAAATATAGAAAATATCCTTATGACCGAGAATCAGACTGTTTCCATACTGAGATTGTTGGTACCGGAAGAGCGCCCACTGTATATTGACTAACAGCCAGTCGCCCCACATGTAGATGTTTAACGGTATCAAAAAAATGAGGCACTGGAGTATAAGCGGAATTTTAAATCGGGTCATCGTTACTACAGAATAATTGCACTGATTGTGTATTGAAGATACTCCATGACGTTTTTATTGCCTTTACAGTTTGTTTTCTAATCTCTTTTTTTAAAATCAAACGTTCAAGCCCCGTTCTTAGCCGATACCCGCTGGTCGTAGATACGGATCGCTCTTAAAAGATCGATCTTCCGGAACAGAGGCCAGTAGGGAGCGCAGAAATAGACTGCCGATTCGTGACCGCTTGCAAGCCACGGCAGGAAGTTTGATGTGCGGTATTCATTGCCGGTCCGGATGATGAGGTCAACCGGTGGCAATCCTTTTCCAGCATGGAGGTGCTGCTCTACCGTGTGGACATCGATGTTATCCGGGTTTATTCCCTTATTGTTCACTTCAGCAAGAATTTCCCGGGCAGCAAGAACGATCTCGTTTCTCCCGCCATAGGCAAGCGCGATGTTGAGATGAAACCCGGTATGGTTCTTTGTCGCCTCTTCGGCAGCATTTATGGCAGTCTGCAGGTCATCGGGAAGTAGTAAACGATCCCCTACCATCTGGACACGAATCTTGTATCTCTTCACCCGCTCATCGTTGAGCACGCTGAGGAACTTTTCCTTAAACAGGGAAAAGAGATTTCCCACTTCATCCTGCTCCCTTGAGAAGTTCTCAGTTGAGAAGGTATAGAGGGTGATATGACTGATGCCGAGTTCATGTGCCCAGTCAAGCATCTCTTCAGTCTTGTCTGCTCCTGCCCGATGCCCGCTTGCGGTATCTACGCCAAACAGTTTTGCATAGCGCCGGTTCCCGTCCTGAATGATTGCAATGTGATGGGGCACATGCCGGAGCTGCATTTTGAGATATCGTTCGTACAGGGGATCGATGATTGTTCGCAGGATCATAAGGGTGTCACCTCGACTATCATGCCGTTGTTTGGGTATCGCTCGATGACAAACATCTCGCCTTTTAATTCATTGGCAAGTTTTGTCAAGAGCCACCATGCCATCTCGATCCGGTCACCGCAGTCCTTGTAGCTGTCCGGTTCGCACCTTTCTTTGCAGAGCAGGAGACATGCACTTTTATCGGATTCTGAGGGTTTTATTACACCGTACACGATCGTCCCGTCATCAGTGATCTCATCAAACGGACGGGCGGTGTTCTGTGCGATCCGCTTTAAGCGTTCCCGCAATTGCACCGAGTCTTTGAACGCAGATGAGCACCAGTGCACCTTGTCGTGCCGGCAGAGTTCTTCTGCCCAGCCAATTGCCCCATCAATGGCATTGTGCAGTTCATCGGCGAGTTCGTATCCCCGCTCCCGCATCTGGTACGCATTTGATTCCCCCCATTCCAGTTCGTTGATGTTGAGGAAGTCAAGGTATGGCAGGGCAGGGATGAGCCGTTCGAGCCCGGGCAGTGCCGGAACCTCGATGCCGATATCAAACCCCATCTCCTTTGCCCGTTTTGCTGACCGGATGAAATCCGATTCAAGGATCTTGTCCCAGCATTCGTGCGGGGGGTGGAGGCGGATCTCGTCGACAAGCCCCTGCATCTCTGAGAGTTCTTCATCGGTCGGGGCCTTTGCGGTATAGAGGTGAATCTGGTGTTCCGGCCCGAAATGTTTTTTGAGCAGCTGGCAGTATGCGGTAACATTGTCGAGCACAAGCAGCGGTTCACCCCCGGTGATTCCGGTGCCAAGCGCACTCATGCTCTCTGCCATTTCAATGATCTGTGTGGGAATATCTACGGGAAGTTCGTTTGCATATACGGTATCGGTCCCTTTCCGCTCTGAAGAGAGCGGGCAGTACCAGCAGGTGCGATGGCAGCGTCCCGTAACAAAGAGCACCATCTTTGCGCCCTGGTGACAGAGGATACAGCCTTTTGAGAGTGTCATGGCATTCTTCAAAATATTCCCTTGAATGGACTGGAATATATCCCTTTTTTTTTGGCGGGCGGAGATGAAAACCCTTCTGTGCTGTGTATATTATGGGTAATTGAGGTAAAAGGAAAAAAACGAGTTCCAATCTCTTACCTCATACCGAACTCTACCCCATTCTACGGGGGTGTCCAACACAGTAACAATAAATAAAGTCTCCCACAACAAAATGCTACTGAATATGAAAAATACCCGCGATGATGTAGCTATATCAGAAGTGGTTGGCTTTGTTTTGCTTCTGGCGCTCGTTATTGCTGCACTATCAATGTATACGGTCTATGTTGTTCCGGTCAACGGGAGGGAAGATGAGATTGTCCAGATGACCTATGTTGAGGAACAATTCACGGATTATAAATTCACGCTGGATGCGCTCTGGACTTCCCGGCTCATTAATACGAATGGTCCGAGTCCGGTTTTGAACGTCACTCCCTTTATCTCATCATCGAGCCTGAGACTCGGTAATGGAGGAAATTCACAACTGAGCGGTCTTTCTTTTCCTTTGTTCAAGCCAATCGCATCTTCTGCAACAATATCGATCAAAACTACCGGTGATACCTTTGATATCGACAGCAGTAACTATCAAGGTTCTACAGGTGATAAAGGAGAATTTCCCATCAATATCACCGCTCTTGAATACCGCTCGAATAATTATTACTGGATCCAGCAGCAGTATTCCTACCAGCTCGGGGGTGTGTTCCTTTATCAGGATAACAGCACGATAAACCGCATTTCACCCCTCATTTCTATAACCCGTTCCGGCAATAATCGCACGGTTGTCAATGTAGTTCCCGTCCAGATCGTTGGCAACGGAAGTTACACCAGCAACAATCTGGTCCGGGTGGATACCCGCCAGAGGACTCTTCCTAACTACAATATCTCATTAAACCAGTATCGCAACAACCAATGGGTGAACCTTTCGATCACTACCGCAGACAATGCTACAGCTGGAATGTGGCTGAATTTTTTTAATAATATGGCCGTACGTGAGCCACTCTCCGTCAACAAAACCGGAAGCTCATGGAACCCCGGCTCGAAAAGAGCAACGGTTTTTATGTATATATTCGGACCTACTCCTCAATCGGTAGCGCTATATGTCCAGCGTGTGGAATTTGATGTTGCTTTCAATACTGTTGCTACAGAAGTGACATGACCGTATATTCTGTGAAAAGTTTACATTTTTACGGGCCCGGCTTGACCTGTTCAGCTTGCAGGTCTCCCCTCTGATCCCTACCGTTTATTCTGTCATTATTTTTTCGAGATTGGAGGACCCACTTTTCCGATGCTGCAATCCAACACAGTAACTATAAATAAAGTCTTTCACAACAAAATGCTACTGAATATGAAAGATAAACACGATGATGTAGCATTATCAGAAGTGATCGGTTTTGTTATGCTTCTGGCGCTCGTTGTTGCTGCACTCTCGTTGTATATGGTCTATGTTGTTCCGATCAATGGAAGGGAGGATGAGATCTCCCAGATGAACCGCATCAATACACAATTCACGGACTATAAATTTACTCTGGACAATATCCGGACATCTGCGCAGGTCAACAACTTAAGCCCGGTTATGACCTCCACGTCTTTTAAACTTGGTACCGGAGGAGGCAATACACAGGCTGGCGGCTTTTTTATGTATATGCTCCAGCCGGTCTCATCATCTGCAACATTATCGATCAATACTACCGGGGATACCTTCGACATCAGCAGCAGCAAGTATAAAAATTCTGCAGGAGATAAAGGAGAATTCCCCATCAATATCACTTCCCTTGAATACCGCTCGAATAATCATTACTGGATCCAGCAGCGGTATTCCTACCAGCTTGGCGGTGTTTTCCTCACACAGGATGACGGTGTCACAAACCGAATCTCGCCCCTGATCTCGATTTCAAATTCAGCCGGCAACTCCATTGTTGTCAATGTTGCACCCGTCCAGGTTGTGGGCGGCGGGAGCCTGAGCGGGAATGGTCCGGCCCGGGTGGATACGCGCCTGAGGATCCTGCCCAAATACAATATCTCAACAGATCCGTATGTCAGCAACACGTGGGTCAACCTTTCGTTCAGCTCTTCAAATAACGAAACTGCTGCAATGTGGCTGAACATTTTCAAGGATATTGTCATCCGTGAACAGATTGACTCTTCGGCATACAAAACCGGTAGTGCATGGAACACAGGTTCGAAAAGAACTACGGTTTTTATAAATATTACCCGTTCCACAGTGTATCTGTACGTCCAGCGTGCTGAATTCTATGTAGCGCTCAATAACATTGCATCCGGAGTGGCATGATGGCATCTGAAAAAACCGGGGGGTATCGATTGCGTATTGACAGAAGTGTAAAACGAAAGATGGATACGAGCTCCGGAGTATCTGAAACCATCGGCGCTATCCTGCTTGTATCGATTGTTGCAGTCTTGATCTCCGTTATTGGAGTCATCCTCTTCTCCCAGCCGGTTCCTCAACAAATTCCCAACCTGAATTTCATGACTGGCACCAACAGTTCAAAAACAACCTTATATCTCTTCCACAACGGGGGCGATTCCATGAATGTAGGTGAATTCAGCGTGATGCTCGATGGAAAGCCGGCGTCGTCGTACTGTGTCGAAGGCGGCGGGAGCCAGTGGTCACTGGGAAAGAACCTGGTAGTCCCCATCACCCCCTCAACAATGCCGCAGAGCGTCCAGCTCGTGTACAACAGCTCAGGCTCTACCGGGGGTACCAGTTCGTGTGGTGGTGGCGGAGGGGGTTCTGTCCTGCTCGATGATGCAGCAGTGAACATCGTGAGCTCCGTAAATGTCAGTGCGGACCAGCTCCCGTACCTTGACTGTTCGGCGGTGAGGAACTGGGACTGTGCGGATCAGATCCCCGATGAAATTCTCTA
>JAUYTV010000005.1 GCA_030694985.1 Methanoregula sp.
TGATTCCGGTACCCTCATCGAGTACCAGTCGGTTGGTCGCGATATCACGGAGAAAAAGCAGGCCGAGAACGAGAGTACCGAGTACCAGACACGGTTAAAAGAGGTTATCGAGTTCCTCCCGGACGCAACTCTTGCCATCGACCGGCAGAAGCGGATCATTGTCTGGAACAAGGCAATTGAACAGATGACAGGAATTCCGGCAGCAGAGATGATCGGCAAGGGCGATTATGCATACGCGGTACCGTTCTATGGTGAGGCACGACCGCAGCTGATGGACCTTGTCTTTGAGGATTCAGAAGAGATCGCTGCCCGGTACCCTGCTATCCGTCGCGAAAGCGATGCACTCATGGCAGAGGTGTTCTGCAATGCCCTCTACAACAACAAGGGTGCCTGGGTCTTTGCCAAGGCCTCCCCGCTGTACGATTCATACGGGAACATTGTCGGTGCGATTGAGAGCATAAGGGATATCACCGACCGCACAGTGGCAGAACAGGGCCTGCAGAAGAGCGAGGCACTGTTACGCGATATCATCGAGAAAAACCCCATGTCTATCCAGATCGTGGACCGGGAGGGGTACACCCTCAAAGTAAACCCGGCATTCATGCAGCTTTTCGGTTCTGTTCCACCACCGGATTTCTCGATTATTACGAATCTTGTGAAGAGTCACCCTGAACTTGAAAACCTCATCTCGCAGGTAAAAAGCGGGGAAGCGGTTAATCTGCCCGATATGTGCTTCAACCCACACGATATCTATCCGGAACTGCCCGATGTGCCAACAAGAGTGCGGACAATCATTTTTCCCTTAAATGACAGGTACGGAAAGCCGGAAAGCTTTGTGTTCATGCATGAGAATATCACCGGGTGTAAACAGGCAGAGGAGTCGCTTGCAGAGAGCGAGCAGAAGTTCCAGTCTCTTGTTGAGCACGCTCTTGAAGGAATCCTGATCCTTGACTTACAGGGGAAGGTCCTGTTTGCCAACAATGCAGCGGCTCGAACACTGGAAATCGATGATCGTGCAGGACTTATTGGCAGGAATGTAATGGAATTTGTCGCACCTGAATCACTTGAGGATGTCGTGAAGGACTTTATTGAGGTATCTCATGGTCACGATGCATACCTTGCGCAATACAATGCGATATCAGCAAAAGGCAACAAATTTACCCTCGAAAGTATTGGCAAGGTCGTAAGTTATGAGGGGAAACCGGCAGACCTCATCTCAATTCGGGACATCACGGAGCGCAAACAGGCTGAAGTTGCCCTCAGTCAGAGCGAGGAGAAATTCCGGACATTATTTGAAAAAATGACACCGGGTGTTTTTTACCAGCTCTCTGATGGCACTCTTACTGATGCAAACCCGGCAGCCCTGAGAATGTTTGGTATGACCAGCGGGCAGTTCATGGGAAGAGATTCCTATGATCCCCGCTGGCGAGTAATTTCAGAGACCGGAGAACTTCTCTCCCCTGATCAGCATCCCTCCATGATCGCGTTAAAGTCAGGAAAACCCGTCAGAGATCTGGTTGTCGGGGTTTTCAATCCCCAAACAGATGAGACTACCTGGCTGAGTACCAATGCAGAACCCCAGTTCAGGAACGGGGAAGCAACACCGTACCAGGTCTTTGTGACCATGTACGATATCACCGGACGCAGGCAGGCAGAGAAGGATTTACTGGAGTCACACGAACGGTTCAGGGCAACCATCGCTTCGCTTGATGATGCGATTTTCCTGGTAGATCCCGTGACCCGTGTAATCAGTGAGTGTAATGATGCCGCCACCAGAATTTTTGGCTATGTACGCGAGGAACTGGTGGGCAGGCAGACCGGTGTCCTGCATGTTGATCAGGCGCACCTTGAACAGTTCAGCCAGGAGGTGAATGCCTCCTACGAGGAACCCGGATTCTACACGCGGGAGTTTGAGATGCGCCGGAAGGATGGGTGCGTGTTTCCTACTGAACACTTTGTCCGGCCGATTAAGGATAATAACGGCAGGCTCATGTATGTGGTCAGCGTAGTGCGCGACATCACCGAGCGAAAGCAGGCAGAGGTTGTGTTAAAAGAGAGCGAGGAACGATTCCATTCCATGTTCGAGCGGCATGATTCCGTCATGCTCCTGATCGATCCGGAGACCGGGAAAATTATTGACGCAAACCTGGCCGCAGCACAGTTTTATGGCAGATCACAAGAAGAACTCTGTTCACAGTCCATTGATGAGATCAACTGCTTATCCAAAGAGGAGTTTGCTGCAGAAAGGATGAAAGCATTGCGGGAAAAGAAGAACTTTTTCATCTTCCCGCACCGGATTGCAAGCGGTGAGATCCGGACCGTAGAGGTGCATTCCTCTCCCATAGAGGTCGGTGGAAAGACTGTTCTTTTCTCGATCATTTCCGATATCACTGAACGTATACGGTCAGAAAATGCCCTTAAGGAGAGCGAGGAGAAGTACCGCGATATTTTTGAAAATTCTGTAAACGGTTTATTCAAAATAAACCCTGACGGTGCACTGATCGCTGTAAACGATGCTTTTGCCCGCATATACGATTATTCCAGCGCTGCTGAAATGATAGCCGACAACCAGAAACAAGAGAACCTCTATATCAGCAATAAGCTCTATGCCAATCCGGAAGACCGCAAAGAAATATACCGGATTCTTGCAGAAAAAGGAAAAGTCGAAAACTTTGAGACCATGCACTGCAAACGGGATGGGACCCGGATATGGATGTCAATAACTGCAAGGTTTGTCCGTGATCCGGAGGGTACTGTACTCTTTGTTGAAGGCACAATCATCGACATCACCGATCGCAAGCGGGCGGAAGAAGCGTTCAAAGCTGCCAAAGAGTATGCTGAAACCTTAATCCAGACCGCAAACGCGATGGTCATCGGGCTGGACTCCCACGGGACAATTACCCTCTTTAACAAGGCAGCTGAAGCAATCACCGGGTATACTGCTGCTGAACTCGCAGGGCGCAACTGGTTTAGAGTAATTGTACCAAAAGAGCAGTATCCCCATGTCTGGGAGGAGTTCAACCGGCTTCTTATGGGGGGTCTCCCGATAGATTTCGAAAACCCGATCCTCACCAAATCGGGTGAGGAACGATATATTGTCTGGAAGAACAGCGAGATCCGTAATAATGAGGAGACTGCCTGGATAATCTCTTTTGGGATCGACATCACCGAACGTAAACGGGCAGAGGAATTGCTGCGGGAGAGTGAGAAGAAATACCGGTTCCTTTTCGACAATCTCACCCAAGGGTTTGCACTGCATGAGATCATCCTCGATGAGTCCGGAGTCCCTGTAGATTACCGGTTCCTTGTTATCAACCCGGCATTCGAACAGTTAACCGGTCTGCATTCAGCGGATCTCATCGGGCGAACGGTGCGCGAAGTCCTCCCTGGCACGGAGCCTTCCTGGATTGAGAGATATGGGCGGGTTGCCCTGTCCGGTGTGGCTGAGCAGTTCGAGGATTACCATGCCGCTCTTGGCCGCTGGTTCGATGTGCGGGCGTACCGCAACCAGCACTTGCAGTTTGCCGTGGTTTTCACTGACATCACCGGGCGTAAGAATACCGAGGTTGCGTTCCAGGCGATGATCAGGAGCATGGTAGGTACAACCGGATTCAACTCGCTCCAGAAAATTACAGAAAACATCAATATCTGGCTGGGAGCCGAATGTGTCATGGTCGGAGAGATCCAGCCGGACCGGCAAACGGTAAAAGTCCTGTCCATGCTTCTTGATGGAAAGAACATCCCTGATTTTACTTATACGCTTAAAGGAACACCCTGTGATAATGTTGCAGAAAAAGGATTCTGCATATACCCGGATAATGTCATCGGGCTCTTTCCTGAGAGCAAAGACCTTGTTGATTTGAATATCAGGGGATACATTGGTACTCCTCTGAGAAATTCCCAGGGACATGTGGTTGGAATTCTTTGCGCACTCTTCAGAGAGCCCGTAAAAGCATCTCCTGCTGTGCAGGAAATTATGAACATTATCGCGGTGAAAGCCGCCGCTGAGATCGAACGCAAGCGGGCAGAAGAAGAGTTAAAGGCGAGTGAAGGAAAACTCAATGCCATGCTGCAATCGATTCCTGATCATATCAGTATGATGGATAAGGATCTGAACCTCATATGGACAAATGAAACTGCCAAACGGGTGTTCGGGGATGACATTGTTGGTAAAAAATGTTACGAGATATATCACCAGCGACAAAATCCCTGCGAACCGTATCCATGTTTAACGCTCCAGGCATTTCAGGATGGAAAGGTCCACAAGCATGAGACCTCCGTGATTGATGTAAACGGTCAGGTGATATACTTTGAATGTTCGGCAAATGTTGCCTTAAACGATGACTGCGGCAAACCGGTTGCGGTGTTGGAAGTTTCTCGGGATATCACCGGGCGCAAGCGGGCCGAGGAGTTGCTCAACGAATCTGCCCGGTATACCCGCAACCTGATCGAGGTCAGCCTTGACCCGCTGGTCACCATATCGCCTGAAGGAAAAATTACAGATGTCAATGCGGCAACCGAGCGGGTTACGGGATATACCCGCAATCATTTGATCGGAACGGATTTTTCAGATTATTTCACGGATCCTGTGAATGCAAAGAAAGGATACATGATGGTGTTTGAGGACGGTGTTGTGCGGGATTACCCGCTTGAGATCCGGCACAGGGATGGAAAAGTAACGCCAGTCATGTATAATGCGACAATCTACCCTGATGAATCAGGAAATGCTAAAGGAATCTTTGCAGCAGCCCGCGACATCACCGAACGAAAAATGGCAGAAGAAGCGCTCCATCTGGCGAACAAGAAGCTCAAGCTTCTCTCCAGCATCACACGGCACGATATCAATAATCAACTGACGGTGTTGATCGGATACCTTACCATTCTGAAAAGGAAGCAGCCCGATCCTGTACTCAATGAATATTTCGTAAAGGTTAGCACCGCTGCACAGCGCATCTCTTCCATGATCCAGTTCACCAAAGAATACGAGAGCATCGGTGTCAAAGCTCCTGCATGGCAGAACTGCTGCACAGTTGCAGACACCGCAGCAAAGGATGCACAGCCCGGACAGATCAGGATAAAGAATGATATCTTACATAGTGCAGAAGTTTTTACCGACCCGCTGGTTGTCAAAGTTTTTTATAATCTTATAGATAATGCGGTACGGTACGGCGGGAAGATCACAACCATCCGGTTCTTTGTTGAGGAACGTGATGGCGATCATATCGTGGTGTGCGAAGATGATGGCGACGGTGTTGTTGCTGAGGAGAAAGAGAAGATCTTCGAGCGGGATTTTGGGAAGAACACCGGGCTTGGCTTAGCCCTGGCCCGGGAAATTTTAGATATTACCGGCATCACCATCAAAGAGTGCGGCGAACCGGGCAAAGGAGCACGGTTCGAGATGACGGTGCCTAAGGGGGCGTGGCGGATCAGGAGAACAGATGAGAACAAGGAATGAGGGCGTTTCTCCTACCAGAATATGGGCAGAGTATGAAGGGGCCGGGAAAGGAACCGGTTCCTGGTCAATCCTTCCGGATGTGCCGGTAGTGAGGGATACCGGGGGACGATTACTATACTGATCTTTGACATCATCATCGGAATGCTCATCATCTCCGGGATCAGCATGGCGTGTCTCGGGTTGTACGGCCGGAGGTTTGTTAACCTTATCCCTGCAGCGATCCCATACACGCTGCTGATGTTTTCGGCTTGTGCCTGGGCTATCCTCTATGCACTTGAACTCCTGTCCGAATCACTCCCGTTAAAGATTTTATTCCATAATCTCCGCTTCCTCATCCTCCCGTTCATCGCAGTCATTGAAGTCTGGCTGGTCTTTGCCTTTGTGAAACGGACCGAATGGGTGCGGAAAGACTGGGCCGCAGCAGTCTTAATCATACCGGTTGCCGCAGCAATCCTTGGGTGCACCAGTCCGCTGCATACGCTGTTCCGGTATAACTTCTCGATCGATTCATCAGGGTCCGTATCCGTGCTCCATTATTCTGAAAGCCCGTTTTACTCGCTGTATATTCTCTATTCGCTGGTCCTTCTTATCCTTGCCATCCTCATCCTCATTGTCGAGAGCAGGCGACGAAAAACCCTCTGGCAGGAGCAGACGATCCTGCTTCTCATCGCTATTGCGTTACCGACCGTGATCAATTACCTGTTCATTTTCGGCGTGACTCCGGTTCAGGGAATCAATATGACAGCCCCCCTTCTCTGGATTTCTGCAATCCTGTACACAGCAGCACTCTTCCGGTACCGCTTCCTCGACATCCTCCCGATAGCACGGAGCCGGCTGATCGAGAACATGAGTACCCCCATGCTGGTGCTGGACACCAGCGGGCGAATCATTGACTTAAACCCTGCGGCATGCTCGCTCTTTTCTACCACTTTGCCTGCAGCTGTAGGCAAACCGGTAAACGGAATTGCTTCTGACTGGCCGGATTTTCTTATGCTGTGCCGATCAGACAGGATAAGCCATTCCGATCTCACCTGCAATCGGGAAGACGGCATAAGGTTTTACACAGCTTCTGTTGAACAAATCCTTACCCATTCAGGAGAACCGGAAGCTAAGCTGATCCTGCTGCAGGATGTGACCGAGCAGAAACGGGCAGAAAAAGCACTTCGGGAGAGTGAATCATTCAACCGTGGTCTTGTGGAGAACCTGCCCGAGTATGTTATCGTTTATGGACCTGCCGGAAATATCCTCTATGTGAACCCGGCTGCAGAGAGGGCATTGGGGTATAATGCGGTGGAATTAACCGGCACATCTGTGCTCTCGTATGTTGCACCAGAATACCGCACTCTAGTAACTGCCAACATGGCCACCCGCCTTAAAGGAAGTAACCCTCCTGCCTATGAGGCAGACATCATTGCACATGATGGGATCCGGAGAACGATTATAGCAAATGGCACACCGATCCAGTATCACGACAGTCCGGCCATACTCCTGCTTCTCATTGACATCTCTGAGCGTAAACGGGCAGAGGATGCGCTGGCACTTGCCAACAAGAAACTCAACCTTCTCTCCGGCATCACAAGACACGATATCAACAACCAGCTGACGGTGTTGATGGGATTCTTAACGATTCTTAAAATGAAACAGCCCGATCCTTCACTCAATGATTATTTCGTGAAGGTATCAAACGCTGCACTACGCATCTCGTCCATGATCCAGTTCACCAGAGAATATGAAAATATTGGAGTAAATGCCCCTGTCTGGCAGGATTGCCACACGCTTGTAGACACCGCAGCAAAGCAGGCTCCGCTCGGAAATGTTGTGGTGAAGAACGATCTCCCTGCCAGTACAGAAGTATTTGCCGACCCGCTGGTTGTCAAGGTCTTTTACAACCTGATGGATAACGCGGTGCGATATGGGGGAAAGATTACAACCATCCGGTTCTCTGTTGAGCAACGCGATGGCGATCATCTTATCGTGTGCGAGGATGATGGTGACGGTGTTGTTGCAGAAGAGAAGGAGAAGATCTTCGAGCGGGGTTTTGGGAAGAACACCGGGCTTGGCTTAGCCCTGGCCCAAGAAATTCTGGATATTACCGGCATCACCATCAAAGAGTGCGGCGAGCCGGGGAAGGGTGCACGATTCGAGATGACGGTGCCTAAAGGGGCGTGGCGAATCAACGATACGAAGTAAGGGCCACCATCAATGGCAGGGAAAAATCTTCATCGATCGTTTCAAAGGTTCTAAAAAGTGTACTTGACCAACACAATTACAATCCAAAAAGTGTAGGTTATAGCCTGTTTATATACGAAAAATCCACTTACCACCTATTGATTTTGGGGGTTAAAATGGCATATTACCCAGGATATAAACCCCATTTTCACTCCCGTCCTCTAAGTCAGAACTGGGACAAACGCTTAAGGAGAGTTTTTAACACTACCGGCCCCAGCACGGCCTCAGCTTCTTTTCGGTATTTCCGTGCAAGACAATCGGCGATGATCAGGTTTCCGGGCGAGGTTGCCCACATTCCCCAGCGTTGTTCTGTACCGATCAGCTGATTTTGCTCCATTTCCGATAGGATGGCAGTCATTTTTGACATCGGTACCGAGCAGGATTGGGCCAACACCCGCTTTGGGGGCAGAGGCACCCGGACCCGGTCCGGGAAAAAATCTACTTCCAGGGATTTTTCCTGGCAAACCTGTATCCGGATTGCAGCATCGAAGATCTGTTCTGCGGTGATGGAGTCAATCATCGGTAAGAAGTGTATTATCGCACACGGTTTAAATCAGTTGGTATATCAGATGGGCTCGTAAAAAGAGATGAAGATTATCAGGCCGGTTCAGGCAGTTCTGGCAATGTTATACCGTAGAGAGCAACCCGATAATCTGCTGCACCAGGACCGGGTCCATCACACGGGCCAGCACGAGCCCGGCCATCAGAACGAACAACGACCAGAAAACTTTTTTGACCTGCTCATTTTTCCCAAACGCTTCAATCACAACGTCCACATCCGCATGCAGCCCACGTTTTATCAGCTTTGGAAGAAACACAAACAGCGGCAGAAACAAAATCGCAGCGCTGATGAACGCAAGCGTTATCTCGGTCTGTCCCGCAAGGAAGATGCCGACAGGGACTACAAACGCACCGGCCAGCACTGCTGCCATCCCCACCTCCCCAAACCAGAAGTAATGTTTTTTCTGCGTGTAGTTCGCCCGCTCCGCATCCGTCAGTGCAGAAAAATCAAAAATACCGAGCGTGTTTAACATCCCGTACCAGACCGCGTGCGTTTCAGTAGGGTCTGCAACAACACCAAGGAACAGCACTGCTATCGGAATAACCAGAAAGATAAGGGGAAGATGGGCCAGCACAAAAACCAGCCCAAGCAGGACACCGGTCCCGCAGATAGCAGCCCGGGTCTGAAACTCATTTTCAAACATCGGTATCCTCCGCAATCCGGATCTCAAATACCGGGCTCTCATACCCGCCATTCTGTGGGCTGAAATCCCGGAACCGTCCCATCTGGTCGAACCTGCGGCAACCGATCCGGATCTGGATCGTGTGAATGCCAGGCGCTCGCGGGCACACCTTTCGACCGTCAAAGTCGTACATCTCCTCATACGGCGGAATCTCAAACCAGTCCGGCCAGAACCAGACTCCGCGTGGAATATCGGTCCCCCTGCGCAGGTCCGGCAACCGCAGGGGTGAGAGATTATCATAAATCAGATCGATTATTAAGTTCTCATCGCTCTCCTCCGGGTTCAGGTCCAGTTCATAGAAGATGGGATTGCGTTTCACCTCATCCCGGGTGAGCGGCTTATCCACCGTGAGGCGTTCAAACCCTCCAAATTTCGCACGGAAAAGCCCGGTCACTGTTGCAACCGGCTCTTTGTTCATTTCAGTTTCCATGATAGTTCTCCTGGTGCAGTTCGTGCTCATTACGGAGTTTTTTAAACTCCTCGACGATCTCATCATATTTACCGATCTTCTGGTGTATCGTAAACAGTACAGGATAGATCGGAAGCACAGCACCTAACACAATCCCTAACGTTTCAATTTCCATAACCGTCCTCCTTAAAAAAAAGACAAAAAGACCAAAAAGAGAGGGGACTAAAAAATTAGTCTCCTCCCCCCGGTTCTTTTCATCTGCGTGAATCTAGGCAAGTGCCGCTACGGTGTCTGCCCAGGTCTCAACCTTTGTCCGGATGGCTTCATCCGAATAGGACGTAAGGGACACCCGGCTCCGGCTGAAGGTCACATTGAACAGTTCGCCATTCAGGTCATGGCACCTGATAGTCGCACTGTACGTCTCATTGTCGGAGTCCCGGACCGCTGTGCCGCCATTGGCTGTTGAAAGGGCCGTGTTTGCGAGAATTGCTGTGGCTCCTGCATTGAACCCCGCAATGGAGCTGAACCTGTCTGACAGGCTGCCGACAGTCTTTGCTTCGGTGTCCTGGTACACAACCTTCACGGTGTAGGCTTCCTTAGTCTTTTCGACCGGGTCATGGGTTACACCGGCGGTCATATACGATACACATGCAAACGGGTTGTCGGTGATGACCGACTGGACGATCGAGTTGAACGTTGTTACGTCTTCAATCGGGCTTGCGAGTATCCGGACTGCACTCTTGGTTACATTGCTCTGTATGAAATCTGCCATAATCTATCACTCCTTGTTCTTTTTCCCCCGATTCAGGAATTACGAGGCTTAAGGTCCGGGGTTGATGAGCCGACATTTACCCTCGCAAAAGATCCTCCGGATCCTTTGATGCGAGGCAGATGAGGGCATTTTTCCTGGGTCCCTGCCGTTTTCGTTCATCCTTAAATCTTCGGCGGGAGACGTGTGGTTATTCATCGTTTCCCGATTTTTATCCGGACTTCTTTTCTTTTTGTCTCTGGAGGCCCCTTTGACATACCAGTATACGACATATGAGGGCATGAGCCTGGCTGAATAACATCCAGATCTGAGGATTTGGACGATTTTCCGTGCAGTGTAATGGATTTAAGGGCCAGTAAGGGTCTGGAGCATTTCGCAAAAACCGGAACTGTCCGGGTGCAGATCCAAAGGAAGGAAAAACCAGCAAATCTTTGGGCAGGATGTAAACGTCTGAAATAATCTGCCCGGACCTCTGCACAAAGAGATCCGGACCCGCTGATTTTTTCCCGGATAAAATCAGTTGTCCCGGGTTATCTGCTCATAAAAAAACTAAAACCCGGAAACTGTGGAGTAAAACCCCATGAGACTGGCCATTAGCCGGAACCCGTTCTGGTGCGAAACAAACCCGGATTGGCAGCTATGCACGGTTGATGAAATGAGAAAAATATGATGGGATCTTTTAGTTCCCAAGGGATAAGATTGCTACCATCTTTACGATTCTGAAACGATTCTTTTTTTTTTAATCCCGACCGCAGGCTCAAGCCCGGTTCCGCCTTTTTTCCTGCTGGAACCCTCACTTAGCTGTAATTAATGGAGATCCATCTCTGCGAACCTCGATGACCCGGTCATCATCGATGCGGAAATACTGCCAGGCTCCCCAGGGTGCAAGGACATGAATCTCCCGGCAGACCACAGGACTCAGTGGCACGTTCCGGAGTCCATGGATCACCTCTTTAAACATCCATTCTATCTCCTTTGGGTCGCACTCATGGGTCCGGATCCTCATTACCCGGATAAACACGACCTGCGTGCCGGTAAAAAGGAGGAGATCGGTAAAGAACCCCGGCATCCGGGAAATATTCAGGACCGTGCCTCGTATCGTGGTATTTTTAGCAGCTTTGTCGATTGCCATTTTTGGTTTTGGTCCGTGGGTCATAACTCACACACCACACAGGGGGGACAAGTGCCCGGTGTCGTCGCTTAAGGATCTGATGGCAGGGACATATACGATGCAGCTGCACGCGGGTTCAAGCTCCTTTGGCAGAGCTCTGACCCGGACTGAGATGTTATAATGGTGATTGTGCGTCCGTTTCACGCTGATGCGGTACACGCTGTCGCCCATCTCGTTGATCTGGTACGCGATCTCGCGGGGCAGGAGGTAGAGCGGGACGGAGATCTCTTTTACGGATCTGCTCTGTTTCATACCAACCTCCTCTGCTCTTTTAGTGCGGTTAACTGGTTGTTGAGCCGGTCAATCTTTTTTGTGGCCCGCTCTACCATCCGATCCTGCTGCTCGTAGAAAGAGATGATGAGGTCTTCTGACTTCTCCCCAAAAACTTCTGACTCGTCCTCCATATCCTGAATTGCCGGTGCAGTTGTATGGTTCTTGTACACTACCGGTTTTATCTCTCCATTGTAGAGTACCCCCATCCCGATGACCAGCTTGTTCTTCCGGCTCTTTTTTAGAAAAGCCGGGGAGATTTCACGCGTGAATGCCGCAGGGTTCTGTGCAGTTCCGGCAGTCTGTACAAAAGCCATGGCACAGGAAAATCCGTCCGGATCCTCTGGTCCCTGCAGGATTCTGTCAAATCCCTTAAACAAGGAGAATTTTCCCGTCTCGTGTTCATCAATTCCCATCTCTGTTGCGTTATTTTGTCCGGCCCCGGTCACACCGGACGATATCTGGCCCGGTTCGGCCACATCCTGATGATTTGTTGATTCAATTTCCATATCCATCACCCTCTTTGTCTTTTTGTTCTCCTGCGGTTCTTTTTTAGGGATTTTTTTGCGCCATGAGGTGAGACGATTTTTATTTCCCACCACCGGTTCAGCATCTGCTCTCTGCAACAACCACTTAATCGTCGGCCCGGCGAGAGCAGTGACTCTTTTTGTTCCTTTCCACGATCCAAACGGCAAGCTATCCGTACGATCGTATTTAAGGAATTAACAACCGGGGCCGTCGTTCAATGACGATGTATGCGAGAAGAGGCGGGCACGATCTTTACCGCTGCAGGGCCCTTAATAATAATCCTGAAGTCAGTTGTCCTTATGGTCGATGCGATGATAACCCTAAGCGTGTGAAGGAGCGAGCGGGGGGTCTCTTCCCCAATGCACTTTACTCCCTTTTGGCGGCGCATGCAGGTTAACATAATTCCGCTCACGGACAGCATTGAGATGTAGAAGAACCGGGAATAGAAGGTTGCAACTTTTTTAGTTGCCCCCAGCTTCCTTATCTTTCTCATTATCCGTTTGCAGATTACTTCGGTCATGCTATAATCTCCTGTTAGGAGATCGAGGTTATAAGGATGGCGGTCACTGTGAAAAATTTCGCAGTCATCCCGCGTTTTTGCAGGAATCCGGGCTCGTAACGCGGTTTTTTCATGGCCGGTTGCCAGACCAAAAAAAAGCGCGGCGGGACCTGGTTGAATAACCTGATTTTGAGGGATTTTATTAGAGGGGGTGCGGCATTATTCAGAGAAACGCACTTCTGGTTGGAATAGATCTGTACGAATGCTGGTATTTTCTTTTGTATCCCGCCCCTCACTCTGGGCAAGGCCGGATAAAAAACCGGATAAAAAAAGGATTTGCGTACAAGTGAGATATCAGTCGATTGTGTGACACAATCAAAAAATTTCTGTATTACTTACCGATACATAATTGTTAGTCGTCATATGAAAATAGTTAAAGTCAGAAACGCATAGCATATTATCTGGTGAGTGGTATGCAGAACCTTGAAAAGAAAGTAAAAAGTCTTCCACTTGATCTTCATGAGGAAGTAGAGGATTATATTGATTTTTTAATAAAGAAACGAATGAAACCGGCAAAAAAAAGAGTTGGTCTTACCTGGAAAGGGGCATTACGTGATGATAACGAGAAGATATCTTCTGTGGATCTTCAGCATAAATCCCTTGCCTGGTGGGGAAAATGATGTATCTTCTTGATACAAATATTATTCTCGAATATTTACTGGAACAGGAAAGATCCGGAGAAGTGGAACAATTCTTTTAAAAGATTTCTGCCGATCAATTGTATCTATCGGAATTCTCCCTTTATTCTCTGGGGATCATTTGTGGAAATCGTGGGAAAGAAGAAGCATTTCTCGTATTTGTTGAGGATGTGATACTTTCTTCCGGTTTGCGTGTTTTAAGGCTGATACCCAAGGATTATTCACATTTAATCCAGGTTCAGAAAAAATTCCATCTGGATTTTGACGATGCATATCAATATTGTCTTGCAGAGAAGTACAATCTGGAAATCGTAAGTTTTGATTCAGATTTTGATAAGACCGATCGTAAAAGAAAGGTTCCATCGGAGATCATACGGTCATAAGCATACCATCGTTTTTAGTAAGAGCTACAAAATACGAGCATGACCGGGCAATCAGGGGCTGGAATGCCATCGGATAGCCATTTTTGGGGTTATGAGTGTGACCAGGTCACCTCAGGTGATCAGATATCTGAGAGGGTGAACTCCAGAATTAACATAGCTAAAGCCGGGATCCAAAACAGCCCGCCAATTCGCCAAAACCCCCGCATCACTAGGTTACCCCACCCCCACCTCCCGATCCTCAATCCAAACAGCTCCAAACAGGCCGGTTTTATCCCATGTAAAACCTCCAAAATCTCCTATAAAGCCCGGAACAGGAACATCCGGAAAAACCCCCCAAAAAACCCGCCTAACTGGCCGGTCGGGAAGTTCGCTTTCCGGGCAATCGGGGCCTGAAATCGACCCGGATAGACATTTTTGGGGTCATGACAGGGACCGGGTATCCATCCAGCCGACAAAGACACCCGCTTTAATACATTGGAAAAAACTCGACAGAACCATAAATCAGAGACAGAACCTACTCCGGCACTCGATAAAACACACCTGACCTGATGACGATAAAACGCTTCCCCACATTTTCGCCCCTCGCTCTTGGCAAGGCCGGATAAAAAAAAAGGATTTGCGTACAAGTGAGATATCAGCCGATTGTGTGACATGACAAAAATTATTGAGAAGGAAAACTGATTTTAAAAAACACAATACAAAATTTTATCTATTTTTTTGTATTACAATACTATAGTACACACTATGACCGTAAAGGACGCTCTTCTCCATCAGAAACAGGAACTGGATCTCAGAAAGAAGGAGCACTATATTGAGCGCACTTCTGAGATGCGGGATGGGAACAACCGGCTGATCAGGATCGTAATTGGTCCGCGGAGAGCAGGCAAATCATTCTTTATGACCCGTTACCTGATGTCACAGGGTCCTTTCGGATATGTAAATTTTGATGACGAAGAACTCAATGATCCGAAAAAAATCCCCGACATCCTGACTGCAGTGGCGGACCTTTATCCTGGATCAAAGACACTCCTGCTCGATGAGATCCAGAATATACCGGGCTTTGAACTTTTAGCAAACCGGCTCGCCCGACAGGGCTACACGCTCTACATAACCGGGAGTAATGCTCACCTGCTCAGTAAGGAACTTGCAACACACTTAACCGGGCGTCACACGGTAACAACAATATTTCCCTTCTCTTTTGCTGAATACCTGCGTACGAAAGAAGGTGAATATACAGAAAGTGAATATCGTGCGCTCCTGACAGAATATTCTGCCAGCGGAGGATTTCCAGAACTCCTGTTAACAACGATTGACCGGAAAGAGTACCTTATCCGGCTCTTCGATGCAGTGGTTTATAAAGACATTATACAGCGCTACAAGGTCAGATCCCCGCAGGGGTTAGGCGATCTGGCCCAGTATCTCTGTTCGAACGTGGCAGGAGAATATTCTGTACACCGTCTCTCCCAGTTGACCGGGTGCCGCAGTGACCGTACCGTACGGAAATACCTTGCGTACTTAGAAGAAGCGTTTCTCTTTTTTTCTATCCCGAGGTTCTCATACAAAGTAAAAGAACAGGTGCTGGCAAATAAGAAGTGCTATTGTATCGATAACGGTTTTGTAACTGCAAAAGGATTCAGATTTTCCCGGAATGAGGGAAGTCTCATGGAAAACCTTGTGGCAATTGCACTCCATCAGCTCGAACTGGCAAATAGCTTAAATCTTTACTACTGGAAGAATGCAAATCAGCAGGAGGTTGATTTTGTTATTCAGCAAAGCGGGAAGATAAGTGCACTGATTCAGGTATGCACTGATCTCACTGATGACAAAACACGACGCCGTGAAGTTAACGCGCTCCTGATAGCTGGTCGTGATTGTGCGTGCGAAAATCGTATCATCTTAACCGTGGATGAAGAACACAAAAAGACTGAAGAATGGTTCGGCATCCGGGGCAACATCCAATACATCCCTCTCTGGAAATGGCTAAAAGAGTTAAAAATACCCGTTGCCGGATCTCTTTAAATCACGGTTTATTATAATGGAGTTTTTTTAGGTGATTCGTTAATAACGACCCCAAGAGTTTACCCCACCTCCCGATCCGCTCGTGACTATCAGCCGTGAAGGGAAGATCCAGGATGTGAATACCGCCACGGAAAAAGCAACCGGCATTTTAAGGGATGAACTGATCGGCACAAAGAGTAATGTCGCAAAGGTGCTGGTTTTCCTTGCGAGAACAAAGAAAGCAACCTCCCGGGCGATCGAGCTTGAAACTGATATGCGCCAGCCTGAAGTAAGCATAGCAATGAAGTACCTTGTGGAACAGGGTTGGATCAAAAAGCAATTGGCGAAAACACTCAGGTGATCAAATATCTGAGATGGTGAACTCCCGGAATTAACAGAAGTAAAGCCGTGATCCAAAAACAGCCCTCCAATTCCCAAAATCCCCCCACCCATAGGATACCCCATACAACCTCCCGATCCTCACTCCAAACAGCTCCAAACAGGCCGGTTTTATCTCGTGTAAAACCTTCGGAATCGCCTATAAAGCCCGGAACAGGAACATCCGGGAAAAAACCCCAAAAAACCCGCCGAACTGGCCGGTCGGGAAGTTCACGTTCCGGGCAATCGGGGCCTGGAATAGACCCGGATAGCCATTTTTTGGGTCATGACAGGGACCGGGTCCCCTTATGTGATCAGGCATCTGATATAATAAACTCCTGGAATTAACAGAGCGAAAGCCCTGATCCAAAAACAGCCCTCCAATTCCCAAAATCCCCCCACCCATAGGATACCCCATACAACCTCCCGATCCTCACTCCAAACAGCTCCAAACAGGCCGG
>JAUYTV010000006.1 GCA_030694985.1 Methanoregula sp.
GGACTGCATTGTCCAAAATGTTGAAAAAAACTTTGGCAAGCAGCGTGTCGGCAAACACTTCGGTTCTGGCAGGAAGATCGTTTTTCACCTGGACCTGTTCATGTGGTGCTTGCTTTGCTGCAATGTTAACAAGTCTCTGCATATCCTGCCAGGCTGGGGCATGGACACCGATCTCTTCGTATTCTTTCATGAACCGGATCATGGTTGAGATTCGCCCGGCAGCAGTTGCAGCATTCTGGCAATATTCATTGAGCGTGGGATCGTGCTGCATTTCTTCCAGTAATCCAAGGTATGCCATCAGTGCATTCAGCTGGTTGTTGATATCGTGCCGGGTAATGCCAGAGAGAAGGTTAAGCTTTTTGTTGGCCTGTCTTAGAGCCTCCTCTGCCCTTAGGCGTTCGGTAACATCATGCAGGATCCCTTCAACACCGAGCACCTTTCCCTGTGCATCATAATAAAAATGGCTGCTTGCTGTGGCGTGGCGTATGGTTCCGTCACCGGCTTTGAGAGTAAGTGGATAGTCATTGACTTCCCCTTTCTCTGCAAGCACTGCCAGGAATTGTTCGCGTTCTGTGGGATCAGCGTAAACATCACGGGTGACATTAAGCCCTATCATATGATCAGGAGATGGCCATGCGGCGAGTATGGCTCCGCGCGGACTTGCCATCGTCACATTGCCTTGCAAATCTGTCCGGTAGAACAGATCCTGCATGTTATCGATGATTGTGCGGTACTTTTCCTCGCTCTCCCTTAGTGCTTCTTCTGCCCGTTTGCGGTTGGTGAAGTCGGTGAGGACGGATAACATTGTTGGTTTGTCCCGGTTCGGGATCGGCGTCGCCCGTACCATAACCCACCGCTGCTCCATAGAAGGCCCATAAAGCACGATCTCATAGGGTTCAACCGGGATGCCACGGTGGCGGAGCCCTATGTTCTTTTTAATCAGGTCATGGTATTCAGGGGCAACATAGGACAAGACCGACGTACCGACTATCTGTTCCGGTGTTTTTCCCATCAGGCGCGCTCCTTCAGTATTGACAAAGACGATGGTCTCTCCATCATGGATGATAACATAGTCCGGCAGCTGCGCTTCGAGCAGCTGATAGATTGCTTCACTCTCCCGCAGCGCCTGTTCGGTCTTTTTGAATTCCGTGATATCGCGAATGGAAATTACACTCTTTTTCGTACCCGGAATCATGGCCGCTGAAAGAAATGCATGCCTGATCTCCCCGTTTTTATGGATAAACCTGAATTCATAATTCTTTGGTGCGGAATCAGGATCAGTCCGCCGGCGGTGGTGGTATTCCAGCATTTTTGGCAGATCCTCTTGTACAATCAGTTGCGGCCATTTCATCTGCCCCTCAGTTTCCTCTTTTGTATACCCCCAGATCTTCTCCATCTCATCGTTGATCCGGGATATCGTTGTATCCTCTTCAAGGATGACCATTGCGATGCCGGTATTTTCAAAGATCGTCTCGTAGAGTTCCTCAGCGTGTACTCGTTCAGTAATATCCACAAGTGATGCCACGCTGTTTTTCGAGCCTGGGATCATGTCTACATAGACAAAGCAGGTATGGACGGTATTTTTCGCATCAATAAGTTTGCATTCATAGACTTTTGGGGCGAGGGTTGGATCGTTACGTCTGGCGTAATGGTACTGTTTCATCCGTTCGACATCGTCTTTGTCGATAAAAACAGTCCAGCTTTTCTTGTTCTCCTGCTCCTCCCGGGGAACCCCGGTTATTTTTACCCAGCCATCATTGGCGAGCAGGATGGTAGTGTCCGGCGCAATAATGATGGTGGCGGCGCCGGTATTATTAAAAATCGTCCGGTAGAGGTTTTCAGATTCTTTTAGTGTCTGCTCTATCTCCACTCGTTTGGTAATATCAACAACAGATGCCACACTCCGGGTTGTTCCGTGAATTACCCCGACATGAACGATACAATGCCGGATTTCTCCTGACCTGTTGACAAACCGGAACTCGTACACTCTGGGGGCACTCGGCGGGTCGTTGCGGCGATCATAGTGATACTGTTTCATCCGCTCGAGATCTTCTTTGACTACAAACTCTGTCCATTTTTTCTGGCCTTCCAACTCCTTAATAGAAAAGCCGGACAACGATGCAAATCCTGAGTTTGCCACGGCAATGGTGGTGTCCTTCTCAATAATGATGGTGGCAGCCCCGGTCATCTCAAAGATTGTCCGGTACAGGTTCTCTGATTTTTTTAAGGATTCTTCTGCCTGTTTTCGTTCGGTGATATCCCGGAAAATTCCTTCGACCCCGAGGTAATTCCCGTCCGCATCAAAATACTCGTGACTGCTGGTGGAGATAATGAATGGTGTACCGTCCCGTTTTTTAAACGTTACTTCATAATTGGTAACCGACCTCCTGTTCTCCAGTTCTGCAAGGAATGACTTCCTTTCTTCCGGGTGTAAATACAGGGTCTGTGCAATATCTTTCCCGTAGAGCTCCGTTACTGATGAATAGCCAAGCAGCGTTGCAAGAGACGGACTTGCGAGAATCAGGTTACCCTCCGCATCGCTGCGATAGTAGATATCCTGGATATTCTCTAAAATGCTCCGGTAATCCTGTTCACTTTTCTGGATTTGCTGCTGGCTCTCTCTCAAGGTATTCAATTGCTGCTGAATTTCCTCTTCACTTGCTGCCAGTTCCTCATAGGAAGCCTGCAACTCCTCTTCTGCCGTTTTTCGCTCAGTGATATCCACGAGCATGACCACTACGGCAGGTTTACCCTCGTATATGATGCTGCCCGAGGAAAGATAGGCCCATCGGGCTTCTTTTGATCGGGTGAGATATTTCACCTCATATTTCGTTGGGACTGCCTCTCCCCTTTGCCGGCCAAGACCCCGTTCTTTGATCATATCCTGAAAATCCGGATGGATCATTTCCCAGAAATTCATAGAGCAAAGTTCTTCTTTGCTATAGCCCGACATCTGCGCTGCATAGTCATTGATATATACGTCCCTGTCTCCCTGAAGGACTGCAATACCAACAGGAGATGTGTCTGCAAGTACACGGAATTTCTCTTCGCTCTCTTTGAACGCCCTGTCCGTAATGCGTCGTTCAACCGCAGTCCGGGTTTTATGCGAGAGCTCGGCAAACTGCGCCTGGGGGTTCCCGCCTTTCTGAAGGTAATAATCTGCCCCGTTGTTGAGTGCAAGGATCACGACCTCTTCGCGCCCTCTTCCCGTGAAAAGGATAAAGGGGATACCTCCATGGTAAAGCCGGACCTGTTTTAAAAATTCAAGTCCATCCATATCCGGCATCTGGTAATCGGAGATGATGGCATCGAATTGCTCCGTTTTAAGAAGATTTAGGGCAGCAGATGCAGAATCGATAATTGTAACAGAGAAATTTACGGATTTCTCAAGAAACAGCTTCCCGATCTCAAGCAAGGTGGGCTCGTCATCGACGTAGAGGATTCGCATCTTATCTGCCATCATGCATCATCCCCTGTTGAACGCCACATACCCTTTGGTACCGTAATCTCGAACCGCACCCCTTTTCCCGGCTCACCGGTTTCACTGATGGTTATGCCAGTTATAGACAGGATCTCCTTAGACAGGAACAGGCCAAGTCCGGTACGTTTGCCAAACCCTTTTAAAAAGAGTTTTTTCTTATCCTCTATTGTAATACCCACACCGTCATCGCAATAGATGATGATAAGATTGTCTGTTGTTTCCCGTAGAGAATAATCCATCTGGGTCACGTGAACGCCATGACGCAGAGAATTTTCCATCAGGGTGAAGAATACCTTCTCGATGAGGGGATCGACAAAAATCTCTACACCCTTCACAGCAACATTAATTTTGGGACCCGACAGTTTCAGCTGCTCTGTTACAGAGTCAATGATCCCAGACACGTGTTGCCATTTCGGCGCTGTGGTCCCGATATCCTGGTAATCGCGGGCAAACTCAATCTGCCACTGGATCGTTTCTGCGGCTTCTTCTTCCTTCTGAATATACCCTAAAAACACAGGATCTGTTACATCTTCTTTTGATAATTCAAGATATGTCCGCAATCCCATGAGCTGGTTGAGGATGTCATGCCGGGTGATGCTGTTGAGCATTGCGAGTTTACTATTTGCCTGCTGTAGCGCCTCGTCGGCCCGCTTGCGTTCAGTGATGTCCCAGAGCGTGGTGATGCGGTTGATCTCGCCGCCAACAACGATCTGCTGAGAGTGCATATCTGCCCAGAACATTGAACCATCCTTGCGCAGACCCCGCGCTTCGTATGGATCTTCTGAACCTGCTGCGTTCTTCTCTTTTATTGTTTCTACAAACTCCGGAGCCGCCAGAGTGAGCACATTTTTGCCGATCATCTCATCGTGCGAATAACCAAAGAGCTCGCAGGCACGTTCGTTAAGATCCTTAATAATACCCGCCCGGTGGATGATAATTCCTTCAACCGTTGCCTCGACCAGCTGCCGGAACCGGATCTCACTCTCCTTTAAGGTCTCTTCTGCTTTTTTTCGTTCAGTAACATCCCGTGTAACGCTGATAATATGCAAAACACCCTGCAGGAAAATGATTTTGGCAGATACCAGACCAGGAAGTTTACTCTTGTCTTTTCTTTGAAATTCTGCCTCGAAGTTATCACAAAAATCTTTCTTTTTAAGTTCAGCTACGAGTTTTTCCCGTTTTTTATGGTCCGTCCAGATATTGATATCAAAACATGATCTTCCGATTGTTTCTTCGCGAGTAAACCCGGTAATTGCGGTAAACCCATCATTGATGTTTACAATGATCCCATCGTCAAGCCGGGAAATGAGAGTTGCATCGGGACTGGTGTTAAAGATCAGTTCAAATTCTTTTTTTGCTTCGAGCATCTCCGCATTCATTCGCTGGTTGACCATCATGATCAAACCAAATGTGATGAAAAGTCCTTCAATGAGGGAGGCAAGGAAAGTTGCCGTTTGTATCAGAGAAGGGGTGAACAAGGTTTCGACCGGGGTAATCGTGAAGACTGCTACAGCGCGGAATATAAAAAAACCCCCATATGCCAGAAAAACTGCGGCAATGAGATTTGCACAAGTAGAAATCGATCGTATTTTATTTCCAAGCAGACTCATTGCAGTAAAAAATGAGATGATTGCGAGGGTCGCTGAGAAGACCACTGTTCGTATGGTGATATCATCCATCCCGTACGTATGATAAAAAAAAGAGATAAGAAAAACGGTCAGGATCACAATGATAGCCCATCGATTTTCCTCCTGATCAAGGAACCGCGTGATCCCAATATAGATAGAAATGGCTCCTGAAATGAGCAGGGTATTTGCAAGGATTACAAAGAGTATGGGATTTGTATCCTGCATGAGTAATAATACATACCCGACAGCTGCCATTGAACTGCCTACAACCCACCATCCAACCCCACGGTACGTTTTATTGATCAGGTACTGGAAAAAGAATGCAATTGCCTGAATGTCTGCAACAACAGCCAGAATGATAGCAATTGTGGGAATGTCGATCTCCATTTTTGTTTACCTGTGATCCATCTTTTTTGACCGAATAGGGAAATAACTATGGTAATAATGCGGATGCTCCTTAACCCTGCAATTGCTATTCGGTCATGTGTCCTGCATGAGATCATATCGGAAAAAATGGCTTATCGCTGTTTTGAATGGGTAACGCTTGAAGTGAGTAAATTACAAAGATGGTGGCTGATGCCATTATACCCCAAAATACGATGAACGCCGCCGCCCCCGAAGGGACGCCCCTGCGGCGGTTTTGATGACTAAAATGTTGAAACCTCTATGCCCCGCCGTGCCTCGGAATGGCCCTGATTCGGGGGAACCTCCCCAACAAATTTTTTAATAACTATCTTACCCACATGAAACAGCGAATCAGCGACAAGAAGCCAAATGAAAGATTGCACAAAGCCATCCTATCCGTTTGGGATGTCCCTCCCACAGCATGCGTAACTGGTAACGGATTCGTGTGAAGCCTGTGGGACAACGTGGAGAAAAACTGGAAGTCTGAACCGGTCAATCTGCCAGGGAAACAACGCCATGGAGAAGCAAACGCTGAATCATCGTAAGAGTCGTGATTTATAACAAGCGAAAACAGACTGACACGCTTGAACCAAAAGGTACGGAATCCGGCAGTTTTGGCTTTCGCCACGAAACTGCGAACGGACACAGGGTTCCCGGCTTACAGATGGCTCCTAAAGCGTTGACAATTATCTTGCATATGGAACTTGGTAAACCTCATGAACTCCCGAAATCGGGTAAGAACCTCGCGAGGGGAACTAACTGTTCAGGAGGCAGAGGAGACAGTAAAAAGCAAATGCCTGCCAGTAATCGGCAGGATAGGATTGAATAATCCAACCGGAAACGGTGCTGACTTGCTGATGGTATTTTACGGCAAAGAAGGGAGGCTACCTATGAATGTACTGCATTCAATTACGTTTCACTACGAGAAGCATACAGACAAAGACCTTGCGACCCAGTGGAACTCAATTCACTGGAAAGATGTAAGGGCTCACGTCAATAGATTGCAGACCCGGATTGCAAAGGCCGTAATGGAAAGAAAATGGCACCTTGTGAAAAGATTACAGTACCTGCTGACACACTCACACAATGCAAAACAACTGGCAGTTCGAGTTGTCACACAAAAACGGGGTAAAAGAACACCCGGAGTAGACGGGGAGCTCTGGATTACTGCATCAGATAAAATGCAAGCAGTCTCCAGACTAACCGACAAACAGTATTCTGCTCATCCACTGAAACGTATCTTTATCCCCAAATCGGGAACTGATACAAAACGACCGCTCTCCATTCCCACCATGATAGACCGAGCCATGCAGGCGTTGTACGCTCTGGCACTTCAGCCAATTGCCGAAACGCTCGCTGACAAACGGTCATTTGGATTCCGGCTCTTTCGAAGTGCTCAGGATGCGTCAGTATATGCATTCACCTGTCTGGCGCAAAAGAACTCGGCTGAATGGATACTTGAAGGAGATATCAGAGGATGCTTTGATAATATCTCTCATGAATGGTTGAAGAATAATGTCCTGATAGACCGGACAATTCTCACGCAGTTTCTCAAAGCCGGTTTTGTCTACGACAAGAAACTCTATCCTACAGATTTGGGAACGCCGCAAGGTGGAGTGATCTCTCCACTGCTCGCCAACCTGACACTGGACGGTTTAGAGTCGTTACTGGCTCAGCGATATCCCAAAAAGAAAGTCTACTTTATCAGATACGCAGATGATTTTCTCGTAACAGCCCCGACAAAGGAAATGGCTGAAGAAATCCGGGAAGTCATCCGTGAATTCCTTACCGTGCGCGGGTTGGAATTATCTGAACAGAAAACTGTTATAACTCACATAACTGACGGTTTTGACTTTCTGGGATGGAACTTCCGTAAATATCGGGGAATACTCCTGATAAAACCGTCACGGAAATCAATTGGGAGA
This sequence comes from Methanoregula sp., assembly GCA_030694985.1. GTDB lineage: Archaea > Halobacteriota > Methanomicrobia > Methanomicrobiales > Methanospirillaceae > Methanoregula. The sequence continues at coordinate 7,440 of JAUYTV010000006.1, forward strand.
ATCATAGAGAAAATCCGGGATATTCTTCACAGAGCCGCCGCATGGACACAGGATGAGTTAATCGCGGCTCTTAACACGGTTGTTGTCGGGTGGGCAAATTACCATCGCCATATTGTTGCTGCGGATACATTCAGGAGACTGGATAGTATTGTGTGGAATATGTTATGGAAATGGGCTAAACGACGGCACCCGGAGAAAGGGCATCGATGGATTGCCAAAAGGTACTGGCACACTGATGGTACTCGTAACTGGGTCTTTAAAACCGGAACAATCCGGCTCAAACAATTTTCAGACACCAAAATACGGAGGCACTCTCAAGTCAGACTTGATGCAAATCCATTCCTTGACCGGGATTATTTTCTCGGCAGAATGAATGCATCAAGGGTCTTGACACCGGAATCTCAAATCAAATTGTCTTTCTTTTCCTATGGCCGCCCGGTAACCGGGTTGTGAAATGCTTGAGCCGTATGATGCGAAAGTATCACGTACGGTTCTTAGAAGAGGGGGGAGAGGTGACTCTTCTCCCTTATTCGGCGAACCGAAAAAAATAGATTAAATTTTACCAATTCATCTCAATGGATGTGTGGTCAGGCACGTGAGGCCGCATGGTCACGAATTTTAAAATCCAGCCAGTAAAAGACACGAATCGTCAGGAATATGCCTGCGTGCGTGGTCGAATGTCTCTGCCGTTCCAATTGAAAAAGACCCTCCGGTCACCAGTGATTGCATCAATGATATGGTTAATACAAAACCAGCGTCCTGATGGTTTACCGTCAGTTTCCTTCGATGGCCAGACAATCAGCACGCAAACATCTCCTTAGGCACGGTAATTTCGAATCTTGCGCCAATGCCATGCTCACCGGTTTCTTTGATTGTAATGCCACTAATCCCAAGGATCTCCCGCGAAAGTGTCAGACCAAGCCCGGTGTTCTTTCCGAACCCCCGTTCAAAGATCTTCTCTTTTTCCTCTGCAATGACACCCTCGCCATCATCCTCACAGACAATCACATAGTCATCACCCTGTTCCTGCAAAGAAAACCGGATGGTGGTAATCTTCCCGCCGTACCGCACCGCATTGTCTATCAGGTTGTAACAAACCTTGATAATCAACGGGTCCCCGAACACTTTTGTTCCTGCAGGGAGATCGTTTTTCACATTGACCTTTCCGAGTGTGGCTTGCTTTGCCGCAGTGTCTACAAGTGCCCGGCAATCCTGCCAGACAGAAGCATTGACCCCAATCTGCTCGTATTCTTTGGTGAACTGGATCATAACATTGATTCGCTTTGCTGCTGTTGTTAACGTCTGGAAAAATACATCGAGTGAGGGTTCGGGTACCTTCTCTTTCAGCATATCGATGTACCCCAGGAGCACTGATATCTGGTTGCGGATGTCGTGCCGTGTAATGGAAGAGAGGAGATTGAGCTTTTTATTTGCCTGTTTCAGTGCCTCTTCTGCCTTTTTGCGCTCGGTGAGATCTGTTGCGATGCTCATCAGTACTTTCCTTCCGCCCCATTCCACGAGTTTTCCATTTACGTGGAGAGGAATGATGGAGCCGTCTTTCCGGAAATGCTGCACATCAAACTCAGCCACTCCCTTCTCTTTAATCTGCTGCATCCGTTCTGCGATCAACTGTTCGCTCTCCGGCACATCGATCTCATGGAGGCTCTTTTTAAGGTACTCCTCACGAGTATATCCATGGAGCCGGAACGTCTCTTCATTGGCATAGATAAAGTTCCCTTCAAAGTCATGGATCGTGATGGATGCTGGTGCATCGTCAGACATTTGGGCAAGAACCCTGACTAATTCTTCCGCTTTTTTACGTTCTGTGATATCCTGAATAACTCCGACCATAAACATTTGGCCGGATCCATCTGTATATAACGTCGAAGTAGATATGAGGGTGCACTGTTGCGCGTCAGGTTTTGTGATCGTCACTTCATCTTCCCTGTTGGCCTTGTTATGGAAGACATCCTCGGTCATCTCCCAGTGAAATGCGGAATCGTTCTCGCTGAAAAAAACCCGTGGTGTCTTACCGAGCATCTCATCCCGCAAGCGACCGATAAAAAGGCACATGCTGTCATTTACAAGAGTGAACCGGTGGTCACGATCAAGGACGTAGACCGGGTAGGAGATGGTATTGATGATGGTGAAAAGGTTCCTCTTTGATGCCACCTCGATTTCCAGTAACTGCCTCTCCTTACGATCCTTCTGTTCCTGAAGGATAAGGTGGACAACGGAAGCAAAAATTACCATGCCGATGACATTGAAGACGATCATGGGGATCGCAACCATGGTAACAACGGTAAAAAATTCTGACGGTTTTGTTACGAGAATAAGCGTGTAGCATGAGATAAGCGTCTCAGAAAGTCCGATCAATACCACGGCAACCCACGTGGGAACGAACTGGCGCTTGTTGGCAAGATACATAATGCCGCCAAGAATTCCCGAGAGGATGGGTGCCGATAATCCGGTCCACATATACGGCCCGCCCTGGTAGAACCTGAATACGCCCCCGATAATCCCCGCACCTATTCCTACATAGGGACCACAAACCAGCCCGGCTGCCATAGGGCCAAGATCCCGGATATTTACTACAGCGCCAAATACCGAGAGTCCGCTAATTGTCCCGAAGATTGACAATATTCCGAAAAAAACCATGAGGAGTATTTGGGTAGTCCATTTCGGGTGGTTCTCGTAAATTTCAATGAAAAACCGGCTTCTCATGAAAATGGATGCAAAAACGATGATCACACAAAGAATCTCAAAGAGGGTAACTGAGCTCTGGATGATCGTTAATTCCATAGTAGCGAATTGCTCATTGAGATGATATGTATTTTGAATTGAATTGGTGGATTACTAAAAAAACTTGATCCGGAGGGTTTTTTAGGCACCAGAATTGGAATAGAGGGCATTGATGGTTATTCACAAAGAAAAGCGGGTTGCAAAGTCAACGGGATGGTTTCGTGGCCAGACAGAGCATACACCGTCCGGAGAATACTATCACGGTTGGAACTCCGGTTCGCCCCGGCACAACGGCTTTGCCAGATGCCTGCGGGCAGTAGGCGGCACTTCATACCACCCGGTCTTTAACGTGCGGGAAATTACCTCAATCTCCGGTTCTTCAGATCGGCTATTGCACTTTTTACACTTCCAGCCTTTTCCTTTCCCATCGCTTGTCATCCGCTTGTTGCATGCGGTGCAGAGCGGCGGGCGGGTGTTTAATGGCCGGGTGAGTGAGACGATTCGGATCTTTTCTAAGTTTATGCTCCCTTTCTTGAAACTGCCCACAGCGATCACCTGATCGCCCGGCACCAGCTGCCGGATGATCTGCCGGAAATTCTTTGTCGGCTCATAGGCCATGCACCGCACTTCAAAATCATCGTCTTTCATGGTAAACGAGACATGGCCCCCCTCTTTCGTTGCAGGGATCCTCGTAACAACACCCGGCACAACATAGGAGAGCAGTTCACAAAGATTCCCGCAATTTCCGGGTAACAGGTGAGCATCTGTCCCCTGGTTGGTCACATATAATTGCTCGATACCGTGCGGCTCTGACAGGATCTGCTGCCGGGCCATCATCACCCATTTCGGGCTTTCACCCCGAATCCCAAACAGCACCGGGTCCGGTGTGTGCGGAACGCAGACTACTACATCATTTATAGTATCCACCGTGTCCCACGTGTGAGGAAATGTTGTTAATTCAGCGGCAAAGAGGCTGTCCCGGTCAACTTCGCGGGAGGTTCCCCAGCGCTCCGGCTGGCGGTACACAAGAATTTCTGATGTGCGATCCTTAAGTTCGCTTGCAACGGCAGCAGTCGCCCCAATCAGACCGCGCCGGTTCTTCCAGCCACGGTATCGTGCTCCGGCAGCTGTAAGGATGCTCACCGCTTCTTCAATCTCGCAAAAGTCGGTCACTGCTTTGTAGTAGAACGCAGGATCGATCTGTCCATCAGCAACCACCACGCCGGGGTTGGTATTCCCGCACGAGAAATCAGCAAGCTCTTCTACGGTCGCGCATGCGATCTCAAATGCCCGTTCTGCATCGCCATCGACGTAAAGTGCGATCGCTGCATTCCCCCGTGTCTTCCATGTAACATTCGGGTTGAGCCGGATGAGCCGGGCTTCCTTAACTTGCATATGTTCATGAATGAGCCGACGGGCGAGCACGGCCCCGAGGTATGTGGTACACATTCCCTGCGGCGAGTCCGTATCATCGATCCCGATCAGCATGTCTATATTAATATTGGGCACGCTCTATCCATTTGTAACTGCATGTCCCAGGACCGCCAGCTCCAGCTGGTCACCAGTGTAATGATCACCGCAGGCTTTGATGTCTCCGAACGGTTTACCATCCGCCCGCGGAGCTTTGATCTCATGGCCCGTAACCACGGGACGTTGCTGGTCATCAAAGTGGTCTCCCATATCGATTCAGTCAGCGATGAGGTGGCATTCGATCTCGAATTGATCTCGCGGCATCTTGGAGGTGTCCCGCTCATCGTGGGGGAGCGCGCACGGGACGCAGAGCTGGAGAGGGGGGCAGTCTATGTCCGGTATGGCATCTATGCGATCAGCCCCTCGACGCTCTACGATTATTTTGTCGAGAAGATCCCCCCGCTGGTCTATGCCTCACCCGGCGGGTTATATGTGAACATCAACGGTGAAGCACTCAAAGATCTCCGCGAGAGACGGAACATGTCGCTTGGGGATATGGGGCAGGTGCTGGGTGTATCGCGGCGCACCATCAGCAAGTACGAGAGCGGCATGGGTACCACACTGGATGTGGCGATCCGGATTGAGGAATTTTTTGACACCGGAGTGGTAGAGTCAATCGATCTCGTCCGGCACGAACCCCCAAAGGTGATGGAGCCAGAGCCTGTCAAGAATGAGGGAGGAATTGCAAATCCCATGGAGTTCCTGGAAAAGATCGGCGTGCACCTGCATACGCTCCACGGAGCACCGTTCCAGGCCCTCCTGACGTTTGAGAAACACACGATTCTCACAGGTTACGGCACCGCGCAGAAAGTTGTAAAAAGGGCAGCCCTTATTGGCAACATCTCCCAGATTGCAAAGAAACATGCAATGTGCGTGATCACCGATTACCACAAGCAAAAGAAGATTGGAAAGACGCTTGTTATAGGCGAGGATCGTCTCCACAGGATTGAGGATGGTTTTGAACTCCTCGACCTTCTGGGCGACTGACTTTTTTTAGATCATATTTATATAGAACCACAAACCAATTTTAGTGCTAAATCTAGTGCAAAAGTGGTGAAATTTATGTCACAACAACTTGGAGGACAGCAGATTCTTATTCTCAAAGAAGGCAGCACCCGTACCCGCGGCCGCGACGCTCAGGGTATGAACATCACCGCCGCAAAGGCAGTGGCAAGTGCAGTCAGGACCACGCTCGGTCCAAAAGGTATGGACAAGATGCTCGTTGACACCATCGGCGACGTAGTAATCACAAACGACGGTGTCACGATCTTAAAGGAAATGGACATCGAGCACCCGGCCGCAAAGATGATGGTCGAGGTTGCAAAGACCCAGGACGATGAAGTCGGCGACGGAACAACCACCGCAGTCATCATTGCCGGCGAACTCTTAAAGAAGGCAGAAGACCTCCTTGAACTGGATGTCCACCCGACCATCATCGCCGCAGGCTACCGTCAGGCAGCCGAAAAAGCCCAGCAGCTCTTAAAAGAGATCGCCTTTGATATCAAAGTCAGCGACAAGGTCCTTTTAAGAAACATTGCCGGCACCGCGATGACCGGCAAGGGCGCAGAGGCCAGCAAGGACAAGCTCTGTGACCTTGTTGTCAGGGCAGTGACCATGGTCACTGATGCTGACGGCACTGTTGACATCGAAAATATCAAGGTCGAGAAGAAGACCGGTGGTTCAATAGAGGACTCCGAGATTGTTGAAGGAGTACTCATCGACAAGGAACGCGTCCACCCCTCGATGCCAAAGAAGGTCACCAATGCAAAGATCCTTCTCTTAAACGCAGCAGTCGAGTTCAAGAAGACCGAAGTCGACGCAGAGATCAACATCACCTCTCCTGACCAGCTCCAGGCATTCCTCGATGAGGAAGAGCGTATGGTCAGGAGCATTGTTGACAAGATCGTCAAGAGCGGTGCAAACGTCCTCTTCTGCCAGAAGGGCATTGACGACATTGCACAGCACTACCTTGCAAAGGCAGGACTCTTTGCAACCCGCCGTGTCAAGAAGAGCGACATGGAAAAGCTTGCCCGTGCAACCGGTGCAACCCTCGTCTCCTCAATCGATGCAATCTCCAAAGAAGAGCTCGGCAAGGCCGGACTCGTTGAGGAGCGCAAGGTTGGCGGCGAAGACATGACCTTTGTTGAGCAGTGCAAGAATCCAAAGGCAGTCTCTATCATCATCAAGGGCGGCACTGAGCACGTAGTTGACGAGCTTGAGCGCGCTATCCACGATGCACTCCGCGTTGTCGGTGTTGTTGTCGAGGACAAAAAAGTTGTTGCCGGTGGCGGCGCACCTGAGACCGAGCTCTCGCTCCGTCTCCGCGAGTACGGCGCAACCGTTGGTGGCAGGGCACAGCTCGCTATTGAAGCGTTCGCATCCGCACTTGAGATCATCCCGCGGACCCTTGCAGAGAATGCAGGACTTGACCCCATCGATATGCTTGTCGAGATCCGTGCAGCCCACGAGAAGGGCAAGAAGAGCCACGGCTTGAACGTGTTCGAAGGAAAAGCAGTCGACATGAAGGCAGCCGGTGTTGTCGAACCCCTCCGGGTCAAGACACAGGCGATCTCCTCAGCCGCAGAAGCAGCTATCATGATCCTGCGCATTGACGATGTCATTGCATCCTCAAAGAGCCATGCACCCGAAGGCGGTATGCCCCCGGGTGGCATGGGCGGTATGGGTGGAATGGGCGGCATGCCTCCGGGCATGGGCGACTACTAAACCATTTTTTAAAATACATTTTTTCCTTTTATCCCGTTGCTTTACTGCATCAGGGTATCTATGTATTTTTGTTTTCACATGGTCTGTATACCTGTGAGGTAGAATACTGGCATTAAAAAAGAGGGGGGATGGTTGTTACGGTTATGCGGTGGGACGTACGGTAGTTGTATCGCTCAACAACTCGCCTTTCTTGACAACGATTATACAGGTTGCATTCGTGTAGGTGTCGATAATTTCAAATGTGCCCTCATTTGCTCCGAAGGTGTAGTCCACCTGTGAACCTTTCACGAAATCCCCTGATCGGAACCCGTTCTGGCTACCCGTTGACTTGATCGCATGAACTGTTGCATCATCATTGATCCATGTGATGCTGGTTCCTGGAAGGACCGTGAGTAACTGGGGAACAAATGAATTGTTCCGTATGTAGATCGTAGTGATTTTAGTTGAGGCAGTCTGCACCGGTATGGGTGTCTTTACTACGGTAGCTACAGTCGTTGCTATAGCAGTAGTAGTCTTAAGGGGAGCAACCGTTGTGGGCTCCATGGCAGGTATATGCGTTGCTACCGTGGGGGGAACTGTTGGTACTACGGTAGTAGCGACCGGTGTGGTTACTGCTGCGGGCTGCGCCGGCTGGGTACATCCACTGATCATCACAAGGCCAATTACCAGAATAAACAATCCAATGAACTTTTTCATGGAAATCAGATTGTTTTTGTCTTGTAATTAAATTTACTAAATGAATTGCAACCGGTTTTGTTGTCGCAGAAAGATTTGCCGATTACATGTCGATTGTATACGGCACTAAAAAAAAGGAAAATGATTATCTGATTTTTTAAGGTGTCTGAATTGCTGGCGCACCTTCAACCGATGCACCTGCTTTGACAACAATCTTCCCTTTCATATCCGGGTGATCGGGGCACGCAAAATCAAACACTCCTTCATCGGCAAAGGTGTTACCCGATGAGGCTCCTGGAATAATTTCTCCGGAATTGAATTTGCCTGCGTGAATGCCAGTTATTTTTACTGAATGGACTATGCTGTCTTCATTCACCCAGCTGATGCCGGTTCCTGGTAGTACGGTGAGTTCCGTGGGGACAAATGTATTGTTCCGCATGTAGAAGATCGTCTTTTTGGTCTGGGGAACCAAGGTGATCTTCGGTGTGGAGAGGACTGTGGCTACTGTCGTTGGCATCAGAGTGGGCTCAGGTGTTGCTACTGTTGTGGGAACGGTTGTTGGAACTGGTGTGGGAACGGTTGGAACAGGAGTTGTAACGGTGGTGGTTACTGCTACTGGTTGTGCCGGCTGGGTACATCCACTGATCAAGACCAGGGCAATCACGAAAATAAATAATCCAATGAACTTCTTCATGGAAATTACATTGGGATCGCCTTGTATTTAAATTTACTAAAAATGAGACCGGTTTTGTTGCAGCACAACGAATTGTGATTCGGCCTGTGGCATTCGGTCCGGTTTTGTACATTTTTTTTGGACTGCAAGACTGCAACAACGGTTTTAATCCGTAAACAACTTGTCCAACAACAGATTAATGAACCCGGACGCATCCAGTATCTCATATGAGCGACCGGTTTATCTTTACAAAATACCGCACGGACTGTTATCACTGCAAACAGATGGCAGACCAGATCATCAAGGCAGTTCCCAACCAGGCTCAGGTAGCGTGTGACAACTGCGGGGCGACACGGGTCTTTATCCCACGGGTACACGATGTGGCAAAAACGGGATCGTACACAAAGATCGGTTGTTATGATCTCTGGGAACTTGTTAAGAGTGCAGAATGCAGGAATTGTCATGTTACCGGCCCGCACGATCTTACGATTGGATGCCGGCACTTTACGATCCGGTGCAGGAGCTGCGGGTTTACCCACTTCTATAAGTCCGATATCGAATATATAGCCAAGGATGAACTGAAGGTCTGATAAGCCGGAATTTCGGATTTTATGGTACGGGACGGGAAAAGGGCTTCGTTGAGCGTTATTTCCCCCCCTGAAGACTCATAGGGGTGGGAAAAATTTTTAATGCCAATGATACCCGGATCAGATGTTTCATAACCTGACTTGTGATACGATAAAAAAACCCGCATTAAGTCAAAGACTTCGCACCAAAGCGATGAAAATTTTGTACGGTAAACTCAATTTCCATTTGTCTGCCCTATCGTCAGAAGATTTCAAAATTTAATATGAAAATCTCCCAAGCATTTTCATTTTGTATGCTTGTGGCCCTTTGGCATCATGTCCGTTTTCATGACAAATATTATTTCTCTTCTCTTACCATCTCGATCGCTTTCTTCGGACACTCGTTGGCGCAGATACCACAGCCCTTGCAGAAACGGAGATCGACAATGAGTTCCTCATCAATTGAAGCGTCAGGGCAGTACATGGCGCACAGTCCGCAGGCATTGCATTTCTCCCGGTCAACTACGGGTTTGAACACACGCCACGAACCGGTCTGCCCGGCTGCCCCCTCTTTTGGGCGGCTCATTGCTAAACGTTCACGTACTGCACTCATGCGCTCATCTCCTTGTAGGCTGCGTCAGCAGCTTTGACATTGCGTTCATCGGAAAACATCTCGCGAATCGCTAACTTTCCGGACTCTGCGGTGATGATGCCCATCCTTGCAAGCGCCCCAAGAACGGGGGTGTTTAAGATCGGGCTGCCGGAGACCACAAGGTTTTCTCGAAGTGCAATCCCTGTCAGGTCAACATTGCGGCACTCAAAATCTGAAAACTCTCTCTTACCTGCACTGTTGATGAAGATGCGACCGCCCTTCTTTAACCCGTGCAGCACATCGACAGTGTCCATCACGCTGGTATCGAGCACAACTACCATATCCGGCTGCCTTATCTGGCTGTAGACCTTGATGGGTTTGTCATCGATTCGGACGAACGAGACGATCGGTGCACCTCTGCGTTCGGCACCATAGAATGGGCACGCGGTTGCGTACTTCCCGTCATGGAGGGCGGCCATTGCAAGGAGCCGGGCTGCAGTCACGCCGCCCTGACCGCCACGGGAATGGATGCGGATCTCAAACATGGGCGTTCACCCCGAACCAGAACTCTTTTCCCATGTGACGGGTGCGAACAAAACCTGCGATATCATCGTAGGTCACTTCCTGACCGCCAATACCGGCTATAACTGAATAGAGATCCTCTTTTGTCTGGGCCATGATCTCTGTTGCGAGAATTCCCCCGCGACCAAAGGAGTAGTCGCGGTCGATAACAACCACCTGCTTTCCCTTAAGGTTCAGTTTCGGAAACGGCCTTAACCAGCGCAGGCGCATGGAACCGGCTTTGATCCCTTCCTTTCTCAGAAGATCTATTGCTACCTCCGCTTCTTTCCCAAGGGTGCCCATGGCAACAACGATCACATCTGCATCATCGCACAGGTAATCTTCGGTAAACCCGTAATTCCGGCCAAAACGTTTAGAAAAATCTTTCCCGGTCTCTTCAATGACTTTAACAGAATCCCGCATCGAGCGTTCGATATCCCAGCGGAATTTAAACTGCTGGTCAGGACCGGTCAGTGTGCCATAGCCGGCCGGATGTTTCGGATCAATGGCATAGGGTAGATAAATCGCAGGGATGAAGTCCCCCAGTTCGACAGTGTCGACCGGCTGCATGATGTGGGAGAGTAAAAATCCGTCAAGGTTCACCATCACCGGCAGCAGCACATCGTTATGCTCTGCGATCCGGAACGCCATGAGTATTGTATCGTAAGCTTCCTGCACGGTGCTCACGTATACCTGCAACCAGCCGGTATCGCGTTCCTGAAGGGCATCGGTGTGCTCTGCCCAGATGTTCCAGCCGGGTCCTAACGAACGGTTCACGTTTGCCATCACTATCGGAAGACGTGCTCCTGCTGCCCAGTTGGTCATCTCATGCATGTAGAGCAGACCGTGCGAGCTTGTGGCAGTAAACGTCCGCATTCCGGTGATACTCGCACCGATGCAGGCTGCCATCGCAGAGTGTTCACTCTCTACTGCAATGTACCGGGTTGGCATGAGACCGCCTGTCACAAACTCGGCAATCTGTTCAACGATCTCGGTCTGCGGGGTGATCGGGTATGCAGCGACAACGCCGGGTGCAGCCTGCCTGACTGCTTCAGCAACAGCCTTGTTGCCGGTTGCAATCTTTTTCATGCGGACGCCTCCTCATCAGCTGCAAGCCGCTGGTAATTCTTTGCAATCCTCTGTTTGAGGATCTCTACAACCTTTGTATCGATACCCTTGAACCGTCCCTGCGGTGAGAGATACTCTTCGAGCGGCAATGGTTTTTTCATCGCCGCCTTTGACTGCGGACCGATCGTAACTTTTCCATACTCCCGCTCGTAGAGCACCCACATGCCGCTCTTGACTGCAAGTTTTCCCATCTCAACTGATTTCTCGGTGGGGTAGCGCCAGCCTGGCGGACATGGTGCAAGGATGTGGATGAAGGTCGGGCCACGGAACGTGAGGGCCTTTTGTACTTTTTTGAAGATATCCTGCGGATAGGCTGCGCACGCTGTTGCCATGTAAGGCGGGTCGTGGGCAGCGATGATAGCATCAATATCTTTCTTGGCATCGGTCTTGCCGGTGGGAGTAGTGGTGGTCTTTGCCCCCATAGGAGTCCCGCCTGAGCGCTGCATGCCGGTGTTTCCGTAGGCTTCGTTGTCATAGCAGATGTACAGAAAATCGGTACCGCGTTCGAATGCACCGGACATTGCCTGAATACCAATGTCGAGCGTGCCTCCGTCACCGGCGTACACAATCACATTTGTCTTTTTTCCCGCTGCACGGAACGCGTTACTCATGCCAGAGGCACAGGCAGCTGCGGCGCCAAAGGCGATGTTGTAGACCGGGACATTGAATGCGGTGTTCGGGTAGATGCCCTGTATGACGCTCGTGCAGCAGGCAGGAACGACCATGACAGTGTCAGGACCTGCTGCCTTGAGCACGTACCGGAGTGCCAGCGAGTCGCTGCACCCTGCGCATGCGGATGTACATTTCAGCACGTATTCTTCTTTGGGAATTTCGGCGATGGTAATCAGACTCCTGCTATGATAACAGATAAAAGCGCGAGATATGATCGCGGTTCTAAGAATAATGATCGTTTTAAAAAGTCAAAAAAGGATCGATATCGCTTTCTGATTTATTCCTCTCTCTCACTGACACAGGTTCCTGTGTTAACGTCTTGTGACAATGATCACTACCATTCCCAGTGCGGTGAGACACAACCCACTCTCAAGAGGCATTCGCGGCCGGGTGGTTTCGGTGGGCACCATTGTCGGTATGGGTGTTGTTGTCTGTGGAATTGTTGTTTCAGGTAACGGTGTTGGTGCTGTGGTCGGCTCCGGCGTTGAGGTAACTGTTACAACTTGTGTTATAACCTGTTGTGTAGCTGGAGGCTTTCTGGAAAAGACCTGTATCTGCACCTGCAGGTTATCGCGGTCTATGGATTGCTGGTTTTCAACTTTTACCGAGTATGACCTGAGTCCCGTATTGATGGATGTCTGGAACTCTACGATTGCAACACCCGCAGTGTTTGTCGTGACCAGTGCATAGTACTGGGTGTTAGACATTTCGGGTGTTGAGGGTGCGATATCATCGCTTATTGTACGCCCGTTACCGTTGTTGTACTTGTAAGAACCGATTGGGTATGGTCCACCAACCGGATCTTTTGCAACACCCATCGTATAATCAGCAATGACCGGTGGCTGGTCATAGGGTTTGCCGGTCATAGAAAAAGTCCGTGGCAGCCACACGTAATAGGACGTGTTGGGTAAACCGGTGATTGTTGCGGTGAACCGTCCTCCCCGCGTTAACGTCTCGTCTAAGGATTGCTCAACGCTCTTTACCGCAGAGACGGGAATAATGATAACCAGTGAGCAGAGGATGACTACGAGAAGGATAAATCCGGGGTGTGTTGCTTTAATGAGGGTCACGTTTTTAAAAATCTCCAGGGAATAATCGAATTATAGTGTCCTGCCGTTTTTTTTAGCAAAGTCAGTGGATAAACAAACGAAGTTGTGCAAGTGAGGTTTTTTTCGCTGAACGGGACATTTGGGTGACATTGTCCGCGATTTTTTTTAAGTATCTGTTGTCAGATCCCATTGATGATGGATGGAGTTATTTGCGTTTATCAGGATCCGCAGTTGTGTCATCCCGTAACACTTCTCTTAATATTTTCCGGAATTCATCATCATGGCGAGCGAGATTAAAGAAAATATTTCGCATTGTTACAGGGAAGAGTTCGCTGTTCATATCATGGAATTGACAGTAATAGGCACACGCATCAACAATAATATCGTCACGTTCCAGATACTTCTGCTTGGCAATGATATCCAGTTTTTCCACCAGTGTTGCTGGTATGTTCAGCGAGATGGCAGGATCGTTACGTGTCATTTTTTTTGAGTTGTTTTTAATCTATGTAACGAGCCAGTTGGATAAATATCCTGCGGACCTTTTTTATGAGTGAGCGGTATCATTTTGTTCCCTGATCAAGGCAATGTTCTGACGGTTTACAGTTTCAGCGTAACAGAGGATCCGTTCTGTATGCTATCCTGTTCGCAGAGCGCTCATCTATCCGGCATTGCCATCAGATTCCGCCAATCGTATTTTTTATAAACGATATTCTTATGCCCCCCATCATCCAATCACTCTACATCGAATGGACTACCATGTCACGCCACCGGCATAAATTCTCAAAGATTGCGGTCAAACCCCCTGTAATCCCTCATGTGAATGGCGAAAAATCCAACCGGCCGGTCCTGATTACCGTCATTGACTATGATGCCACACACTTTCAAGAGAAACAAGTTGACCAGATTAGCGAATGTTTCCCGTTTCGGGACACTGAAACAGTGACCTGGATCAATGTTGACGGCTTGGGAAACCCAAAGCTCATAGAAGATCTCGGAAAGTGCTTTACCATCCACCCGCTCATACTCGAAGACATCTTCAATACCGGGCAGCGTCCGAAGATGGAGGACCTGGGCGAGTATATCTACCTGAACTTAAAGATGCTCACGTACCCCACTACTGAAAAGGAGATCAAGATTGAGCACATAAGCATGGTCATCGGGAAAAACTTCTTAATTTCGTTCCAGGATGATATCGGGGATATTTTTGATCCCGTACGCGAAAGAATTAGAAAAGATGGCAGGATTCGGAAATTCGGCACGGATTACCTTGCCTACGCGCTCATAGATGCAATTGTTGACAATTATTTTGCGGTAATGGAAAAGCTCGAGGATCATGTTGAGGACTTAGAGGAGGAACTGGTCCTAAGCCCGACACAGGAATCTCTCCAGAAGATCAACCGGCTTAAAAAGGATATGATCTTTCTCAGGAAATCTGTCTGGCCGCTCCGCGAGATGATCAATAACCTTGAGCGGTCCGAATCCCCGCTCATTAAAGAATCGACCAAGATTTACCTTCGCGATGTTTATGACCATACGATCCAGGTGATCGATACTTTAGAGACCTTCCGTGATATGGTATCAGGGATGATCGACATCTACCTATCAGGCCTGAGTTATAAAATGAACGAGATCATGAAGGTGTTAACGCTCATTGCAACCATCTTTATCCCGCTCACCTTCGTTGTCGGTTTATATGGTATGAATTTTAAGAATATGCCTGAAATTGATTGGGAATTTGGTTATTATTCGGTACTGGTTGTGATGGGCATCATGGTTGTGGGGATGCTCACCTATTTCAGGAGAAATAAGTGGATCTGATGCCAAAGCTGGATCTCATCGTCGGATAACGGTTGCAAACAAAACGCTCTTGTGTATCCCAGTAGAAACGATAAAAATAATCAGGACTGGTAATGAAGTATGAGATCCAGTACAAACCCGCGTACTCGCTTCTCGTTGTGCAGCTGAGTGTAGGAGAATCCCTTACAGCAGAAGCCGGAGCAATGACATACATGCAGCCTACGCTGGATGTAAAGACCCATCAACGGGAGAAAGACTTCTGGGGCACCCTTGGCATGACGCTCGTTGGCGGGCAGTCATTTTTTTATCAATGACTTCACTGAAACAGCAGGTTCCGGAGAAGCTGCTGTGTTTTTTGCTAAACCCCAACAGAATGGATATATTTTAGGTACACCGGTCTTGTTCTTGTTAAAAAATTTCACTTTCGCCCCGCCCGCTCCATGGTTTAAACCCCCATTGTATCAATTAGGTTAGTGGGAAGGACGAAATTAAAAAAAGTCATGAGCCAAAAAACGGCTCGACTTCGCACCTCCCGACCTCTCAGAACCTCCCTCTCCAATACCCGGAGATGGATAAAAACCCCTAGTGAAATCTAACCCCCCCTATCTTCTCTTTTGTTTTTGTTTGGGTGCAGGCAACTATGGGGCATCCCGTCACAAAATCATAATATATTTTTAGAACGTTTGTCTAATGTCTGCTATGGCTCTTCGTTCCTTAAATCTTCCCGGTGTTGGAACCAAATACGAATTCGAGACAGATAAGGGCGACACGGTCGCCATATTTTTCACAAAAACCGGCATTATCCAGTTGTACACCCTGCAAAAAGGCTGCAAGACTCCCAGCGCGGCCGAGATGTCACCGGTCGAGGCACGGAGGCTTGGAAATATCTTAACCGGTGCGATCATTGAAGCTGATCAGGAGAGCGTTGAGATCGCCTTCTCAGCGCTTGCTGATTTACGGATCACCATCCACACGTTCTTTGTCACACCCGCAGTTGTTGGAAAGACTATTGAAGAACTCCAGATCCGGGCAAAGACCGGTACAACCGTGATCGCGGTCTGCCGGCATGACCGGAATATCATCAACCCGCCGCCGACATTTGCATTTGAAAAAGGTGATGCGGCACTGGTCATTGGGGAGAGTGACCAGATCAAAACGTTCGAGCGGGAAATTATGGTGAATTAATGGAAGGCTTCATCATCGCACTTTTTGTCTGCATGGTGCTTGCGCTTATTTCCAAATATCTGTCCATTCCTGCAATCCCGTTCTATATCCTTGCAGGAGTCATCCTGGGAAAAGCCGGGCTCGGCGTTGTACACTCTGATGAGATCAGCCGTTTCTTTTCGGAGATGGGACTGCTTTTCCTGTTATTCTTCATGGGCCTTGAGCTGAAGCTGGAACGGATTATTGCCAATCCCTCAAAAGTGCTCAAGGGCGGGTTTATTGGCCTGACCATTGATATGGGTATCGGGTTTATCGCCGCCTACCTTCTCGGTTTCTCGCTGATGGAATCGTTCATCGTGGGTGCAGCATTCTACATCACCAGCACTGCGATCGTTATCACCTCGTTAATCGAGAACCGGAAACTTATGTTCAAGGAGACCGAGACGATCATCTGGGTGACGATTTTTGAAGATATCGTCCTGATAGTTATCCTTGCCCTGCTGTCGGCAAGCGACCAGAACCTCCTGTTCTTCTTTGCCAAGATAGCACTGGCCCTTGTCTTTATGTATGGCATCTCCTATTATGGCAAGGAGTTTCTCGTATCCATTCTTGATCGCGATGACGAAATCCCCATACTTTTCACGTTTGCCGCGGTACTTACCACGGCATCTTTTGCCCTGCTCCTGGGAATTCCGGAGACCCTGATGGTGATAGCTCTTGGCGCTGCACTGGCAACCACGGATCCCGACGCGTTCGAACAGCATGCCCGCCCGTTCAAGGATGTTTTTTTAGTCATGTTTTTTGTCTTCTTTGGGGTTACTATCGACTTCTCAGGAGGGGTAGACTGGTTCATCATCTCGGTCATATGCAGCCTGGCAATCGTAAGCAAGTTGATCTCCGGTATGCTAATCGGTCTCACCCTCCACGGTTCTGCCCTTTCGGGCCTGGAAATATGGTCAAATACCATCAGCAGGGGTGAATTCTCGATAGCACTTGCTGTCCTCTACGGGTCGCCGGTCATAGCAACTACCATAGCTGCGCTGGTCATTGTAACCTCCATTGTGGGCTCGTTCACGGCAAAATACAGTACCTGGTTGCGAAGGGGGATCGTATCCCGCAGCCGGAAAAAAGCCCTCATGCACCGACCCCATTGACAAGCAACGGTTGTTCGAACGGCACGAGTCCGGTGGAATGAATGTGGGTGTGAACAATTTACCGGGCATACAGGGCATTGTTTCCTGTATCCACCAGCCCAACCTTTACTATTTCCAAATACGCTACGCGCGTTTTCACATCCGGCTGCACGATGTCACTTTATCGGCTTGTGAATCAGGTAACTCCGGGTAAAAACGATAATGACCAGAGTTCAGTGATTGCGTGATTTCAATCCTGATCCTTGAGGCTCTCCCCGTTTCGCCACGATTTCCTGTACTACTCGTCTTGAACTGCAAAGATCGCTGTCAGCATATTTTCCTATGCGCACGATATCAGGTGTGAGGTTCCGTGCGGCAAGCTGCATCCGGATTTTTTCTTCGTCAAAGAGCTGGTTGAACCCGATGGTAATCACGGCCGGGCCAATCTCCTCAATCGGGCGGAACATATCGGTTTTGTCACCGAGAATTGCGTGATCTACCGGGCGGAGGGACGCGATCATCGCAAGCCGCTGTTCTTCCGGGATGATCGGGCGGGGTTTATGTTTCACGTTCATGTCGCGGGCTACAATCACCCAGAGTTCATCCCCGAGTTTTTTGGACTCTTCAAGATAGTAGAGGTGCCCGGGGTGCAGAAGATCAAATGTGCCTGTGGCAACCACCCTGCGGATGCTCATGCGATCACCTCTAGCTTGCATGGTTCCCCATCGGCACTGAAGCATTGCCAGTCGCCTGTGCGATACGGGTAGCCGATGATTAAGTGGAACCGACCGGCCCGGGGGAAGAAATGCACATCCGCATCGGATGGTCTTAACACACCGTTCGGGTGGCTGTGGGCGCTGCCGGCAAGGTGGGTGTCCAGCGGCATCATGTCAAAGAAGACCGAGGCGGAGTTTTCACCGGTAATCGTTCCAGGAACCATGTTCAGCTCCACGATCACCCCGTTGTTTTCCCGGAGTAGAGCCACGAACTCGTTGGGGTGACTGTCCCGCCCCAGTTCAAGAAGCAGCTGGAGAAGTTCTTGTTTGATTCCTCGGATGTTCATGGTCTTAGTGCCTGCACACTTTTACTGGTGTTGTACCGATTATATGCGTGCTGCTGGTCAAAAAATGCTCGGAAAAATTAGTATGGTATTGACCTATTGTTCGATTTTTGCGAGTTCTTTAGTCAGATCCTGCGAGAGATTGACATTGGTAAATGCACCGCTGGTCGGCAGTGGCATGGTAAATGCAGGTGTGATGTCATAATCCACCCTTGCGTTTGACGGGACGACGAAATCGAGAATGTGGCCTCCAGTGAGCCGGTCATCGCTGAGGAAATGGAGATGGTAACCTGCAACATTGAGTCCTTTGAAAAAGATCGGGGTGTAGAACCCGACTACAGTACCTGTGGTATCCGTGTACATGTACACTGACTGGTTTTTTGCCGCATCCGTAAGGGTTGGGTAGGGTTTCTGCTGTGCAGGAATCGCCCGCACTTTCATTTTGGGAAATGTGCCATGCATCCGTACAGCGTAGATCATGTTCTGCGAAGGTAAACGGCCGCTCATAATTGTGGAGAATTCAGAAAAATTCATGGGCCGACTTGTGATCTCTGAAAAGTCGGAATTGAAGTGAGTGACTGTAGCAAGCGGTGTGGTGGCATTGTTCAGAACTGCGTAGACCTTGCCGTCAGCTTTTACCTGGTACACTTTTCCGTCAAGCACGATCATCTCTCCGTCAAGTGCATGGAAGGTACCAATCCCAAAGTCCCCGTGCTTTTTGAGTTCGCTGACCGGTTGCACGCCATCGAATACCCCTTGCATCAGTGCGTCGATGGTCGATACCTGGTAGAGTGTTTCAAGATCTTCAGGTGCGGCAGGAGCTGCCGGCAGTCTGGTAAAACTGGAGTAGACCGCAGCACCGAAAAAGACGAGCACTATCGCAAGACCAATGCCAAGGAAAAATTTTGTGTCCATGAATGTATGCCAAAAAAATTATTTCTTACCGGTCACTTTGATGACATGGTAGCCGAACTGGGTCTTGACCGGGCCGACAACCTTGCCGACTTCCTCGGTAAAAGCGATCTGCTCAAACTCGGGAACCATCATACCCTTGCCAAACCATCCGAGGTCTCCTCCTTTATCTTTTGAGGGGCATTTGGAGAACCGCTTTGCATTGGCAGCGAAATCTTCACCACCATCGATGCGCTTCTTGATCGAGGTTGCTTCGTCTTCAGTCTTTACAAGGATATGGGATGCACGTGCCTGTTGAGTCATGGTATACAGGTGCACCTTCCCGGAAATAAAATGATTGGTCCGGTTTTCAGAACTCCCCGTCCTGCTCAAAACTCCGTCCGAACCGGATCGCGAGTTCCGCCTTGTATAACTCCCTACCAAGATACCCGGCATGGTCGAGCAGCGTAACATCGCCCTGCGACAGTATGGTGTACAAAACATCCTGCCAGCGTTTGCCCCGTACCGCCCTCCCGCGGATCACAGCAACGATCTGGTCGCCATCGATCCCGATACGGAAATTCCCTTTCGGATCGTAGACGATCTCGTCCGGCATCTTTTTTGCCGCAATCACCTTCTCGTACTCAACAGGAGGTTCGCGCCGTTTCCGCTTCTCCTTGAGCACGAGCAGATCGATCCCCAGATCCTTGGGATACGAGCGGTCGCGGGCAAGCACCATCATATCAGTTGCCCGCCGCATCTCCCAAATTGATCCCTGCGTCTTGTCCGAGTGCTCACTGGAGAATATAACGGAGGCCCCCACCTCCTTTGCCATACCGGCCAGCAACGCATTCGCCCCAACCGAGTCCGCATCAAGGAGTTCGACCACATTGCCCGCCCCAAAAAAGAGCGGATGCCTGATATTTTTAAAATTCTTCAGCGATGCCACCAGCCCGGAACCAACCGGCTGGAGAAGTGGATCTGCAATGATGCACGTGATACCGGCACACTTAGCCATTGCAATATTTTTTTTAAGCGTGCTGTCGCCCGGCACAATGACCGCGGCAACACCTGCATCGGCAACCTCGCCCCCAATCAAGGGGATGTTTTTTTCCTGTAGTGAGAGGATAAGGTCAGCCCGGACGAGCGCCGCCCGGATCAGGGCAGGATCCTGCGTATCCACAGCGAGCGGCTGCTCAATATCTGCAACAAGGGAAAAAGCACGGGTGACATCCTGTGGAGTAGCATCGAACCCAAACCCCAGATCCACAATATCTGCACCGGAAGAAAAAAACCGTTCCACAACCTCGCGGAGTGCTTCGCAGTGGTGGGCATCCATGATCTCGGCGAGCACCTTCATCCGTGATCCCCCGCCAATCTTCACGCCACGGATTATAAAATCAGCACCGGCCCCCTGCTCCTGCTGCTCAACTTTGCGCATAGCATCCCCCGCCTTCTTTTCTGCAAGGAATTCATCGGCAGGAACTGTGCGCGAGAGCAAAATCGTATCAAGCAGTGGCAGGATAAGTGCGAGATCTGCTGCATGGCGCGGGCCGCGATAGACCGGCACACCGCTCTCCCGCTCCACCTGATCGAATGAGGCAGTGCACATCCCGGAGATAATCACCATGTCGTATTTTCCTTTTTTTATCAGGATCCGTAGTGCATGCGGGGTGAGAAACGAGGCAATCTCCCCAGTTACCACCACCTCCGCATCAAAACCTGCTGCCGCTCCTTTCACCATCATCTCCGTAGCAGCCCCAGTGGGCAGCAGGATGCGCATAAGTTCCCTTAATACCAGAGAGATAAAAACACTATGATCAGATGCTGACCTGCGATTTGCACGTGCATACAAATTACTCAAAAGACGGTGAGAGCAGTGTCGAGGAGATCATCAGGGCAGCTGAAGAGGCAGGACTCGACGCGATCGCCATCACCGATCATGATTCAATTGACGGCGCAAAGAAGGCCCTTGAGTGTGAGACATCAGTACTTGTGATTCCCGGTATTGAAGTCACCACAAAACAAGGTCACCTTCTTGTTCTGGGAGTTACCGAGATCATACCTGCCGGGCTTGATGTTGAAACGACAGTTGCCATTGCCCGGAGAATGGGGGGTTTGCTCATACTCCCCCACCCGTACCATGTCTGGCGGCACGGTGTTGCCCGAAGGAGAAATGCCGGTATGATGGTAGTTGACGCAGTGGAGTCCTTCAACAGCCGGTACATTGTCGGGTCAGCGAACCGGAAAGCGGAACGAATCGCCCTGAAACTGGGTAAACCCTGTGTCGGTGGAAGCGATGCCCACAATGCCCGGTTTGTTGGATTTGGCAGGACTTATGTCGATGCAGAGAAGAATGTGCCTGCAATCCTTGATGCCATCCGTTCCGGTAACGTCACCTGCGGTGGAAAAAAGACGCCGCTGCGCACCTATACCCACCAGTCACTCAACAACACATGGAGAAAGATCAAACGGATAACCCGGCGCATGCAACTCCGGTGAGGCTCGCGTTCAGGGTCTCTTACCTGGGCAGCAGGTTCTATGGCTCGCAGATGCAGGCCGCACACCGCACGGTGGAAGGAGAGTTTGTTTCCGCATGCCAGCGGCTCAGCCTCTTTGATGACTGGCGAAAGGCCGGTTTTTTGTCAGCAGGAAGAACGGATCGCGGTGTACATGCCTGCGGGCAGGTGATCGCATTCTCAACGGAGGCTGCGGATCGCGCAAGGACCGTGATCAACACCCAGCTTCCTCCCGATCTCTGGTGCAGTGAGTATGCTGATGTCTCACCGGAATTTCATCCCCGGTATGATGCAAAGTCCCGCACTTACCGGTATTATTTTTCGAACAGTCCCCATGATCCGGTAGCAATGAACCGGGCGGCACAGAATTTTTTAGGCAGCCACAATTTTTCTAACTTTGCACGGGTAAAGGACAAGAACCCGTACCGGAACATCCTTGCTGCCCGTGTGGGAGAGGAAGACGGGTTTGTTTTTTTTGAAGTAAAAGCCGAAAGTTTCCTCTGGCACCAGGTGCGGTGTATGGCATCAGCATTGCTGCTTGTCGGGGATGGGGAAGCAGACGAGAGTTCAATTGCCAGCCTGCTTAAAGCCGATGCAGACAGACCTCTACAGCCCGCTCCTGCAGAAGGGCTTATCCTCTGGGATACGGACTGCGGAATCAGTTGGACACCGGTGACTCTTGAAGGTCAGAGTGGTGCATTCATCGATCACCTTAAACGGCATCATTCGCTTATGGAAAATATGTGCCGGGTGTTAAAACACAAAAAAGATCTGAACCCTTGATTTGTGAGAAAGAAAAACACAAAAAAAGCAGGAAATTTGTCTTTTGATCTATCCTGTCACGGGTATTCATTCGATCTGCCGGGCACAACCACTTGCAACAGCAGCTTCACTGACCGCGAGGGCTACGGCCTTTACTACCCCACGGTTAAGCACCTGAGGAAGGATCCGATCTTTTCGGGGCCGCTTGACATAATTAGCAAGCGCATGGGCAGCGGCAACCTTCATCTCATCAGAGATCCGTGTTGCACAGACATCAAGAGCCCCGCGGAAGATTCCCGGAAATGCAAGAGCATAATTGATCTGGTTGGGAAAATCCATACGACCGGTTCCGACAATTGCTGCCCCAGCCTCCAGTGCATCGTCGGGAAATATCTCCGGCATGGGACTTGCCATCGCAAAGATGATGGGATCTTTGTTCATTGACCGGACCATTGCCGGGGTGATGATCGCAGGCACCGATACACCGATACAGACATCAGCACCCCGCATGGCATCTTCAAGTGTTCCTGTCCGCCCGCTCTTGTTGGTCTTCTCGGCGATGATAAACTTGTATTTATTGGCATACAATCCCTCGCGGGCATGATGGATGATACCTTTGCTGTCGCAGACAATGATGTCCTGCACACTGCGGCAGAGTTTTGGATCATAGCCAATGCACATGAGCATCCTTGTGATAGCAAACCCGGCAGCGCCGGCTCCTACGATCACAATTTTCAGATCCTCAAATCTCTTTTTTGTTACCTTGCAGGCATTGAGGAGGGCGGCGAGCACGACAACAGAAGTTCCGTGCTGGTCATCGTGCATTACCGGAATCCCGATATCCTGAAGGGCTTCTTCCATCTCAAAACATTTCGGAGCAGCGATATCTTCGAGAGCTATTCCCCCAAATACCGGTGCAATGTTCTTTACTTCATCAACAAAATCTGTATGATAACTCTCAAAACAGATGGGAAATGCATCAATGTCGGCGAGCTTTTTAAAAAGAAGCGCTTTTCCTTCCATCACAGGAATTGCTGCATAGCCCCCGATGTTACCTAATGAAAGTACCCGTGATCCGTCACTGACAATAGCAATCGTGTTTGCCTTTAAGGTATATTTCCAGGCAAGGTTCTTGTCCTTGTGAATTGCCCTGCAGACCGCTGCCACGCCCGGCGTATACGCAAGGGAGAGATCCCTGCGATCTGCCAAAGATACTTTGGAATGGACCTCGATCTTTCCCTTGTGCTTTGCATGGAGTTCGAGTGATTCCTTGTAGATATCGATCTTTTTGCCGGTCATAACCTACCGTACCAGATTATTCAATGAATGTGGGGGAACGGTATCAATCTTGTTGTTGAAAAAAGGATCATTTTCGGGGCAATGGACCAAACTCCACATCGATCCAACCGGCAATTTCGTCCCGCACTCTGCGGTACCCGTCAAGGAGCGTCTCATCAGTGCCAGGTACAATGTGGGGATCCGTAAAACCGTGGTGAATGGTCTTTTTTGCGCCGGATACAATGGGACAGATTGCGTTGGCTTTGTCGCAGAGTGTGACTGCCAGATCAAACGAAGTCCTACGGAACTCATCTAGGGTCTTTGAGCGGTGGTGCGAGATGTCAATTCCTATCTCCTGCATCACTGCTATTGCCGATGTGCTCACCTTTGTTTGCCGGGTGCCTGCGGAGAACGCCTCGTACCGGTCCCCGTATTTTGCCCGTAGCAGCCCCTCTGCCATCTGGGAGCGGGCGGCATTTGCCGTGCAGACAAAGAGAACCCGTGTTCTGGGCGTCATTTTTCCTCGCAGCAGGAGGTCTTCTCTTCCTGAGCCCCACAACAGAACCCCTCATCCCCGCCGCAGCTGCAATCTCCGCTGTCCATATCCTTGCCCCTCAGTGCTGCGCTGATCATCGCCCAGGCACACCCTACCCCGCTCTGGACCTCGATCGCCTGGACCGGGCAGTTCAGGGCACAGGCGCCGCACTCCATGCAGGCAGACGGGTGGGCAAGTTCCACGTGCGCCACTCCTTCTGCAAAAACCCCGTGGGGGCAGACCTGGGTGCAGCGTTTGCAGTTGATGCACCGCTCCGTATCCAGTTTTAATGTGGTCTCCTTGTAGGAATTGAACATCAGATCACCCCGAGAAGGCGGCTCACGCCAAGTGCGATCCCCAGTACTACTCCGGTACCGGCCATGATGGTGATTACCGGTACGTACCGGAAAATTTCCTTTCTTACACCCGTCCGTGAGGTGAAGGTTGTCGCACCGGTGAAGTTCAGTGCGAGGTATGCGGTCACAGCCGGTATAATGAGAAGCGGTGTAACTGCCCCTGCTGCAACGGCCCAACCGGGCAGGGACGGAGTTGAAGCGAACGTAACGACAAACGGGATTGCAACAACGCCTCCCAGGAGAAGACCTTTTGTGGAGAAGTCCTTAGTGGGGATGAACGGCAGCAGGATGGGGAAGAGAACAATCCCTGCAACCACTGCGGATATGGCTGCAAGTGCGGCAACCGGACCAGCGATGAACCAGAGTACAGCTGCGATAATGATTGCCGGTAGCGCAACGTGAACTAACTCAACAGGAGCCAGAACGATCCGGTCGCGGACCGGGAACTGCACCCTGCGCATTTCAGAAGTTGCCTTCCCTGTCCTGAGGTATTCAGGGAGATCTCTGGCACGAACCGGGCCATATTCTACCTTAAAGCCAGACCGGCGCTGCACGTCATGAGCGGAAACTCCCGGTGCTCCCAGTTGCGGAACGATGATCTTCCGGTGGGTTACAATGCCGGCAAGTCCGGTGGCGTCGATCCGCCCGACCAGTTCATCGGTGCCAAACGTGCCTTTCCCGGCAGCGCACCAGACATTGATCCCTTTGGTATCCAGCACAAGGATATACGCATCGAATCCCGCAAGTGCTAAACGCAGGGCATCGAAGCTGAGTGTATAGTTCGCTGAGGCAAAGACCGGGGATTCTGGTGTCGGGTTGCCGAGGCGGTAGAGTCCGGGTTCTACCCTGTGCCCCATCCGGTTCATCCCCCAGCGGGCAAGGAAATGGTCGAGCCGGTTGGCAAATGTGATGGTGCTGTCCGTTTTGCGGATTTCTGCATGATGTAAAGTTCCTTGACTACAGCTGCACGGGGACACATCTGCAACAGAAGAGCACAAGCAGCAGGATGGTTGGGAGGATGTCATATGATTTACTCACTCCTCAACGTTCCGTTTCGTGCATAAGTGGTCCGAGCACGTCTTTTACCATTCCGCTCAGGTTCTCGACTTTCATGAGAGCAAGACAACAGATGCTGCCATCCTTCTCCCAGCTGATAAGGGCAAGTTTGTCACCGGTTCTGATGCCGGCTTTTTTTCGGATATCTTTTGGAAGAACCATCTGTCCGCGCTCGTCAACGCTCAATACCGCTTCCACCTTGCATCCGGTGACCGGGTGGCACCCGCAGGGTTCACTGCCAGGAGTGCATGGGGAATTATCTATCTTCTTTTTGGGCATGCAAATCCTCAGGATATTGTAGAATCTCCTGCATATTTATACTTTTCAGAAAAATCAGAAAAATCAATTTAATTTGCATACTCTGCAAAGCACAGATCCTGGTACGCAAACCAGAGGGCCAAGTACGGCCCCGTTCTTTTTATCACTCCTCCCGCCAACATCCAATCAACACTATGGTGGCATTCGATTGTTCGTCGTGCGGGAAATGCTGCGCGAGTTTCGGGGCGTTCATAAAAGTTGAGCGCCAGCTCACCAGCCGCGATTATTACTGCCGGTACGGGATAAAGAACGAACTCTTCCTCGCCCATGTTGAGGGAGAATATGCCGACAGCTATCCGTTCGGATTAAAAGAGGGTGAGTTGGTTAAAGGCTGCCCGTTCATGCGGAAAAAACCGGACTGGAAGGGCACTGCCTGTGCAATCTATGCCACCCGCCCGCGAATCTGCCGGGAGTTCAGGTGCTACCGGCTGGTGATCTACAACTCCGATGGCCATGAATGCGGCAGGATTATGGGAACGGGCGAGCTCAAAACCGCGGATGAAACGCTGGCACAGATCTGGAAAGAAAAGATGCAACCGTTGCCCCATAACAATGATGCCCGCCGGGAAAAATCCGTGATCGCGTTCCTGGCAGCACATGGCTACCGCGGGGAACCTGTAGAATAGAAAAAAATTTATTTTGTCTGGGTGGCAGTTGGTGCCACATTCGGCTTGCAGCCTTCGCCACGGAAGAGTGCCCATTCCTCGCAGGCAGTTCCGTTGGGGAACTTGCACATACCGTACTGACTGCCGTCCGGGTTGTTCATAATCACTGAAGTTGCCCCGACTTTGCCGCAGTTTACAGATGCCGGGTTTGCCATCCCGACACTGGGTGGTGCGGTTGTGGTCACTGGTGTGAACGGTTTACAACCTTCGTTGCGGAAGAGTGCCCATTCGTCACAGGTGGTGCCGTTGGTAAACGTGCACATGCCGTACTCGTTACCCTGTGCATCTTTCTTAATCTCAACGTTTCCACCGATTTTTCCGCAGTTGACGGATGCCGGATTCGCGAGGCCTGCTGTGGCCGGTGCAGCGGTAGTGACTATAGGTGTTGTTGCAGGTGTCTGAGCCGGGGCCGTTGGCTGGGTACAACCGGCAATGAAGATACCGGCAACAATGCAGAGGCCCATGATGAGAAGGAGCGTGTTTTTCGATGTCATAATTTACCGGCATAGTTTTGTCCGGCACTGAATAAAAAGATGGTTTTTTTTTAGAGAAATTATTTTTTCACAATTTGGTCAGGGCTGCCTGTTGCCTGCTTCATCCCCATCACATAATCCTGCAACTCCTGTTCCATCACATCCGGGTTTTTAAGGTTGCGTTTGACAATCTCCACAATTGCGCTGCCCACGATCACCCCGTCTGCTCCGGCGCGTGCGCAAGTATGAACCTGTGCGGGTGTCGATAATCCAAAGCCGAGTGCCAGTGGAAGTGAAGTGTGCTTTCGAACCCGGTGCAGGAGATCGATAGCCCCGCCGGAAACCTGTTCACGCACACCGGTAACACCCAGTACCGCGACAAGGTACATGTACCCGCGTGCCTTTGCTGCAATCTTTTTAATCCGTTCATCGGAGGTTGTCTGGGTGATGAGGAAGATCGGGTCGATGCCGCACCGTGTGGCAACTGCGCAGACCTCCTCTGATTCTTCGACCGGCATATCGGCTATCAGGATGCCGTCAACACCGGCATCGTGGGCTTCTTGATAGAAACGTTCAATCCCGCGGTGATGGACGATGTTGTAGTACGTGAGGAATACGATCGGTACCTGGGACTCTTTGCGGATCTCCCTGACGATCTCAAATACCGTATCCGGTGTGGTTCCGGCTGCCAGTGCCCGCTCATCGGCTTTCTGGATTGTCGGCCCATCTGCCACCGGGTCAGAGAATGGCACTCCCAGTTCAAGGATATCCGTTCCACCGGCGATCAGTGCCCGGGCTACCCGGACGCAGGTGGCCTTATCGGGATCACCTGAAACGGTAAACCCGATGAAGGCTGGTTTTTTTAAGGAGGCATCAGCGAATGCCGTATCGATCCGTCCCATTACAGGCACCCCTGCATCTTTGCCACTTCAGCCACATCCTTATCGCCTCGTCCTGAGAGGTTAATGATCACGATGTCATCCCTGTCAAATTGGTCTGCGTTCCTTTTTACGTATGCTACCGCATGGGCGGACTCCAGTGCCGGGATGATCCCCTCGGTTTTTGACAGGAACTTAAACGCGTCGAGCACTTCAGGGTCGTTCACTGCTGCATAGGTCACGCGGTGTTTGTCCTTGAGCATCGCATGTTCCGGGCCAACACCCGGATAATCGAGGCCGGCTGAAATGCTGTGGGTGGGAAGTATCTGCCCGTGCTCATCCTGTAAGAGGTACGAGAGCGTTCCGTGCAGGACGCCGGTATCACCCGCGCAGAGCGTGGCGGAATGTTTTCCTGTCTCGATCCCCTCGCCCCCTGCCTCTACGCCGATCAATTCTACATCATCGTTCAGGAACGGGTAGAAGATACCAATTGCATTCGATCCACCGCCCACGCACGCAACCACCGAGTCGGGAAGCCTGCCCTCTTTTCTTAACACCTGCTCCCGCGCCTCCCTGCCGATCACCGACTGGAAATCCCTCACCATGAGCGGGTACGGGTGCGGACCAACTGCTGAGCCGATCAGGTAGTACGTGTCCCGCACGTTTGCCACCCAGTCACGAAGCGCTTCGTTGATTGCGTCCTTGAGTGTCTTTGTCCCGGATTTGACCGGGATCACCTTTGCGCCCATCAGCTCCATGCGGAAGACATTGAGCGCCTGCCGCTGCGTGTCCACCTCGCCCATGTATACCTCAACGGGCATACCGAGCGCTGCACCGACAATCGCTGTCGCAACCCCGTGCTGCCCGGCGCCGGTCTCAGCGATTAACCGTTTCTTGCCTATCTTTTTGGCGAGCAGTGCCTGCCCAAGGGTGTTGTTCAGTTTATGGGAACCCCCGTGCACGAGATCCTCGCGCTTGAGATAGATCTTACATCCGAGTTCCTTCGACGCATTCGGGCAGAAGGTGAGCGGTGTTTCGCGTCCCGCATATTCAGTCTGCAATGCGGCAAGATCGCGGGCGAACTGTGGATCGTTCCTCACTTTTTCATATTCGCCTTCGAGCTCGATGAGTGCGCTCATAAGTGTCTCAGAAACGTACTGTCCGCCGTATTGTCCGTATCTTCCTTTTGTTGTCATGGTACACTCTTTCGTGCTGCCGCAATGAATGCGGCTATTTTCTTATGGTCTTTGATTCCCGGTGCCGTCTCGATACCGCTTGCCACATCCACGGCATACGGGTGCACCTGCCGGATGGCATCCGCCACATTTTCCGTGGTGAGTCCCCCGGCAAGGATGACCGGTAATGCGGATCGCTGCACCACGCTGTGAGCATGCGAGAGATCAAAATTTTTCCCGCTGCCATGGCTCTCATCGATGATGATTGCATTGCAGTCGGCTGGAATAGGATCATTTCGACCGATGACCCGGATCACTTTTGCAGCCGGTTTTTCCGGGAAAATAAACGGGTGCGATATCTGGATTGCATCCATGTGCAGGGCAAGCATCTTTTCGAGGTCCTCTGGTGATGTGCTATGGCTCACCGCAACGGTTGTGGTAAACGGGCCGACCGCATCAAAAATCTCCCGTGCCTGATCCAGTGTTACTGACCGTTTTGACATCGGAGAAAACACCACAACGCCAATTGCATCTGCCCCGCACGCTTCCGCGTACCGTGCATCTTCCGGTCTCGTAATCCCGCAGCACTTTATGCGCATACGAACTCCTCGAGTTTCTTCTCCGGGCGTTTGTGCGTCATGATCGATGAACCAATCAGAAATGCATCGCAATAGGGTTTCATCTCACAGATATCCTCGGCTGACCGCATACCACTTTCTGATACGATCGTTCTGCCCGCTGACCGGACACTCCCCGATAGAAGCCGTGTGGTGGAGCGGTCTATGGTGAGCGTTGCAAGATTGCGGTTGTTTATGCCGATAAGTCCGGCCCGAGTGGCGAGTGCGGTTTTTACTTCTTCTGCATTGTGAACCTCGACAAGGGGTTCAAGACCATACTCCTGTGCGAGATCCACAAACAATGGCAGGCGCTCTTTGAGCACAGCCGCAATCAGGAGGACTGCATCAGCTCCGAGCGCCCGTGTCTCTGCGATCTGCTGTTCTTCGATGATGAAGTCCTTTCTGAGAACCGGGATGCTGACTGCGGATTTCACCCGGGCGATGTCCTGCCCCGAGCCCCCGAAGAAATACGGCTCGGTCAGCACCGAGAGTGCCACGCAACCCTTGCCCGCAAGTGCCCCGGCCATCATCGCCATATCCACGTTGCGGCGGATGGTGCCACGGCTTGGCGATGCGCATTTGATCTCGGCGATCACCGCATTTTCACAGTTTTTGCCCCGTATTGCATTGATCAGGCTTACGGGATCTTTTGTTCCGTTCTCTGGAAACGATGACGGGAGCAGGGCAACCCGTTTCTTGGTGCGCCTGATGATTTCATCGAGAATCATGCAAACCCCTGCGTTGCATCCACCAGCGCATCGAGCCGGGCCGATGCCTTCCCGGAATCTATGGAAACGGCAGCAAGACTGATCCCTTCATGAAGATCCGAGGCAAGTCCGCCAACATATATCGCGGCTCCCGCGTTCATGAGCACAATGTCCCGTGCTGCCCCCTGCTCGCCCTGAAGGATATCGCGGATGATACGGGCGTTCTGCTGCGCATCGCCCCCAGCGAGATCTGCAATATGTGCAGGTGCAATACCGAACGTTTCGCACCGGATTGTGTATGTACAAATTGCTCCGTTACCAAGTTCAGCAATGACGGTATCTCCCGTAGTGGTGATCTCGTCAAGACCGGATCCATGGACCACCATCGCCTGTGAGAGTCCCAGCATCCTGAGCACATCGGCAAGGGTACCTGTGAGGTCCGGATGGTATACTCCAAGCACCTGTGCCTGCGCACCAGCTGGGTTTGCAAGCGGGCCGAGGATGTTGAAGATCGTTCTGCACCCGATCTCCTGCCGGGCGGTCATGACATGTTTCATGGCCGGGTGGTAATTCAGGGCAAAGAAAAACGCGATACCGACCTCTTCTACGATATGTGCCTGCACTTCTAAGGCAGGTGCGAGACTGACTCCCAGTGCGGCGAGGACATCTGCCGAACCGCACCTGCTGCTAACGCCACGGTTGCCGTGCTTGACTACCGGGCATCCTGCTCCCGCAGCAACGAACGCTGATGCGGTGCTGATATTGAACGTCTGTGCACCATCGCCACCGGTACCGCAGGTGTCGACGAGCATCCGCCCGGTCACCGGTCGTACCGTGATCGCATGGTCCCGCATCACCCGTGCAAATGCAGCGATCTCGGAGGTGGTCTCACCCTTCATATGGAGGGCAAGGAGCAATGCACCGATCTGCGCCTGCGTGGCCTTTCCTTCCATGATCATGCTCATCATCCCTGCCGCTTCATCATGGGTAAGATCCTGCCGTGCTGCAAGTTTTGTGAGAATCTCTTTTACTATCATGATGCCTCTCCCGTTCCGGCAAGGAAATTCCGGATGATCCGGTCGCCTTCCTGCGAAAGGACACTCTCCGGGTGGAACTGGACACCTTCGATCGGGTACCGGGTATGCCGGACCCCCATCACGTAATGATCGTCGAGGCTTGTCGCTGAAACCTGCAGTTCCGCAGGCAGGGAATCTTTACGGGCAACCAGCGAGTGGTAGCGTGTCGCGGTAAAGGGCGCTGGCATACCGGTAAAAACGCCCTGCCCGTCATGCCGGATTACAGAGGTTTTACCATGCATCAGATGTTCCGCCCTTATAACTTTTCCCCCGAATGCTGTACAGATTGCCTGGTGTCCTAGACAGACCCCCAGCGTCGGAATAGTACGACTCATCGTCTCTAACACTTCCAGGCATACACCGGAATCTTTGGGGGTTCCCGGTCCTGGGGAGAGGATGATCCGTTCGCACCCGCACTTTTTTAGCTGTTCCAGCGGTGTGTCGCAGGTCATAACCACCGGGTTTCCCCCGAGTTTACCGACCTGCTGGTAGAGGTTGAAGGTGAAACTGTCGTAGCAGTCCACGATCAGGACTTTCATGGCGATACCCCGGCCCGTTCGATTGCTTGAAGCATTGCCGATGCCTTGCTCTCGGTCTCCATCCATTCATTTTCCGGTACCGAATCAGCGACAATTCCTGCTCCCACCTGCACGTACGCCTGCCCGTTGCGGACAATTACGGTGCGGATTGCAATCGCAAATTCGAGATTTCGGTCAAACCCGATATACCCGACCGCTCCGGCATAGAGCCCGCGATTATGCGTTTCTTCCTCACCTATGATCTGCATTGCACGGATCTTCGGTGCACCGGATACTGTTCCGGCAGGGAAACAGGATTTGAAGGCATCATAACAATCCAGATTGTCCCGGAGTATGCCATTGACCGTGGAGACAATGTGCTGGACATGGGAGAATTTCTCTATACTCATGAATTCTCCGACTTCAACAGAGCCGAACCGGCAGACCCTGCCGATATCGTTTCTTGCCAGATCGACAAGCATGGTGTGCTCTGCCCGCTCCTTGGGATCTTTTAGAAGCTCCTGAGCGAGTTGTGCATCCTCACGGGCATCGCATCCCCGGGGGCGGGTGCCGGCGATGGGCACGGTTGTTACGCGTCGCTTCTCCACCCGGACGAGCATTTCGGGACTCGCCCCGATCACCTGCTCGTCTCCGAAATCGAGATAATACATGTAAGGGCTCGGGTTGATCTTCCGGAGTGCTGCATAGATCGCAAACGGATCGTTTTTAACCGTACACTCCATCCTTCGTGAGATCACTGCCTGGAAGATCTCCCCCGCGACAATGTGTTCCTTTACCCGTTCTACAGATCGTTCAAAATCTCCCTGCGATACGGATGAAATATATTCCGGCTTTTTATTGCTTGCCGGTTTCAGCGTTTCACTGATTTTCTGTCCCGATGCAAGGCATGCAATATGATCGCCCAGTGTTCGGATCTTCAAAACGCTCTGTTCATATTCGTGTATCAGATCGGATTCATAGGTGAGGAACGGGCTGGAGAAGATGAAGAGTTTCCGTTCAGCGTGATCGAATACTATGCAATCCTTGGTTAACATGAAACCGGCGTCGTTATCTCCACTGGCATGGTTCCCGATCGATGGTGGGTTACCGTTATGCCCCTCGCGTACTTTCTCAAAGAGCGAGTACACGCAATCGTACGCAAAGTAGCCAACCATACCCCCGAAGAACCGTGGTGCCTTTACGTTCACATAGCAGAACCTAGAAAGGATCGATTTGATCTTATCAACCGGTGTCTCACCCTCCGGATCTTTTGCAATCGTAGTAAATTGCTCATTTCCCCTCACGTCCACGGTCTTACCTATAGTGACCACGAACTCGGGATCGATCCCGATATAGGAGTAGCGGGCAATTTTTTCGCTTCCTTCCATTGATTCGAGAAGGTATCCACAACCATTCCGGGTACTTGTGTACACATCCAGTGGCGAGATATCCGGCAATGTAATCTCGGCACAAAGCGGGATGATCAGCGGTTTTGGCTGATCCTTTACTGCGGTCAGGTATTCATTCAGTCCAAGATTAAATATCAATTCATCCATTTTTATAGCCTTTTCCAGTCCACCGGCATCACCATTCTAAAACTGCCAATTCCCCGGCAGTTGTATGGATCATGGTCTACTTTGTACATATTTATGCATTGTTGTATTATTTTGGATATTGGTGTATTTTTATTTGCATTTTTAGTATGAAATCAAGCCCCCGGAATAATATCCATGGGTTTTACTGAGTACATTTGCCGATATCTGACGTATTTGGTCAGTAATAATCCCAATAATTAAAACAACGTGAGCGCATGGTCTGATGTGCAATACCTATGATGATCGGTATTCTTTGTGCAGGTGTGCGGAAAGCACGATAATGAAAACGTGTGTGTTCTTTGTGTGTTTCCTGCGCATCCTATTCCGGATTAATGGGTAAATCCGGAAGTATTATTGGGGAAACGGTATTAGGAGAAGGAACCTTTAAAGTGATTATGGAACTCAAGGTTAGCTAAAGCAGTCATAGCTGCGTAATGGGGTAACCCGTGGATATTCGTAAAAAGACCGTTGTGATCTTATGCGCTGCTATAGCTTGTCTGATCCTTGTTCTGTTGGTGTTATCTCAAACGGTCGTACTGGATGGATTCTCCCGTGTTGAGGATCAGAGTGCACAAAAAGATACTAACCGGGTTCTTGTTGCTCTGGGGAACGACATCAATACTCTGGATGCAGTAGCGCATGACTGGGCATCGCGCGATGATACGCGAACGTTTCTGCTCACAACAACGTCTGCAAAATCCTGGTCCCAGCTTGATCCGGATACGTTTGAGCGGCTCCAGTTCAATTATATCCTTCTTATTGATACAAATGGGACCTTGATCTCCGGAAAAGGATACAACCTTGACAGCCATACGGAAAAACCGGTTCCTCCTGATCTCGCCATGCTACTCTCATCTCATCAACAGATTCGCTTAAGGATAAAATCCGAATTCGGTACCCTAGGAGTCCTCCAGTTTCCTGAAGGTCCGCTGATGCTTGCGATACGCCCAGTTTTTTCTGATCCGGATCAAGGACAGTTGATCGGATATATCCTGATGGGAAGAAACCTTGATGCCATGGAACTGTCCCGGCTTTCATCGCTTGCCCAGCTCCCGCTTGAACTGCAACCGTACAGCAAAGCAGATCTCCCCGCGGACTTCAGAATGGCGATCTCGCAATTCCCCCAATCGTCCTTGCCGTTCCTCCAGCGCGAGGGAAAGGAAGCACTCACGATCGACGCCCCAACCTACATCATGCCGGTAGGGAGTAATATGCTTGGGACTTTTTCTCTGATTCGCGACCTGTCGGGTCAGCCAGTACTGATCCTTAAAGTCAGCATTGTAAGGGATATCTATGATCAGGGAAAATCAACAATCCTTTATTTTTTGAATCTTCTCATTATTGCCGGTCTTGTTTTCGGACTTGCAATACTCCTGCTTCTGGAAAAGACGGTACTCTCAAGGATCCTTCACCTGAGTTGGCGGTTGAATGATATTGGGAAAAAGCGGGACTTTTCCGCCCGTGTTCAAATGAGTGGCGATGATGAGATCGGGTCACTTGCTGAAAATGTAAACGTAATGATCAGTGAGCTGGAGACTTCCCAGAAGCAGCTTCAGGGCCGTTTAATCCAGAGTGAAGAAAAGTACCGGCTTTTTTTCAACAGTATTACTGATCCGGTAATTATTTACCGGTCCGGCGAACCGGATACCTATAACTTAATTATCGAAGCAAATGATGCAGCCTCAGGTATTTTAGGGTACTCACATCAGGAGCTTCTCCTGATGTCACCTGCAGCGATCATTGTGAGGGATGTTTACGAGGAAAAACCTGAATTGTCCCGTTTGACCGGAACGGTGGATTTTGTACAGTACGAATCGTCCTACCGGGCTAAAAGCGGGAAGTTGATTCCGGTTGAAATTAATGCCCGGATATTTGATAAGTTCGGACAAAGAGCAGTTCTAACAATCGCTCGTGATATCACAGATCGGAAAATGGCAGAGAAGGCCTTATTGCAGGCCCATAAAAAACTCAACCTGTTGAACTTCGTGACATTCAATGATATCCAGAATTCTATCTTCACCCTCAGTGGATATATCAGTCTGCAGAAGGATCTGCCGACCGATACGAAGATAGACGAATATCTAGAGAAAGAAGATGCAACCCTGAGGAAAATTTCCCACTCGCTTGACTTTGCCAAAAATTACCAGGATATGGGAATAAAACCCCTGCAGTGGCATAATGTTAATCAGACATTCGTATTGGCAATCTCTCATCTGGATTTTTCCCAAATTAATCGCAGGGTCAGTCTTGATGATCTGGAAATTTTTGCTGATCCTCTGCTTGAACGGGTGTTTTTCACGCTTGCAGGCAATCTTATCACCCATGGAAAAACTGCGACACAAGTGATAATCAGTTATCAGGAAACCGCAGAGGGCCTTAAGCTCATTTTTGAAGATAATGGTGCTGGCATACCGGATAATCTGAAAGAAAAAATATTCCAGCGTGGGTTTGGTGCACAGAAAGGCATGAGCCTCTTCCTTGCACGGGAGATTCTTGAAATTACCGGTATCACAATCCGGGAAACAGGAACCTATGGAAATGGTGCACGGTTTGAAATTTCAGTTCCAAGGGGATCGTTTCGGTTCCCGGGAAAAAAGGGATAAGTGCACAAATACCGTATATGCATTTTTAGACTTTCGTGAATTTCTGTTCAACACTTAATTTCAGATCCTCTATTATATTTCTAAATCTCTAAAAAGAGTTCCAGCACCTGAAAAAGTAAAAATATTGAAAAATTGAACTCCAATTTCTCTGAAAACATAAAATATGCGAAATTCTGTTTGTAGAAATGTTTATTAACTTCCATTATATAATACAACAGTATTCACATTCAATTGAACTGAACATCAGCAGAAGGGCAACCTTTGGCAGGATATTAAAAATTTTTCGAAGAGGTTGATTTGAATGGAACCGAACCTAACTTCCATAACCATCCTAAAAAAAATTTTGGCGATGCTTATGATAGTGAGCATAGTTCCTGCTGTTGCAGCGTACGGATGGTTCTCTTCATCAACACCCGTCATTGAATTTTATAAGGCTGCTGATTTGCCCTCACCGCTTAATACAAAATCAGATGGTAGTGGCGGGAGTTCTGGTGGAGGGAATTCCGGCAGCAGTGACTCTGGAGGCGGAAATTCCGGAGGGAGTTCTGGTGGAGGGAATTCCGGCAGCAGCGACTCCGGTGGCGGAAATTCCGGAGGGAGTTCTGGTGGAGGGAATTCCGGCAGCAGCGACTCCGGTGGCGGAAATTCCGGAGGGAGTTCTGGTGGAGGGAATTCCGGCAGCAGTGACTCTGGAGGCGGAAATTCCGGA
>JAUYTV010000014.1 GCA_030694985.1 Methanoregula sp.
GACGGTTGCAGCCACTGTGAAAAGGTAAAACCCATTCTCGCCACACTCGAAACACGGTATCCTGAACTCCACATCACCCGGCTTGAGATCAATAACAATGTAAAAAATCGTCATTTTTTTTTGGAAATGAGTAATAAGTACGGTGCCGGTAACCCCGGAATCCCTTTGATCTTTATCGGAAACCGCGCATTGGTTGGCGATGCAGAGATTATCGACCGGTTTGAATCCGAGATCCTGATAGAGAAACAGCGGCTCGCATCCTTAAATGGTAATGCTAAACCAGTGACCCCCGTCAAGGATCCCACCAGTACGCAGGAATCTCAGAAACTCAGCCTGCCGCTGGTCATCTTTGCTGCGATCGTTGACAGTGCCAACCCTTGCGGATTGTCCGTGCTGGTCTTCCTGCTGATCCCAATGGCGGCTGCCGGAAGCAAGAGACGCATCCTGCTTGTCGGTGGTGCTTATATCACTGCGATGTTCCTGTTCCATCTTTTCGTAGGAATCGGGCTCTTCTCGGTCTTTTCCCTCTCCGGACTCTCACGGGCTTTCTCTCTTATTGGAGGGGCAGTTGCGCTTATTCTGGGGCTCATAACGATCGCTGATGTACTCCGGAACAAGGAGAACTTTATCCTGTCCATTCCGGAATCGCAGAAAGGACGGATTGGGAATTATATCCGCATAGCCTCGCTACCCGCAGCATTTGTGCTGGGACTCCTTGCCGGAGTCCTCGGCTTTACCTGTACGGGGGGCATCTATATCAGCATACTCGGTCTCATGGGAAGGGAGATGAATGTCATGTCAGGGTTGCCATGGCTTTTACTGTACAATCTTGTCTATGTGCTACCCCTGATCCTGATCACCCTTCTCGTTGCGTATGGCATATCCCCTGAACGGGCTGACAGCATGAGATCTGAGTACAGGCGGACACTCAGGATGATTATTGGTCTGATACTGGTTGGTCTTGGGGCAGTTATCCTTCTTGGGTGGATGGGGTAAACCAGTTAACAATTTTTAAAATAACCGTTTCTTGTTTGCGAGAGTCAAGTGTTCCCCGCACCGCAATCGCACGTAACCGGAAATAAATGAAAGAGTTTAACAGATCCTCTGATAAATTGACAGATAAAATACGTCTGAATGGGGGGAAGAGTAATGAAAAAAAACGGAACAACAGGTATACCAGTTTAAGATTGCGTTAATGGGGTTCACTCCCCAGATCTGGCGGAGGATTCAGGTTCCGGAAACCTATACTTTCTGGGCACTCCATGTGGCAATCCAGAGTGTGATGGACTGGGGAGATGTCAACGTCTCCTTAAAAGACCGGATCCGATGAATGAAACGACCTCTGGATCAACCTCAGAGACCTGCTCCCATCCGGGCTCTATACGGGCTTGGATTACCCATTTTCATCCGGTTTGACCGGCCTTATTGGGTGTTTTTCAGGGAT
This sequence comes from Methanoregula sp., assembly GCA_030694985.1. Classification (GTDB taxonomy): domain Archaea; phylum Halobacteriota; class Methanomicrobia; order Methanomicrobiales; family Methanospirillaceae; genus Methanoregula. Next base: position 1,445 of record JAUYTV010000014.1, read on the forward strand.
GATTTTAGAAATGCCCTCAAATATCAGGTCAATCGTGAAACAGACGATTTTGGTGCGGAAAAAACCGGCCTTAACAGACCCTATTGGATTGAATCCGTTTTTCCCTATGACCTTTACCTGGCGGGGGTGGGGCGACAAGCCCCTGTTGACGCATCCCCCACCGATACCCACATCACCTCCGCCCCTCCAGTGAGATACATGGGAACGCTTCGTTCGGCCACACTTGCAGGAGCCTGTATCCTGGTACCCGTGGTTTCAGGTGCAGTCGTGGGCTCTCTCACTATGGGTGGGATCCTTAACTGGTATGCCACGCTCAACAAACCCTGGTTCACACCACCTAATTACGTGTTTGGGCCGGTCTGGACCATCCTCTATATCCTGATGGGGATCTCCTTGTACCTTGTTGTTTCCCAAGGATGGGAGAAGAAAACTGTAAAGACCGGTGTGATTCTTTTTATTCTCCAGCTGGGGTCTAACCTCTTATGGTCGGTCCTCTTCTTCGGGTTTTTATCACCCCTCGCCAGCCTTGCGGATATCTTTCTGCTGCTTGCACTTATTGTTGCGACAATTGTGGCATTCTATCGCGTATCAAAACCGGCCGCTGTGCTGCTCGTTCCCTACCTTATCTGGGTTTGCATTGCTACGGCCCTGAATGCCGGAATCGTGCTACTGAACTAAAAAAAAAGTGCCCGAAAAACATTCCAGATGCGATCCCGGAAGAATGAATTTGTGATAATTTTACATGGGTTGCCGGGTAGATTATTGGCGGGTTGAAAAGATCATTCGGCCCAATTTTTAAAAAGCAGAATTACGGAAGATTCCCATCCCCGGAACATTCCCTCTGCCTCTCTTCGCTCATCGCAATGAGCTGTTCAAATATTTTCTGCACTGCCACTGGATCGATCCTGGCCTCAACTGCCTGGTCAAAAACAGTGTTCAGCACTTCAGAAGTCCGGCGCTCATCATGGACCGGCATACCTGCATGGATCTTGATTCTGGCAATCTTTCCTGCAAGGTCCTGCCGGTGTGCAATGAGCCGGATGATCTCTTCATCAGTCTTTGTGATCTCTGCCCGTACGGTTTCGAGCGACATATGATATACATATCTTTAGTGTTCACATAAACGTGTTTATCCTCCACCTGACACCAAAGCAGATATCAAAAGAACGCCCTATCTGATCCGGTGATTTCATGCTCGAACGAATAACGCGGCGGGAAGAGTCGGATCTTTTTATTGCATGGATAGCGATATCCATCTCGTTTGCGATCATCAAGATCGCACCCTATGGAATAACAGGGCCCGTCAGATCGATCGATCCCGTTGCCGCACTGATCGCTTTTGGTATTGCTCTTCTCACGGTAGGTATCGGATTTATCCTGCATGAGATGGCGCACAAGTTTACCGCGATAAAATTCGGGTACTGGGCGGAGTTCCGGAAAGACAACATCATGCTGCTCTTTGCTGTGCTCCTTGCAGCCCTTGTCGGTTTTGTCTTTGCAGCCCCGGGAGCAACCGTCGTCTACAGCAATTCCGCGACCGGGCAGGGCCTGACCAAGAGAGAGAACGGCATCATCTCGGCATCCGGGCCGGTTGTCAACCTCCTGCTCTGCATCCCCTTTGCTGCGCTGGTGCTCATCGGTGTTCCTCTCATGGGCGCTTCCGGTATCCTGCTCACCCAGATCGGTATCTTCGGCATCCAGATCAATGCGATGATCGCAGCGTTCAATATGATCCCAATAAGCATTCTTGATGGAAGGAAAGTTATGGCATGGAACATTCCGATCTTTGCCCTGCTGATCATTGCATCTTTCGGGACGCTCGTGGCATCGTTCTATTTTCTCTGATCTCATATTTTTTTCAACTCATAACATGCGAATTGCAAAAACAGAAAGTCAATTTTGTTTGATGAATTTTAAGGCCCCTCAATCTGGAGTCGTGTTCTTACAATGGGTTGACCCCCGTAATGGGATAGCTGATCACCTGAGGTGAACTGTCAATCTGGATACATCAGACCCGAACCCGACTTAATCCACCCGGTGATTGAGAATCAAATATAATTTCTCTCAACAAATTGCTAAATTCTTTTTAAAACCTGAGGCTGAAACACCAGTTCATCCTGACTTTAATTTTTCAAGAACCCCAACAACTTTCTGCCCCTTAAAAAATGCCTCCTTAAGCGCAGTCGGGTGATTTTTGATCCCCTTGAACTCATCCATATTATTGGCAATGATATTGTCATAGTATTCAAACCCGGTGCCGTTGAAAATCGCAGTGATTGCAGGAAACGCTCCATCAAAGACATGGTCCCAGTTCTGCCCGGCAGTGGAGATGAAAAGCCCTTTGTGGTGTTTGATATGTTCATCGGGGAAATAAAGCGTTTTTAAAATAAATTTCCGGGCCCAGAGATACTGTCCACGGTCGATTACCCCTTTGAGTTCTGCTGTGATCCCCATCGTATAGATGGGAGATGCGACAGCGATACAATCGGATGCCAGTATTTTATCAAAGAGCAGAATAGCATCATCCTTTACAACACATTCCCCATTCTTATGGCAGGCATTGCATCCCCGGCAAGGCGAGTATTCCAGATCCTTGAGCACGACTTTCTCAACCGTTGCTCCAGCAGCCTGTGCCCCTTCTAAAAAACTGTCGAGCAGGGTTTCTGTATTCCCGTGCCGGTGCGGACTTCCGGATATGCCAAGGACGGTAACGGTCATGGCTCTCACGCAGCGAGTCGTTCTCTGATCTCGGCAAGCACGGTTTTTCCGAGTTTCTCTGCATCGGCCCGGGCGGTGGGGTTCAGGTCGATTGCCCCTTTCTCATCAACGTTGTTGATCATCAGGTAACTGATGTCTGCGTCCCGGATATCAATGACATGGTAGAAACATTTCACAGATGGGATGGCCGCGTCAAAGACATGGTTCCAGTTCTGCCCGGCAGAGGCAAGAAAGACCCCAAGCCTCTTTCCCTTGCGCTCAGTGGGAACAACGGGAAGCTTGAGTACGTATTTCCGTGAGCGGAAGACCTGCGCCCGGTCGATCAATGCCTTTGCCTGCGAAGCGATTCCCATACAATATATCGGCGAAGAGAGCAGGATAACATCCGCATCGATGATCTTGTCATGGTAGATGTCCATGCCATCGCGCTGCACACATTTATTGAGTTTCTCGCAGGCATTGCATCCCTTGCACGGATTGATGTTGGCATCTGTTAAGGCAATCTTCTCGATTTCCACGTCCGGGTCAGCCATCCCGCCCAGCACCCAGTCCAGTAGCGTCTCGGAGTTGCCATGCCTGCGGGGACTTCCGGCAAAGGCGAGGATTTTGATCGGCATAACCGTGATCTTTGTCATGCGTAATAAAAAAGGATTGGATGGATCCAGAATTCACAACAATATCCATGTAATTTTTTTTTATACGTCTGGTTCTGACAGGATGACAATATGAATGTCCGGCAATGTACCCAGACGTTTATCATTCGTGAGAAAGAAAGTGCAATGATGAACACGGGCAGTTGCCAGATGAATGGCATCGGGAAGACGTAAGGTTTCTGATTCAGCCCGAAGTCTGGCGGCTTCGATCAGGATCTGGCGATTGATAGGCATGACAAAGAATACTTATGAGGAGCGGAGTGTTTCTTTGTAGACCTTCTGTAAATCAGCGTTATTATCCATCATCGGTTTGATGAGAACTTCTGCCAGAGTCAGTTCACTCGTCACAGCCTTGATCTTTACTTCATCAATGGCAGCAAACAGTGAGGTCAAAGCAGAGACATATTCCGGATATGCTTCCAGTGCATAAATGAAGATGTTGGTATCCAGATAAATTCGTTCTCCTCTGAAAGTATCCATTATTCCCATGAGAGCCGCTCATTTCTGATGAAGGTATCTGCGTCTTGTGCCGTAGCAAAGCACCCCTGTCCCTTTCCGATGAAACCCGCTATCGATCTTTTTCCAACGTGTTCAGACGACTCCAGGATAATAACTTCCGCGAGGGTTCCTGCTTTTAATTCCGGCACGTGAAGCTGGATAAGGCCATCCGGCTGGACGGTGACATGTTGTCTAATGGCGTGAATCATAAGAACCTCTCATTACATTACTTTAGGGACAGCCACTCATAAATCATCTCTTTTTCTGCTTTGATCGGTCTGCCCTCTTTGCCTCTTGCCAGTTTTTAAAAAAATGGGATTTTATCCCCGCTTCAAACTTTCTTAAAGCAGAGGTACCAGTCCTTGCACTCGTACCCTTCGCCCGGGCGCTTCTCCATCTCTGCGGTTGTCTTTGGCGGGGGCACAACCACTTTCTCGCCCGGCTGCCAGTTCGCAGGTGTTGAAACTTTGAACTTGTCTGTTGTCTGGAGTGCCTTGACGAGCCGGATAATCTCTGGCATGAAACGCCCGTTCTGGAGCGGGTAGTAGATCATCGCCCGCATGATCCCTTTGTCGTCTATGAAAAAGACGCAGCGGACAGCAGCTGTCGAAGACTGCCCCGGATGGATCATGCCGTACTTCTTTGCCACCTTCATGGTGAGGTCTGCAATGATGGGAAACGGGATCGCAACTCCCATCTTTTCCTTTATTGCGTGCACCCATGCGAGATGTGCCGATATGCTGTCTATGGACAGGCCGATCAGCTGGACATTGAGTGCCTTGAGTTCGTCATAAATATCTGCAAAAGCCAAAAACTCTGTGGTGCACACCGGTGTGAAGTCCGCAGGGTGCGAAAAGAGCACCACCCATTTCCCTTTCTGGGATGAGAGTTTGATAGTTCCCTGAGTGGTTTCCGCCTCGAAATCCGGAGCCGGTTCCCCAAGAACAGGGAACGTGATACAGGTATCGTCTTCCATGATGCTTCACCGCAGAGATCGGTTATGGCATAACCTCATCGAGTTGGGCCTTGCCATAGACATACGCGGGCATACCCGAGAGCAGGAAGGTGACACGGAGCGCTTCTTCGACTTCTGCTTTGGTAACCCCGAGGTTCTTTGCGCCGGCCAGCTGGGCACGGACTGCGTGCTGGTCCCTTAAGGCAGCAGCAATTGCAATTGCGATCAGTTTCTTTGTCTTTCTCGAAAGCTTGCCATCATCCCAGATGTGCTGCTCGAATCTCATAACGAGTTTGAACATCTCGGGTTCTTTGGTGGTCAGTTCCTTGAAAAACTTCGGCACTTTTCCGATCTTCTTCTCAAGGGTCTTGAGTTCCTTTTCCGAGCCTTTCATTGCTACCGGTTTTTTTGCCGGTGCCGTTTTCGTTACCGTTTTTTTAGCAATTGCCTTTTTTACAACCATAGTTTATGCACTCTCCAGTTGCATGGGTTCACCGCAGCAGACCAGTTCACCGCCGCCGTTTTCTTTTACAACAACAACATTACCGCAGATCTCACACTTAAAGACCTGTCCTTCTTTTGAAACGTTTACCATTGAAGAGTTCCTCCACGTTCGCCATATAAACCGGGAGCAGGAATCCCGCATATTTTTTCATTGCAGGAACCCCCGGAAGTCACACTGCTGTACTTGTGCCCAAAAAGAAAAAAATTAAATGTTGCTTTTGCCGCGTTTTGGCGGGTTCTTTGCATCTGCCGGTGTCTTTACATCCGGGCGGATGTGCGTCATCGGTAAGCACTGGTACTCTTCGCAGGAGCAGGAGGGACATTTCCTGAGATCCTGCTCGCTCTTGTCGAGTGTGAGTTCCTTTCCACAATCAATGCACACATATTTGCCCGCGCCGACTTTCTGTCCTGCGTTGTACGTCTTTTGTTCTGTCAAACTACTCACCAAAACTCTCATGCACGCCAAAGATATATATGGGTTGTGTTAGTGCTACATGTTCTTCATCGCTCTTCCCAGAATGTGAAGGGTGCAGGTACTGATGCGAAAGCTATATCCTCGTTTTTCACATCTAATCATCTATGGGAAAAAAGGTGATCGGTCTGCTCGGGAGTCCTCTGTCGGATGGCAACACGGCAAAACTGCTGGACCGTGCGCTTAAAGGGGCAGAGGATGCCGGCTGCTCTGTGGAAAAAATTGAAATTGCCAGCCTTGATTTTCAGTCCTGCATGGAGATGCTGTTCTGCAAAGACCATGATACCTGTATCATGGATGACGACATGCAGCAGCTCTACCCAAAATTCAAAGATATGGACGCGCTCATCATCGCAACACCGGTCATGACCATGGGAATTCCCGGCAAACTCAAATCAATGATGGATCGCTTCCAGGTCTTTTTCATGGCCAAGTATATACGGAAAAAGCCGTTCATATCAAAGGAGCGGAGAGTTAAACGAAAGGGACTGTTCATCTGTATCTCGGGTATGAAGATCCCTGAAGTTTTTGTGGGCGTAAAACTGACCGTTAAGGCTTTTTTTGACATCATCGACTGCCAGTACACCGATGAGCTGCTTATTAGCGATATGGACACGATCCGTGATGTCACGGCACACCCGGAACTGCTCGAGAGTGCCTACCAGAAGGGATATGCGCTTGGAAAATTGCTCACTGCTTAATCTCCAGGAACAAACCATTTTTCACAATCACAAAATTACGGTGTTTTAAAAACGTCCCGGATAAAATTCCCTTCGCTCCGTTAGAGCAGTCCCCGTTCCTTCATACTAAGGTAGCCGCTCTTTGTCACAATGATATGATCGATCAGCTGGATGCCGAGCAGCAGTCCCGCCTCCCGGAGCTGTGTTGTGATCGCAATATCCTGTGGGCTGGGTTCGAGCGAACCTGAAGGATGGTTATGCACGCAGATGATTGATGCAGCCCGGTCGGTGATTGCATCCGCATAGACTTCTCTGGGGTGGACAAGGCTGTGGTTGAGCAGCCCTACGGTGATTACCCTGCTGTCAAGCACCTCGCCAGCGCCATTGAGGGTGATACAGATGAAATGCTCCTGTCGTTTCCCCCGCATTTCCACGATTATGGGGAGCGGGAGAATGTCCTGCGGTCTTGTCACTTTGAAACAGCCATCAGCGGGAGCGCAATAGCGTCTTCCGATCTCAAAGCATGCCATGATCTGGGCAGCCTTTGACGGGCCGATTCCCATGATGGAGGTGAGTTCATCGTACCGGATCAAGCCCTGACGATCCTTTTTGAGCCCACAGATCTCTTTTGCAATCTCACGGACATCCTTGTTCCGTGTGCCCCGGCCAAGGATCGATTCGAAGAGTTCCTGATCGGTAAGTGAAGTCACTCCCTTTTTGGCAATCTTCTCGCGTGGCCTGTCCAGCTTTGGAACATCTTTCATCTTCTTCATTTTAAAAAACCTGGTAATGCAGGAAACAGCAGAGGGTGGTGATCCTGCAATGTGTCAGGGGTTCTTTTTTTTTTAAAAAGGAAAAACCTTTCTTATTTGTCGCTTTGAATCGTTTTGGATCTGCCGCATGAAGAATATTTAAGACAGATTCCCGCTGTACCTTATGCTCATGGCAACCATTGAGAATGCAAAAGAGGCATTTGCCGGTGAATCGCAGGCAAACCGGAAGTATCAGGCCTTTTCAGAAAAGGCCGCTGATGAGGGCTTTAAAAATATTGCAACCCTGTACAAAGCTGCTTCTGAAGCAGAAGCAATTCATGCAAAAAAGCTCTTGAAAGTGCTTGCTCTCATCGAGCCGACTGCAAAGAACCTTGAAGTGAGTATTGATGGAGAAACGCATGAGTTCACTCACATGTACCCGGATTTTATCAAGGCGGCAGAAGCCGAAGGGAGAAGTGACGCGCTGCTTGCATTTACCCATGCAATGAAAGCCGAGCAGGTGCATGCAAACCTGTACAAAAAGGCACTCGATGCAGTGAAGGCGGGACACGATCTTGGACGGGAAAAGATCTTCCTCTGCCCGGTCTGCGGAAACATCGAGATTGGAAAAGCGCCCGACAAGTGTCCGATCTGTGGTGTTTTTGGAAAACAGTTCCGGGAAATCACTCTATAATATTTTCCTCTTCTTTACAGTCTTTATCTGCTTTCTCTTTTCTCCCCTCTTTTCTGCGCCTGTGAAGCCACACAACAACAACGATCAGGGCAATCAGGGTAGCCCACGATGCAGAGTAGATGATGATGATCGGGTTTGCAAATACGTTCTGCGGAATAAATGACGGGGGCTGTACCGGTGGTCTGACACTCTCAAACCGGACGGCAACTCTTGCCGGGAAGCGCTCATTTCCATCGAAATAGCGAATAGATACTGTGGCATTCCCGGAGGGAATCACTCCTTCGGACGGTGCGTTGTTGGTGTTTGGAAATGCAATTGTCCGGGCAATCCTGCCGTGTTCATCGTCAATCTCGATATACCAGGCATCCGGGTTCGCTTTTGCATAGAGATCTCTGGCGTTTACAATCAGCTTTGAACCCGCAGGCAGGGTAACGGACCAGACGCCGGTTTCGGTTTTCTCGGAAAAAGAAAGTATTCGAACTACCGGTTCGCCATCCCCAAGATTGACAACTCCTGATGTCGGGTAGCAGATCGCAGCCGTATCTCCGGTTTTTCCCGTAAACTGGGGTGCTACGAGTTCCTGCGAGCAGCTGAACCGGTCGTCCATCACTTGTCCATAGGTAAGAGCCCGCGGGTAAATCCTCACCTCATCGAGTCCGCCTTTTAAGTAATCCGAACATCCCGCATATGGCCCATCTCCGGTTCCGGCATCTGCACCGAGTATCACGTAATTGGGATACTGGTAATGGATCAAACCTGAGGCATTCTGCTGGTTTCTCAGCACACCATCGAGATAGATCTTCGAGTTCTGCCCGTCATAGGTTCCCGTGACCTGGTGCCACTGGTTCAAAGAGATGCCCTCGTGCTGCACAGGGATCTCCAGATCCCCATAGCCCTTGAGATTTACTGTCCACCAAAGGTCTCCACCGTCTCCAATTCCAAGCCGGTAACCCCCCTCATTATAGGATGAGATCAATGTCTGCGGGCGAAAAGAGTCTAGGTAAAACCATGCAGAAACGGTAATTGCCTTGTCCGGGTGGTTGCGGGAAGTATATGGGATGGCCACGTAACTGTTAATCCCGTTGAAAAGGATTGCACCGCCGCACCCGCCATTATTGATCCGCGATGCGCTGTGAAGCGTCCCGCCATTTCCATACCCTGAACCATCGAGAACATATGTGCCGCTGCCCTCATTAAAACTGAGGTACATGAAAGGATCTGTTGTGGTGTCCATCTGTACTGGTGCAGCCGACACCGCTCCTGCCATCAGCAGAAGGAACAAACAAAAAAGTGCCGGTACACGCAGTTCCTTTCTGCTCCACTTGGTGCTCATGGTATGCTATCAGAGGTTTATGGGGCTCATGGAAAAAGAATATTGCTATCGGTATGTAAAAGATGGGCTTACCCGTGTCCATAAATTTATATGAAGTCAGCACGATTCTAAAAAACGATGACCAGAGTTACTGTTTATTCCACGCAAAACTGCCCTTACTGCCGGATGGCAAAGGCCTTTTTAGAAAAGCACAATGTCCCATACGAGAGTCTCGATGTTGGCAATGATACTGTAGCTGCACAGAAGATGATCGAACTCACCGGCCAGCGCGGTGTGCCAGTGATCATGGTTGATGATGAGGTGATTGTAGGTTTTGATTCAGATCGACTCAATGAACTCTTTGGAAAACCCACAACCGGTGAGAGTTATGATGTGGTGATTGTCGGCGCCGGGCCGGCCGGGCTCACTGCCGGGGTTTACTGTGCAAGAAAGATGTTAAACACGATCATCGTCAGCGAAAATATCGGTGGGCAGGCGCTGGAATCATGGGCGATAGAGAACTACATGGGCTACCGGATGATTGCCGGTGAAGACTTAATGAAAAAGTTTGAAGAGCAGGTCAGGACGCTCAATATCCGGCTCGAACTCGATAAAGTGAGTGCAATAACAAAGGATGATGGCCTTTTTACCATCAGCACATCTTCCGGAAACACGTTAAAGGCAAAGGCTGTCATCCTCACGCAGGGCAACCGGCCGAGAAAATTGGGTGTGGCAAACGAAGAGCAGTATCTCGGGCGCGGGCTCTCAATCTGCTCTACCTGTGACGGTCCGCTCTATAAAGGAAAACAGGTTGCGGTGGTCGGAGGAGGCAACTCTGCACTCCAGACGGCTGTCGAGATGAGCGATATCGCAAAGTCAGTCAGCCTGATCGTGCGCAGCACAATAAGGGCAGATCCTGTGTACATGGAGAAACTCAAAGAAAAAAAGAATATCACTATGTACACGGGCTCTCATGTATCTGCCCTGCATGGCGAGAAGTTCCTCTCGGGCATCACGATCAGGGATGAGCAGGGAAAAGAGCAGGATCTCGATCTCGATGGGGTTTTTATTGAGATTGGCTGGCTGCCAAACACCGATATGGTGGAGAATCTTGTGAAGCTTAACGGGAAAAAAGAGATCATCATAGACATCAATGGCCACACCAGCATCCCCGGCATCTATGCTGCAGGAGATGTGACTTCTGTAAAGAGCAAACAGATTGTCATTGCGTCAGGAGATGGGGCAAAGGCTGCGCTAGAAGCGTTTGAGTATATCCTGAAATCACCATCTGCGTAACAAAAATTTTTTTGAACGTATGGCTCGTTCCTGATCCTATGGGTTTAAGGACGATCACGCTGCTTGTGGAGTACCTTTCAACCGGTCCTTCTCCTTATACCCTTCGAGCAGCACTGTTGAGATGTTCTTGACCGGTTTATCGGTATGCCCGGCGATGTGGAACTCGCAGAACGGGCAGGAGGTGATCACAACTTCAGCTCCCGTCTTTTTGATCTCTTCGCCACGGCGGCTGCCAAGGGCTGCTGCCTCATCCGGGTTCCCTGATCGGACACCCCCTCCGGAACCGCAGCAGATGGATGGCATCTCAACGATGTCGACCACCTGCCGGATCAGGTTCCGGGGCAGATCCTTTATTCCCTGTCCTCTCATGAGGTGGCAGGGATCGTGATACGTAGCTTTGATGGGCAGGTGTGCAGGAGGTTCGATGCCGTATTTCGTGAGCACTTCTGAGATGTCCATAACCTTGAACGGTGTTTTGTAATCGTTTTTCAGCGTTGAACCACATCCGGCACACATGGTCATGACCGTGTCGATGCCCCGGAACCGGAACGCGTCCATATTTCGTTTTTTCAGCGTGTCGAGAAATGCCAGCTGTCCCGTCCGTATAAGCGGGGAACCGCAACAGACCTGTTCCCGGGGGATGATGACCTTGATTCCATTTCGTTTCAGTACCTCGATGGCATCCATTGCTGTCCGAGGCAGGCGCACGCTATACATACAGCCGACAAAGAACCCGACGGTCGCTCGAACCGGGCCCTCCGGTTCAACCATATTTGCGCCAAGGATTTCTGCTAACGTCGGTCCCGTCCGGGCCACCGATCGCCCGGTATCCCTGACAAGAACTGCTACCTCCTGGTGCCGGGGCAGCGTAAAACCCCGCTGGTTTGCCTGTGCCCGGAGTTTCTCGATAGCCTTTGAGGGGATCTCGATCTCTTTCGGGCAGACCTTCCAGCAGGCCTGGCAGGTGGTGCAGGTGAACAACCCGTCCCTGATTGCATCTGAGATCCGGTCCCCGCCATCACGCGGGTCAAGGGCAAGGCGCATCTGCTGCCGCATTGCGGTAGGGCCAAGGAACTTTGTCACGTCCACGGCAGGACATACCGAAACGCAGGCAAGGCATTCGATGCAGTCCTTTAACGGCTTCATTGCATCGATCTCGGATTTCCTCGGGAGTTTTGTTTTTGCATGTTCGACCGGCTGGAGGAATGCGATTGCCTCTAAAGTGGGCAGGAGATCGACTACGAGATCTTTTTTCACCGGCAGGTTGATGGGCTCAACTGTGATGCCGTCCTTTGCTTCTTCCATGCAGGCGAGTACAGGTTCCCCGTTGACGCGAACCGCACAGCTCCCGCACTGGCCTGAAGCGCAGGAGTAACGGTACGAGAGGGACGGATCGAGAGTATCATGAATCGCGTGGAGCACGTTCAGGACGCGGGCACCGTCATTGATTTTCACGGTGTAACTCTCAAAATGTGCAGCCTCATCCTTATCCGGGTTGAACCTGCTGATCCGGACGGTCAGTTCTTTCATGCGCCCGCCTCCTTTCGCTCGACACCTTCACGGGACTGCGAGATATACGTGTGGCCAAACGGTGAGTGCTGGGAATCGAATGGTTGCTGCACATCCCTGCGTACATGGGCGCCCCGGGACTCCTCGCGGGTGAGTGCGCTGCGGCAGATCAAAGATGCGGTCAGGCACATATTCTGGAGTATGCAGCACTCCGCAAGGTTCTGGGCTGAACCCGCCTTTATTTTTACTGAGGAGAGATGAGCGATGGTCTTTAAGGTATTCTGCAGATCGGCAGCAGTGCGGAATATGCCGGCCCCCTTCCACATCATCTTCTGGAGCTGCACCCGCACTTTGGCCGGATTCTCGTCCCCTTCAGGGAACGCTGCAAGCCGGTCCTGCTGCCCCTCAACCTGCATCAGGTCAATGGTCTTTTTTCTTTTTCTGGCCTTGCCTGCCATCTCTCCGGCTCTCCGGCCAAATACCTGAGTCTCAGCAAGGGCATTGCCGCCAAGCCGGTTTGCCCCATGCACGCCTCCCGATACCTCACCACAGGCAAAGAGCCCGGGCAGTGTGGTCCGACACTCCGGTGTGATCCTTAAGCCCCCCATAATGTGGTGCGCGGTGGGGGCAACTTCCATGGGCTGGACTCTTATGTCAACGCCGAACTTTAGGAATTGTTCGAGCATCACGGGCAGGCGGCTCTCGATCTGTTCTTTAGGAAGATGTGTCACATCGAGAAAAACCCCGCCATTTTTCGTTCCACGGCCACTCATGACCTCTGTTGCAATCGCACGTGCAACCACATCCCGGGTGGAAAGTTCCATGCGCTCGGGATCGTACTGCTTCATGAACCGTTCACCGATGCTGTTTATGAGTAAGCCACCTTCACCCCGGACCGCTTCAGTTACGAGCCTCCCGCGGGCATCGTACGGAAAGACTGCGCCTGTAGGGTGGAACTGGACCATCTCCATATCGATAAGTTCTGCGCCCGCCCTGTACCCGATCGCATACCCATCTCCGGTACCGCTCGATGAATTGGTGGAGATATCATAGACTTTTGTCCCGCCTCCAGTGGCAAGGATGGTACTGTCTGCGGTCAGGAGGATAAACCGGCCCTTCTCGTCCAGGGCCATCGCTCCGCACACCGTTTCGCCATCCATCAGCAGATCGATGACTGTATATTCCTGCATCAGCGAAACCTTCGTCCCATCGAGTCGCTCGACAAGAGTGGTCATCATCTCGTGGCCGGTCCGGTCTCCGGCATAGCAGGTGCGCGGGAACCGCTGGCCACCAAACGGACGCTGCGCGATCTCGTCTGTATCGTTGACATCGAATACCGCACCCCATTTCACGAGATCCCCCATTCGCAATGGGGCCTCGTTAGCAAGAATCCGCACAAGTTCGGGATCATTGAGATATGCCCCACCTTTCAGGGTATCTTCGATATGAATTCCGCAGGAATCCGCTTCCCGCATGACCGCATTATATCCACCTTCTGCCATCGTGGTGCACCCGCCTTTTCCCACGATGGTTTTTGACACCAGAACTGTATCGCCGTGCTGCGAAGCTTCTATGGCCGCCCGAACACCTGCTCCGCCGCTCCCGATCACCAGCACATGGCAGTCCACTACGTCATCTGCAAGCATCTTATTATTCTGTGCGTCGTATAGTTACATAAATAGCATAGCAAAAGCGTGAGATAACAATGAGATTTTTAATGAAATTTGGCGGGACATCCGTTGCAGATGCCCAGTGCATAAAACGCGTTGTGGACATTCTTGAGCAGCACCATAAAGCCGGCGATGAACTCGCAGTTGTCGTATCTGCACAGCGCGGGGTGACTGACCAGCTCATAGAGATTGCCACAAAACTCCCGACAGCAAAGGATGATACCGCAATTGCTCCGCTTATTCAGGCGCTCAGCAAGCGGCACATGAACACGCTTGAAGGCGCTGCACCGGAAAATATCGCCGAAGTGGGGGCAGCTATCGAGGACCAGTTAATCAAGCTCCAGAATATTCTTTTTGCCATCTATAACCTGCGGGAACTCACTCCCCGTTCAAGGGACTATATCATATCCTTTGGTGAGCGACTGCTTGCACCCATCCTCGCAGCTGCAATCCGAGAGCGTAACATCCCCTCAACGGCAATGGACGGTTGCGAAGCGGGGATTCTTACTACACCCCAGCACGGGGAATCCACGGCACTACAGGAGAGCGATGACCGGATAAAAAGAAAGATCGGGCTGATTCTCGCAAAGCAGATCCCGGTGATCATGGGGTTCATGGGCTGCTCCAGTGAAGGGATTCTCACCACGCTTGGGCGGAGTGGTTCGGACTATTCCGCATCAATTCTTGGCGCAGGGATCGATGCAGATGAGATCTGGATCTGGACCGATGTGGACGGTATCATGACCTGCGATCCACGGGTGATCAATGATGCCCGTGTGATGCATTCCCTTTCGTATCTTGAGGTGATGGAGCTTTCCTACTTTGGTGCGAAAGTGATGCACCCGCGTTCGATCGAACCAGCGATGCGCAAGAATATACTTGTGCGGGTAAAAAATACGTTCAACCCTTCGCATCCTGGCACCGTGATCGTAAGAAACGGCCAGCGGGACAATCGCGTAGTCAAGGCGCTCACCTATATCGACAAAGTTGCTGCCATCAACATCAACGGAGCCCAGATGATCGGCAGACCGGGTGTGGCAAAGGCGATCTTTACCATATTAGCGGATCACGAGGTAAATGTGATGATGATCTCGCAGGGATCATCGGAAGCAAACATCTCATTGATTGTAGATGAGCCCCATCTTTTTGCAGCAGTCAATGCGCTCGCCGTTCTGGTGAAGCAGGGGATAGTGCGCGAAGTTTCCCATAACCACGATGTCTGTGCTGTGGCAGTTGTCGGTGCCGGTATGGCAGGAGCGCCAGGCACCGGTGGCAGGATATTTACATCTCTAGGAGCTGCGGGAGTGAATGTGATGATGATCTCGCAGGGTTCATCGGAAGCAAATATCTCGTTTGTCGTGAGCCAGAATGACGGACCCCGTGCGGTGCGGGTGCTCCACGATGAATTCCAGTTGTCGGAGGAACCGGATGAGTAATAATGCCTACAAGGATGCGGGAGTGGACATCGATCTTGAGGCAACCGCCATCAAGTCCCTGATCAGCAACCTCACCTACCGGAGAAACGGTGCATGCACAATGATGAGTGGCGTGGGACATTTTGCCGGCCTGATCGATTTCGGTGAACATGCGCTTGCCCTGACTACGGACGGCGTCGGTACGAAGATGCTGGTTGCTGACCGGATGGAGGACTGGAGCACGGTTGGGATCGATTGCGTGGCGATGAACGTCAACGATCTTTACGTCATGAACCTAGAGCCTATTGCTTTTGTGGATTATATCGCAACTGACAAACTCTCGATCGAGAAGATGGCCCAGATTGGTATTGGGCTTAATGAGGGTGCGAAGCTGGCAAACATCGACATCGTTGGTGGGGAAACCGCCTCGCTCCGCGGTCTGGTCAACGGTCTTGACCTTGCCGGTACCTGCCTTGGGATGCAGAAGAAGGAAAAAATAATATCCGGAGAAAAAATCCGGCCCGGTGATAAGATCATGGGTGTCCCGTCAACCGGTGTCCACAGCAACGGGCTATCGCTCGCCCGCAGTGTGGTGGAAAAGCATGCCGGTTATGACAAGAAGATGAAGAATGGCAGGACTTTTGGCGAGGAACTGCTCACCCCCACCCGGATCTACCACGAGAGCCTGAAGGTTGCCGCAGCCTGTACGGTGCACGGGATGTGCCATGTTACCGGCGGTGGACTGCTCAATTTCAACCGGCTCAGCGAGTACGGGTTCCGGTTCGATAACCCGATCACACCCCCACAGATCTTCTTGTGGATCCAAAAAGCCGGAGACATCAGTGCGTCTGAGATGTACCGCACGTTTAACATGGGAATGGGATTTGCCTATGTGGTACCTAAAAAGAGTGTTGCCTGTGTGCAGAAGATGGTAAAAGGTGCACAGCTTGTCGGTGAGGTTGTCAAAGAACCCGGCGCGTGGCTGGGCGATCTGGAGATCGTTTAGAGATCCCATTAACAAAAATTATGATCTTTTCTTTTTTTATGTTTATCCTCATCTAAAAACAGGAAGCCGGTTCAGCCGTACGGCTCCGGCTCAACTGTGTACGTGCTCTTCTCTGCGCGGTCAGAGACGATCGCACTGTTGCCCGTTGGATCTTCAAGAATAAATGTAACTGAAAGTTCCCCGCGTTTCACTTTGGCGATCTTTTCCAGCAGCAGGCGGGCGTTCTCCCGTTCTTCTGCATCCCCATCGACTATTGCTGATCCAATGGCCTGCACGATGCGGTCCAGCACTCCTTCTATATTCGACACAAAACCCTGGCAGGTGGGGCCGGGATCGATCCGCACGCCGAGTTCGGGAATCTCGATTGCGGCGCTCATGCTCCGCATCACCCTGACTGCGAGATCTTCGGCAGTGGCAGTCCGGTAAACGTACCGCACCGGATCACCGTGTTTGAGCATCCGTGTATCCACGAACTTGTAGCCGCAGGACGGGCAAATCGCAGAAATGATGAGAATATCAGAAAAATAGGGAATATTTTCTGTGGTATACAGGTATTCTATCTCGGTATTACACGTTGGGCACGGACCCGGAACGACCGTACGCAATGTTTATGCCCCGCCGATCTTGTCGCGCGAGATCTTCACAGACATCGGTGTGAGTACGACATAGCGCTGGTCTCCAAGACCGATGATGTCTCCATTGACATCCTTTGCCACTTCTTTTAAGTCTTTTAATACTCGCTCGTACGAGATCTTGTCCATCTTGAGCCGTGAGATGTCAACGATGACAATATTGCCGCTGTAGACTTCGTCCTTGATTCGCGGTGTGTCTTTTAAGTCTGTGATGGTGGCAATTTTTACCAGCAGTGCGGGGGAACCTGCGCCGTGTTCTTCATAGGATGCCAAGTCGAGTTCCATATAATCGTCATCCGAACTTCCGGAACTCTTGCCAAGGAGCGTGTCTATGATCTTAACCATAAAAAAACTGTATGGTGAAAATTATTTAATAGTATCTATTTTGAACCCGATAATCACGGTTTTGCCCGGAAAAAAAGAGAAAAACGGCCATTTCCCGCACTCTGCAGTTGTCCGTTGTCCGGTCAGATTTCCATGTTCCAGATCTCATCTCCGACGTGATGGAACATTTTTACCATTTTTCCTGATGTACTTGCACGAATAGCGGGCGCATCGAACAGGGCAATTCCAATCGCAAGCGGCTTACCGTGCCGCTCATCTACGATCTGGACCGGCTCATTTGCCTTTACGTCGTCAGTGATCGCAACAATGCCGGGCCGCATTATGTCTGCCCCGTTTACCACATACGGAATTGCACCGGTATCGACTGTCACCCTGCGCTCCGGAAACGGGTACTGCACAGCCCCTTTTAGCGTGGGAAATGTCCAGTTGCCGGTATCCATCAGGAGCGGTTTTTTATGAACCATGTACAGGGAAACATCTGCATTGGTCTCCAGCACCTCGATCATGTCGGCCCGGAAGAGTGCAGATGAAGCTCCGATCTGCTCTGCGAGGCGGATGAGGAGATCCTGTCCCTGTCCCTTCCTTACGGAGTGGCGTTTCTTTACAACAATCTTTTTCATTGTTCCGCTCGTACATTCAACTCTCCCGCTAAAAAATAATTTGCATGAGTTATACATGGGGAAAAATGCGGGAATTTCAACCGGGACTGCAATGCGTTCTCCCCTATAAGTGCAGGAAAAAAACAAATCCAATACCGGTTTACGGTATGTTTAAGTAACCTGCTTGCACATTTATATTACTCCAGAGCGATGGTAACAAGGTATTGTTATGACCAAAAGGCCGTTGGATATTTTAGATCTGGTGCTGAACCGTCAGCCCGTTATCGTGTCTCTCAAAGGCGGGAGAGAAATCCGTGGAGTTCTCCAGGGATATGATGTTCATATGAATCTCGTGCTCGACAAAGCCGAAGAGACAGAGAACGGAGAAATCAGGAAATTAGGTACGCTTATCGTCCGTGGCGATAATGTGATCTATATATCCCCATCATTGGAACAATAAGGTGAAGTAACATGTCAAAAGGCACTCCATCAATGGGAAAGATGAACAAGAAGACTCACGTCACCTGCCGGAGATGTGGGAAGGTCTCGTTCCACGCCCAGAAGAAAGAATGCTCTGCCTGTGGTTTTGGCAGAAGCACAAGAATTCTCAGCTACAAGTGGCATACCAAGAGACCAAAAATCCCAACGCATTAGAGTTGTTCTTATGTGTGGTATCGTTGGCATCGTGGATGCTGGCGGTGCAGCCATCCAGCTCTATTATGCCTTGTATGCTCTCCAGCACCGTGGGCAGGAGAGCGCCGGGATTTCTACGTTTGATGGCCTGAACCTCCAGAAATTCAAGGGGCAGGGCCTTGTCGCCGACGTTTTTTCTACAACTGTTTTATCAGACCTGAAAGGTTTGGCCGGAATTGGCCATGTCCGGTACCCGACAACGGGTGCAAATCTTCCTGAGAATATCCAGCCGCTCAATTTCCAGTTCAAGGACCATTTCATCTCGATAGCCCACAACGGGAACCTTGTCAATACCGCAGAACTCCGGGCAGAGTTTGAGCAGACCGGCCAGATCTTCATCACCACAACCGATACCGAGATCATAGCAAAGATCTTGATTAACGAGATCAGCAACACGGGCTGTGTGGAGGATGCCGTCCACCTCTGCATGCGCAAACTCCGTGGTTCGTATTCGATTGTGGTGATGATAGACGGGATCATCTATGCATTCAGGGACCCGCTGGGCATCAAGCCGTTCTGCATAGGAAAGACCGAGAATGGCTACATGGTGGCCTCCGAGAGCGTGGCAATTGATGCCCTTAGTGCAAAGTTCATCCGGGATGTGAAGCCGGGTGAACTGGTCCGGATTGATTCTGACGGTGTACGGTGCACACAGATTGCAATGGCAGGCAAAAGGGCGCACTGCATCTTTGAATACGTCTATTTTGCCCGTGCAGATTCGATCATCGATGGCGTGCTCGTGTATACCGTGCGCAGGAAGATCGGCCAGAAACTCTTTGAAGAGGATCCTGTAAAGGCCGATTCAGTCTGTTCGGTTCCTGACTCCGGAACTGCGTACGCGATCGGGTACGCAGAAGCGTCAAAGATCCCATTTGTGGAGTCCTTAATGAAGAACCGGTACATGGGACGCACGTTCATCATGCCCTCCCAGAAGGAGCGGGAAAAAGCAGTCCGGATCAAGCTCAACCCGATACCGGCGCACCTGATTAACAAGTCCATTGTGCTTGTCGATGACAGCATTGTGCGGGGCACCACTTCAAAAAGGATCATCGAGATGATGAGGGGCGCAGGTGCGAGGGAGATTCACATGCGTATCGGTTCTCCGGCTATCAGGGCGCCCTGCTATCTCGGTGTGGACATGCCCACCCGCGAGGAGTTGATTGCAAGCAACCGGATTGAAGAAGAGGTCCGGCACAAAATCACTGCAACTTCGCTTCACCATGTCTCTTTGGATGCGCTGGTAGATGCAATCGGGATCGGGCAAGGGGATCTCTGCACCGGTTGTCTTACGGGTTGTTACCCGGTGCAGATCGATGGTGAGCATGCCAAGGCCCGGCGGATCGATTTTGTTGATGGAACCTACCAGTCCAAGCTCGGTACGTTTGAAGCCGGGATCTAAGACAGCTAACCGTCTTTGGATGCCTGAAACCGTCCTGATCCAGTTCTCTTTAGTTTTTCCTTCAATGTTTACAGAGATAGGAGAGCAGGTGTTTCTGGTCTTTTGCCCGCACTCTCTTTTTTTAGCACCACAGGTTTAACCGAATGCAAGGGTAAGGAAATAAATCCCGATAAGAATGATCATCAAACCGATGATCCTGTCAAATGTATCCCCGCTCACCCTTGCAATATCCTTAATCTTTTTTCCAAGCGCTCCTCCCAGTGAACTGATCACGATGAGTGGGATAGAGAGCCCCACCGCATAGATCAGTATCGTGAAAAAACCCTGCACTGCAGTCTGGTAGAGTGCGATATAGGTCAGCACGATGAGCAGCATCGGGGCTCCGCGTCCCACGGTGATTGCCCCAAACGAGAGCCCGAGCAGGAATGCGCCGGTGACGGTGTAGGATGTAGGAACTTTAAAAAAGTTAAATATGCTCCGTATCGGTGGTTTGTACACTTGCAGGAGCTGGAGTCCCATGAGGATCATCAGTACTCCTCCGATTACCCACGCGACATTACTGTTGAGGAACAGGAGGTATTTGCCGATATAGCCAGCAATGATCCCCAGCGGCAGGAGCACAAGGATCGTACCAATGCAGAACGAGACCGTCAGCTTGAGGAGGTTTATGGCAGACAGCCGGGTGGTTCCGCTGGTCAGGTAACCGATCAACCCGAGGCACAGGACGCTGTTGCACGGACAGATGCCGGCGATCAGGCCGAAGATGAAGATGCCTAGGATGGAGGGGTCGAGGGTTGCCATCTCTGAAGTGATTGGGGTTTTAGCGCATAAAAGTTGTGGATTACATCATAGAATCAGGAAAATTGTAGTGCGGTGAGTTGACCCGCACCAGGGCTTTTGTCCATCCTCTTTTGCTGCGTTGGCATTCATTTCAGTTCAAATGCCCAACGATTCTCCTAAATATTCTCAACTGGTCGGTCGAATCACGCAGGTGTGTTGATCTGATGCCTGATGATTCCGGGACAATGATAACTATCCGGGTTGAGACAAAAACTTTTTTAATTTGGAAATATTATTGACTTTTATTTCTCAGAACAATCGTAAGAGGATGTGACGACAAATGGGGAAGAGCTATCGTAACCAGCGGGAGCATGGAAGACGAAGCAAATACGATGAAAGTTCGGATTCCATGAACCCGGACAATGCTGCATACGATGATGTGATGGACATTTATGCAGATCAGGTGGACGCCAGCAGTGAACACTATGGTTTTAATGAAGGGGATGAGGATGATATTTGAAAAATGAATGTCATCTGCTGATGTATTTTCATTTTTATCCGGTCCGCGATCCACGATCCGCCATTTCGTTTTTTTCATTGCTGCGTTGCCGTTTTCATTCAGAGATTGCGGGGATGTCACAATGGTGGCAACTAAAAAATCCCGCGAGTGAAAAACAACAGGCACAAATACTGGCCAAAAAAAACAATCTTTAAAGGTTTCCGGTAATGAAAAAAATACTCTTTCTCATATGTATCCTGTTCTGCATCACCGTCCCTGCCGCATCAGGCGATGTCATCACAGCAAAGTTCGCTGCAGGCCCGGCCTCATTAGAAACACCCCCGCAGAATGCCTCGGTCTATATCAGCGAGGCAAAAGCAGCGGTAGCCGAGCGGAACTGGACAAGCGCTCTCTTCATAACTACGAGAGGTATCGCGTGGTACCCGGACAATGCAGACATCCTCTGCCTCCAGGGTTACAGCTACCGGAAGATGGGCCAGTATGAAAAATCGGTTGAAATCGTTTCAAAAGGTATTCTTCTGGATCCAAAACCGGTCCGGTATGCCAACCGGGGATACGGGTATCTTGCGCTCGGAAACTATCCGGCTGCTCTTGCTGATGCGGAAAACGGCATCGCGCTCAACACCAACTACACGACAAACTATGGTGTAAAAGCACTGGCACTCAATGGCATGAACAGGAACAACGAGGCGCTCGCTGCAATTGATAAGGCACTTGCTCTTGTACCGGAAAATGCCCATTACTGGCACGTGAAGGGAAATCTCCTTGCCGCAAACGGGAACTGCACCGGTGCCCGGGAAACTCTGGAGAAGTCTCTTGCGATCGACTCCGATTACAACCTCCCGTACCCGGGTTTTCCCAGCGCTCGTGAGGATCTTGCAGAACTCAATACACGCTGCATAGCCGCCGCAACGCAGGCACCTGTAAGTCCGTCACCCACAAAAGCGTCAAACGGTGGGATCGCGGTTGTCGGTTGTATCGTGATTCTTCTTGTAGCGGGTACAAGAAAGTAATCCCGATTTTTTTATCAAAGGAAAAAGAATCTGAAACAGTGTGAGTCAATGAAGGATTATCCTGACGATAAAATCTCCCTGAAAAGAGCCCGTGGCTTCGCATTTAAAAGATCACAAAAACAATAGCGAGGGATGGATTTGAACCATCGGTCTACGGGTTATGAGCCCGTCGGGATATCCTGACTACCCTACCTCGCTTCTTTATAATCAGGGTTATAATGTAGGCAGGACGCGCTGATATACTTAACCTTAGGGGCGGTCCCTTGCGGGTAGCGCAGCTTTAATTCCTCATTTTCCCAGACAAGCTTATGGATGACGAGATCATACGAATACAGGAAAAGCGTAAACAGGAGCTGATTAAAAAAATGAAACCCCCGGCAAAAGTGGCAGTTGTAACCGATGTTGAAGAGACTCATTTTGTGGAATTCATCCGCACAAACCAGTATGCAGTGATCGACTTCTGGGCGGAATGGTGCGGGCCATGCCGGAGAATCGCGCCGATTATGGAAGAACTCTCCATGGAATTCTCAGACAAAGTCGCGTTTGGCAAGTGTAACACCGACAAGAACCAGAAGCTTGCACGGGAGTTTAACATCGACGCCATCCCCGCCATCATGCTCTATGCCAATGGCCAGCTGGTTGACCGGATCATCGGAGCATACCCAAAAGAAGCGATACGGGAAAAGATCGTTAGTAAATTCAGAATCCGATAAATCTTTTTTCTGGTAAAAACTTCAGGGTGAACATGCGGTCGAGCAGTGAAACCCGCAGTGACTGACGAATTAAAAAAAAGTTACTTAGTGTTTCCCTTCGCGTTGAGTTTTGCTGCCATGATAAAATCGTTCAGGGTCAGCCCACCGGCAGGGTAAGTATAGAACTGGACTTCAAAAAACCGGGACTCTTTTATGGAGATATCCGGGAAATGGCCTTCCTGGGTTGCGAGATCCATAACTTCGGTAAAAAAAGTGATACATGCATCGGCGCTCTCTAGTTCGTACGTCCGCGCCAGATGACCGTTATCAAGCGACCAGCCGGGTACCTGTGCCAGAAGATCCATGGTCTCCTTTCTGGTTACGGGTGGCGATCCCGCCCGGTAGGTGGTGCATTTGTTCTGCGCGAGTTCCATGGTTATCACTCGTCTCGCTGGACAAAAAAAGTTTCTCCTGATCAGAGGGAAAAATCCCTGTACCAGGTAATTATGCGGCAATGGCTGCCGGCTGCTGCTTACCAGACTGCCATTGTATGAGGACCATGACTACGAGTGAGAGGGGGAGCGCGATCACGAGCGGGTTTATTGCCGTCCACGGGGATCCGAGCAGCGTGACTTTCCCAAAAATTGCCTGGCAGAGGCCAAGGGGTTTTGCTTCTGCTGCATGGAAGAACGCAGTCCAGACAAACCAGATCACTGCACCGGTCACCATACTGCAGAGCGCAGCTTTTGTTGATGGTGCTTTTGCATAGACCCCGATAGCGAACGCTGGAAGGAAAGCGCAGGCGCAGAGGCCCATGAACATCGCAGTGGCCCGGGCAATGATGCTGATCGGTAACAGGAAGGCAAGAATTGTGGAGACTACCATCATCAGCACAATGCCGCACTGGTTTGCCCGCATCGAAAGCGCACACGCTTTACCCCTTCCCCAGAGATCGCAGACGAGAGCTGTGCCCATTGCATGGTAGAGCGCACTGAGCGTAGACATTGCGGCTGCAAGCAGGGTGAGCATGAAGATGACAACGAAAAGATCCGGCATAGACCCGTTGATGAAGAGCGGTATGATGGAATCAACATTTCCTCCTGCTGCATCCAGAGCGATCTTGCCAGTGGTATTGTAGAAGTAGACATTGGAAAGTGCTCCTACTGTGAACGCAACACCGGTCATCATGAGGATGAACGGCCCGCCAACGAGCACTGCCCGGTTCAGGGCCCTGTCGTTCTTTGCCGTCATAAACCGTACAACCAGCTGGGGCTGGGCGAGCACCCCTATACCCACACCCATCACAATCGTAGTGACAAGGGTGAACCACATCGGGGATCCGAGCACGGGCATGGATGTCCAACCAATCATTCCCTGGTCTGCGAGCGCTTTTGGGACAAGGTTTGACATATTCGTAAGCGCAGCAGTTCCTGCCGTAAAACCGCCCACCACTACCAGCGTCATAGCGAGCAGTACAACCATCCCGATCAGCATGATCGTGCCCTGGAAGGCATCCGTGTACATCACGGCAATAAGCCCCCCGAACACGACATAGATAGCCGTGATAATGGCAAACATGATCAGTGATGTGGAATAGGGAATACCAAGCGTGGGCTCAATGAACCGTGCCCCGCCAATAAGGATTGCGGCGGTGTAGAGCGGCATGGAGATGACAATGATGAACCCTGCTATGTACTGCAGGAGCGGGGACTTGTAGATTTTGCACATCAGGTCAGGAAACGTGACTGCAGAAAGACGCTGGCCAATCTCCCTTGTCTTCTTTCCGAACAGAACAAATGCCAGCAGGATACCAAGACCGATGTTCAAGACCGTAAGCCAGATGAGCCCCATCCCCATGCTTGCTGCTGCCCCGCCAAACCCGATGATGGCGGATGTGGAGATGAACGTGGCACCGTACGAAAGCGCGATGATCACCGGGTGACTGTCGCGGCCGGCAACAAGGTAATCCTCGGCATTCTTCGTCTTTTTGTATCCCAAGTAGCCGATGATAAGCGTTGCTGCAAGATAGATGAGAACCAGCGCAGTCATCGTGACCGGGTTAACTGCCATCGTTGCTGCCCCCCTTGTTCCAGTTCAGTAATCCGTACACAATACACGCCAGTGCTAAAACAATGGCCAGTCCATAGCCGATCAATATCTGCGGGTCAGGGATTCCAAAAAGCATACAAAACCTCTGGTAAACTCTTCATCAGGACAATACAATGGGAACCTTGGAACGACCAGGTTCCCTATCTAAAGGAGAATGCGTAGCATGGGCTCGATGAGAAAATCGTTTGACAAACCCATAATGATATCATTGTTTACCAGAATTAAATCTGGATAGTGTAGTATTTATATATTGTTAACCGGCTTTTGATGCACAATTTCGGTTTCTTCTGAACGGTAATGGCCAGAAAAGACCATATTGCGCAAAGCAAAACGCTGTACAGAACTATGTCCTCGGCATTTACCTTCCTGCATGAATCCCTCCAGCAGGTGCTCGCCCAGCGACTGGACTGGACGGAGCTGCGTGAGGTGCAGGAGCGAGCGTATACCGCAATCGCCGCAGGAAAGGATGTACTGGTCATTGCACCAACGGCCGGGGGCAAGTCAGAAGCAGCGCTCATACCGGTGATGGATGATATTTTAACACACGGCCGGATGGGGGTGGCATGCCTCTACATCTCGCCCCTTAAAGCCTTGATCAATGATCAGGAGGACCGTTTCAGGGAATTTTGCGTTCCCACCTCGCTCACCGTGATGAAATGGCATGGGGATGTGCCAAAAGGGGATCGCGGCTGGAAGGATGGCGAACCCCCGCATTTCCTGATGATCACGCCCGAATCCCTTGAAGTCCTCTTGCAGGAGAAGAAACTCATATCCGATTTACGGCGCGTGCGCACGGTCATCATCGATGAACTTCACGCGTTTGTGGAATCGGAACGCGGGGTGCAGCTCAAGGTGTTGCTCAGCCAGCTTGACCGGATCACAAAACGCCCCATCCAGCGTGTCGGTCTTTCGGCAACCACGGGAAATCCTGAAGAGGTGCTGCGCTGGATGTCGGATGACCGGCACTGGAGTGAACTGGTTGCCATCCCCGCGCCACCCAGGGATAAGCAGTTCCGGTTCATTGTAGAAGAGGACGAGGAGAAGCGGATCGATGCGCTTGTCAGGATTGTTGCCGGGAGAAAAGCGCTGGTGTTTGTCAACAGCCGGAGCATTGCAGAGAAACTGATGAGATCGGCCTCAGGCAGGATACGAAACCTCCACATCCACCACTCCTCCCTCTCGCTTGCCACAAGGAAAGAGTCCGAAGAAGCTTTTTCGTTGCAGGAGGGCGCCTGTATCATCTGCACAAGCACACTGGAGCTGGGAATCGATATAGGGGATCTGGATGTGGTGGTGCAGGTCGGTCCCCCGAACTCGGTCTCATCGTTTCTCCAGCGGCTGGGGCGAAGTGGCAGGCGTGACAAAGCAGCGTACGTGGCGTGGCTCTTAAAAGATCCCTGCGAACTCCTCTGCAGTGTGGCGATCATTGAATGCGCAATTAAAGGGGAAGTTGAGCCTTTAACTCCGCTAAAAAAACCGTATAATGTTCTTGTCCAGCAGATTTTCCTGTACCTGTTCCGGCATGCCCGGGCGAGCCGGCGGCAGCTGGAGACATCGGTGCTCTCGCATCCGGCCTTTGCCAATATCAGGCCTGAGATGCTGGACCGGATTATCACTTACCTCATCGAGAAGGGATACCTGACTCCTGATGGCGAGATGGTGATGCCGGGCGATACTGCGGAACGGGAGTTCGGGCGCTCGAACTTTAAAGATCTCTACTCGGTGATCAGCGGCGGGGGTGAGTACCGGGCCGTTACTCCCGATGGCGAAGTGGTGGGCAAGCTCGATGCCCGGTTTGTCAACAGCCAGAATGATGGCGAGATCTCGCTGGGGGGTCAGGGCTGGTCGATGGTCAAGTGTGATGAAGGGCATAATCTCGTAGTCGTAGTGCCTTCAAGCTCCATTACCTCGGGAATTTTCTGGACAGGAGGTGAGAGCGGGTACTCCCCGCTTGTCTGCAGGCAGGTGCAGGTGATGCGTGCCCGTGGAGAGTCTGTGCTCCCGCTCACAGATATTGACAAAGAGACACTCCTTATTGCTCTCATTCGGATTCCGGAAGGTGTTGGCCGAACCGGTTTGTATATCCGCGAGCATAAGGGTGAGAGGGGCGTTATGGTAACCGTGTATTCCTTAAACGGCATCCGCTTCAACCGGCTCTTAACCCTGCTGCTCCAGAAACAGCTGGGGAGTAAGGCACAGGTGCGGTACAATGATTTTGTGGTAAGGATTCTTCGCGCAGGAAAAGAGGGTGCCATGGAACGGGTGGCAACTGCGGTGCGGGAGGTTCAGGAAATGGAACCCGAAGAGATCGGTCGCATGCTCCCCCTGCCTCCCGCAGAGGAGTGGAAATTTGCGAGAGCTCTTCCAAAACTCCCTTTTTTTGAGATGGCCCTCGCCGATCACTATCATGTGGAAGAGTTCATGAAATCTTTTGGGATGATGTCGGTAACTCTCCTGCCCGTGCCTTTATCTAAGCCCCATTCGGAACTCTGAATTTTCATGGATCGTTGTCTTCCAGAAAAAGGTCCCGTGCCTGCGGGTGGGATCAGGGCATGATTTTATTACGGGAAGCTTGAGATCTCATTATGAACAAAAGTGTAGTAATTTTCACCATTGCCGTGCTTCTGGTGCTGGTCTGTGGTTGTACCCAGCCTGCACAAGCACCCGCTGCACTCACTCCTGCAATAACTTCAGTCCCCTCTCCTGCAACAACTCCCCCGCTGGCAACGGTTGTTGCTACCCCTCATGCAATCCTGACAACCGGGTCCGTGTCCCCTACTATCCGGAATTCGGTATCCGATAACACCATACGAATCAACAAAAAGGGATTTGAGCCGGCGAGTATTACGGTTCAGGTAGGATCAACTGTCCGATGGGTGAACGATGACTCCACTCTGGATCCGCAATTGTATAATCCAACCCACAGGATTGCGCTGGTCAATATAGAAAACTCACCCCTCCTCTCTGCGGGACAGGGATGGAGCAGGATTTTTACTGAGCGAGGATCCTATGATTATAATGATATGATACATACGACAATGACAGGCACAGTAATTGTGGTATGATCATGTTTCAGGAAATCAGCTATGCGCTTATTTTCGGAAAACCTCTCATATTTTATCTGGGAGTTCTGACCTTGCTTGCGTTCATCATCACAGCAGCGATCGCTGTGATGAACTCAAAAGGGGTACGAACAATTCCGTTCGAATGGCACTCGCGGTGTGCGGTTATTGCCATCTGCATTGCACTGGTTCACGGGGCGCTTGGGATACTTGCGTACTGGTAATAAACGGTTGAAACGCTGCTAAAAAAAAGGAAAAGTATGCGGGGAGTTACAACCCGACAACGCGGAGCACTGCACCGACAAGAATGCCAAACATGGATGTGGATGCAGACAACATCCCTAATATGATGTATCCGACGATTGCCCCGATCTTTAACGGGGTGTATGTCCGGTTGAGGTTCAACCTGCGGATAATGCGAAAGGATTTCGTTTCGGGCGATATCTGCGGTTTGTTCTGCTTAATCCGGATCATGCGGGTTCACCTTTTTTGCCTGTACCGGCAATTCCAAATCTCTTTTTTTAAGGCCCGTATTTATACTCGTATACGGTCCTGTATACACCATAATGGGAATATCTGGTATTTAATCCTGCCTAATTTGCTATACTCCAGATTTTGATTGAATCTGAATTATTCGGCAAATAACCCCCAAATAATCGATATTTTTAGATATTTCCGAATATACTTCCATCATGAGTAAAAACAGACCCTGAAATCTCATGATTACGGCCCATTTTTTTTTAAAGCCTCAATTACAAAACAGAAGCGGGAAATCTGTCAGTGATTGCAAAAGAACCGCTTTACTGGTAAAATGACTTTGGAAAGGAAATTTAAAAAAAACTCCTGTTCAGACGCCGAGGGGGAGATTTGAACTCCCGAGGCGCGAAAGCGCCAGTAGCTTTCGAGGCTACCGCCTTCCCGGGCTAGACTACCTCGGCACACGGTTCTCTTATTTTTTTAATCAATTGCTCTAATAGTTATCTGAAAGCCAGCATAAGGTTCCACCCGGCTGCACTAACCGGACGGTCGGCAGGTACAATGGTAACTGGGTGTGTGCGTTAAAAAAGCAGTGCAGTCAACAAAAAAAGTGCTGGAAAAATATTGGGGGAAAAAGGAAATTACATCATACCCGGCGGCATAGCGCCCGGCCTTGACTGGGTGATCATCATGTCATCCACACGGATGAGCATGACGGCAGTTTCAGATGCGCTCTGGATTGACTGGCGCTTTGACCTGAGCGGCTCAATAACTCCATCTGCGAGCATGTCCACAATCTTGCCGTTATAGACATTGAGCCCCGCATTCTTCTTGCCCTTGGAATGGACATTCTTGAGCTCTACTAATTTATCGATGGGGTTGAAACCCGAGTTCTCTGCAAGCGCGCGGGGAATGCATTCGAATGCCCCTGCATAGGCTTCGATCGCAATCTGAACCCTGCCGCCCATGGTTGCTGCATAGTCCCGGACCTTCATGAGCAGTTCAGTCTCAACTGCTCCGCCACCGACAACGTACGTGCCGTCTTCCATTGCATCCATAACTACGCGGGTCCCGTCGACCACTGCGCGCTCAAGTTCGTCAAGTATGTAATCGCTTGTACCCCTGAGTAAGATTGTGATAGTCTTAGGGTTCTTGCACCCGGAGATCCTGGTAAGGTTTACGTCATTGTCTTCTTCAACAAGCTCTGCAATGCCGAGATCTTTTGAAGTTAAGGATTCAGCCTTGTTAAGGATGGTTGCATGCAGTGCCCGTGCTGCATATTTCATGTCCGCTTCAGGGACATCTTCGATTGCAAGAATGCCGCTCTTTGCAAGGTAGAACTGGACCGAATCTGCTATGCCCTTCTGGCAGAGTAAGACGTTTGCACCGCTGTCAACAATCGCATCTGAAAGTTTCTTTAACGTCTCTCTCTCCTGTTCACTGAATGCAGCGATCTGGTCAGCATTCGAGATCTTGATCTTTGCCTTGACCTGCGTCTTTGTGATCTCTAATGGGGTGGCAAGCATTGCGACCTTTGCCTTTGTGATCTTGCGGGGCATACCATCGTGGACACGGACCTTGTCAATGACTACGCCGCGGATCAGTTCAGCATCGTCCATTGACTTGCCTTTCTGCTTCTTGATCATCACGTCATCTTCGTCAACAACATATTTCGTGCCGGTCTTCTCGGCTACTGCCATAACTGCATCAACGATGATGCCATCGAGCTTCTCTTTCACGCATTCGATCGATTTGCCGGTGATTGCGGTGTCTGCAATCTTTAAGAGGGTCTTTCGGTCAGTCGGGTCGACCTTGTGGGAGAGGCTGTTGAGAATCTCGAGCGATTTGTTCATGCCAAGGCGATACCCTTCTGCAATGACGGTTGGGTGAATACCCTGTTCTAGCATGGTTTCTGCCTGCTCCATCAGTGCGCCAACAAGGATGACTGCGGTGGTGGTACCATCGCCGACTTCATCGTCCTGGGTCATAGCGACTTCAATAACCATCTTTGCACCGGGGTGCTGAACGGCGATCTCACCTAATATTGTCGCGCCGTCATTGGTGATCACGATATCGCCTGTGGAACCGACAAGCATCTTGTCCATTCCCCGCGGGCCAAGGGTTGTCCTGACGGCTCCGGCTATTGCCTTTGCTGCTGTAATATTCGAGCGCTGGGCTTCTTTGCCGCGATTACGCTCTACATTTTCTTTTAGAATGATAATTGGCTGTCCAGATAGCATAATGGATACTCCGATGATGTAAAAGGTGGGATTGGACTTCTATATATATTTTTTGAGAACAGATCTGAAAAAAAAGAGGGATCAGTCAATGCGGGATATTTTGAAGAGCGAATAGACAGGTACACCCTCAACATCCTTGATGCCGCGCTTGTCAAAGATCACCCAGATGGCAACCGGCACTGCATTGTGCTTTTTTAAATATTTCACCACTTCATGCATGGTTTTTCCTGAAGTGATCACATCATCGACGATGATACACCGCTTACCGCTGACCGGAGCAAAGTTACCGCTGATCGATCCCATCGGTTTTTCACTCTGGTTCTGCTTTGCCGGGTGATAGATCGAGAGCTGCGCAGCTTCCTGTACAGCAATGAGGGTTGCAATCGGGATGCCGGAGAGGGCGATACCCACGATAACCTCAGCAGCAGGAGATGCACAATCCGAGTCCTGATCCTGGTAATATCTCCTGAGCAGCATCAGTGCCGTCTCTTCAAGAAGGGGCGCCTGGCTGGAGACTGCTGACCAGTCGATATGGACATCTTTTGGGGCGGTTGTTCCTTTTGCCTGGGTTAAAAGCCATGTCACAGTTTCCATGGACAAGGAGAGCTCATCTGCAATCTGACCCGGACTGTGCCCCTCGCCAAGAAGCATTCTGGCTCTGCCAATCAGATCGTCAAGGGAAGACATAACAGAGAGGTTCGCCGGAATCTATTTAAGTTTTCTTTTTATTGTTGAGCCGCAGATGAGGCATTCCCCATCATGATCAAAGTACCGGCCACAACCGGTGCACCGGTATTTCCAGTGGATTCGCTTTGCCCTCCGCTGGAGGATGGGATGTATCTGCACCCCAAGGACACTGGCAACATTCTGGATGGCAAAATCATCGGTGTAGAGAACCGCGCCCATCTCAAGAGCAAGAGCCAGAAGATCGCAATCGGTCTCAGAGATCACTCCAGCATCCCGGGTTTTTTTTGCCGCAGCCCTCACTTTACCGGTGCTCTCCGGCCCCGGCGATATCACCCGGAGTCCTTCTGCACATAACATCTCAAATTTTCCCTTAGAGCGGATATCTTTTAGTTCATCACACACTGATGGAGAGGTGAATAAATCGCCTTCTACTGGACATTCTGAGAAAAAAACACTGGCATCAAGAATGGATTTCATAAGGTTACCCGGATCTGGGATTGGGTGGGGGAAAGTCCAATCGTCTGCACCTGTTCAACGGTTGGTACATGTCTGCAGCGTATGGGCGATCTGGTCTGCGGCAGATACCCTGCTGCACCCGCGCTCGATCGTATCGCTGCAGATAACATCCCTGACTCCTGCTTCCACCAGCCGGACATAGGCCCCCCCGGTGAGCACCCCATGTACGCATGCGGCAAATACATCCGTTGCACCCTGCGCGTAGAGCATACCAGCCGCAGTAGCAATTGTGCCCCCTGTTGAGATGATGTCATCTACGATCACTACAGGACGGGATGCCGCCGACAATGCCTTTGGGGCCATAGTCACCTGCTCACCGCTCAGCCGGGTCTTTTCCAGGTGATCGTACTCCCATTCACCAGCTGATGCCACCTGTCCGGCAAATGCCAGAGCACCATCGTCAGGAGCAAGGATGAGGGGATTTTTGCAATTGAGCGTTTTTATGTATGCGCCGATATCCCTCGCAAGAGAGATATTTCGGGATGGAGCTCCAAAAAATCTGAGCACATCCGGCTCATGGATATTAACGGTAATGCATTCAGAAACGCCCCTGCTGATCGCGCGGGCAACCGCGCGGGCACTTAAGGGCTCTCCATGCCGGAACTGTTTGTCCTGTCGCGCATAGCCCATATAGGGTATAACCAGCCGGAGTTCTGAACCCTCACAGGCATCGATCAAGAGCAGCAGCTGGACAAGTGCATCATTGTCCACCACACTGCTGACAATAATTGTCTCATCGTCAAGCTCTCCGGCAACAAGATACAGCTCGCCGTCAGGAAAACAAGAATATTTGACATTGACAACCGTAGTCTTTAGCGCTTTTGCAAGGCGTGTGGCAAGTATCTGGGATTTTTCAGTGCAGATAACTTTCATGATATCGTATCCTGATCGCAGATGGGCAGCATTTCCTTACTTATTGTATGTTGTATGGGTGATAATATACTGCATCAGGTTTTGTATTTTTTTAAAAACAATGATTCTGCAAAGATATCTGATGGGGGGCTTCGCCGTCACCGGTGTGACCAGCTGAAAGTACTTAAACTATCATAGGACAAATTATATGAAAATCTTAAGGTTAAAAGAGGTTAAAACCGCAATGGAAATATCTGAGCAAACCCCCCCGCAGCAGAACGAAATAACGCCCGCATCGCCCGAAGCGGTATCCACAGAAAGCGCGGGGGCGACATCATCAACAATCGAAGTTCCCGCAAAACTGATCGACCAGGTGATAGGTCAGGAACATGCAGTCGAAGTGATCCAAAAGGCGGCTATCCAAAGACGGCATGTCATGATGATCGGCAGCCCCGGTACCGGAAAATCAATGCTGGCAAAGGCGATGGCCGAGCTGCTGCCCAAAGAAGAACTCATCGATATAATGGTCTACCCGAACTCCGATGACAACAACAACCCTGTGATCAGGACGGTTGCCGCAGGACGGGGAAAACAGATTGTAACCGCTCACAAAGCAGAAGCCAGAAAAAAGATCCAGTTCCGGAACATGCTCCTCCTCCTTGCTATCATCGGTATCGGGGGATATGCGATAATCACCGGACAGATCATTATGGGGCTTATTGCGGTTGCTTTTATTTTCATCGCATTCCGCACCAGCATGCCCAGAGAGGAGTCGATGGTGCCCAAACTTCTGGTTTCAAATGATACCAAAAGCATTGCTCCCTTTATTGATGCTACAGGAACTCATGCCGGTGCCCTGTTAGGCGATGTGCGCCATGACCCATTCCAGAGCGGGGGGCTTGAAACACCATCCCATGACCGGGTTGAGGCTGGAGCTATCCACCGTTCGAATGGTGGCGTTCTCTTCATCGATGAGATCAATACATTGGACCCACACTCCCAGCAGAACCTGCTCACTGCACTACAGGAAGGAGAGTTTCCTATCACCGGCCAGAGCGAGCGGTCGAGCGGCGCGATGGTGCATACTGAACCGGTCCCCTGCAAGTTCGTGATGGTTTCAGCTGGTAACCTTGATGCAATCCAGGGTATGCACCCTGCGCTCCGCTCCCGTATTCGCGGGTACGGGTACGAAGTCTACATGGCAGAGAGCATGGACGACACTCCAGAAAACCGTGAGAAATATGTCCGGTTCATAGCGCAGGAAGTGAAAAATGATGGTAAGATCCCGCATTGCGACCAGAGCGCAATCGATGAAATTATTCGTGAATCCAAGCGCCGGTCGAACCGCAAGGGATACCTCACGCTCAAGCTGCGTGATATGGGGGGGCTCATCCGTGTTGCAGGAGACATTGCCCGGCAGGAGGGTGCCGCGATCACAACCGCTGCCCATGTCATCATGGCTAAGAAAACCGCACGCTCGATTGAAGATCAGGTATCCGATGAGGTTACCCGTCACCTGCGGGAGTACGATATGGCTGTGGTGGAAGGCACCCGGGTTGGCAGGGTTAACGGACTTGCAGTTACAGGAAGTGATGCGGGTTCGGTTCTTCCGATAATGGCTGAGGTTACGCCTGCACAGGGTGCGAGCGGCACCGTAATTGCCACCGGGATGCTCAAGGAGATAGCCCAGGAATCCATCAAGAACGTGAGTGCCATCTTAAAAAAATTCACCGGCAAGGATGTCAGGAACATTGATATCCATATCCAGTTCATCGGCACCTATATGGGGGTCGAGGGAGATTCAGCATCTGTCAGTGTCGCAACAGCAGTCGTAAGTGCTATCGAGGGAATTCCTGTCCGGCAGGATGTTGCAATGACCGGCTCCCTATCAGTCCGGGGCGATGTGCTTCCCGTTGGCGGGGTGACTTACAAGATCGAAGCTGCGGTAAAGGCCGGCATCAAGACCGTTTTGATCCCCCGTATGAATCTGGGAGACGTACTGATCGAAGAGCGGTACAAACCCCTTGTCACCATTATACCGGTGGACACGATCGATGATGTTCTTAAGGTAGCCCTTGTGCCGGAGAACTCCGAAGGATTCTTAATCAAGCTCAAAAATATGGCGCTTCGATCAACTGCAATGATTGCAGAAGTAACTACTGTCAACAATCCGGTGGCATGAATAAACATGCCCGGTATCACCTATTATGATCTGCGTCATGTGACCGGGCAAATTACCCACATTGACATAGATAACGGTATCTGTGAGTCCGCAGGAACCACTTTTTTTAACAAAGCTGTGCTCCGTGTCATCAGCAAAAGCGGCTGGGGAATTCTCCAGATCGATAATTACCAGCCCTGCACCGGTAGGAAATTTGACGAACTGTTACAGAAAGCCTGCGCTCTCTCTGCGATAACACAGGAACCGGTGAACCTTGGGGATGTATCCCGTGGGGTGCTTGCCGTTCCTGCAATGAAAGAAGATCCCCGTTTAGTCAGTATCGAGGAAAAATCGGCGATTCTTTCAGAGATTGAGAAGGGCGCGATCCATCCCTCCGTGGTGAACCGACGGGCAAATTACATTGAGCGGGTCGAGCAGGTCGGGTTTTTTGACAGTTCCGGAAACGAATACGCGTACGAGATGTGCCGTTCAGGATTCAATGTGCTGGCGGTTGCTTCACGGAACGACAACACCCAGATGGGATATGAACGGGAGCATTCCATCGACGGGTTCAACCTACGGCACCACTTGGGTCTCGGGAAAAAGGCTGCCGGTATTGCAGTGGCATTGCTTGACGCGAAATCAGCGCATGGGGGAAAATTAAAGGCGATACTCGATCCGGAACTCGCAGGTGTATTTGCCCATGAAGCCGTTGGTCATGCCAGTGAAGGCGACCTGATCCAGGAAGGCAACTCGGTATTAAAAGATAAAACCGGGCAGAAGATTGGAAACGACAGGCTCACGATCGTAGATGACCCCGGTCTACCCGAGTTCGGGTTCGATCCTGTTGATTCGGAAGGTGTGGCTGTGCGCAGAACCGAGATTATTAAAAACGGGGTTGTCAATGCGTTCCTCCACAACCGTGAATCACTGGCGGCAGTAGGTAATGGCATAGCGGGTCATGCCCGGGGTATGGCCGGAGAACCCCCGCTTGTCCGGATGAGCAACACCTTTATTGAAGCCGGCGATGCCACCGACCACGAGATCTTTGAAGAATGTAAAAATGGCATCTTTCTCAAAGGTTCCCGCGGCGGTCAGGTGGACCCGGGGCGGGGAGTCTTCCAGTTCAATGCAGAGTACGGGTATCTTGTAAAGAACGGGGAATGTACAGGAATGGTGCGGGATGTTTCTTTATCTGGAGATATATTAACAACCCTGCACAATATCGCACTCTGCGGAAAGAACCGTAAGATGAGCCCGGGATACTGCGGGAAAGGTGGACAGAGCGTGCCGGTGAGTGACGGGGCTCCAACAATTCTTCTTTGTGATGCGGTGGTGGGCGGCAGTGGAATGGATTGACCAGATAATTAAAAAAGGTCTAAAGAGTGTAGATGAAGTTGAAATCTTTTACGTGGAGGGACGGAGCATATCTGCCGACCTGAAACAGAAGAAGATCAACCTTGCCTCTGCCTCAGAAGACTGCGGGCTTGGCATCAGGACCATCCATAAGGGCAGGATTGGATCATCGAGTACAAACGATCCCGGCCACTGGAGTGAATGCCTCGATGCAGCGATTGCAAGCGGCCATCTCGCAACCCCGCTCCCCTGGGAAGGACTGCCTGTTGCGCAGGATATTTCACAAACCCCGCTTACGTTTGACCCATTAATGAAGGTCGAACCCGCATCCGCTCTTGCTCTGCTCGAACAGATGCTTGCCGGTTCAGAAGAACACACAGCAGAAGTGACTGCCGGCTCTGCCGGGCTCTCAACCTCAACAGTGACCCTTGCAAACAGCAGCGGGGTGCACTACACAGACAGCCACACAGGAGTCTCGCTCTCGCTCGAAGCCATCCACAAACAGTCTACCGGTTATGAATTCGATCATTCCAGTTTCATGAACAAGGTAAACCCCTTCCATGTCGGGGAACGGGCAAGCTTCTTTGCCCATGAATCTGCGGGGGGAAAGGAGATCCCCACAGGGAATTATGAGATCCTGCTCTCCCCGCTTGCCTATGCCGAACTCCTCGGCAGTGTGTTTATCCCGGCATTGAACGGGCGAAACGTGCATGCAGGCAGATCCCGGTTTGCCAAGTCGATAGGGGAGCAGGTTTCTGTCCCTCTGCTCTCGATGTATGATGACCCGCTCCTGCAAGGAGCTGATGGCAGTGTGAGCTGGGATGCAGAAGGCATGCCGACACACAGGATAGATTTCATAAGGGATGGTGTGCTGGAAGCGTTTGCTTATGATCTCAAAACCGCCTACCGGTACGGAAAGACAAGTACGGCGAGTGCGGTCCGGGGAGGGTACGGCGGATCTCCGGGAATCGGCCACCACAATTTTGTCGTGGATGGAAAGCGCAGCAGTATTGCAGATGAACGCGCGGTATACGTGCACAGCGTTGTTGGGGCTCACACGGCAAACCCGATGAGCGGGGAATTCTCTGTTGAACTCTCCAATGCGTTCTGGATGGAGGGCGGGGAGTTTGAAGAACCGATCCGGAGCGCCATGCTGTCAGGCAATGTCTTTTCGCTGCATAACGAAATTATCGGTATGAGCCAAAAATCCCGTTCAATCGGCTCGCTGATTCTGCCTTCGGTAAGGATAAATAAGCAGCATATCATTGGTAAATAAAGGAAAATGGATAATTATGAGCGCAGTACTCATTGCAATTCTTCTTGTCGTGGCAATTGTTGCGATCGTCTACTATCTGGTAAAAAAGTTCACCGTGCTCCTGGTCAATGCGGTTTTAGGAATTATCCTGTTGTTTCTTCTCAATACTCTGCATGTCATGCAGTGGATGGGAAAACCGGATCTCGGGTATGGCTTTGCTACAGTGCTCATCTCTGCAATAGGAGGACTGCCGGGGGTTTGCATTCTCGTGTTGCTGGATATTTTCGGGTTTGCCCTGTAAATCAAATTACGGTAAAAAAATACGTGCGGAACCTTTCAGGCAGGATATTATGACATTGGCCCGATTCGGGATTCTTCTTGGGATTACCCGGAGATCCAAAAAGCCGCTTTTTTTATGATATTTCAAAAGACATTTGCTTCTGAATAGACCATAACCTGATCCTGCTCGATCTCGTACGGTTTGATCTCACGGGAATGGGCAGACATCCGCATTTTTACCACTTCGAGTGCAAGGTGCACATCCGTCAGATCAGAGGGGCGGACATACCGGAGCAGGATCACCGTATCGGACAGGTATTCGATCAGCCCGTGACGGCTGGAAAAGACATTGTCCCGGTTAGTTTCAGAAGTCATCATGATCGTGCAGTTCCGGTCGCGGAGCCCTTCGATAAACCGGTACATCTCCTGCCTTCGTTCAGAGTCATTATCAAACAGGTCTTCAAAGAGAGAGATCGGATCGATTACTACCCTGCTGGCCTTCACTTCTTCGATGAGTTTGGGGAGTTCATTTTTGATCCGGTTGTTGGCAACATTGAAGTCTGTCGGATCGAGCTTGATGACATAGAGAGCTTTATTCAAAAATGGTGTAAAGTCCCATCCCTTCTGTTTCATATATATAAAGATTCTTTCTTCGCGTTCTTCAAGACTTATGTAGATGACGCGCTCTCCCCTTGTAAGCCCGTCCCAGATGAACTGAAGGGAAAAGGTTGTTTTACCTGTACCATACGTGCCAATAATTGCACAGATGCTGCCGGGGATCAATCCCCCCCCCAGCATATCATCAAGACCAAGGATTCCCACCTTAACCCGTTCTTCACTCATACAATCATCCGGATATTGCTCACTTCAAAACCCCTGGTAGTCGAAATGCGGACTGCAAATTTCACCAGATCGTGTTCCTCCAGATGAGGCATAACCCCCCTGAACTTTTCAAAATACATCACCCGCTGCCTGCGTGAACCGGTGCTCTCTTCCCATTTGAAGAGCATCACTGCATCTGCAATGTCTGAGATTTCTTTCTCCTGAGCTGAATTAAGGATGCCCTGGGTAAGCAGCAGGTAACAGGTAAGGCCCCGCTGTTTTGACACCCGCTGCAAACCCCGTAAAACACCGGTAAAGTTTGACCAGCTGTTGGAATTATTGGATTGTGTTGCAATATCAGTGATGGAATCCATGACGATCAGGCTTTGCGGTTGTGCTGTATTGATCACGTTTGAGAGTTGGACAAATACATCTCCATGACCTGACCGTTTTTGCATTCTTAAAAGGATATCACTGTGGCTGTACCATTCATCAGGAACAACACTTCTGTCAAAATAGAGTTCAGAGAGATCATCGAACTGGATGGATTCTGTGAGCTGGCTTACATTGTCAACATGCAGCGAATTGACGATCTCCTGCCTCACATCATCCTTGTGTCTGGTAAAGGTGATATACCGGAGTTCTTTTGGAGAGATCTTATCCTTTAATTCATTATGATTTTTTGCATCCAGCAGATTTATCATCGAACTGTACACAAACTCATAGCTGCCCGCTCCAAGATCCCCAAGGAAAAGGATGACAGAACCCGGTGGAACCCCTCCATCCAGAATCGGGTCGAGTGATGAGATCCCTGTAGGCATCTTTTTACTGGCAAATTCCTGCATAAACCCCCATTGTTAACAAAGAATTTTCTTTCACAGAAACTCTCATGGATAGTGTTATAAATATATCTATTTGAAAAAAATGTCATCAGATCTGTGGGAAAAACGACAAAAACTCCCGAATTTCCCGGAATGATACATAATTATATAGAATGATCTCCCGAATTATAGCTTGGGTATAGTATTTTTTCGTAGAGGGAGCTTGTGCATTATGCAGATCTCTGAATTCTTAAACTCGCTAAAAAAAAATAAGTCGGAAAAAGGGGCACAGGAACCCGCTGAGCCGCCCGCAGAACCAGAAAAAACGGTTACCGGCGGTGATGAAAAGAAAACCCCCGCACCGAAAGTAAAAAAAACCGATACGGGATACTTACACTATTTTCGCCTGCTGAAAGGGATTAAACATCAAGCTGTAGACGAATACGATTTTGAGCGGGACGGTACGCTTGTAGAAGCAAATGTGGATGATACGTATGAGCAGATCGACCAGTATTGGGTTACAAACGGGTGTTCGCTCATTGTTATCGCACTGAATAAGAAAACCAACCAGCAGGAGTATCTCTTATTCGAACCATCCCTTTCCGATTTTGAATATGAACTATTAGAACGACTTTATGAGGATCTGCGGTGTGTGCTGATCCTGTCGTCAAAGGATATCAAAAAAGATCGCAAGCGCGTCTTGCTCGAAAAGATGAATGAGCTCTTTGATGATTATGGCATCACGCTTGAACGGTCCGCCCGCCACAAGATCCAGTATTTCTTAGTTCGGAATTTTTTAGGCTGGTCGCGTATTGACCCCCTGATGAAGGATCCCAATCTTGAGGATATCTCATGTGATGGCAATAAAGTCCCAATCTTCCTCTATCACCGGCACTACCGGAACATCAGGACAAATATCGCCTTTGAACCCGATATTCTCAATTCGCTTGCCATCACCCTTGCCCAGCGTTCGGGAAAACACATCTCCAGTGGTTCTCCTATTATCGATGCAACACTTCCCGATGGTTCGCGTCTCCAGCTCACGTTTGGCTCTGAAGTGACTACGCGGGGGACATCGTTTACAATACGTAAATTCAGGGAAGAACCGTTCTCTCCTGTTGAACTCATAGAGATTGGAACATTCAATGCAGATGTCCTTGCCTACTTCTGGATAGCTATTGAGAACAATAAAAGCATGCTTTTTATCGGTGGAACGGCATCGGGAAAGACCACATCGTTAAATGCCGTTTCTCTCTTCATCCCTCCGATCGCAAAAGTAGTCAGTATTGAAGACACTCGTGAGATCACATTGTTTCATGATAACTGGATCGCGAGTGTCACCCGTGAAGCCCTTTCTGAAGGCAGCAATGCGATCACAATGTTTGATCTGCTGAGGGCCGCAATGCGACAACGACCAGAGTACATCCTTGTCGGAGAAGTCCGTGGTGCTGAAGCCCAGACCCTTTTCCAGGCGATGAATACCGGGCACACCACATTTTCCACCATGCATGCTGGTGGAGTTGATGCAGCAATCCACCGTCTCGAGAGTGAGCCGTTGAATGTACCAAGAAACATGGTACAGGCACTCAACATCATCAGTGTACAGGGATTAATCTTCCATGGAACAGAGCGCGTCCGCCGCGTTCAGGAAGTTGTCGAGATTGCCGGCATCGATCCGTCCTCAGGAAATATGCGTGTCAATAATGTCTTTGTCTATGACCCTATACACGATAAGATAAATTTTACCGGGCGCTCCCAGATCTATGCAGACATAGCAGAAAAACGAGGCTGGACTCGTGAACAACTTGAGGCTGATATTGCAACAAGGAAAAATCTCCTTGAAGAGATGAGAAAACAGGGAATTAAGGATTACGTCTCGGTTGCATCCCTGTTCCATGCATATAGTATTGATGCAAAAGAAGTGGTAGCCAATCTCTCGGATCTTCGTATGGTAATTAAATGATTGTCAGGAACTCCCTCCGGAAATGGATAGTGCGCAACCCTCAGATGTATGATGGACTGCGTGCAGATCTGATCTCTGCCAGATCGGGTATGACCCTCGATCAGTATCTCTGGCGATCGGCCAAGATCACCGTGATGGCTGGTTTTTTCTTTGCCCTTATGGGGTACTTAATCTTCTCTTTGTTTGGTCTGCAGATACCGAGCGGGAAAATCGGTATCTATAATGTCTTTAATCTCCAGTTACCGGTCTTTTTCAATGCCATTTATCCATCAGAGTATATTCTGGCCATCCTGTTCATTGTTGCACTTTTGATCGGGGCATACATTGGCTATTCTCTCATGCTTCGCTTACCCGCAATAGAGAAGAAAAACCGCTCGATTAAGATCAATCTGACTCTGCACAATGCAGTGGCTTACATGTATGCGATGAGACGCGGTGGTGCCCAGCTCATGCCAATCTTTCGATCGCTGTCTGATCGGGCGAGTATTTATGGGGAGGTTGCGTTAGAGTTTCGCCAGATTGTAAGAGATGCAGATTTTTTTGGGTACGATGTTCTTACAGCGATCCGTCATCTTTCTGATACCACACCGTCAGCAAAACTAAAGATTTTTCTTGAAGATCTCCTTTCAGTTATTGAAAGCGGGGGGGACATGACAGAGTTTCTCTCCATGCGGGTCAGGGTGTACCAGGAAGAAGCAAAATTAGAGCAAAAACAGTTTCTCAATGTCTTATCCCTTGTTGCGGAATCCTATGTGACACTTTTTGTGGCAGGGCCGCTCTTTTTGATCATCATTATGGTTGTTATGGGAATGATGGGTGGAGGTGCGGTTCTCCAGTTGTCCGTATTAACGTATGCAATTATTCCCATTGGATCATTTATGTTCATTCTTCTTCTCGATCTCATATCAATAAAGGCAGAAAAGTATGAGCGGTACACAAAAGTAAAGTGGCTTCACACTTTTTCTGAAGTGACCATTGTTAAAAAAGAGGACGAAAAGCAACAGTATGCACAAATAAAAAAATATGACCAGCTCAGAGATCTGATCTATTATCTCAAGCACCCGTTTGAGAATTTTGTCAATAATGTGAATCATACCCTCTATGTGACGGTACCCCTTGCTCTCATATATATCGGGGTTGTATTTTTGAATGTTCCCCAATATAGAAGTCAGGAACTTTTCATATCTGTCATTGATGATCACATAATTATCGGCCTGCTCATGGTGCTCGTACCCTATGCGATCTTTTTCGCGATCTGGTCCCATAAAGTGATGGGGATCCAGTCGCTCATGCCTGACTTCCTTGAACGTATGGCGGGTATCAACCAGGTGGGACTCACCATCGCACAGGCTATTGCCATCATGGTAAATACCAACCTTGGGCTCCTGAGTTATGAAGTCCGTAAGATCAAACGGGATATGGAATGGGGGGCCAACTTCACTGAAGCTTTGGTGCGGTTTGAAGAACGGGTCAGCACTCCCTCAATTGCACGGACTGTGACACTGATTACCAAAGCAAGCGAGATGAGCGGACAGATCTCTGTGGTGCTATCGATTGCCGCAGGTGATGCAAAGATGACTGAAGTGCTCAAAAAAGAGCGCCTCATCGAGATGTTCATCTACACAGCGATTGTGTACCTTTCGTTCTTTGTCTTTCTCTTTGTCGTGGGAGTAATGGCCACCCAGTTCCTCCCGGTGCTGGCAAATATCACAACCACGGGCATCCCACAGGTTGGGGCAATGTCGGGTATTGGTTCCATTCCGATCCAGACCATCAACCGTATCCTGTATCATGCATGTCTTATTCAGGCACTCTTCTCCGGAATTATTGCCGGACAGATGGGTGAGGTGGCTCTTGAAGCAGGGATAAAACACTCCTGTATTCTTATCCTCATTACACTGGTTATCTTCAATTTTGTAATCGTTATATGAGGAGCAAAACAGAGCTATAAAAAAAGATCCGTTTCAGATAGTCTTAAATAATGCAGGAGTAATCTCGTAGTGAGGTGAAGTGGAGATGTGTAGTGTTGGCGGGCCTATGGATATCGATATTCCCCCGGATCGTTTAAAACCGAAAGATTACCGGTGCAATGAATGCAGTGAGCGATTCAAGGGA
Source organism: Methanoregula sp. (assembly GCA_030694985.1). Lineage (GTDB taxonomy): Archaea > Halobacteriota > Methanomicrobia > Methanomicrobiales > Methanospirillaceae > Methanoregula. Next base: position 44,967 of record JAUYTV010000014.1, read on the forward strand.
ATTGGTAAAAATCCCATCTGTCCGAGCTGCCAGTCAGAAGAAGTGACTGAAATATGATCTTTGCCCTTGAAGATGAGCTGCTGCTCATTTCAGGGACTCACTCTTTTTTACTGGTGGCAAAAAGCAGAACCCGTTTTGCCCTGTGTATAGAAACTCCGGCCGATGAATATGTCCAGGGAGTAAAACCCGGGGATCTGGTGGTGGTTTCAGCTCCAGAAGGCGGAGCAGTTGAACCGGCAATGATGCTCATCGAACTTGTAAGAGCATATCATATGCCACTTCTCGTTCTTAAAAAAGGCCACCCGGGATCAAAACGGATCTCCTATGTGGTATCCGTTGCACCGGAGATCTCTGCCAATTGCTCGATTCAGCGGGGGACACACCCGGAACAGCACCTGATCTGTTCGAGCGATGAGCTCACCGGCATAACCCTCAAAGGTACAGGAGAAGGAGTAGAGATATCCCCGGTTCCTGCGGGGATATCCCTCCAGAGAGTAACGTGCCGGATTATTGCTGAATTCTAACTCCTGACTTGAATGTTCACCCGCTCATAAGCATCAGCACCCCGATCAGCACCATAAGCCCGGCAAAGATGATCTGCAGGTTCCGGCCTGAACAGCCATGGGCGAACCGCACGCCAAGCCGGGCGAGCGGGATGGTGGTGACGGCGAGAATCGCAAAGGTAAGAAGATCCACGTACCCAATCGAGTACGGCGGCAGCCCGGTAACCCCGATTCCATTGATTACATATGCAATCACGGCCCCGGTCGCAGAGAAGATGAGGCAGGCCGAGGAGGTCCCGACCGCCCGGTGGATCGGGTAACCAAGCAGGATGACGAGAATGGGAACAAGCAGGGCCCCGCCGCCAAGCCCGGTCAATCCTGATAAGATCCCGATGAAAAACCCGATGAAAAGAAACTGCACCGCTGATCCATGGGGTTCGCAGACCGGGCATTCCCGTATGTGCCAGATCATGCGGGCAGCCATGATGAGAATAAATACCGCAAAGAACAGCCGGAGCACGCTGCCGGGTATATGTGAGGCAACCATCCCCCCGATAAGTCCACCGAAAATAGCGGCAAGACCCAGCAGAACCGCTGCCTTCCAGTCCACAGCTCCGTGCCGGTGATGTCCGTAAGCCCCGCTTATCATCGTAGGGATGATCACGGCAAGCGATGTGCCAAAAGCAAGACGGGTGGCAAGGGTGCTGTCCATTCCACCTGCGGTATACAGCCAGAACTGGACCGGGGTCATTAAGGATCCTCCCCCGACACCAAAGAGCCCGGATACAATACCAGTTACAATACCGGTGAAAAAGAGGCAGGTATACTGGATGAGGGGATCCATTTTTAAAACTCCGGAATTCTTCTACAGACTTATTATGTTCCGGGTATCAATAGTCTAACGGGAAACCACTATGAAAAAGGCAGCACTGCTGATCATAGATATGCAGAACGATTTCGTTCTCGAAGGCAAACCGCTAAAAGTTACCGGAGCCTCTGCTGTAATTCCAAAAATCCAGTCTGTGCTGGCCGAATTCCGGAAACAAAACCAGCCGGTCTTTCATATCCTGCGGGTGCACAGGCCGGACGGTTCGGATGTGGAGATCATAAGGCAGGAACTTTTCCGGAAACAGCCCTTTGCGGTAGCTGGCACACACGGAGCAGCGGTTATCGATGAACTGGCTCCACGGGAAGGCGAGTATGTGCTCACCAAGACCCGGATGAGTGCGTTCATTGGTACGGAACTCGACCTGATGCTCCGGACTCTTGGCGTGAATACCATTGTTGTCTGCGGTATCCAGACCCCAAACTGCATCAGGACAACCGTCTTCGATGGCATTGCATACAATTACCCGGTCGTGCTCATAGGGGATGCAACCGGGGCCGCGTCGGGCGAGGTGCACCTGGCAAATATCCGGGATATGCAGAATATCGGGGTTAAGATCGTTAAGGCGGGGGATGTGAGCGGTCTGCTGGGAAGCCTCTAGAGGTGATCTGACAATGATCATAACTCTTTGGACGGCTTTTTAAAAAACCAATAATGCCGGGAAGATAACATTATAGAAAGGAAATCCATACAGATGGGTGCACGTTTGGACACGGCAAAACAAACAAAATTCGGTTCCTCAGCCCGGCCATTTCTCAAATGGGCCGGAGGCAAAACCCAGTTACTCTATGAGTTCAACAAACGTTTGCCTGAAGAATTAACAAAAGGAAAAATTACAAAATATGTAGAACCGTTCATTGGTGGTGGAGCGGTCTTCTTTTATCTCAATGAGAACTTTTCTTTTGAAAAGTGCTACATATGCGATGCGAATGAAGAACTGACTCTTTGCTATCGCGTGATCAAGCATTCTGTAAAAGAATTGATCTCTGAATTAAAAACACTCGAATCAGCATATCTATCGAAGAATGATGAGCAGAGAGAATCATTCTATTATGAAGTCAGGGATGCATTCAATCAGAAACTGCCGGCAATCGATTTTCAAAATTATAGTGCCGAATGGGTTTCCCGTGCTGCCCGGATTATTTTTTTCAACCGCACCTGTTTTAACGGTCTCTTCAGGGTAAACCAGAAAGGTGAATTCAATGTACCATTCGGAAAAAACAAAAATCCGGCAATTCTGAACAAAAGTAATCTGGAAGATGTTGCCACGGTGCTAAAAACCACAGAGATCCTTGCCGGTGATTTCACCCGGTGCCGGGAATTTGTGGATGACAATACGTTTGTTTATTTTGATCCACCCTACCGTCCGCTTAACAGTTCCTCTTTTTTCACATCCTATTCAAAGAACGGTTTTTACGATAAGGATCAGGTACGCCTTAAGGATTTTTTTAAGGATCTTGATGGGGTTGGGGCAAAAATTATGCTGAGTAATTCCGATCCAAAGAACGAGAAACCCGATGATTCGTTCTTTGACGATCTCTATTCCGATTACTATATTGAGCGGGTTCCTGCAAAGCGGATGATCAATAGCAACGGCGCCGGTCGTGGAAATATCAACGAACTGATCATTACGAATTATCTGCAAAAGAAGATGTGATTGTGTTTTTTTATTACGCGAATTCATAACGGCACTGGAAATTTTTCCGGCTCAAAAAAAATCCTGAAACAATTTTCAAGCAGGCGAGAAAAATCTGAAAATTATTTTCGACAATCCTGTACCCCCGCCAACCGGAATTATTCCCCAACACTCAAATATCCTGATAAAATACCCAATTCTCCGACGTGATCGCGATAGACGGCCACCACGGGCATTTGCAGGTCGTTTCTCTTAAAAAACCTCCTGAAATATGTGCCAATAAAAGTGACCGCCAGAAGTCCGCTATTTCAACATGTTTTATTCGGTTTAAAACGCTTCTTTTTAGGAAATAAGCGTTATAATCGATATTTTTTCGAGATGTTGACACCCCTCCTCAAAAATCCGGAAACCGGATCACGAAAATGGCAATCGGAGGCTGTATAGGGCCCAGAATAGTGTATCTTTTGGAACTGGGAACCGACCCGGTTCCTGGCTTTGTCTGACACACTCCGGACCCCCTGTTCATGCAAATTATCGAGGAGTTTTCGATAGAACAGGGGGTCATTTTCACCTAAACGGAGCCCATTTTGGAGAGATACAAACATCAAAGCCCGCAGAATGCCCGGATTTGGGGTTTTTGGGGGAGGAGTTAACTCGTGTTTTTTTAGTGGGAAATGTCCATGAAGGGTTATGGAAATGAAGGAGATCTCATGTCCTCATCCAAACTTTTCTTCCCGGCTGTTCTCCGGGTTTTTACCGGCAAAAAAACGATTCACTATTCAAAAAAATCCGGGGCACGATCAATGGTAACTATCCTCGCCAAAAAAAATAAAAAAAAAGATTCGGAATCTCCGGGCATCCTCACAGCCCGGCTCCATCACTCGCAGTAGATATCGTTGGCCCATTCCTCTATGACTCGTTTCGGCGGCTTACCCCGACCGCCTCCACGGGAATGCCGGGACGGTGCAGAGCTACGGTCATGCTCAGTCTCTTCATCATCCGGATTAAGTTCTTTTGACTCCTGCGGTTTTTCAGCCGGTTTTTCTGCTGGCCGCGGAACCTGTTCCCGGTAGGTATTGCGACGGTGGTTGCCGTGGTACCGTGGAGCATCTCTCCGTGTGCTCTGGACGTTTTGAGAATTCGAAGAGGTTTGTGTATTCTGAGTATCTTCAGCCATAAGTGTCAGGACAGATAATTCTGGAGTTGTTACAGAAATAACTTGCCCCTGCGTATTTTCAGGCAGGGTGAGTACGGCATAGCAATAATTTACGCTCCTGTATCCACAACCTCCTGATAAAAAAACCCAGAACACTATCAATAAATCCCTGAAATTCTGGCCCTGTAGGATCCCTCACATCTCATGAGAAAAAAAATTTGATTGGAGGGCTGGTCACCAGAGGCCCCATACCGGAACAACCGGTCCTGAAAACAGATCCCCCTCTCGATCCGGAGATACTGCCAAAAAGTTACATTTTAATACATGAATGGACAAAAATATACATCAGTGCATAACTCAGTCAACCAACGTGGTTACCGGAGTCTTATGCTTACTCTCGTCTGTTTACCAGAACCCGGATTATGAAGTGTTTACCATGAAGTCAAAAGATATTGCTATAGTTGGAATCCTGCTTGCTATTGGAGCGATCCTTCGCTATTTTTTAGCTATGCTCCACACCCCGTTAACCCCGAACATGATCATCGCATTTTACTGTCTTGCGATCATCCTCATCCGCCCGAAAGTCTTTGAGGCATTAGGTATCGGACTTGTAGCCGGCATCCTCTCGATGCTGATATCGGGTTCCATCTTCCCTCCCGCCAATCTTATCAGTGAACCCGTCGGGGCACTGGTCTGTTTTGGCATATATGCGCTCATACACAACAGATCAAAACTCGCACCGATTGCCACAACATTCATTTCAACTCTTGCAAGCGGGTTTACCTTTGCCGCCCTCGCGCTCATCGCCGTTGCCCCCAAGATCCTTGCGAAATATGCCACACTGGAGGGCTTTATCATCATATTTGTGCCGATCGTAGTCATAACTGCGGTATTTAATGCCGTTATCGTCCAAATCCTCTACATACCTGCCAGCCGGGTATTGTCACGAGGGCAGGAATGATCAAGCTCGAAAATATCAGTTACACGTATCCCCATACTGTGCAGAAAGCCCTGCACCATCTTTCTTTATCCTTAAAAAAGGGAAGCTGCGTTATGGTGACCGGGCCATCCGGTGCCGGTAAGACCACCCTCTGTCTTGCGGCATCAGGAATCCTTCACCATGAATATGGTGGAAAAAAAGAAGGTCTGGTGACTGTTGATGCTATCGATGTAAAGGATTATCCTGATCTTACTGCATTGGCACAGAAGATTGGCATTGTTTTTGATGATCCTGAAGCCCAGATGATCTTTACCACTGTCGAAGAAGAGATCCTCTCTGCAATCGAACACCGTGGCCTGGATGTTGCTGCAACAGAAGAACGACTCGCATCCATCATCGCTACTACCTATCTTGATGAATTGCGCAACCGATCTCCGCATAATCTTTCCGGGGGACAGAAGCAGCGGGTGGCACTCGCTGCAACGCTGGCGCTTGGAAACGATATCCTGATTCTCGATGAACCAACATCCGAACTCGATGAACATGCAACAAAACGGATTGTTGCAATTCTTAAGGATCTCAAAGTGAAGGGTAAGACGATCCTGCTCGTGGAACACAAATATGTGCATTTCAAAGAGATGGTAGATACTCTTATCGTGATGGAAGAAGGGCAGATCAGTGCGATTGGAAGACCGGATGTGCTGCTCGCAGATGATCGTTTGAAAAAGATCGTGATCGCAGACTTTTCTGGCATCCGGAATCTCTTAGAAAAAACCTCTGCCTCAACGAAATCCGATGTGGCCCCCAGTCCCATCATCAAGGTAAGGGAACTTTCGTACGCATATGGTGACATACTTGCCCTTGATACGATCAGTCTCACAATCCAGCCCGGAGAATTTGTAGCACTTGTGGGGGAGAACGGTTCCGGGAAAACCACGCTCGTCAAGCATTTCAACCGGTTGCTGACCCCGACGCGGGGCGATGTTATTGTAAATGGGAAAAACACCCGTGAATGCAGCATCACCGATCTTGCCCGACATGTTGGCCTCGTGTTCCAGAACCCGGACCACATGTTCTTTGCTGATACCGTAAAAGAAGAGGTGGAATTCGGGTTAAAGAACCTCGGCATTACTGATGGGGAGAAGAAAATCGATGCTGCGCTATCAGAAGTCGGGCTTGAGCATACCAGAGATCTCTATCCCAGGTGGCTCTCCCGCGGTGAACGGCAGCGGCTTGCAATCGCCTGCGTGATTGCCATGCAACCGGCAATAATTGTGCTGGATGAGCCGACAACAGGACTTGACGGGAATGAGGCACGGCTTGTGCTTGAGATCTTAAAGAAACTCCAGCAGAAAGGACACACAATTATTATCATCACCCACAATCGTGATATTGCCATTAACTGTGCTGACCGGATTATCACCATGGAGAAAGGAATGATTGTATCGGACTCTTATACCGGGGGTAACTAAAATGGCAGAGATTCTTGCCTATGTTCATAAAGATGGGTTTTTCCACCGGCTCCACCCGTTTACAAAGATCGCGTTCATCCTCCTGTTTGGCCTGATGTCCATACTTTCGACAAATTTACTGTTCCTCATCGTTTTGGTAATAGTCATCCTGATAATCGCTTACTGTGCCAACCTCAGTACCGAAGTGATGCAGCAGTTCAAACTGATTGCTGTCATGAGTGTAATTCTCATTGGCCTCACTATCATCACAATGCCCAGCGGAGAGACGATTGGTTACCTTATCCCGTCATTTATTCCTGTCATTGGGGGACACCTACCGATTACTACCGGTGCGATTGATTTCGGACTTGTGCTTACCCTCCGGTTTATGGTGCTCATCTGTGTCTTCCAGCTCTTTGTGATCTCAACGCAGCCACGGGATATTGTGCACACCATGGAGCGTATGAAGATCCCGGTTGACTATACCCTGATGTTTTTAATCGCGCTGCGTTTTATTCCCACCCTCCAGATCGAAGGAAAAAGGATTCATGAAGCACAGCTGGCACGCGGGTACAATCCGGGAACCGGCATACTTGGAAAAGTCCGCAGTGTTGCGCCGATTGTGATCCCGCTGGTGTCAAACGCCCTTGCCCGGGCCACAGTGCTGGGACTTACAATCGATATCCGGGGCTATCGTACAAGAACCCGGACACGTATCAGGGAGTTTGCATTCCAGACCAGAGATTATTCCATGTTCATTGTTCTCATAGCTGCAGGATGTGGATATGTTGCGTTAATCGCAAAACAGATATTATGATTATATTATGAGGTAAAAACTCAGTAATTCTCCTACACTGCCATGTCCAACGTCACCACAATGCTCGATGCAAAAAGCGTTCCTGAGGCGAAAACCGCATTCATCTGCCCCTCTCGCAACGAGACGTACAGTTACGCAAAACTTAGGGACGAGATGAACCGCATCGGGCAGGGACTGATGAACCTTGGTGTGAAAAAAGGTGACCGGGTCTGCATCTACCTTGACAGCTCGCCCGAATACCTCATCAGTTATTTTGCCATCTGGCGGATCGGTGCAGTCGCAGTCCCGACCAATATCGTTTACCGGGGCGAAGAACTGCTGCATGCGATCAATAATGCCGGTGCTGTAGCGCTAATCACAGATGCGCAAGGTGTAGCCGTAGTCGAAACGATAAGAGCACAAGCCGGGACACTTGTGCATATCATCTGCACAGCGGGTTCCTGCACCGGATCTGTTGCATGGGCATCGTTTCCCCGTGCACCGTCCTCCATGCGGGCAACCAACTGTGCTATGGATGATCTCTGCCATATCCAGTACACGGCAGGCACAACCGGCAAACCCAAAGGAGCGATGCTCTCCCATGGCAACTGGATGACCGCACTCGATGCCGAACGCGAAGCCATGCGGATGTGCCCGGACGATGTGTATCTCGGTATATACCCGATGGGTCATGTCGGGCTCTCGTGGGGGCTTGCGATGCTCCGTTCCGGTGGCACGTACGTAATGATGGAACGCTTCGAGCTCGAGCGGTATCTTGCTCTTGCCGAGCAGCACAAGGTCACCGTGCTGGCCGGTATGCCCCCGGTTATCCACTCACTCAACACCGCTCCGCCCGGCACAGAACAGCGTCTCTCCTATGCCCGGGTGATCATCTCAGGAGGTGGCCAGCTCCTCCCGGTAGTATGGGAAGCGTTTGACCAGCGATATCATATCCCGGTTGCAAATTCGTACGGGTTATCAGAGACGATCGTTATCGGTTCAGGCACGACAACGCTGCCCGGGTACCCACACCTGACGAAGAGTTACCAGAGTGTGGGTGTTGCCGTAGGGTACACAGAAGTAAAGATTGTTGATATCGCAAACCCGGCAACGGAGATGGCTGTTTTAGAAACCGGAGAGATTGCACTCCGTGGTCCCTCTGTTGCACACGGCTACTGGCAGATGCCGGAAGCCACCTCCGAAGTATTCTTAAATGACGGCTGGTTCCTTACCGGGGATATCGGACATCTCGATGATGAAGGCATCCTGTACATCACGGACCGGAAAAAAGATATGATCATCATGTCGGGCTGGAAGATCTACCCCACAGAAGTTGAGAACACGATCATAGGGCACCCGGCAATCGCTGATGTTGCGGTATTCGGTGTACCCGATGAGCGAAAAGGTGAAGTCCCGGTTGCGGCTGTTGTGCTCAAACCGGGAATGACTCTCACCGAATCCCAACTCGAAACCTATTGCCGGGCTCATCTTGCCGGTTACAAGATCCCGCGTAAACTTATGATCATGGATTCGCTGCCTCGTGTTCACGGCTGGAAATTGCTGCGCAGGGATCTCCGGGAAAAATTCAGAGGAACTGGCTTGTAATGCCATTTGGCGGAAGATTCTGCGACAAAATGGGTCAGTCTCCCAAAACCTTTTAAGCAGGCTGAAAAATAATAGTAGCCGGTACATCTCCTATGGACGTAAAAAGCCACATTCAGGACACTTCCCCCGGCGGGAGGGTCAGGAAGCGGACCACTGGTATTGTGGGGCTCAACCTGCTCTTAGACGGTGGTTATCCTGAGGGGACCCTTATTATGATCTACGGAACCCCGGTTGCCGGAGTTGACCTTTCGGCAAAACAGTTCTGGCAGGCAGAAGGAGGAGAAGAGGGCACGTACCTGATAAACGAGGGGGATGTCGAAGCAGGAATGATCGATGCTATCGATCTCCATCCCGAGATGTATATCCCCCAGATGGCGGGAGGCAGGATCGTGGTGGATTCGCTCTCAACGATCATTATTAAGTACGGCATTGATGAAGCCCTCAAATTCTTAAGAATCACCCGCGAAGCGATGAGGAAACGCGGTTCGAATCTGTTATTTATCGTATATACCGGCATCCACACACCCATGGAGATGACAAGGATTATGCGGGCGGCAGATCTCGTAATCGAGTTCAAGACCGATATTCACCAGGCCGAGATCGAGCGTACTCTGGCCGTGCATAAAATAAAGGATGCAGCTGCTCCCCAGCGGTTGTTGCCGTTTATCATCACCGATAGGGGAATTGAGGCATCGACCACGTCGAGGGTTGTGTAAACACTTCTTTTTTTTATTTTTGATTATCCAGTGCGTATTACAGCAAGGGCCGAATAAAAATTCCATCGCCACCTGCCGGCACAGCCGGTTACTTTCCGTAAGGTACCGTTTCGTATCACGTCCGATCCTCTCTTTTAAGAATTTTCTTTCAGATTTTATCCAGTCCCGGATCAGAACATCGGTCATCTCAAGGTGAAACTGGAGCCCGAGTGCTGACCCGAGCCTGAAACCCTGGTGCAGTACATTATCGCCCCGGCACTGGAGTCTCCCGCCAACCGGAAGGTGAAATGTCTCGCTGTGCATCTGGAAGACGTGGAAGGTATTGGGAAATGATGCAAAAATCCCGGTAGAATCGGGTGTCGTGTGGACCGGGCACCAGCCGGTTTCGTTTACAAACCGGTACACAGTAGCGCCATGGGCCGACGCGATCAGCTGGGCGCCAAGGCAGAGACCGAGCACGGGCACCTGCTTTTTTACGGCCCTATAGATTAATTCCTTCTCCTCTTTGAGCCAATGGAGTTCCTTCTCATCGTTCACGCTCATCGGCCCGCCAAGGAATACAAGGTGTGTGGCATCACCCATGCTGACCGGGTCTCCGTCCCAGAGCCTGACGTATTCAAACGGGATTTTCTGTTCAGAAAAGATTTGTTCAAAATAACCGAGTGGTTCTGAGGGGGTGTGCTGGAATGCCCTGATAAGGATTGGTTTTTTTCGGATATCTGACATAATTGTTATCGGTTGACTGTATTCAATGCAGGATATTTTGGGTTTTTTTTTGCTGTAACAAGCCTTCGAATAAAACCGTCTGTAAGGAAAAAAATTACAGTGAGATCCGCACCATCTTAGCCGCTTCGCACATGTTCTTGAGCTTCCAGTAGGCCGACTCGCGGCTCCGCATCCTCATCCCGCAATCGGGATCGATGAGCATTGTTTTAGGCCCGAAGATCTCCACGCCTTTTTCGATCCTCTTTTTAATCTCGGCAACGGTCTCAACCCGGTCAATCGATGAGTCCACGCAGCCAAAGCCGATCATCCGCCCGCCCAGATCCCGCCGGGAGAGGAGGTCGATGTTTGCTGTATTGTTGGCAAACTCAAAGTCGAGCACGTTCACGTTGAACTTCAGGATCTCGTCAAGAACATTTCCCAGGTTTCCGCAGACATGCATGCAGGTGGGGATATGAACCGATGATGTGATCGCCTCGATCGCCTGTTTACCCACGTTTAAGTCTGCAATGCCGGTCGAGAAGATCGGTTCATCGATCTGGAGCAGGGTGACTCCTGCTGCTTCAAGACTGCGGGCCTCGACAATGAGGGCTGCGGCAAGATCGAGGGCGAGTTCCTCTTTGTTCCTGTACATCGGTGTGCTGATGTGCAGGCCGTGGGCGAGTGATGATGGTCCGGTGATGATGCCCTTTACCTTCGGGGATTTGGTCAGGGCATATTTCGTGTCTGCCACGGATATCGGGCCATCGGCCGGCTGCACTTTACCGATCACCTGCTGCTCCCGGATGCCGGGAAGTTTTGCGGTAAAAGCCCCAATCATGTCGCCCCTTACCTGGCCGTCCGATATGATATCGATGCCGGCTGCAATCTGGTCGATAACCGCAGTCTCGACTGCGGAGTGGAGCGGATCAAAGAGGCTTCTTAAACCCCCGCCTTTGACCACTGGGTAGCTGCCCACCACGGTTGTTGCCAGCACTTTATTGATGAAATATTCCTTTGCCATAAATTGTCACGGTATGTGATAACGGTGATATGATTGACCCGGATGCAAAAAAAGTATGTGGTCAGGGTTTTAAGGTACGAGCCTGTGCATATCACGGGGGAAGAGGACCGCCTCGCGAACGTTTGATAATCCAAGCATCGTCATGATGAGACGATCTGCACCCAGTCCCCAGCCGGCATGGGGGGGCATACCGTACCGGAACGGTTTGAGGTAAAAGTCAAAGCTCTCAGGGTTGAGGCCTTTCTTTGCGATCTGCTGCACGAGCTGGTCATGGTTATGGACCCGCTGTGCACCGCTCGATAGTTCCATCCTTGGGTGCATGAGATCGAAGGCCTTGCAGATCGTGGGATCGTTTTCGTACGGCATCGCGTAATAAGGCCGGATCTCGGTGGGCCAGTCCACGATGAAGTAGTGACCGCCCATCTCGGCGCCGATCGCCCGCTCGGCAGCGCTGCCGATGTCGTCGCCATACTTGATCGGATCCTCGATCTTCTTTTTGGCGATCTCGATTGCTTCGCTGTAGGGAAGCCGGGGGAACGGGCCTTTGGGTACTGCAAAGTCCATAATCTCCATGTTCGCGAGATGGTCAGAGCAGGTCTTGTCCACGTACTCGTACGTTTTAACAATGACCTCTTCTAAAACGCGCATCACTTCGATATGGTCTGCGTACGAGACTTCGATATCGATGCTCGTAGCTTCGTTGAGATGCTTAGTGGTGTTGTGCTCTTCGGCCCGGAAGATCGGCCCGATCTCGTACACCTTCTCGCAGCCGGCAGCCATCATCATCTGCTTGAAGAGCTGCGGGCTCTGGTTGAGGTAGGCTTCCTTATCGAAGTACGCAATGGGAAACAGTTCGGTTCCGCCTTCGGTTGCGGCGGCAACGATCTTGGGGGTGGTGATCGAGATGAACCCTTCCTTGTGGAAGTAATCATTGATCGCGTGCATCGCAGCGCTGCGGATTGCAAATACGGCAGCGACACGAGGTCTCCGCACATCGAGGAAGCGGCCATCGAGCCGGGTGTCGAGTTCGGCAGAAACCTTCTCTGACACATCGAGTGGCAGCGGGGACTCTGCAAGGCTGATGATCTCAAAGGTCTCCGGCACGAGCTCGCGCCCGCCGGGGGCTTTCTCAACTGCCTTGATCTGTCCGCTGATTCGTACTACAGATTCGCGGGAGATGGCTTTTGCCGCGGCAAGTACCGCTTCACTCACTTTCTTTTTAGGAATGGTCACCTGGAGGATGCCGGTCCGGTCGCGGATCAAAAAGAAGGCAAGGCCACCGAGGTCCCTGACCTCATGGACAAAGCCACAGATCTCCGCGTGCCCGGTTTCCGGTGTGACTGACTGTATGGGTATGCGCATTTAAAATCCTATAACTATGGGGTGCAGGATATTATGGACTTTATGGGAAATGCCGGGTTTTTAAAAACAGTGCAAGCGTATTAAAAAGTTGTCAATCATCCAAAACCCGTAAATAGTTCTCTCTCTCCTGTACACTAGGAGAGAATCATGCCGAATTTTCCTGCACATACTGAGCAAGATAGCAACAAGGGTTTTAGCACCATGACAAAAGTCCTGCTGGGGGTCCTGGGCCTGATCGCTATCGTATGCGTCATTGCCGTAGTCACTCTGACCGTTGCGGTAATCGACTCACAGACCGGAACTTCCTTTCCTTACAGCACAAGCTACCGGGTCGCGCTTCCTGACGGGGAACTGGTAACGATTGGGAACAGTAAGATCATTGTTATGGTCATGGGTGACAGCGTGGACACTTCTGTTGACGGCAAGAAGGAAAAACTGGCGGTTGGCGAGGAACGGGTTATACGTCCGCACTTTGCCCGGATCTCTGTACTGGGTCTCCCCCTGATTGATACGGATTTCCAGATCACTTTAAAGTATCTCGGGGCTTCTGGGAAAAATGCCCTCTTTGACCTGACGATCAAGACCTCAAAACAGGTTCCGGAACTGATTCTTAAGCGCCTGATTCCATCGAATATGAACGCTCAGGCAATCTAAAAAATATTTTTTGGTTTTTTAAGGATTACGAGCCTCTGCGATAATCCGTGGGGCCACTCATGAGATTGCAGAACGATAAATGAAGACAGATGAGCAAAATACCTGATACTCTGATGGCAGTATACGCATTTACCGGTGGAATTACTGGATGTCATAGAACTGGTTGACCGGATGATAGATGCGGAAAAAATGTAACGGGCGGGAGTTTTTGTCCTGAAATGTAATCAGAACGGTTACATCCGCCCGCTATGGATCACTTTTTCCCGTATTCTGCTTTAAGCCGTAAAAATTCTTTTACTGAATAATCAATCTTCGAATTTTTGTTGGGAACCTTCATTTTTATCCTAATCTGATCGGCAACCTCTTTGTGCTGATCGAGATAGGTGTCATAGAGCATGATTACGATTGGGCTGAAGTATCCATCATCGGCTGGCTTAATCGCATCGAGATAGTCCTTCCGGTGAGATAATTCAAGATAAATCGTTGGATACCCCTCTCTTTCAAGAATGAAATTCATAAGAGCCCTGCCGACCCTTCCATTTCCATCGGTAAACGGGTGAATCAGTTCAAAGCGTGTGTGAAGCAGGGTTGCAAGCTCGAACGGGTGGGTTTTTTTTGCATTGGCCCGGTACCAGGAAATCAGATCCTTCATCAGATCAGGTACAATTATTGCGGGCGGGGGTTCGTACTCAACTTTTTCAATCCCAACCTGGATTTGCCGGTAATCGCCCGGTGTCCTCATCAGGTTCTCCATGAGGAACGCGTGCATCTTTTTGATCAATTTTTCCGAAACATCTCCCTCATAGGTCTTTAAGAAATCCCGGAGCTTCACAAAATTAAGGATTTCATAAACTTCGGAAACCTTCTTTCCCGAAGGAGAGATGTCATGCTCAAGAAGTTCCTGAACTTCCCGTGGTGAGATGGTGTTACCCTCAATTGCTGTCGTGCCCTGGACATAGCGAACGAACACTGACTCAACATACCGGTAACTTTCATCCGGGTAGAGGTCTTTGAACTCAGCGTGATAATACCGAAGTGTTTCGAGTGCCGTAATTTGCTCTTTATCGATGAATCCAGCATCGTAGTGACCCATGCGATAATCTAAAAATTTTGTTAACCTGAGAAATGCGAACTCATTCTTTTTATCGACAAACTCATTTAAAGTGATTTTATCGATTCTGCCTCCATAAAGCAGTACAGGTATTGATTTCGAGTTAACTTTGAGGCTCTCTCTAAAATAGAGATAGTTATGGCCTTTAATCTTCTTTATTTCTAGTTTTATCATAGTAACAGTTTAATCGTAGTATTATCATGACACATAAAAAAATCTATTGTTGGGTTAACTTATAACGATGCATTATGGGGAAAAATGTGATTGGGGGTGATGCACACAAAAAAATGGATAGCGAAAACAGGTGCCGGGAGATAATCTATTCTGAGCCCGATACAGGCCCCGTTTGCCTTTTTCATGTTCCAGTTTCCGGGTTTTTTGAAAGTGACGTCAACCCCTCGAAAAAAATATCGATTAAAACGCTTGTTTTCGAAAAAGAAGCATTTTAAATCGAATAAAACCTGTTGAAATAGCGGGCTTTTGGCGGTCACGTTTTTTGATACATATTTCAGGTTGATTTTTTAAGAGAAACTGCCTGCAAGGGCCCGTGGTGGCCCTCTATCGCGATCACGTCGGAGATTTTTGGGATTAATGAGGTTTTTGGGAGTTTTAAATGATTACGGTTCGCGGGGGAGTGCTGGTTGAGTTTTTCCCGGAAAAAGTTTCCTGATTTTTATCACACGCCAGAAAATATTTTCAGAATTTTCTCTGCGTCATAAAATTTTTTGGAATAAAAAAAGAAAAATCTCTCTCACTCCCCCCTCCGCATCACCGGATACAGCACATCATCCTTCCCGTCCAGCTTTATCGTTACAACTGTTGTATTGAGCTGGCTTAAGGAATTTGCAAGAATCTTTGCTGACGAAAGTGTGTACAGCGTATCGCCAATGTAAAGCGAGCGCTTCACTTCATTTCGCGAGCTGCCATAGTAATAATATCCACTGCCCCCCGTACCATGCTCAACGGTGCCCTTCAGGACAAACCCGGTATCCGGCTTTACTCCAAACACGTACGCCCCGTACCAGATCTGTGGCTGGTCCCCGCTCAGTTTTTTATCCTGTACCGCATCCTGACGGACAACCCGGGCCGGGATCACCAGCAGGTTCTTTGCCTTGTTAAACAGGAATGCCCGGTGATCCGATAGCGCAGCGGAGTCCGAGCCGGAATCACCGATCTCAACTTTACCCACCTGCCGTGGTTGCGCGACATCCGAGACATCGAAGAGTGCCAGCTTCAGTCCCTGTGTTGACACACCGCCCCAGTCGTTGGCGGCAGTCTCCTTCCCAATCCCGATGATGAGGTTCTTGTCATACGGGTGAAGGTAATCCGAGTAGCCGGGGATCTTGAGTTTTCCGAGGATCTTCGGGCTTGTTGGTGTCGAGAGATCGATTACAAAGAAAGGGTCAATGCGTTTGAACGTGACCATGTAGAGCCGGTCACCGATAAACCGGGTCGAGTAGATCTTCTCCTGCTCAGCAATGTGGGTGAGTGACCCAATTGTCTTCATCGCACTGTCGAGCACAAAGACGCTGTTGTACTCGTACTGTCCCCTGGATGTCCAGACATTGGACGTGGTGGCAACCCGGAGATTGCCATTATACTCGTCCATGGCGAACTGGTTCTTGAGGTATCCCGGCACCTCCCCTTTAGCTATGTAGCTGATCGCCCCGTTGTTGATCCCGATCTTGTGGATTATTGTTGTTGTCTGGTCGATCTCTTTCTTGCGGATCGCTTCCTGCTCACCGCTCTTCATCTCAGCGATGGCCACCTGTTTGTCCGCTTCGCTCATGGTATTGAAATCCTTGATAACGGAGGATACTGATAGCGGTGCTGCACTGCCAACAGATCCCTGCGCCACACCCATCGCGGGTTCAACGATTCCGCGCATCGGGCGGTAGATATTGTTGTACTTCTGGTAGCTCACGTACATTGCATCGGGTGAGACATAGACGATGTTCCCGCTGCCGATAAGGTACGTCTTGGCATCTTTTGTGGTACCGGCCCGGGCATCAAACGATGTCACTGTGGTAAAGTCGTACTGGCGTTCGGGGTTATCGAAGTAGTAGACATCAGGTGTAACAACAACTTTTGCATTCTCCCGCACCGCAGGGATGATGATCCGGTCATTGTACGGGTACACCGATTCGCGGGAGAGCAGGTATACCGTATCACCAATCATCCGGGCGTTCACATAATCGCCGTCAATGGTGTAATCTTTGAGAAGCTTCGGCTTAGCCCTGTCACTGATATCATAAAAGACTGCATGGGTGACAGGTGCAGAGCGGTAGTACGGGTACCGCGGGGGCATCATCGCAAGCTTTGCTGCGACATCTGTGCCCTGTGGTGTGTCCCCGCTTGAAATTTCTGAAGTCCCGCTTTTTAAGAGCACGAGCCGGTCACCCGTGATGAAAATCTCGCGGGGCGTATCATTTAGTTCGGTCTTGGAAAGTATGGATGCCGATGATGCCGGGTACGCATCCACGATCGTAAGTGTGCTGCCCGAGATCACGTAGATGTAGCGGGCATCGTTCTTGACAAAGTCCGGCTCATCGACACCGGCAACCTGCACATTGGTCTCTGAGTAGCCGGGCGAACCGATGCTGACGGAAGAAGGAATAGCGCCCGAAGGGGTAGTCCCCTTTGCAAAAGACTCTGCCATAGCCGGTACAACCATGCGATCCATTGACCCGGCCGCCGTAGAGTAATAGTCGGAACCCTGTGCAAGCTGCGTGTTGTTCCTGATGTAATTACTGATCTCATCAGCGGAACTGAATTTTTTGATATCCCCTGTCGGAGCCGGTACCGTTGTGCTCATGCACCCGCTGAAAATGACCGCAGCAAGGATGAGCACAAGCGTAGTAAGCACAATCAGGGTAGGTTTCCTGTAAGACATAGTTGTTCAGGATCCTTTACACAGGAAAAGATGATGAATCTGGCGTTGACTGCGAAAAAAACCGAAGCTATCGTTAAATTGCAGCACATCAGTCCTTTTGCAATCCCCAATATTTTTCCGGCAGGAGCCCTCTGCCATCAGAACAATGTCTTCTGGGGATTTTTTAAGTGTCGCTGCGCTGCAGGAGTTGTCTGCCTGCCCTGCGGGGTTCTCTTTAAAAAACCGATCTGGATAAGGTACGGTTCGTACACTTCCTCAATCGTCCGCGTCTCTTCTCCAACCGATATCGCAATGGTCTTTGCCCCGACCGGTCCTCCCCCGAAATCCTCAGCAATGACCGAGAGGATACGCCGGTCAAGCTCGTCCAGCCCGAGCTCGTCGATCTGCATTAAGGAAAGTGCGTCCTTTGCAATCTCTGCCGTGATCGTGCCATCCCCCTTTACTATCGCAAAGTCCCGCACCCTGCGCAAGAGCCGGTTGCCAATCCGGGGTGTGCCCCTGCTCCGCTGGGCAATCGCTTCAGAACCATCCGGAGTGATGGGAATTTTTAAGATGCCGGCGCTCCGGGTGATGATCTCGACAAGTTCTGAGGGAGAATAGAGGTTCAAGCGGGTGATGATGCCGAACCGGTCCCGGAACGGCGAACTCAAGAGACCCTGCCGTGTGGTTGCCCCGATCAGCGTGAAGTGTTCGAGTGTTAGTTTGATCGAACGGGCGCTCGGGCCTTCACCGATCATCACATCGATAAAAAAATCCTCCATCGCCGGGTAGAGGATCTCTTCAACAACCGGGTTCATGCGATGAATCTCATCGATAAAGAGCACATCTCCTTTCTTTAACGGAGTGACCAGTGCCGCAATATCTCCGGGCTTTTCGAGCACCGGGCCTGTTGTTGTCCTGATGGTTGCGCCCATCTCGTTTGCAATGATATAGGCAAGCGTAGTCTTTCCCAGTCCGGGGGGTCCTGAGAACAGGATATGATCGAGCGGTTCGTCCCTGATCTTTGCCGCTTCGATTGCGATCTTTAACATCGCTTTTACCTGGTCTTGTCCTATGAACGCATCGAGTGAGGCCGGGCGCAGCGTGAGCTCCTCGCCATCATCTGCCAGAGGTTTGGGGGAAATGATCCGCTCGGTCATGGTTGTATCAGTGCTCTTTGAGTTTTACCAGTGCGGCTTTTATCAGCATCTGGACTGTGGGCTCTTTTAATCCAGCGGCAGCAGATTTTACCGCATCATACGAGGCTTTCTCGGCAAACCCGAGCGAGATAAGCGCACTTACCGCATCGTTGATCGTATGATCGCCTCTTCCGGCTCCATCCGGTGGCATGGAATCGCGGACTTTCTTCATCTTGTCCTTGAGTTCAAGGATGAGCCGCTTTGCGCTCTTGCTGCCGATGCCCGATATCCGGGTTAAGGTTTTTTCATCTTCAGTGAGGATCGCTAAGGCAAAATCTGCGATCGTGATCTGGGAGAGGATGTTGAGAGCAGTCTGCGGACCTATCCCTGAAACCCCGATGAGGATGGAAAAAATTTCCCGCTCGCTCCCGTGGAGAAAACCGTACAGGGTGATTGCATCTTCCCGCACTGACAGGTGGGTGAAGAGTTTTACCTTCCCTGCACTGCCCGCGATCTCCTGCACCGAGGGCTGGGGAACAAACACGCGGTACCCGATGCCATTGACGTCCAGTACCACCCAACGGTCCCCCGTCTGGACCGGTTCACCGTACAGATGCGCAATCATTGTACTATCTCATGATGTGGATATGACATAAGGCAATCGAAAGACCATCGGCTGCATCATCCGGCTTTGGCACTTCATCGAGATGGAGCAGGCGCTTAATCATCTCCTGCATCTGCTCTTTATCCGCTCGTCCGGATCCGGTGATTGCCTGTTTTATCTGGTTTGGGGTGTACTCTTCAACCGGAATATTGTGCTGCTCTGCGGCAAGAAGGATCACTCCACGCACCTCGCTCACGCTCATAGCAGAAGTGACATTTTTTGTAAAAAAGAGTTTTTCAATGGCCAGAAAATCCGGTGAATACTTTGTAAGGAGTGCCGTAATCTCTGTATATATCGCGAGCAGCCGTTCTGCCTGTCTCCTGCCCGCCTTTGTCTGGATGCACCCATAGCAGAGCGGTGTTGGCACTCCTTTGTCCACTTGTATCACGCCATATCCAAGCCGTGCAACGCCTGGATCAATTCCTATGACAATCATGACAGATATCGAAGTGCGAGATTTTTCCTGAATTGAATTTCAGCATCCATATCACAATAATCCATGGCGGGCAGGTCACTGCTTTGCCGTTGCTTCGGTCAGTTTTTCCACATTGCTCCGGGAAAAAAATCCATCAAAATTCCCGTAGCGGTGAATATATTCATTCACGATCAGCGTGTGCTCTGAAGGTTCAGAGAAGATCTGTTTGAGCCCGTCTTCATCTGAACCTACAAGTTCGAGCAGGAACTCCATGCCCTCTTTTTTGAGCTGGGCAACCGTCTCTTCGATCTGCTCTGTCTGGAACGCCATGTGGTGCACCCGGGTCCCGTAATTCTGTATGAACTTCTCGGTCGGTCCGGACACCTCGTCACTGGTATAAGGAGTAATTCCGGAAGTAAAGACCATGGCAAAGTCCTCTTTGTTGCGCCGGGCCACGCTCGTGATCGAATTCTGTGATTTGACGTGCACGCCGAAATCATAGTGGTAATTGGTTAAGGAGAGGAACTCTAATATGGCAGCAGTGCGGTCCTGCGCCCTGACCCGTGTTGCTGTGTGATCGAGTTTTGAGATATTTTTTAAGTGTTTGTATGCCGGCTTGGTAATGTCAGGAGAGACCGTTGTTGCCCCCGTCGGGGCATACATCTGCATATCATCCTGCCACTCAATAAACCCGATGGAATTTCCGGTATAAGGCGAAGGGGCGGTCTGGATAAATGAGAAGTAATCAGATACGATGGGTTCAGGTGTCAGGAATATTATTCCCAGTCTTTTCTGGATGGTTACGTACTCCTTTATGTCTGTTGTGGAAAAAACAAAAGTCTCGAGCCGGGTGTTGGGAAGAGGGGAGGTGAGTCGTGCCATATTCGTTCCGGCAAACGGGTTAAAGCCCTCCTGCGACCGGACGATCAGCGATGCCGAGCCGGGAACGGAGAGCACGTAGCTCTGCGAATCGGCATCAAAGAAGGCTTCCGTGCACGCAAGTCCGGTATACCGGAGCAGTTCATAAACCGCAGGCACGAGATGGTCGGTCTCGGTAGCGATGATCACCGAATCAAGCCCCCCGACAAGCCCTTCAAGCCCGGCATCCCTGCGCTCGTCCAGAGCCTGAGCGGCATTTTCCAGCAGGATATTTTCCTGTACAGATGCCGAATCGAGTGCAGAATCCTGTGATGGGGTCATTTAAGTTCGTCAACACTCCTGTATATAGATACGGTGCCCTGTTCATAAAAATTGTGAAGTGCGAAAAAAGCACAGTGAACGATCAAAAACTATTGACCCCCTGTTCTGCGGCAGTTGCCAGACAATAAATACTATTTATATACGCACGCAATATGGAATACAGGAGAATGTATGAAAAACGTTCATCAACCAACGTATACCTTTGTCATCCTTACTCTAGTGCTTATCGTGGTCAACACGATCCTCGCATGGCTCTGCCAGTTTGCCCTGCCCGGTGGCATAGGTGGGATATCAACACTCTATTTCGCCGTAGCGTTTATGCTCATCTTCACTCTCTGGTTTGGTGCTTATGGTGCGATTGCTGCCTACGCCGGCACCCTGCTCGGTTCAGGGTTGCTCTCCACCAACCCGGCCCTTCATGGAGGGGTTGCAATCTACTGGTCGATTGCGGGTCTCCTTCAGGTGCTCATCCCGCTTGTTGCCCTGCGAACCTTTGAAGTGGATCTCAGTTTAGAGAACCGAAGGGACTGGACGCTGCTGCTGTTCTTTGGTGTATTGATCAACAATATTGTGGGGGCTGCCTGGGGCGCTTACACGCTCGCACTGGGAAATGTCATTGCAACCAGCGAAATCGGGAGCGTCTTTACCGTCTGGCTTATTGGCAACATCATCGTGACGATCATTATCGTACCGCTCGCACTCCGGCACTTTACGCCAAAGGTCAGGAAGTCAAAACTCTTTGTTAAGAATTACTGGGAATAGGCAAGTTGCGTATTCCCGTCATATATTTTTGTCTAAACCATTCACATGCTTTTTTGTTCCAGGCACCCGCAGGCACTCCTGATGACTGCAATGATCGGAACGAGAAGATAAACCAGCAGTGAGTACTGGGGTGAAAAAAACGCCACCACAATACCGAGGATCGCAATGACCGGGACTGTGGCAAGGATCCAGAAACGGGCTCCCTCATTATCGATGTTAAATTCTGAATCACACAGGTGACTGCAGTGGCAGATATACATCCAGTGGCCAAGAAACAGCGCACCAAGGATCAGGATATTTGCATGAAAGAGAAGCACTGCGATCCGAACCCCGTCATAAGCCCCCGACACATCTGTAGTAAACGGGATCAGGACTATGAAGATGAGGATGGCAACATTGAACCTGAGAATGGTTGGATCAACAATCCGGAGATAATGGAACTGGCGGTGATGTTCGATCCAGAACAGGGCAAGCACCAGAAATGCGATGATAAAAAGGATAAACTGAGGGAGTAGTTTTTCAAGATATGCAGGGAGCTCTGCGGCTGCCTGGCTCACGGATAACTGTGGCATGGCCATCCCAAGCACGAGCAGGGTCATGGCAAACGCAAAGATCGTGTCCACCATTGTTTCCAGCCGCCCTTTGGAGATCCGGTGTGGGTTATCCATTTCAAATCCGCTCTTACTGTATAATGGAACGTTTCGTTTGTAAAATCTTTCAATGATTATCCATGTCCCTTACCGGCAACCTGTTTAAGTTTCGGTCTGGTCAGCAGAGTACCTCATCCTCCGCCTGCCACTTAGGTGAGACGATACAAAGGAAGACAAGATCCTCCCTGCCGGTATTCCTTATCCACTGGCGGACTTGTGGGGGGATAAGGACGATCTGACCCGGTGATACTGGTGCGGATTCATTCCCGATGTGCATCTCTCCAAATCCTTTGATAATATAGTAGAGTTCTGTGGATCTTTTCAGCAGGTGAGGGAGCGTGGACTCTCCGGGCGGGATGATCGCATGGGCGATACTGCACTCCAGTGCCTGCGCCCCGGCTACCTTATCGGGATGAAGCAGCTCATAGAGCAGCGAGCGGTCGATGACGCGTTCATGAGTGCAGTTGGCAATGTCACGGATGATCATAAAAAACACTGGTTAAATGGTGGGCAATTATGGGTAAAAAAGCATATTCCTTCAAGCATCCTGGTCGCGCCGTTGATACGGGTTTTTTATCATCACTTACCTTTTTACCTATCAGCAATCATCCTTACATGGAGAACAAAATCATGAAAATTATCGGTATCAACGCAAGCCCGAGAGGGGATAAGAGCCAGACTAAAAAGCTGGTGATGGCAGTTCTTGAAGGAGCACGAAAGAGTGGAGCGGACATTACGTTTGTGGATCTCTGTAGCCTTGAGATCAAGTACTGCACAGCATGCGGTACCTGTTATGCAAAGGGCGAGTGCATCCATGATGACGATTTTGCGGCTTTGCTTGAGAAAATGCTAAACGCCGATGGTGTTGTTTTCGGCTCACCGAATTACATCAACTCGGTCACGGCCCAGTTAAAGACGATGCTCGACAGGATGGCTGATTCGATCCACTGCCAGCAGTTTGCGGGAAAGTACGGTTGTTCAGTTTCCACAGCAGGCGGGTCCATGGCAGACGAGGTAGCGGATTACATGAATTCTGCCCTGCTTCACCTTGGTGCAACAACGGTTGGAAAAGTGGGAGTGCTTGTCGGGGCTGATCCAAATGCGATCGTTCCGGCAGAGAAACAGGCAAAGGAGCTGGGAAGAAAACTGGCTGATGCGATCAAGACGAAGTGGAATGATCCGGATCAGACGAAAATCCATCTCGAACGCAAGGAATATTTCAAGCGCATTATATCGTTTAACAAGGATCTCTGGAAGCACGAGTACGATTACTGGAAGGGGTTAGGGGAATTAAAATAACATTTTTTTAACCAAAGATCGATAAAAAAATCAATCGCGCCAGAACTTTTAAAAAAAATGATTCAGAGTTCCCCGATATCCTCATTCCAGAGCCGGGGGTTTTTCAGAATGAACCCCTGCATCATGGTGACACATTCGTCAAGATCCAGATCGATCACTTCGATGCCATGCTCTTCCATAAACGCCCGTGCCCCGGCAAAATTCCGGGATTCACCCACAACAACTTTTTTGATCCCGAACTGGACGGCAGCCCCTGCACAGAGATAGCAGGGCATGAGCGTGGAATAGAGCACAGCATCCCTGTACGTTCCGATCCGCCCGGCATTACGCAGGCAGTCGATCTCCGCGTGGATGATCGGATCTCCTTCCTGAACCCGGCGGTTGTGTCCCCTGCTGAGAATAACATTGTTCCGGACAAGCACCGAACCTATGGGAATACCTCCCTCATCACGCCCTTTTCCTGCTTCTTCAATTGCTTCTCGCATGAATGGATCCATCTCTCATCACCCCTCTGGTTGTATGGTTTTTCCATTAAAAAAAAATCGCGCTGTTACCAGACCTCAGGCACCCCGTCAATGAGTGGCGCTAAAAAGACATATGCAAAAAGGAGCAGCCCGGCAACAATCGCATTGTAAAACGGAAGTGATGTAACTGTTATCACCCCAAGTGCACACGCCCAGATGAAAAATCCGATTGCAGAGATGCCCAGCTGTACCACATCAGTGATATTTTCCACTTTCCAGAG
This sequence comes from Methanoregula sp., assembly GCA_030694985.1. Classification (GTDB taxonomy): domain Archaea; phylum Halobacteriota; class Methanomicrobia; order Methanomicrobiales; family Methanospirillaceae; genus Methanoregula. The sequence goes on from JAUYTV010000014.1 coordinate 69,255, forward strand.
GTACAGCACCGTACCAACAAACCCGAGGATCAGGATCCATCGTGCCACTACAGGATACAAGGATTCGGTACCGTACAGGTAATATGAGATGCCGTATACCGCAATGAACATGGCAATTGTCTCTACCGGAATATATTTGATCAACCGCTCCCTGTAGGAGTCATTGGGCATGTCCTGGTTAAAACAGCCCTTAGCTCCAGACAGTACCGCGTCACGGTTCCGTTTTGTCACCACAAGCCGCAATCGTCTTACCTCCTTTCCTACCTGCATGCTCTGTAGGGCTAATTATATCAAACCATCGCAGCTGGCAGGGTTTTTTAAAAAAGGAAATTGTTTCCGGCCAAAAGCATTTCATAAAAAAGTTGGTTATCTGATCTAAAATGTTTTCACTGACATCCGCTCCGCGATCGGCTCTCCGGTTTTGCGGCAATGAGCAAGCTTATGAAATCAGAGAGGCCGGATCATGCTGGGCATCAGATCCCTGGACATCCCCCCAGTGATCTTTTCTTCGTCCGATCTCCCTTCTCAAATGTTATATATAGTTATATAACAAAAATCATCCTATGATATCAGAGACCAAAGCGGTTCACTCCCCCCAGCTCGATACCATACTGATGGTCGAATCCTTCATCAGGGAACATAGCGGGGAATATAAAAAAAGGGCATTGTGGGAGAACCTGCCCAGGAAGATGATGTACCAGACATTCTCAACGATCATCAGCTACCTCCAGGATTCCGGAAAGATCGCAACGGATGCCGACAAGAAAATCTGCTGGATCTATAATCCTGAATTGATAAACCGATATCTCAGTAACAATAATTTAAGGATCCGATGAAATCCGCGCTCTACTTTGCTGACGATCAGATCAAGCACACTTTTTTTATACTCCAGTCCGGGAGGGCAGAAGAAAAAGAGATTTTCAATCAACTGAATACAGTATTCGATATGATCGCAACCGATCCCTTTTGTGGGATCCAGGTACCTAAACGGTTAATCCCAAAGATGCACCTCACGAAATACGGGATTGATAACCTGTGGAAATTTAATTTTCATAAAAACTGGCGGCTGATGTATTCGATTGCCGGTGATGGAACGCAGGTTATTACACTGGTACTGGAATGGCTGTCGCATAAGGAATACGAGCGAAGATTCGGTTACTAATCGTTGGTAATGGAATCATCCGTATAAGTATTTTAAAAATACCAAATTGGTAGAAGAGCCAAAAAAAAATTATTCTTTAGGTATTTATTGGGCAGTTCTTTTCTTGATCATCTCGAGCGCTTCGAACGCTTCACGGCGCACAGACACATTATCATCGGACAGGAGGCCGGTGATGTGATCGACTGCCTTTAAGTCGCCAATCTCACCGAGAAGGAGCACCGCACGCCTTCTCACATCGCTCTGGTCATCTTTTAAGACCATGATTAAGGGGGTGGTTGCCGGCTGGCCGAGCATCCAGAGGGCTTCCATAGCCCCGGTCCTCATCCGGATATTTCCTTCGCGGAAGACCTGCATGAGTGGTGCAATTGCAGGCACGCCAAGTGCGGCAAGGGACTTGACGACTTCGATGCGAACCGGCCGCTCCGGATCATCGAGTACTCCGATTATTGGAGAGATCGCACGGGTGTTGCCGATCTGGCCGAGTACTTCCACAGCACCTTTGCGGATTCCGGCATTCTGGTCACCGAGTGCTTTGATCAAAGGATCAACCGCGGGCTCCCCAAGCGTGACAAGCGCGAGTGTCACCCTGCGCTGGACATCATCATTGGGATCAATGAGCGCTCGTATGAGTGGTTCAATGGCAGGTTCGCCCAGCGAGCAGAGTGTTGCCATCGCTGCCATGCGGACATGCTCCCGCCCATCGTTGAGGCTTTCGATCAACGGTGCGACAGCACGGGGATCACCGATACGGCCGAGTGCAACTGCACTCTCGTGCCGGACCCAGGGATCTGCATCTTTTAACGATTCGATGATATGGCCGACAGCCCGCGCCTCACTCATGATGCCCAGTGCCTGCACGGCCCCGCGACGGATGAGCGGGTGGGTGTGCTTTACGGCCTGGATCAGGGAACCGACAGAGGGTTCGCCGACAAGCTGGAGTGCCCGTATGGTCTCCTGGCGCACATCGTCAGATGATTCATCAAGCGCTCCTATCAGGGGTAATACTGCCGGAGTGCCGATCTTGCCGAGAGTATCGGCTGATCCGCGCCTGATGATCCAGTACTCGTCTTTCAGGCCGCGGATAAGTGGCTCGATGAATGGCTCACCGAGATCCCCGACCGATCGCACAGCGTTCCACCGGGTTTCAAGGTCACCTTCTGTTAGAGCCGTGAGGAAATTATCGTACCGCTCCTTTTGTGCAAGGCGGCTTGCCTGCTCTTCCTCCTCACTCTTTCCTGATTTGAACAAATTGAGGAACTTCTTTGTAATACCCATGTGATTTCACTCCAACGAATATTAGTATAAAATCCCTCAAATAGGTATCGGATAAACAACCCGTAAAAATTGCCTATTCCCCGCCTTTTTTATAAGAAAAAAATCTCGCAGGGCAAATTTAAAAATTCCGATGGTGATTCCGGTATCCCCGTTTTAGTTGTTATGAAGCATCTGTCCGATCAAAAAAAATCCGGAAAAGATGCGGGAATTTGGGTTGTAAAAAAAGATTACAATGATTTACCCATAACCAATCGTGAACTGGGTATTACCGGAGCTGGTTTTGGGAACATCATACACATACATGGTATAGACTCCTGTTGGCATGGTTGAATCGAGAGTTACTGTAAAACTCCAGGTTTTATCTGCCGTAACAGAGAATGGACCCAGTTCCTTTCCGTTCGTATAGAGTCCGGGGCCGTATAATGCCAGCAACACACTCTGTGCTCCTGTAGTGCACTGGCCGGAAAAAGTCATTTGAGTTCCTGTACCTGCCGAATAAGTACTTGGAGAAATGGAGACCACTCCCCCGCCAATCACGGTAAACTCAGTTCTGTCGGAAGTGGTTTTCCAGGGGTCAGATACGATCACGGTGTATGAGCCCGATTCTACAGAAGAGCCCGGGTTCCATACATAATTCCAGTTACCGAGCCCATTGACATTTTGTTGAACCAGAGGTACCCCGTTCTTATAAATTCCCGGTCCGTAAAGTGTCAGTAATACAATGTTTGTTCCGGATGCGGTTCCGGAAAAAACATTAGAGTCCCCGATGATCATCGTCTTTTTACCGGTCTGGACTGTTACTGCTGTCCGTGCTGGTGTTGGCACAACCGTTATTGTTTGACCAATCACCTCTGGAACCGGCACATTTGTCTGAGGAGCTAATGCTGCATAATAGTTGGATGACCCCGGTGTGACGGTGATGGTAGTTGACCAGCTCTTATATCCTGAATGACGGTATTCAAGCGTGTGAGATCCTAATCCAACTTCCGGAATGGTGACCGGGGTAGTTCCATGATACTGGTTGTCGAGATAGACCTCAGAGCTGGAAGGTGAAGATGTAATATTGAGCTTGCCTTTTTGCACAACCGGATCTGATACACACCCGGATAAAAAAACAAAAACAATTACAATGATTAGTATGCTCTTCCAGCTCATTGTTCCTTTCAGCCTCTCACGATAACCGTTATTCCGCAGCGTTAAATAGGTTTGCCACTCCGGATTACCTCCCCTTCAGATGGCCTTATGAAAAAAGGGAAATCTGGTAGTACGGCAGCAAATGCGGCCATCAGTGCTTTTTTATAAGATCGATTATCCCTCCAGCCAGTGCCACACTCTTTTCCTCATCGGTCATCAGGGTATCGAACCTGACAGAATGGTCAACTTCAACCGGGTCGCGGACGTCATGTACGAAGAGATCGACCAGCCCCCCATAACAGTTGAACGTGCCGATCGAGCCGGGTTCGAATCCCGCTGCCCGCATGAGGGCGCCCGCAGGACCGCTGATCGGTTCTTTTCCAATGAACGGACTTACCGCGATCACGAATTTATCCTTAAGTGCGTCTGTCATCCTGTCACATGAGAGAATCGGCAGGATGCTGGTGATAGGATTTGAAGGGCCGATCACCACTGCTTCACTCGCTTCGATTGCAGCCAGTGCTTCTTCGGTTGCAACCGGGGGCTCATTAAAACTCCGCACAACTTTCTGGATCTCGATCTTTCCCTTTGCCCGGATCCAGTACTCCTGGAAATGAATGAGCCCGATATCTGTCTGGATCTGTGTTGTCACTTCGGTATCGGTCATGGGAAGCACATTTTCCCGGACGCCAAAGCGGTCGCAGAGAATTTTTGTTGCATTGGTCAGGCGCATACCGTTTCGCATCATCTCGCCACGGGCAACGTGTACAGCCCGGTCCATGTCCCCAACCGCGATGAACTCATCGACACCAAGTCTGGTGATCTCATCATGGGTGGTGAAGGTATCGTTTCTGACCCCCCACCACGTATCGGTGTTGAGGATGCCGGCAAACAGGTACATGACTGTATCAACATCCGGTGAGATGTGATTTCCTGATATCCAGATGTCTTCAGCTGTGTTGACGATAACTGAAATCTCGTGCCGGTCCATGACTTTTTGCATGCCCCGCAGGAGTTTTGGGGTGCCAGTCCCGCCCGAAAGGAAAGTAATCATTACTCAATACTTTTATGCAATGTATATGAAGATTCTTTAGTGAGCATGAAAATAATCAAGGACCCGGTCCATGGATATGTTGAAGTGGAGAAGTTTGCGCTTGCCCTGCTCGATTCCCCGGCCCTGCAGCGTCTCCGCTACATCAAGCAGCTCGGTTTTTCTTATCTTGTGTATCCGGGCGCCAATCACACGCGCTTTGAGCACTCGCTGGGTACCATGTTCCTTGCTGATGTTGCCTGCCGGCGGTTCGGATTATCGGATGATGAACGCAGGCTGGTGGTTGCAGCCGCACTCCTCCATGATATCGGCCACGGCCCGTTCTCTCATGCAAGCGAACCGCTCATGGAAAAGTTCCTGCACCGCACTCACGATGATATTGAACGGATTGTTGAGGAACAGGTGGGAAGCCTGCTCCGGGCCTCAGGCATTGACCCCGATGAGCTCTGTTCGGTAGTGAAAGGAAAACACGCGTTGTCCGGTATTATCCACGGAGATCTCGATGTGGACCGGATGGATTACCTGCTCAGGGATGCGTATTACACCGGTGCCCCGTATGGAACCGTGGATGCCCAGCGTCTCATCCGTCACCTTATCCAGACACCCGAGGGGACGGTGCTCGACGAGAACGGAGTGAACGCAGCCGAATCACTGCTCATCGCCCGCACGCTCATGCGCCCCTCAGTGTATTACCATCATGTGAGCCGGATAGGAGAGAGCATGTTCCAGCTGGCGGTTCTTGAGCATCTTCTGGATGCACCGGACGCAGAAGCACAAAAAATCCTCACTATGGATGATCCGGCGTGCATGCATGTGTTGCAGACTTCAGAAAAACCCGTAGCCCGGGCACTTGCAGCCCGGTTGTACGAGCGCAGGCTCTACAAGCGTGCACTATCTGTCGGGAGCGATCAGGTCAATATGGTGGGATTTGAAGACGGTGCACCCATCGAAAAATGCCGGGCATTTGCCAACCGTATTGCTGAACTGGCAGGTATCCTGCCGCACGAGGTGCTGGTGGATATTCCTTCGATACCAAGCGAGATGTCGCTTGGGGTCCGGGTAAAGAACCGCAATGCAATTGTGGATTTTGAAGAGTTCTCTCCCCGTGTCCGGACGCTCAATGCCACCCGGCGCGATCAATGGCGTCTTGGCGTATATACACTCCCTGGTCAGCAGGAACGCGTTGCGGATGCAGCCTGCGAGGTGTTACATATCAGAAAACCGACCCGGCAGGACACGCTGTTTTAGTTCTGCCATAAATGAACGGTCTCTTTGGTTCTTCGCTGATTCGTGTGGGTAAGACTGTTATCAAAAATTAGTTGTGATGTTTCCCCGCCTCAGGGCCTCTTCGAGGCACGGCGGGGCAAGACGGTTTCAACATTTTAGTCATTAAAACCGCCGCGGGGGCGTCCCTTCGGGGGCGGCGGCGTTCATCCTATTTTGGGATATGGGGGCATCAGCCACTATCATTGTAAACTACTCAATTTCTACATTACCCATTCAAAACAGCGATGCACCTTCTCTTTGCATACCATAAATAAACAATAATATATTCCGGTGTCCAAACACACCATGATGAAGTCCTCTATATTCGTTATCCTTGCGCTGGTCATTGCAGGGGTGATGGTTGCAGGATGCACCCAGAGCCCGGCAGTACCCGCTGCAACCTCCGTCTCAAATACAGTGACAACTCCTGTTATCACAATCGTTCAGGCAAGGCCATCGTTTACCATGGGAGATCATTATCTCCAGAAGTCCTATTCGTTCCAGAGTGAAAAGGACGTAGTTACCGAGCAGTTCCGTGTGGATAACCCGGCATGGGGAATAGAATTCAACGTCCTCCCGCTCAACGATGACACCATCTACTGCTGGTTTGTAATGAAAGTGACCAACGTGGACAACGGACAGTCACAGACCTATGGCTACGGCAGGGAGAATGGTTTTGATCTTAAAAAACAGATCCCGATGTATACTACCGGACCGTACAAGATTGAGATGAAGGGGAACCGTGTCAAAGTGGATGTAACTGCGGCCAAACGTAATCCATAATCTGTCAGGTGAACTGAGATGATCGAACTGATGATCAGAGACTGGATTGTGATCGTATGAGGCTCTTTTAACATCCTCAACATGCTGGGGATTGAAGCGCGCTGCAACTAAAACCCCCTCTCACCTCCCCATAGTTGTGGAGGCAGACCTATCAGGTTCAGCTTCTTTGCTCCGGCAAAGTGCAGGTAACCATTTTGTCCGGACGGGCAGATCCCGGCATAAACTCTTTTTGCCTTCACTCCGACATTGCTATCACAGGAAAGGGCAGGGTAATGATGAAAAAAGAATATGTTATCGGGGTGACGGGGGCAAGCGGGGCCTGCTATGCCCGCCGTCTGCTTGAAGTGCTGTGCCGGGATGCAAACGTCCATCTCATTGTATCAGATATTGCCCGGCAGATTGCCACCCATGAGGGTGTCTCTTTTGAAGGCATCAATGCAACAGTCCACCACATCGACAAGATGGGGGCATCGATCGCAAGCGGTTCCCACCGGATTGACGGGATGGTGGTGATCCCATGCAGTGCCAAGACGCTTTCTGCGATTGCAACCGGGTATGCTGACAACCTGATCACCCGGACTGCAGATGTCTGTTTGAAAGAGGGGCGGAAATGCATTCTCGTCACCCGGGAAACCCCGCTCTCCAAGATTCACTTGAAAAACATGCTCGCTGCCGAAGATGCCGGGGCCACGATTATGCCTGCCTGCCCTGCCTTCTACCACCACCCAAAGACCATCGATGATCTGGTGGATATGGTTGTTGCCCGCGTGCTCGACCACCTTGAAGTGGAACATACGCTTGCAAAACGCTGGAGTGGTTACGATGCGTGAATTCATAGAAAAAATGCGAAAAAATGGACTTGTTATCGATGTAAAAGAACCCGTATCTGCTGATATGCAGGCAGCAAAGATGGCGAGCACGACCGATAAGATCCTGTTCTTCCATAATATCGAAGGCAAACGTGCGGTGATGAACCTTACCGCCAGCCGGACTTCGCTCTCCCTCGCGCTGGGTATAGATGAAAAGAAGATTGTCAAAACACTTGCCGATGCAAAATTTGACGGCAAGATTATCGAAGCCGGCCCGCTGAAGATGGAAAAACCCGACCTCACCCGCATTCCCATCATGCACCACTTCCCGAAAGATGCGGGAAAATACCTCACATCAGCGATCGTCTTCTCCTGCTGGGATGGTGTGGAGAATGCATCGATCCACCGGATGCAGGTGCTCGATGATCACAGGGTGGCAGCCCGGCTTGTTGAAGGCAGGCACACGCATGTGATGCTCAAAAAAGCCATAGCAAAGGGTGAGAAACTCCCCATAGCCGTCACCATCGGGACACATCCTGCCGTCACATTTGCAAGCTGCACCCGGGTGCCAACTGCTATGGAACTCCCGTTTGCTGCAGAACTGATGGGCGGGGAGATGAAGGTGCACCGGTGCAGCAACGGGGTACGCGTGCCAGATGCCGAGATCGTGCTGGAAGGGTTTATCACAGCGGAACTCACTGAGGAGGGCCCGTTTGTCGATATCACCGGGACCTACGATCCGATCCGCATGCAGCATATCATCGAGTTCACCGGCATGTACACCAAGCCGGACTGCATCTATCACGGCATCCTGCCCGGAGGCGATGAGCATAAGATGCTGATGGGCGCACCGTATGAACCAAAGATCTACAAGGCAGTCGCAGGGGTAACAGAAGTACGCAACGTGGTGCTGACCAAGGGCGGGTGCGGGTACCTCCACGCAGTGATCCAGATAAAAAAGAGCACGCAGGGTGATGGCAAGAACGCGATCATGGCGGCATTTGCCGCTCATACCTCGCTCAAGCATGTAGTGGTCGTGGATGAGGATATTGATCCAACGGATCCGCATGATGTGGAATATGCGATAGCGACCCGTGTGAGCGGTGACCGGGATATCATGGTGATCACCGGTGTCCGGGGCTCATCGCTCGATCCCTGCCAGCTCGAAGACGGCACCAATGTGAAAGTCGGTGTGGATGCAACGATGGTACTCGGTCGCGAGGCCGACTTCTCGCGTGCTGCGTGGTGACCGGTATGTATCTCGATCCAGAGGATGAACGGATTCTTGCAGGAGAGCAGGGCGAGACAAAGGCAAAGATGCTCGAGCTCCTTGTCGCCCTCGGAAAAGTTTTCGGCGCCGAGCGGCTGGTGCCGGTCAGGAGCGCACAGGTAAGCGGAGCGTCCTACAAAACGATCGGGGAGTACGGCCTCCAGTGGCTCTCCTCGCTCGATGCAAAGGCGGTTGTTCCTGCTGTCTTAAATCCTATCGGCATGCCCCGCGAGCGCTGGCAGGAGATGGGCGTCAGTGAGGATTTTGCAAAGAAGCAGCAGGCCGTGGTTGCGGCATACGAGCGGCTCGGCATCGGCCTCGAATGCACCTGCACGCCGTATTACCTGCGCGAAACCTCGTATGGTGATCACCTTGCCTGGTCGGAGTCGTCAGCGGTCAGCTACGCAAACTCGGTGATTGGTGCCCGGACAAACCGCGAAGGTGGACCGGGAGCGCTTGCCGCTGCCCTGATCGGAAAGACGCCCTGCTATGGTCTGCACCTTGCTAATAACAGGAAACCGCAGGTGATCGTCCGTGTGCAGGCCGATACACGCGACTGGAGCATTGCCCACTACGGGGCGCTCGGCTACCATACCGGCAAACTGGTGGGAAACCGCATCCCGTTCTTCTCGGGGCTCAACCCGGACAGCGACCGGCTCAAGGCGCTGGGGGCGGCTATGGCAGCAACCGGTGCCGTAGCTTTGTATCACGTTGAGGGAATCACACCTGAAGCGTTAAAAGTCCCGTTCGATTACTCCGGTCTTGAAATCATTGCTGTGGAATCCGGCGAGGTAGAGGCATTGTTTAAGGTGCTGCCAGTCGATGCTGTTGCCGTTGGCTGCCCGCACTGCTCTCCTGCGGAACTCGCAACGATTGCCAGGCTGCTGACCGGCAAACTCGTGACAAAACCCCTGTATGTTTTTGCGGCACAGGGTGTCATTAACACAAACACAAAGACGGTTGACTCTATAGAAAAGAGTGGCGCGCTGGTCTTTGCCGACACCTGCATGGTGGTTTCACCGGTGATGGAGCAGTACTCCGCAATCATGGTAAACAGTGGCAAGGCACTCGCGTACGTGCCGGATATGTGCGGTGCTGTGGCGCGCATAGGGACAATTGAAGAGTGTATCGAAGTAGCTACAGGATAATTTGTGTTTTTTTAATCCCTTATGTAAATTTTTGAATGTTTGAAATTTTTTTTAAAAATTAGAGATAATCAGGAGATCGCAAGCAGGATCTTTTTGATCTCAACAACTTCAGCCGGTTCGGGATTCTTTCCCGGGCCAACTCCTTTGCCATGGGAAAGGATCTTCTGGATATCGCTCTTTGTGATGTTGGCAAAAGATATTTTTTCCCAGATCTTTTGATCGATCGTGTTCCAGGTACATTGTAAAAGGTGCCCGAGAAGGAGAATATCATCTTCAGAAAATGACTTCCACTCCGTTCCCAGTCCATGCTGGATCTGCTTGATTGCGGTTTCTACAAGTTTCTCACGGTGAACATGGTACAGTCGCCGTCCCACCTCAGCCTGCGTTACATCTGGCATTTATGTCTCCTTTCCCACACACGCGGGTATGTTGAATGAATCCCGTTCTCTAAACCATATACTTTGTGGAGAAGTGGAGTTCCAGGAAAAACAATCAGTTTCTTAGAAGAGACCGGATCTGACTGCGGGTTCTTTGCAAAAACAATATAACCCGGTACGGGTATAATTCCCACCAGTAGTACCATGTCCCGCAGCACTGAAGAAGATCTTGGCAGACGGCGATTCCAGATCCAAAAGGAAAAAGCCGTTGAAGATGCATATGAAAAGATCCGTCGCAGCTTCGGTCAGGAATGGCAAAGCTTTTCTGCAGAAGATTGTGTTGTTATTCGTCAGGTATTAGGAGAGATCTGGATCAGTGTTGACCGGGACTGCTGGAAAAATTACTGCTTTTCCACACTATCACACGCAGATCTTTTATCCCTCATTGCCATAGCAAAAGAGGGTCTTTGCCAGAAGTGTATGACAAAAGAAGCACTCGCCCGGTTGGATGAAATTCTTGGGTAGTGTCGCGGTGGAAGCTAGCTACTGGCGAAAATCTGTTTTTTATTGCGTGCGTTTTCCCCATACATTAATATATGTTGACCGGTTAGGTTGTATCATTGGGAGGTATCAAAGTATGGTTGGTTGGGAAGTACCTATTGGAGCAGCAATTGCGTTTGCTGCTGGAGCTTTTGGGACTGGCTGGGCCCAGTCACGGATAGGCTCAGCTGGAGCCGGTGCTATTGCCGAGCGCCCCGAAACCGCAGGTTCGATCATCATTCTGGAAGCAATTCCTGAAACACTCGTGATCCTGGGATTTGTCGTTGCTGCAATGATCATCCTGATGGTTAAGTAACATCGAAGATTTCGGAAAAAACCCGGGTGTTTTATGGTATTCATTCCGGTTTTTTCCGTTACCGGAAAAAGGCGGGTGTTGCTTTTATGGCCTATGAAAATCTTTTGAAGTCAGTTGACGAAAGTGCACAGGAGCGGGAGCGCGAACTTTTAGAAAATGCACGTGTTACTGTTGAGAGTGTCAAAAAAAAAGCACGGGAACAGGCAGAACTGATACGGCAATTACAGATCTCCGATGCAGAAAAGTCAGCGGAAGTTGAGAAGAATAAACTCATGTACCTTGTAAAAGCAGAGAACAAGGCACAACTGATAAAGATCAGGGAACAACTTTATTCTTCAGCATTTAACAACGCCGGTCTTCAGCTGTTGCACCTTAGAAAAGATCCGGAATACCCGGAAATTTTTAAAAAACTCCTGGTGGATGCAGCAGGGGCCCTTGGGGCGGGAACGTTCCGTATCCAGGTGGACAAACGGGATGAAGAGCTCTGCAGAAAAACGCTTGCCTCTGTAAACCTCCACGCTGAGATTGTGCCTGACCTCACATCTGCCGGTGGACTTGTGGCAAGCCTGTCCGATGGCTCGGTAATCATCTCAAACACTGTTGAATCCCGGCTGGAGCGGGCAAAAGAACGAAAAAAACTGGAGATATATTCGATCCTTTCTGGTGATTGAGATGGACTGGGGGTACATCAACGCACGGATGCGGGGGATGAAAAGCCGCCTGCTGGACCGGCGCGCCCTTGATAATCTGGTCATGCAACCGGATCTCGAATCCCTTATTGCCGATCTCGAAAAGACCCCTTACAAGTCTGATATCATCGAAGCAAAAATCCAGTATTCCGGAGTGCTCTGCATTGAATATGCCCTGCGAAAAAATTTTACAAGAACTTTTAGAAAGATTCTCCAGTTTGTTAAGGAAGAAGAAGCGGAAAAGTACATCAACATATTCCTGCACCGCTGGGATGTCCAGAACATCAAAACAATCCTCCGCGGAAAAAACATCCATATAACAAATGAAGAGATCCTGGAGTGCCTTGTGCCCGCAGGGGAACTGGATGAAGCTACCGTAATTGAACTCGTCCGGCAGCCGGATATCCGGGCGGTGATCGATATGCTTGCTACATGGCAGATCGCATATGCAAAGCCTTTAACCGCGGAGTACCCGGAGTATGCAAAGAGCGGAGATCTGGCCCTTCTCGAGTCTGCACTGGATGAATACTATTATGAAAATGCGCTTGAACAGGTCAAACGCCAGTCTTACAATAACGGCCTTATAAGGAACATCATATCGTTAGAGATTGATGTCGTGAACCTCAGGACAATCCTGCGGATGATCCGGGATCACATTGTTCCTGAGGAGGCAGAAAAATTCCTCATCAGCGGCGGCAAGGAATTTGATCAAGACCAGCTCGTTCATCTTCTTACCCTGCACTCGACGGAAGAAGTTGTAGAGGAACTAAAAAGTACCCCATACCGTTTCCTTGCCGCACTGCCCCCCGCTGTTCTGAGAACTCAGAAGATCTCTGTGATCGAAAAACAACTCGAAAAGTTTCTCGTGCAACAAGGTGTGAGCGCCTTCTTAGGTGACCCGTTAAGCGTTGCCTCAGTTATTGGTTATTTCTGGGCAAAATATAACGAGATCACAAATATCCGGATCATCTCCCGGTGCAAGACTGCAGATTTTCCTATCGAGCAGCTGAAAGAGGAACTTGTCTATGTATAAATTTGTAGTTGTTACTGACCGCGATCGTGCCTCGGGATTCCGGCTTGCTGGTGTGGATGTCCTTGAAGCAGGAACCCTGGATGAAGCCAGAAAAGTGATCCCGCCGCTGCTTTACAAGGATGATATCGGTATTGTAGCAGTAAATGAGGAGTTCATGCTCTCATTGGATGAGAAACTGATGGACCGGATCGAAAAAATGCACCGCCCGCTCATCATCCCGATCCCCTCGAAGTCGAGAGAGGTTGACCGGAGGACGTACATAGAACGTCTCTTAAGAAAAGCAATCGGGTACAATATCGTTTTGAAGAGGTGATGGTATGATTACAGGAACAATTTTGCGAATTTCCGGCCCCGTCATCATTGCCCGCGGTATGAAAGGGTCAAAGATGTATGATGTGGTCAAGGTAGGAGAAGAGGCACTCCGTGGGGAGATTATCCGGCTTGAAGGAGAGGATGCGGTTATCCAGGTCTATGAAGACACCACAGGTCTTATGACAGGAGAGCCCGTTGAAAATACCGAAAAACCTCTCTCGGTCGAACTCGGCCCCGGGCTCCTTGCCTCCATCTACGACGGGGTGCAGCGCCCACTGCCAGTGCTTCTCAAACTCTGTGGGGATTTTATTGCCCGTGGTATCTCGGCACCAGGGCTCAACCGCGAGAAAAAATGGGAGTTTGTTCCCTCTGTAAAGATCGGTGATACGGTTGTTACCGGAGATATTTTAGGAACTGTAAAGGAATTTCATTTCGAGCACCGGATCCTTGTCCCGCACCATGTTTCCGGAACCGTTACTGATATCAGGAGCGGCGAGTTCACCGTAGAAGATACTATCTGCACGCTTAACTCTACCACCCCTCTCTCCATGATGCAGGTCTGGCCGGTCAGGATTCCAAGGCCGCACATGAAAAAACTCGATCCTGTTCTGCCGCTGATCACCGGCCAGAGGGTTTTTGACTGTATCTTTCCGGTCACCAAAGGCGGGACTGCAATGATCCCCGGAGGATTTGGGACAGGAAAGACTGTATCTGAGCAGACGCTTGCCAAATGGTCCGATACACAGATCGTGGTGTATATCGGGTGCGGTGAACGGGGCAACGAGATGACCGATGTGCTCGAAGAGTTCCCCGAACTTGTTGACCCGCGAACCAACCTCCCTTTAATCGAGCGGACGATCCTTATCGCAAACACCTCCAACATGCCGGTAGCTGCACGGGAGGCTTCGATCTACACTGGTATCACGATTGCAGAATATTTCCGGGACATGGGGTATGATGTTGCCCTGATGGCAGATTCGACCTCGCGGTGGGGTGAAGCACTCCGTGAAGTATCAGGACGGCTCGAAGAGATGCCCGGCGAAGAGGGATATCCTGCGTATCTGGCCACCCGGCTGTCTGCGTTTTACGAACGGGCGGGCAGGGTTGTGTGCATGGGTGCAGGAGAGCGCAACGGCTCTATCACCGTTGTCGGCGCAGTTTCACCCCCGGGCGGGGACTTCTCTGAACCGATCACCCAGAATACGCTGCGGGTTGTCGGGACATTCTGGGCACTGGATACCAACTTAGCGTACCGCCGGCATTTCCCTTCAGTGAACTGGATCAAGAGTTATTCGTTATATCTCGACAGCATCGGGGACTGGTACACAACAAATGTTGCACCCGACTGGCGGGAGCTCAGAGAAAAAACCATGTACCTGCTGCAAAAGGAAGTCGAGCTTCAGGAAATTGTCCAGCTGGTGGGCCCGGATGCACTGCCGGAAAGTGAGAAGGTAATCCTCGATGTGACGAGGATGATCCGCGAAGATTTTCTCCAGCAGAGCGCATACAGCGATTTGGACTCTTTTTGCCCCATTGAAAAACAGTACCTGATGCTCAAGGTGATCATGACCTACTATACCAGCGTGATCGAACGGATGAACCGGGGCATCACGCTCAAGCAGGTGCAGGGACTTTCCTTAAAGGCAGATATCGGGCGGATGAAGGAGATCCAGGAGATCAACCTGATCCAGGATTTGATTGGAGAGATCGATCGCCAGCTGATGTCTTTGGAGGTGGAACGATGAAGCCGGTTTCGCTGGTCACAAAAGAGTATAAGACGATCGATTATGTCTCTGGCCCATTAATTTTTGTCAACAATGTCAAAGGCGCCTCCTATGGGGAGATTGTCCGGATCACCCTGCGGGACGGGGAGGAACGGACCGGGCAGGTGCTTGACATCTCCGAAGAACATGCGGTCATACAGGTGTATGAAGGCACCCGTGGCATTGATACAACCGATACATCCGTCAGGTTCACCGGTGAACCCGCCCGGATCAACGTGTCTCTTGATATGCTGGGCAGGGTCTTTAGCGGTGTAGGAAAAGCCCGTGATGGCGGCCCGGATATTATACCAGAGGCAATACTCGATATTGCCGGAACACCGATTAACCCCTCTGCCAGAGACAAACCGGCTGACTTTATCCAGACCGGGATGTCGGCTATAGACGGCCTCAACACCCTTGTGCGGGGACAAAAACTTCCGATCTTCTCGGGCTCTGGTCTTCCTGCCAGCAAACTTGCAGCCCAGATCGCCCGGCAGGCAAAAGTGCGGGGCGAGGGTGAGAAGTTTGCCGTGGTCTTTGTTGCCATGGGTATCACGCATAAGGAGGCGTCTTTCTTCATGCGGGACTTTGAGCGGACCGGGGCACTTGAACGGGTGGTGTTTTTCATGAACCTTGCAGACGATCCCACGGTGGAGCGGCTCGCCGCCCCGCGATGCGGGCTGACGGTTGCAGAGTACCTTGCATTTACCCACAACCTGCACGTGCTCGTCATCTTAACTGATATGATCAATTACTGCGAAGCCCTCAGGGAGATCTCGACTGCAAGGGAAGAAGTGCCCGGCCGCAGGGGCTATCCCGGCTACATGTACACGGATCTTTCCTCGATTTACGAGCGGGCGGGCAGGTTAAAAGGCAAGAGCGGGTCGATTACCCAGATCCCGATCCTGACGATGCCTGACGATGACATCACCCACCCGGTCCCCGATCTCACCGGGTATATCACCGAAGGGCAGATTGTCTTATCCCGGGATCTTTTCCGCCGGGGCGCAGATCCACCGGTGGATGCTCTTCCCTGCCTCTCCCGGCTCATGAACTTAGGGATCGGTGCGGGAAAGACCCGGGAGGATCACCGGGGTGTAGCAGACCAGCTGTACGCATCTTATGCATATGGCCGCGATCTGCGCCGTCTGGTTGCGATTGTCGGGGAAGAAGCCTTAACGGAACTGGATAAAAAATATTTAAAGTTAGCAGACGGGTTTGAAAAGGAGTTCATCTCGCAGGGAGACGAGGACCGGTCTATTGAAGAGACGTTTAAGATTGCATGGGATCTCTTTGCCATGCTACCCGAAGACGAACTCAAGCGAATAAAACGGGAGTACATCAAAAAATACCACCCCCTGCACAAGGAACCGAGTGGAGGCTAAACTATGGAGCAGGTCAAGCCCACCCGGATGGAGCTGATGCGAAAGAAATCGCAGATCAAGCTTGCGGAGCAGGGCAGGGATCTCCTGAGGGAGAAGATGGATGCACTCATCCAGGAATTTTTCAAGATCTTAAATACAGTCTCCAATTCACGCGACGAGCTGGAAGTGGTCTCTAAAGAAGCAGACCTTGCCCTCATGATCGCACAGGCAGTCGATGATCCGGTCACGCTCAAATCCGCATCGTTTGCTACCCGGAGATCAATTACGGTCGATATCACTGGAAAAAATATCATGGGGGTTCCGGTTCCTGTGATTGAGAAGAAACGAATATCGAAGAGTACGCTTGAAAGGGGTTATGGGATCATCTCCACAAGTGGGAGGATCGATGAGACCGCTGAGCGGTTTGAAGCTGAGCTGGATCTTCTTATACAACTTGCAGAGACCGAGACTGCCATGCGGAGGCTTGGCGCAGAGATCCAGATGAACCGCAGGCGTGTAAATGCACTGGAACAGATCCTGATTCCCGAGTTAAAGAGCCAGGCAAAATATATCAAAAACGCGATTGAGGAGCGTGAACGCGAAGATCTGTTCCGGTTAAAGAAGGTCAAGAGTATTTTAGAGAGGAAGAAGAAGAAGGCAAAGGTGAAGAAGGTTGTTGTGGTGTGAGTTAAAACCTCATATGCGGTGACCGGATCCCGGATCATTTTTTTAATTGTCTTTTCTGAAATCCGTCAGATGTTAAAAAAAAGGCAGTGCCTAATGTAAAACCGCCCGTATTGCTGCCTCTTCATTTTCATAGATAAAAAAGACTTTTGAGAAGCCAGACATTGTAAAGATGTGGTCGACAAAAGGAGTAAGGGAGAAGATCCCAAAGTGGCCACCATCCGCTTTTACGGTCTTTGCGGTCTTTAAGATGATTCGGAGCCCGGAACTTGAGATATATTTTGTCTGTGAAAAGTTGCAGAACAGGGCCTTTGGTTCCCTTGCGGCAAGTTCATGAAGTTCGTGGTCCAGCGTCAATGCAGCAACATGGTCAATCTGGAGGGGCATTACAACAATGGTAATCTCCCCGACGGTTCGAACTTCGCATAACGTCATGTTTTCCTTTTCCTCCTTGAATGTATCTGATACTCTTTTGTTTTTTGTTCAATAGAATAAATAGTGAGGAGTCCCCGCAGAAAAATATTGCATGAGTTCTCTTGTTAAGGCTCCGGAATGACGTAATCCGGATTTGGCAGAGATCCGGTGTGCCTGAGATATATTGAGTATTCATTCAAGTCATTTTTCTATTCGGAATCTGATTGAAGAATTTCAATCAAAGCTTGCTTTGAAATTATCAATTGAATATTGATAAAAATTGTTCGTGGATCAACTAAAGCCTGATAGGTGCCACTTACCGATCCGTAGATCAACTGCCAAATACCAAAATATCCCACCCCAAAAATTAGTATTTCTTCCTACAGCAGGTTTCCTAAAAACCATAAAAAAATCCCAATTACTAGTAAATACTAATTTGTGCCAAATTAGTAATTGGTTCACCAACTCATGACAAAACTGCCCGAAAAACCGCCGTCCAACTGGACGAAGGACATTATGGATGGGCAGGTAAACTATTTTACTGATGATCAGTTTAAAAAAGATGTGAACGAGTACAACAGGCGCTACCTCTTCTGGGACGAGCTGAAGTACCGTCTACCCGATGCCGGCCAGAGGAAGAGGGCCTGGGCAGTAATGAAATTATACAGGTCCATGCGGCAGGAGCATGTTGTCTATCCCCCCTCAGGCTCACCTACTCGATCATATCAGAGATTGTAAAAAGCCTCCATGCGATTGACAGCTACCTTACAGGGAATATCCGTATCCACAACAAGACCATCCGGCTCGAAAAGTCGTACATCATCAACTCGTTCATGGAGTAAGCCATCGCCTCAAGTATCCTCGAAGGTGCCGCAACGACCCGTAGCATTGCAAAGGAGATGCTGCGGAGAGGCCGGAAGCCCAGAAACAGTTCCGAGCAGATGGTGTTCAACAACTACGAGGCAATGAACTTCATTCTCGAACACAAGGATGACTTGTTAACTCCTGCTCTTATCCTTGAGATCCACCGGCTGGTAACAAAAGGGACAATCGACAGGGAAGCGGTCGGGCAGTTCAGGACACACAATGATATCGTGGTCGCAAACCCGGTAACCCGCGTTATCTACCACACACCTCCCGATTTTCAGGAGATCGGAAAGTTCATAGAAGCGCTCTGCACCTTTGCAAACCAAAGGGGGAGCGATGAAGATCCCGGTGTGGATTACATCCACCCGGTCATCAAAGGGATTATCCTGCATTTTCTCATCGGGTATGTCCACCCGTTCAATGACGGAAACGGGAGGACGGCCCGGAGCCTTTTTTACTGGTATGTCCTCTCTCGGGGATACTGGCTGTTCGAGTACATGCCCATCTCCCGGATCATCCTCCGGTCGAAGAAAAAATACTCACTCGCGTACCTCTACACGGAATATGATGAGATGGATCTCACCTATTTCCTCCTCTATAACCGGTCCTGCATCAATGATGCGAAGAAAAATCTCATGCAGTACCTGGAAGAGAAACATACCGAACAAATCGCAACAAAATCCATTATTAGTAAAATACCGGATATCAGCCAGCGGGAAGGCGACATCCTCCGTACCCTGATGGAACAGAGCGACGAATACTTCACGATCCGCGAAATTATGCAGCAGTATAATACGGTGTATGAGACTGCAAGGACGGATCTCCTCCACCTTTTGGATCTTGGGTACATACTCCGTAAAAAACGGGGGCGTGAATTTGTTTTCATCTTCAACGAGAAGAACGAGAAGCGGTATCATAACCAAAAGCTAAAGAAAGCAACCGCACCAAACTCAAACAGCACATCAGGCTGCTCAAAAGATCAACCAGACCCTGCATGAAAAAAGTTCCAGCCTTTGATTGAAAAAAATCGTCCGG
>JAUYTV010000024.1 GCA_030694985.1 Methanoregula sp.
ACTGTACCCCGTTCTCGGTGAAGTAGGCCCGGAGAATAGTTAGTTTCTGTCGGATTGTCAGCCCCGTATGTCCTTTTAACGAACCCACATACTTGATCAGAGTTTCCGATGAAAGATGATTATGCACCTCATCCAGCGGCACATCTAAAAAACGTGCAAATGATCTGAAAATGTTACGATATGACGCGATAGTGGATGGCTGCCGACCCGCTGCAACCATCATCCCCAGATATTCCTCAACAGTATAACCCATATTCATGTATTTGGCGTTCCGAATATTTAAATTTACATGCGAGACCATAGGTTTTATCAAAAATCTGCATGGGAGTGACAAGGCATTCATTGCCAATGAAAAATGCACATCGTGCGGTATCTGCGCCAGAGTCTGTCCTGTGCAGAATATAATTATCGAAAATGAAAAACCGTCATGGAAGCACCGCTGCGAACTCTGCCTGGCCTGCCTGCATTTCTGCCCGGTTGCTGCGATCCAGATGGGATCCAAGACTGCAAAACGGGGACGATATAAAAATCCGTCCGTAACTATTGCGGATATGAAAAAACAGCGCGGTGAATGAGCGGTTAATTTTTTTTCGGTCTGATTGCAATTCAGAAACGAGGTTGTTGCTGGGTTCCGCAGTGGAATGTACCGAATCCTTCTACCATGGCCCGGGCATTGATCCCGATCACTTCTCTGTCCGGGAAGAGCTTTCTTATGATCTTGAGTGCTTCAGCATCGTGCGGATCCTTAAACACAGGAACGATCACAACAGAGTTCCCGATATAGAAATTTGTATAACTTGCCGGATAACGCTCGTCGCCATCCACCACGGGTGCCGGCATGGGCAGTTTTACAACAGTTAATGGTTGTCCGCTCTGGTCAGAGGACTGCCTGAGGATCTCATAATTGTCATGCAGGGCCGGGAAATTTGCATCTGCGATATCCATTTCATAGGCACAGACAACTGTTGACGGGCCGACAAACCGGGCAATATCATCAATATGCCCATCGGTATCGTCACCTACAATCCCGTCATTTAGCCAGATCACCTTCTCGACACCGAGATATTCTTTGAGCTTTTCTTCGATCTGATCGGCTGACAAGCCCGGGTTACGGTTGGGGTTTAAGAGGCAGGCACGGGTTGTCAGTACCGTTCCTTTACCATTCACATCAATAGAACCGCCTTCAAGCACAACACCTGGAGTGAAGATAGGAAGGTTGAGCCTGCGATTCATCATGAGCGGGATCCTCCCATCCGAAATTTGGGCCTCATATTTTCCGCCCCATGCATTGAAGTTCCAGTGGACAATGGCAGTCTTTTGCAAGGTACGGTTCACAATAAATGTCGGGCCATAATCGCGGATCCAGACATCGGAATACTCACTGGTATGCAGGATGATCCGGTCGAGATCTGCGCCTGCTTCCCTGAGTCGTGCCCTGACTTTGCGATGGATAACTGCGGTGGGAACAAAGAGTTCAACCCTTTCTGATGTATGGATTGCCCGTATGAACTCATAGTATGCCTCTTCCACTGCACTGAGATGGGGAAATGTCATGCTGTTGTGCGGCCACGAGAGCCAGACAGCATCATGAGGTTCCCATTCTGCTGGCATGTGAAACCCGCGGTTCTGTGGTGTATCTTCTTTTCTCAAAGCCGGAAAAATCCCACTCTCCCCGGGGAAAGCAACCCCGATCCTGCCGTACGTTTCCGGACGACGATTCCGGAAAAACCCCCAGGAATCCTGAACCGTGTGGTTCATGGAGAGATCGAGGGAGGCAATTACTGTCTCTTCGCCATCACCGGCCTTTGAGAGGATCTTACCAAAGGCATCGCAGACAAATGATCCCCCGAAGAACCGGCAGTTCTCCTCCAGGCCCGACCGGTTCACAGCTGCAATATGGATACTGTTTGCCACCGCGTGACTCCGCTGGATCAGTTCCCATGCTTCATGCCAGTCACCTTCAGCCGGCTCATCTCCCCCGGGATGGCCGATTGCAGTCGGGTAAAAGATGATCTCTGCCCCATCAAGTGCAACACACCGCGCAGCCTCCGGAAACCACTGGTCAAAACAGATAAGGACTGCGATCCGCCCGTGCCGGGTATCAAAAACCCGGTAGCCCTCTCCGGGATAGAAGTATCCCTTCTCAAAGAATCCTGGGTCCTGTGGTATGTGCACCTTGCGGTAGGGGGGGTAAATCGTGCCATCGGCATCGATCACTACAGCAGTATTATAGAAACGGCCCTCAGTCGTTTTCTCGTAGAGCGGAACAATGATCACGACATTGTGTGCCTTGGCCAGCTCGGAAAAAATATGGGTGGTTGCACCGGGGACCGTCTCTGCAAATGTGGATGCATCGACACCGATATGCTTTGGGAAGTAGCGGGTTTTAAAAAGTTCCGGAAGGCAGATGATCTGTGCGCCAGCTTTTGCTGCCAGCTCCACCTTGTCCTGCGCCTTTTTAAGCATCACATCCGGGTCATTTCCGACTGCCATCTGGATGAGCCCGATAATTACTGTACCCTGCATATCCTTCGTGCTATACGGGTTTTTTTTACTGGGATATCATGCTATCCAAAGATTACCTGATCCATAAGGGTCGTGTATGGGACTTGTGTGGCTGAACCTGTTGTGGGTTCCTGATCGCTGTTTTATCCAGTATTAGTAAAATATATATTCCAAAAAGTTAAAAATACTTATTAAAATGTAAATGGTAGTTTACATTATCTATCATTTTGTGGAGTTGTACGAGTATGATTAAGAGAACCTTTTTGTCATCCGTTTCAACGTTCTCTACTGAACGTGAGAAAAAAGAGATGGGAATCGGTCATAGTCTTGGGGATGGGAGAATCCGGTTTGCCTTAACTGCAGGCGCCTGTCTTTTAGCACTGGTGATCGTGTTAAAAAATATCCTTAATGTTCCTGAAAGCAGGCTTTTTTCGGATATTGTCGTATACATCGGCATCTATACCGGCTTTTCACTAGTCTATCCTGTGACAATACATGAGCGGCATTCTCATAAGATCAATAACCCGTCCCTCTGGTGTGCACTCATTGTGGTCATGACACTTGCAATCATTGTCTTTTATGCAATCAGAAATGGGTAGGAATATTATGGACCGGAACCCTGCCCATATCATTGTAAATCAGTGCCCATTAAAAATTTGCATACTCCGCATGATGCCATTACCCCCAATAAAATTTTTAAGCAAGAGGTTCAGGGCAGGATGAAGAACAGGATCAAGGTCTACCGGGCGCTGCACGAACTCACCCAGGAAGCACTAGCTGACAAACTGGCGGTGACCCGGCAGACAATCCTTGCCATAGAGAAAGGAAAATATGATCCCTCCCTTGATCTTGCATTCCGGATCTCGGAATTATTTGGTATACCGATTGAGAAGATATTTCTCCGCAGTTCGGGTGGAGAAGATAACCCGCAGTTTGAGGATTGACAGCAAGGTATTCCGGCAATATCTTTTAAGTTTTTAAAGGAACGGATCAAGTAAGCATTTAAGCTGGATCTTTACTTGCTCTTCGCTTTTTTGAATGGGTAATGCAGAAATTGATTAGATTACAATGATGGTGGTTGATGTCCCCTTATCCCAAAATAGGATGAACGCCGCCGCACCAAAAAGGGACGCCCCCGCGGCGGTTTTAATGACTAAAATGTTGAAACCGTCTTGCCCCGCCGTGCCTAAAGAGAGGCCCTGAGGCTGGGGAACATCACAACTAATTTTTGATAACAGGTCTTACCCACATAAAGTAGCGGCGAGCCTCTTTCCTGTTGATGAAACACCTCTCAATGCTATTATTAAAAAAGATCTTCATCATCAAATGTGGTGCAGACAATGTTTAAAAATTCCACGGAGTGGTGCGAATTGTTTAAATGTCCACACTCCAACCGTACATAGTAGTACACGTTTAACGTATGTGTGCACCACATTGGCTGCTGTATCACCTCTTTTCAAGGGTGCACAGGGATCTATTTTAGCCGGGTACTAACGAGCAGGCAAAGTGATCCCGTGTGCAGTCAGAAAAGGGATCTGCACCAGAGAATAAAAAAGAGATGATTCAATGGAACATATTGAAGAAAAGAACAGGAACAATCTCTTCCTGATGGATAATTCAGCTAACCCGGCACCGCTGGGACTGTGCGCATTTGGCTTAACAACCGTCTTACTCAGTCTTCACAATGCCGGATTCACCCCACTTGGGAGCCCCATCCTTGCAATGGCGATCTTCTATGGCGGACTTGCACAGGTGATGGTCGGGCTGATGGAGTGGAAGAAGAACAACACGTTTGGGATGCTCACGTTTGGGAGTTTTGGTTTTTTCTGGATCTCGTTTGCCACGCTTCTCATTCTTCCAGTGCTTGGCCTTACAAAAGCGCCCACTCCGATTGATCTCGCAGCATTCCTTGGGGTCTGGACACTTCTCATCTTTGGCCTGTTTATCTGCACATTAAAGATGCACCGTCTCCTTGCGTTCACCCTCTTTATGGTCCTGCTCCTGGCACTTTTGCTTGTCGCAGCGCAACTCACGGGCAGCACGCTCATCTTAAACCTTGGGGGATTTGCCGGTCTTGTTGCCGGTCTGCTCGCGCTTTACATGGGACTTGGGCAGGTTATCAATGAGATATATGGCAGCCGGGTTCTCCCGGTGTAATTTTCCTTTTTTACACAAAACCGTTTTTTCAATAGTTCCGGGTATTTCCTCTGACGGATAAGAGTTGTTAAATTTTCATCGGTAAAAGATTCATTATGAGTATTATGGAAATTCTCTGGGCGCTTATGTTTCCGCTTCTTGGGGCAATAATTGCCCTTATACATATCACAAAAGAGAGAAACACCGCTGACACGCACCGAAAACTCGAAATTATCCTGATGTGGCAGCTCGGCTGCGGGCTTGGCCTGTCCCTGATCTGGGGTGGAATCGGCCACCTGCTCCTTCCTGATCAGGTAGCCCAATCGATCGGCTGGGCAACCGGTAGTCCCTTCCAGCGGGAAGTAGGTATGTGGGATGTATCGATCGGTATTGTGGCCCTCCTCTGCCTGAAGTACCATGATCATTTCTGGCTTGCCACGATCATCGGCGGAGGTTTGTTCCTGTTCGGTGCCGGTCTTGGCCATTTATACGAGTTCATTGCGCACGGGGATATCTCTCCTAACAATATTGGCGGGGTGTTATGGGTAGATCTCCTTTTTCCGATCCTCCTAGCTGTGCTGTACCTGCTCTACCATAAAGAGAAAGCTGATATTCACACTCTTAAGTAAAAGCCTGTTGTTCCGGAAGAATAGACCTGCAAAGATCTCGTGCCCAGAGGTGCGGCAGCTGAAAATCAAAGAGTATACCAGATTCGGCAATATGTGTTTAAGGCTGCGGCAATGAAGACCCGTGATGGTTTACCCTCTGGCTCATTTTTTTACCTCTTTACGATTATGGCAGTCAGAAAGCCCACAATCTTTAGTCGTGGGATGAATGCCGTACAGCCTACCAACAAATAGGTTTATTTGATATCTGATGCTATAATATTTGTCCCGTGTATAGACGAGAGATCGTGCTGCGTGGTACGCTAAGTTATTTCCTTGTGAAAGAACGCAGGTTATAGCGGTTGTAATGTTGGCATCTTGACAAAACACCGTTGCTATAACCGCTCGTACGCAGAAAGAGATGTGTACGATGGGAGCACTGATCCCCCACAACGACGCACTGCCGGAATGCCCCGGTAACGTTAAGAACCCCACCGGATTTATCCGTGGGAGTAGGTCAGAATCATGAGATCTCTCAGTTGGCCCCTCTGTCTGTCAAAAGCAGTAAGGACCGTCATAATTTTTGCCTGTCACGCTTAACAAGGAGAGTGATAACCGGAAATCCTGGGGGGGGTTTATGCTTTTTCTTTCAACACAGGAAAAAAACCAATGGGCCCAATATGCCAAAGATATCGTTAAGAATGATTTAAAGCCCGTATCTTATGGAGCAAAGATTCGAAAAAACCTGTTCTCTCCATTCTGTTTTTACATCGGCACCCTGCTTGCTGCACAGGGTCATCACCATCGCTGTATTGAATGGATCAAGGCGGGTACGATTTGCGAAGAGGATGGTCTGTTCTCGTCCACATTTCTCATGGGTTTTTTACAGCGGCATGGCGGGAAAATGATCATACCTGCAGTTGCGTTTCGAGATCCACGACCGTTTGTTCATTTCTCGAATGTGCCAAATATAAAAAATGCGCGAAAACAGCTGGTGCACCAGTGCGCCCAAACCCTGCCATCATTCGATAAACCTGTGCGCTTTATGGATATCGGATGCGGGGACGGGGCGCTTACTGTAATGATCCTTTCACATCTTTTGGAGTCTAAGAAGGTTTCTGAACTATCAGAAATTCATCTGGTGGACCCGTCTCCTGCCATGATTTCGCTTGCAAAAAAATCGGTTGGTGATGCATTTCCTGGCATCTCCATCACTACTGAAAATGCATGCATCCAGGATTGTTCAGCAGGAATCTGCCAACACTATGATATCGCGTTTTCTTCGCTGGCATATCACCACATGCCCATTGAAGACAAACGTATCCATCTCGCCAGGTTAAAACCATGGATCGATCACTTCGTGCTCTTTGAGATGGATGCAAATAATGATACCCCTGACCTGTTCTCTCCCGATCTGGCGTTCTCAGTATACCAGTCCTACGGGCGGATCATCGACTTTGTCTTTGCCCATGATGCACCGCTCGATGTGGTAACTGATTGTGTAGATTCCTTTCTCATGACCGAGCTGGTCTCAATTCTGACCCAGCCGCGTGGTGAGAGGACGGATTATCACATGCTCCGCACCCAGTGGAATGATCTTTTTAAGACGGTGCTGGGGCCGGAATTTTTGCTCCAGTGTGACTCTGCCTGCTATGCGGATGAGTATATGGCCCTGTTTACCATGCACTACGGGCGGGGTGAATAAATCAAGTCGAACACAAAGCGGCTCACGCCCGGTGCAACGTTGCCGCAGGAGTTGTAATACGTGAGTGTGAATCCTTTATGTGTATATTTTTCTATGAGTGCGGGAATCTCGTTTCGGGTTTTGAATGTGTAGAGATGAATCATTCCACCTTGTTCCATGAGCGGTGAGAGGATGTCGAGAACTCCGTCCATGCCATAGGGTGCCGGAATGATCAGCCGGTCGAACTTCCGGTGCGGGATAAGACTTATGTCGCAAGCATCCCCAAGGATGGGAGTAATATTTTTTCTTACCTTGTTGAGGCTGATATTTTCTTCAAGCCAGAAGAACGCATCAGGATTCTGCTCTACTGCTACTACATGGGCCCCTTTTGCTGCTGCAGGAATAGCAAACGGACCCACACCACAGAACGGTACAAGGATTCTTTCGCCGCACTCTGCCTGATCTGCAACCCGCATCCGTTCATAAGAGAGATGTGTATTAAAAAAGACCCTGCTCACATCGAGGCGGTAAGAAAAACCAAATTCGTGATGCCGCGTAACTGTAGTGTCTCCAGCGAGAATTTCATAGCGGGCAGTTCTTTTCTCTCCGGTTACTTTGGCTACCTTGTTGAGTACTGTGTAGATATTTTTGCGATGGGAGATGATCACATGTGCGATTATCTGCTTAAACTCAGAGAGTTCCTGCGGGACTGAAATGATGGCGATATCTCCAATCACATCAAAATGATCTGAGATAAGGCAAAGTGCATTATCCGGAATTATCCCGCGCAACTGCTCTTTGAGCCCCATGATTACCGGAATGTAGGTATGCAGTGCGGATAAACGCGATCGTTTGTGGATTTTAGTTTTTGACCCATACCTTAATGTGCCATTACTTCCTCTTCCTCTCTAATGACTCGGGTTCGTGGGGTTGAAAGAATCCTTTCAGCGTATGCAACGGTGGAAGGTGCGGGTGTGCGTCTGCACCGGGCATTCGGGTATTACGAGGTTCCGCAGTTTGACCCGTTCCTGATGCTGGATGATTTCCGCTCGCCCCGCAATGAAGACTATCTGGCAGGATTCCCCTCGCACCCGCACCGTGGTATAGAAACTGTTACGTACATGCTCAAAGGTTGCATTGAACATGCGGACAGCATGGGAAAATCAGGCATTATCAACGCCGGGGATGTCCAGTGGATGACCGCGGGATCGGGCATTATCCATTCAGAGATGCCAAAAGCGGTGGATGGCCGGATGGGCGGGTTCCAGCTATGGGTGAACCTGCCGCGGGCAAACAAGATGATGAAACCCCGGTACCAGGAGATCAGGAGCAAGGCGATTCCCACAGTTTCTCCGCGCAAGGATGTCAGCATTAAAGTGATCTGCGGAGAGGTCAATGGAGTTAAAGGGCCGGTGAAAGATATTGTGGCAGACCCCCAGTATCTTGATATAACTCTTGAACCGGACACCACTTTTTCCCTTCCGGTTAAGGAGGGTTATACAGCTTTTGCCTATGTGATCAGCGGCGAAGGAAGCTTTGATGGCAAAGAAGAATACCGGATAAGCAACCGTGATCTGATCCTGTTCAGTGACGGAAGTTCAATCTGGGTACAATCGTTTGGCAAAGGTTTCCGTTTCCTCTTTATCGCAGGAAAACCCCTTCGTGAGCCAGTTTCATGGCGCGGACCGATTGTGATGAATTCAAGTGAAGAGATTCAGAAGGCTTTCGCTGAGTATGAGGCAGGGACTTTTATCAAGAAGAATGCATAATATCCGGGATGTCAAGGCGCTGTCCAGTGTGTCTTATTTTCCTCTCACTTGATGATGAACCTGTCACGTTTATCTTAGAAGACGCGCCGTTTCGCCAGATCACTGATGTGTCCGAGTACCGGTTTGATGATATCTGCCATGAGGATGTGGTGGTGGATATCGGTGCCAATATAGGGGCGTTTTGTATCCGCGCAGCCCGCATATCCTGTAATGTGACTGCTGTAGAGCCAGTGACTGCGGGCCTGCTAAAAAATAATATCCGAACAAACGGCGTTTCAGTTCAGGTAATTGACGGAGCTTTAGGCGATGGGAAACCTGCTGAGATTTGTTGGGATGATTGCCGGGTTTTCACCCCCACATACACACTGCACAGGATTTTTGAACTGGCTGGTGGCTGTGATTTTTTAAAATGCGATTGTGAGGGAGCTGAGTGGCTGATCCACCCCGCAGAGCTTGCGGGCGTAAGGAGGATTGAGATGGAACTGCACCAGCCGCCGATCGGAGGGCGCCCTAACCCAGCTCTCCTTGATTATATTGGGAAACACTATGATTTTGAGATTGAAAGAAAACCTGTGCATGCTGCGCTTGGTTTGATGGGCGTGCTGCATGCTGTGCGCCGATAAAACGTAAGTAATAAACCTCTTGTTTTTTTTATAATCGGCAAGATTTAAAAAGCCCCTGTCACAAACATCCCTTAAAGGAATTATCATGTGCTATGATGTTGTTGAACAGAAAAATGTGTACCTTGACCAGATTCTTGCAGACCGCCGATCCTACCGGATGTTTACAGCTGCAATTCCGCAAGAGGATCAGATTCGACGGATCCTTCATGCAGGACTGCTTGCCCCATATGCGGCGGCATCAGTGGGGGGATCGAAGGATTACTTCCGGCGTTTCTTTGTAATAAAGAAGGGAACGCAGAGTATGGATGCGGCCATTCCCCTCGTAATGGAACAGGTGAATGTGATGGCGCAGGGACTTCAGAAGGAGATGGAAACCAATCCCACCCTCCGAAAGAAAGCAGTAATGTTTGTTCAGCGCATGGAAATGATCAGGAAGGCCGGCCGGGTGCCCGGTGTGGGAAATGCCCCGTATTTTATTGTGGTGGCTGAGCGCAAAGGTTTCCCGCCCGCTGAACTCCAGTCATTAGCGCACTGTCTGGAGAACATGTGGCTGAAAGCAACTGCCCTTGAACTGGGATTCCAGCTTGTTTCGATCACTTCCCGGATGTCTGACAATAAGGAGTTCTGCAAAATACTGGGAATTTTAGCAGGTGAATGGGAACTGATGGGGTGCGCTGTCGGGTTTCCGGCTGATGAACTCTCTCCTTCCATCCGTCCCCCCGTGGAAGATGTGACCCGGTGGCTGGAGTAAATGATTGATCATTGAGCCCATTTTTTTAATACGACCAATCTTTTTTTTACTAAAATCTGATAATGTGTCTTTAACTCAGTACCTCGACCGGATTGATTGCTCTTATCTGACTAATCGTAGTAAGTCATGAAACCATATACCATGCCAGTCCGGCAATGCACACCGCAGAAAAAAAGAGCACGAGTGCGATATTGATGGTCTTTTCCTTTTGGGTCATGGCAGACCATTCACTTTTCTGTTGTTTTGCCGCAAACCCGATGAACAGGCCAATTACTGTCCCGGCCAAGGCACCGAGTGCCACTGCCATCAGCATCCCAAACACACTCAGACTCATGAATCTTCTCCCCTTTACGGTTACCCATTGATCGATATAAATTACCCTGCGTTCAACGAACTTCTATCTCATTTTTTTGTATGCTGGCTAAAAAACACTCTGCTTAACGTCTGCGTACATATTGTATGAGGAGCATTATTGCCACAAACCCTGCAATCAGGGTCACGACTTTAAATTCTGCTGTATGTGTTGTTACGGTTTTTTGCATGAGTGCGGGTGAAAGACCAATAGTGGCCGTCAGGGTCTGGCCCGGAACGACCATCAATGTCTGTTGCAGGGGCATGTAGCCATCCAATGAAACTGCGACCGTGTGATTTCCCATGGTGAGATTTCCGATTGTGACCGGTGCAATACCGGAATTCTTTCCATCCACCAGCACGATCCCACCTGCAGGAACAGATGTGATCGCAAGCGCTCCTGTATCCGGAACCAGTGTTGCGGAAACTTCACTGATCCTGCCCGCTTCTACCGGGACCCGGGTTGAAAACTTCTGGTATCCGAACTGCGAGAAGATGACGTCATAGGTGCCGGGCGAAAGATCTGAAACTTTCATCGGTGTCTTTCCTAAGTATTTTTCACCCATCACAACGGATGCACCATCGGGAATGGATCGAAGGTCCATTGAACCAGATTGTAGAGGTGTATTGATGGAGATCGAAGGTTTTTTAAGTGTGACTGAGATCGTACTGTAATCCGCCTGACTCAAATGGGACCGGTCATTAGGCCCGTTCACCACCCAGATTGTGTAGGTGCCTTCATCAAGCCGTCCCCCGATGCTTCCTGTACCCCATTTGTAGCTCCAGTGATCATTGCTGTCGACCTGCACCTGCGTGAAACCACCATCTTCAGCCCGCTTCGAGATATCATTCAGCGCAACACCGTTTACCGGAAGATTGGGCCCGGTTACGTAGAGATAGACCGTCTGGCTGCTATAGGAATAGCCAGAGAGCGGGATGATGTCTCCAAAGGATGCCTGTATTCCCGGTGCGGCTGACACACTGGGGATGAGCAGGAGGCATGCAAGGGCAAGTATGCAGGATGCGATGATGGGATGATGAGTCAGCATAGTGGTACTGCCGTTTATGTTCAGGAACCTCTTTTAGTCTTTGGTTGTGGGATTAAAAAAAAAATCCACACGGATTATTCCCTCATTGGTGATTGCGCAATTCTAACCTATTTTACCACAGTGTATATAACGGAACCTTCGCATTTCACAAAAAACAAAGTGGTCGCGAGGGGATAGGATAAAAAACCTGTTAACGGATCGCTGTCACCAGCAGTACTAGAGCCCCTGCTCCCATGTGTGTTTGCAGTCATTGCAGACAACGACAACGATCGTCTTGTCATTGACGGTTTTACAGTCCGTCCACTCGGTATTTTTTGAACCACACTTCGGACAGTTTGACATAGTGATACAACAGGCAGGTATTGGTTGTGGAACTCATCATCACCGTACTATATAAAAATTTCACATTCCCCGAATACCAAATTCACATAAGAAAATAAGATCACGAGCCGGTTTGCATACTCTCACCCGGCATTAACACCTGCACTTTGATGTCAGTTGTCCGCTCGATCGCTTTTTTGAACTGCTTGGGGTCGGCATTGATCCTGTCCCAGGTATTGTAATGGATCGGTATAACTGTCTTTGCCCCAATGAAATTTACCGCCATCATTGCTTCTGCAATCCCCATAGTAAAGCGCCCGCCAATCGGGATCAGCGCGATGTCCGGGTGATAGAGTTCGCCAATAAGTTTCATGTCCGAAAAAAGAGCAGTGTCCCCAGCATGGTAGACTTTCACGCCATCCATGCTAATAACAAATCCTGCGGCAGTTCCGGCAGAAGAACCTGGTCCTGCCTCTTCGATTGCACTCGAATGCACCGCAACAGTCATGGTAAAAGATACCCCTTCAACCATGATAGTACCTCCGATGTTCATACTTTCGACAGGTAAACCCTTTGCCTTTAGGTATCTGGCTATCTCTGTGATTGCAACCGTCTTCCGGTTGAGTGCAACAGTCTCACCCATATGATCCGCATGACCGTGCGTGACTGCGACAATATCCGGATTTGTTCCCTGAACGCTGCCGCCTTCAATGAAGGGATCGATGAGCACTTTCTTTGAACCGGTAAGCAGCACGCATGAGTGCCCGAGCCAGGTGAGTTGCATATATGCAGATCTTCTTCTGATTGTATGAAATTTGCCCTTTTGTATTAAGGCAGGATAAGCACAGAGAGCGCACCATGGCTAAAAAAAAGGTCTGATGTGGGGTAAAGGATGAACCTTTACGTTACATCAATCAGTTCTGCTTCTGTGATATCTATGGAATCTCCAAGGCTGTCTGCAGTTGCGCTTCGGGTCATCTGCTCGGAAAGATCGCGATCTTCCATAACGTCCCGGATACGATCGATATACAGATCAATTGTCGGGTCTTCCTGCTCTTCGATCACATGGCGGTATTCTCGAAGCGTTGAAGGGCTGATTCCCAGCTCATCGGACACTTCTTTCATGGTCTTGCCGGATATGATCAGTTCTTCCATCTTCACTTTGTCAAAGGGCATCTTGAAGTCTAGCTCCCTAAAGAGCTTGAGCCGAACCCTTGCCCGTGCCACTGTCTTTGACAGCTTCTCATCACCAAGTTCTCTGGCGATCTCGGTGTCATTTTTGCCAGCGTAGAACAACGTGACGAGTTTGGCGAGCTGGATCGGCTTTAATGAGGTCTTGAAGATTCCCTGTTCTGTGATCCCTCTCATGACGAGAGCGACCTCGCGTTCGATCGCGTCGCTGTCTCTCAAAGTACCATGGATATTTTTCATGGGCTCGACAATCTTCGTCTTGCCCGACATGGAGCTGAAGAGTTTTAAGAGCTGTGCCTTACGTTTGTCTTCGGTCATTGCATACCCCGTATTGGGATTAGGATATACAATACTTCGTCAACTATTTAACCCTATCTTAACGCGTTGTTTGACCAAAAGACCTTTAAATTGGAGTTCGAATGCATTTAAAACATAGTGCTGTTTCGCATGCAAACCGCTAAAAATGGTGTGCATTTTTTCGATTTATGATCTGAATTAAAACAGTAATAACCGGAAGCCAGAATGCTGAATGTACACAAATTTGTAACCACTCCGCCATATACCGAAATAGTTACAAATAAAAAAATCACGCACCGCATGTGGAGGTGATCTTTTACAACCGGCACCATCTGGCTACTTAAAAAAGGTCATGAAGGGAAAACCTGTACTGGCCAAGTTTTCCATTAAAATTTGATGCCCCGATATACAAGATTCTTCCCGTTTCCGTGGCAGCCTGTATACCCACTTTCATGGCATTCCGGATTGAGATCTCATCAACACCGTTAATAACGATCTCATACACTGATGCCACACCATCAGGTACTTTAGAATCAGAAACTTTTCCTTTCAGGCTCGGACACCAGAGATGATTTGTGCTTGCAGGCATGGGGAAGTGATAATTGTTACACCCAACCTTTGAGCCGCTCGCAACAATGCCCCCGGCAAAACTGGTAATTATCCCTTGCATTCCTGTGATTGCCTCTGCTGCTGCTTCTGCCGCAAAAAGAGCGGACTGCTGATTTTTTCCCATAACAAGGAAATTGCCACCGGCAATACCCTTTACGGTTCCAAAGCGCTCCTCCCCAATATAGTCTCCTTCCATGATTGGGATCTTCCAGCATTTTCTGCCACCAATTGTGCATTGTTCCTCAAAGGTATCCCCAAAATAGTGCATTCGTGTAAAGAAACGAAATTTAGCTTCAGGAAACCCGTCAAAGGCTGATGCCGTGGGAGCAGGAAGAATACACTGAGAGATTCGTGAAGAAACAATTGATCTCATGTTTTTCTTTTCTGCACAAATCAGGATGGAAACTCCTGCCCGGCCATCCGGTGTCTCTTTTTTTGTGAGATTTCTTTCTATTCCTGCCTCACAGGGACATCCAATTTTTGATGTGGCAAATCCAGTGGCCTCCATTGCAGTTTTATAGGCCCATTTCTTTGTCGCTGCCGTGATAATTATCCTTGAAAGCCAGACCGGGAACGCTTCTGCGTAGGTATCAAGAATCTTTGTCCCGTTGATCTCCACAGTTCTCACTTCCTTTTGAATAGACAATTCCCTCTTCGGTTATAATAAAGTCCATTGGGATATCATTCTCATCAACCGGCAGGTGATCATATTCCTGGCAGGCGAATGCAATTCCGATCTTTTGGATATTTGTGTTTTTCGCTAAGAACCGGTCATAATAGCCGGCACCATACCCCATTCTCCCGCCCGTCCGGTCAAATCCCAGCATGGGAAGGATAATCGTGTCCACATTTTTTCCTGTTGCAGGGATTTCATTTCCTATTGGTTCCGGGACGCCAAACGTACTTGGAATAAGTACCGAAAAATCCCGTATATAGGACAGCCGCAGGCTTACATCTTCTTTTACAATAATCGGAACAATGACCGGGTTCCCTTGTTTAAAAAGTGCAGTAATAAGCGGGATTGTATTGACCTCTTTTTCCTTTGAGGTATACACCATAACCGTCTCATCATTACGGATAAGTTTCATGAGGTGGTAGCTGATCCTCTTACTTTTTTCCAACCGGTCTATCGGCATCATATCATCTTTACGCTGACGCAGGATATACCGTATGCTATTTTTTAGCTCCCTCATGAGCAGTAATATAGGATATCAATATTTATTTTTGGTGATGACTTATTTGTTTTCTGCCAAAATTACGATACGTCCCCGTCAGGTGGTCTTATGCAGAAATATTGAACAGTCAGTAAAAAACATAAAAAAATGACTCTGCTAAATTTATTTTATGCGGAACCATAAGATTGAGCCACGGTAACAAATTTATTGGCAGATATCATTCGTGACTGGAGAATAACGGCAAATGCAAACAGAACCGGTCTCTCCCATAAAAACGAGAGGTATAATACCTGTCCGGAATAATGGGTATTGAGATTTTTAAAATAAAACGAAGTGATAGATAGTGATACAAGGTTCTAATGACGTCTTTGAAAAAGTGATGGATCTTGCCAAGCGCCGCGGTTTCATCTGGCCCACGTCCGAGTGCTACGGGGCTGTGGCAGGTTTCATTGATTACGGCCCGCTGGGCGCGATGATGAAGCGTCGGGTTGAAGATATCTGGCGGGATTTTTACGTTATTCAGGAAGGCTACTATGAGATTGAGTGCCCGACGATTGCACAGGAATCTGTTTTCATTGCATCAGGGCATGTGAAGGGATTTTCTGACAAGATGTGCCAGTGCCCACACTGCAAGGAATTCCTCAGGGCAGACCATGTGGCAGAAGCTGGCGGCATAAAAAATCCGTCCATTATGAAAAATGAGGAACTCGCAGCGGCAATCGCCTCTTGTACATGTGCTGCCTGTGATGAGGTGCTCGGAATCGTTGAAGTCTTTAACTTCAACCTCATGTTCCAGACAACAATCGGCCCCGGCTCGCAGCGTATTGGTTACCTGCGCCCTGAAACCGCACAGGGTATGTTTGTGGATTTTTCCCGGCTGCTCAGGTTCTACCGGGACAAGCTGCCATTTGGCGCAGTGCAGATCGGCAAATCCTACAGGAACGAGATATCGCCCAGGCAGGGTATGATCCGGCTCCGCGAGTTCACGCAGGCAGAAGCCGAGATTTTTGTCCACCCGAACGAGAAAAATCACCACCCCTCTTTCAAACGCTATGCCGACTATACGATGCCGCTGCTCACGTATATCCAACAGGAGAAATGCGAAGATGCAGTCCCGATGTCGATGCAGGAAGCTGTGGACAAGGGCGTTATCGCCAATGAATACCTCGCCTACTACGTAGCTCTCACCCACCATCTTCTTGTCACTATTGGTATCAAGCCTGAGCGGCTCCGCTTCCGGCAGCACCTGCCCGATGAACGGGCACACTATGCCACTGACTGCTGGGATGCAGAGATCCGGTCAGAGCGGTTTGGCTGGGTCGAGACGGTTGGGCTTGCCGACCGCACGGATTACGATTTACACGCCCATGCCAAAGAGAGCGGGACTGCAATGACAGTTTTCATCCAGTATGATGAGCCAAAGAAAGTTGCACGCCGTAGGATCATCCCTAACATGAGTGTGCTGGGCAAGCAATACCGAACGAAAGCAAAAGCGATCTTTGAAGCGCTGGCAAATGCAACGCCAACCTCAGAGGGCGCTGATGTGGAAGTTGAGGGTGAAAAGTTCCACATTCCTGCAAACCTGTTTGAAGTCCGTGATGAAATTGTTGATATCCGTGGAGAGGAGGTCGTACCGCACGTCATTGAACCCTCGTATGGAATTGACCGTATGTGTTACGCGGTGCTCGAACAGGCGTACGATGAAGATGTCGCAGACGGTGAAGCCCGCACCGTGATGCGCTTCTCTCCCAATGTTGCGCCCATACAGGTTGCCGTCTTCCCGCTCATGACCCGGGACGAACTCGATACGATAGCCCATGAGATCGCCCGCTCACTTCAAAAGACTGGCATACTTGCCGAATACGATGACAGTGGAGCGATAGGCAGGCGCTACCGGAGGCAGGACGAGATTGGGACGCCGTTTGCAATCACGGTTGATTACGACACGAAAGAGGACCGGACCGTCACCATCAGGGACCGGGACAGCATGAAGCAGGTCAGGATCGCGATCGACAAGGTTCCGTCCACAGTCAGCGCCCTTGTCGATGGCAGCCTGAAGTTTGCACAACTTTGAATTGTAACCTGATATAAAAAAAACCCATGAGCGAATACATCAGCCATCCCCTGGTCAAGCCGGACAGCATCGAGAAACGGGAGTACCAGCTCTCGATAGCGATGAAAGCGCTGGATGTCAATACAATGGTGATCCTGCCTACAGGGCTTGGAAAGACCGCAGTTGCCCTGATCGTTGCCGCATCCCGGCTCTATAACGAGGGTGGCAGGATCTTAATGCTGGCCCCAACCAAACCGCTCGTGGAGCAGCACCTCCGCTATTTTGAAAAATACCTGCTGGTAAAACCGAAGGAAGGTAGTCTGGCCTCCCCGTTTGTGATGTTCACCGGTGAAGCCCCCCCTGCTGAACGCACAGAGGACTGGAACAAGGCTACCGTGATTCTTGCAACCCCGCAGGTGATAAAAAACGATCTCATTGCGGGGCGGTACACCTTAAACGATGTCACGCTGCTGATCGTAGATGAGTGCCACCGGGCAGTGGGCAACTATGCGTATGTTTTTTTGGCCCAGCGGTATATGAGCAGCGCAGAAAAACCTCTCCTCCTTGCGATGACGGCATCCCCCGGCAGCGTGCAGGAGAAGGTGCAGGATGTCTGCTCGAATCTTGGTATTGCCCATATCGAGAACCGGACCGAGAACGATCCGGATGTCCGCCCGTATGTATTTGAGCGCGAGGTAGAGTACCTCTCAGTTGATCTACCCCCCGACATAAAAGCGGCTATCAACTCTATAAATACACTCCTTGAGGATCGGCTTGCACTCCTGGGTTCGCTTCACTTCACCGTGCCCAAACGTGAGAAGCTCTCAATGAAGGAGCTCAATACGATCAATGCCCAGATCCAGCAACGGATCAAGAACCAGGACCCGACTGCATACTCGGCTGCTTCGGTGTACGCGGAATTAATGAAACTGCGGCATGCCGTCACCCTTGCAGAGTCGCAGGGCAGTGAAGTGCTCAAAGGATATCTGGCAAAGCTTGTTGCTGAAGGCACGGGTGCGGGTGGGAGCAAGGCCAGCCAGCGGCTGGTAAAAGACCCGGTATTCCAGGAACTTTTCGATCGCACTCTCGGTTGGACAAAAGAAATGCACCCGAAACCCGAGATTGCACTGGGAATTGTCCGCGACCAGCTCGAGTCTCATCCCGACAGCCGGATCATTCTCTTTGCCACGTACCGCGATACTGTGCAGCTCCTTGTCGATCATCTCACGAAACAAGGGATCTCCTGCGAACGGTTTGTCGGGCAAGCGACAAAGGATGCCGAAAAAGGGCTTTCACAGAAGAAGCAGATCGCTGCCCTGACCCGGTTCCGCGAAGGGGAGTTCAAGGTTTTAATCGCTACATCAGTTGGTGAAGAAGGTCTTGATGTGCCTGCAACCGACATGGTGATCTTCTACGAGGCCGTGCCTTCAGAGATCCGGTCCATCCAGCGCCGTGGTCGTACGGGAAGATCCGGGGCAGGAAAGATCGTAGTCATGGTGACGAAAGGGACTTCAGATGAGGTGTTCCGTCACGTAAGTGTGGCAAAAGAAAAACAGATGCACAAGAGCATGCGTACTATGGGCGGTTTTTCTTCTGCTGCTAGACAGCAACCGCTTGTGGTGGAGCCAGAGACCGTCGAGGCGTTCACCCCCCAAGGCCCAAAGATAATCATCGATGACCGCGAGACCTCATCAAAAGTAGTAGAAGTCCTCTCCAACATGGGAGCTGTAATCCGTATTGAGCGTCTCCCGCATGGGGATTACGCGATCGGTGACCGGATTCTTGTCGAGCGAAAGACTGCACGGGACTTTGTCGATACCCTGATCAACCGCGATCTGCTGGGTCAGGTAAAGGTGATGGCAGAGTCAGCTCCCCGCTCGGTGATGATCATCGAAGGCGGAGATCTTTACGCCCAGCGCGACATGCACCCGAATGCGATCAAAGGCGTGCTCGTTGCCCTCTCCGTGGATATGGGAGTTTCGATTCTTTTCACCCGCGATGAGCAGGACACTGCCCAGATGCTCTTTGTGCTTTCGAAACGCGAGGACAGTGAGCGGGGCGAACGCAAGGTTCACCCGAACAAGTCCCACCACTCCCAGCGCGAGGAACAGGAGTATATTATATCAGCATTTCCGGAGATTGGTCTTAAGAATGCCCGGTTGTTGCTGGCACATTTCGGCTCAATACAGGGGATTGTAAATGCTTCCTCTGAAGAACTTGCTGCGGTAAAGGGGATTGGGGAAAAGACGGCGGGAAAGATTTACGATCTTTGTCGGTGGACATATAGTTAAAAACCAGTTCCTGAGAACAATTGCCAGTTTTTTTCTGACACAATTTTTGAAAATATTCCATCTCCTACATTCACCGCATCCTATTGTGAGGACTGCTCGTTGAGATGGGCAGGCTTCACGTCCGTCAAGGTGCAAGTTGTGAAAAAGAATTTTCAATGAGTTTTTTTGATGAGCCAAAAAAAGGTAGGGGGGCTTCTTTGTTACAGCCTGCAGAGAATCTCTAACGATTTCGTGCCGGCTTTCACTGCATTCATCAGGATAAGCACGTTCTCAGGATCCTTCTCGTTCTGGATGCGCTCACAGAGCGAAAAGATGGTCATCGCAAGTTCATCGGTGAGCATTCCACCATCTTCATTGCAGGAGCAGGAGGCCTCGTCATGATCTACACCGCAGCCACAGGTAGCGCCGTGATCGTGAGCGTGGTGCACTCCCATCTGTTCATCAGGAGTATTAGATCCTGTACTCTTTGCAGTCTTTTCAACAGTTGCATTCTCCGCACAGACGACACAGAATGTCTTTCCTTTGACTTCAAAGAGCGGGCACCCGCAGGTTTTGCAGGCTTTTTCGAGCATTTTACCTCCTTTAAGAAGGTATTCAGCCATTATTTCATCTTCTTTGCGCACTGGCATGTGTTCACCGTCGATTTGATATTTAACCTATATATGCCGGTTCCACATATTAACTACAGGTACACAGGTAGGTGTTCCCATGCCAAACCCTGAAAAAACAATGGAAAACTGTATCCTGATGTTGCAGCACATTCAGGAGGACAGCTCGATCCCCAGAAATATCCGGCGCGTAGCAGACGAGACCCGGACGCTGCTTATGAACAATACCAAGGCGATGGGTCTGCGCGCAGCCGAAGCCATATCAAAAGTAGATGAAATCTCAAATGATCCCAATATGCCGATCCATGCAAGGACGAGGATCTGGGAGCTGGTGTCGCAGCTCGAGCAAATCCCACTGGATTAGAATTCACAAACTCTTCTTCTCATTTTAGCATTCATTTGCACTCAGCCCAATCTGGTTCAGGCTATGATAGTAAAACCGAAATACGGGTTGGACCTTACATGGATATGAGTATTTTTTATGGCGATTGAATGGGATCTGATTCTTTTTGTGAATCTGGTATTGTGCATCATCATTGTACTGCTCGGCACTCTCTGCTATTGGAGAAGTCATGAGTCCCTGCCACTGTTTATCGGTGCCGCGTTCGGCCTTTTTGGCGTTTCGCATGCCGCAACCCTGCTCGGGTTTAAGATACCTCTCACCCTCCCGCTCATTGTGATCCGGGCCCTTGCATATATTCTGGTGATCTATGCACTCGTGATGCACCTCAGGACCAGCATGATTGCAAAAGAGACCCAGCAGGCATGGGTTGATTTTTTTAAAGAAGAGTCCCGGCAGTCTGAGGATGACGGGAAAAATCCGGAGCAGAAGTAATTTTCTTTTTTTTAAGAAACCCATACGCACTAAAAATTATTCCGGAAACATTCCTACAGAATAGTAAAACCGTTCTTCACCCGCCATCCCACCCCATCCCTATACCCTTTTTCCATAGATATCCCGTTAACCCCCGGTTAATCACCATTTATCTCAGCGAATAACGCCCCAAACGCCAAAATACCCGCAAATTGAGGTGCATATAATGCGTTCTGATGCACCTTATAGTGGTTTGGCGGCCCTTTAATTCCGATCCGCTACCTACCGTTGAATTATAGATTTAAAGCGGAAACTCACGCAGCTCCTGAAAATGGTAAAATGAACTCCTTTTGCGGTTTCCTTTCACATATCAGTCCCGATGGAATCCGGGCGTTTTGCGGGGTTTTTTAAAAAGGCCCCGTTTGGCAAACCGGGGGTTTTACGGGGTTTTAGGGGTTTCAGACCCCCCTTTTTCATGACCCCCCCCGACTGTCTGGCGAAAGAGGGTTTGGGGGATTATCCGGGAGTGGAACGAGAGGAACCGATATGAGTGGGGCGGGGA
Source organism: Methanoregula sp. (assembly GCA_030694985.1). GTDB lineage: Archaea > Halobacteriota > Methanomicrobia > Methanomicrobiales > Methanospirillaceae > Methanoregula. The sequence continues at coordinate 21,395 of JAUYTV010000024.1, forward strand.
TTGATGGATGGGATGCCGGACCGGCCTGACCTGATTGTTGATAAAAAAAAAGTTGCCACAAAAAAAAAGATTTCCATTATTTTTTCTGCAGGTTTTGTAATGCCTCATCCCGGGAACCATAGACGGTAAATATTTTTGTGAATCCTGCGATCTCAAACACCTGCCTGACCTGCGGTGAGAGGGATGACAGGGCGACTTTGCTTCCCGCTTTCATGAGCGTACGCGTGCTGCTGAGAAGCACCCTCAGCCCGGCGCTTGCGATATACCCGGTATTAGAAAAATCAAAGAGAACGGATTCCGGGCTTTGTTCAATAACTTTTTTTAATTCCGTCTCAACTTCCGGTGCACTGTCCGAATCAAAACGACGGGCAAGAGTGATCGTTGTTGTGCCATTAATAGTGGAAATCTCAAGAGCCATGCAATCCCAATTCCTGTATCTGATATTTACATCATGTAGTTATGTAGTGTCTGATGCATTTGCTGTTTTTTATGTATCTGTTCAACTGAGACAGTAAGGGTCTGATGGAATGATCGGTGCCTTCAGCAGCACCGGAAAGCGTTACTAAAACCGCTTGGGGTTTTTTTAAAGGCAATATATTTTGTAACTGTCGTCTTTTAACCTGTAAGCGAAATTGATATGTGGAGACAAAATAGCGTGAGAGATGGGTCCGGCGCCTGGGAAAAGGAGTATCTCAGCAAGGGAGCTGTCTGGGGTGGGGCAGTACATCATCTGCCGGCATTACCGCAAGGTTCACGCGTGCTTGAACTGGGTTGCGGAAATGGAAAGACACTGTCTGCCATGATCGGGCGAAACTGGAATGTAACTGCAATTGATTTCTCTTTTAGTGCTGTTGCGATGAGCAGGATGAACGACACTCAGCAAAAAGCAGAAATCTGTGTGGCAGATGCCCGCAGTCTGCCATTTGCTCATGGGAGGTTCGATGCAGTATTTGCCATCCACATCCTTTCGCACCTAAAGAAAACTGATCGCACGCGAGCGGTAAAAGAAGCTGTGCGGGTGTTGAAAAACGGTGGAATCCTGTATTTTTCTGGTTTCTCTACGGAAGATTTCCGATCCGGCAAAGGTTCTGCTGTTGAAGAGGGAACTGTTAAGAGGGGTTATGGGATCTGCACTCATTATTTTACTGAACCAGAAGCGCACGAGCTGTTTAGCAATCTTACTTTAGAAACGATCACAACAAAACGATGGTACATGCGTGTCCGTGGACAGGATTTCCCCCGGGCTGAAGTTCATGCTGTTTTTATCAAATAATATGCCGGGAGTTTTTAACGGAACAAAAAAATCCCCGCAGGAAAATGGGTGTATCTCTTACCACTTACTCATCATCCTCAAGATTCTTCCTGCCCGTCTTATCCCGGTCCAGCAGCGCCGGGTCGATATGCCATTCGCTCCTGCGCAGCAGTCCGTGCAGGGTGCTCGCCTCGCGGATGGTTAAGTTAGTCCGCCCGAGAATCCGCCGGATGAGGATCATCGTATTCTCCCGCTTGAAATCAGGATGATGGATCTCGTCTAAGTACCGGTCGATATGCTGGTACAGGTGCTCCATATCCTGGGGCGGGCAGAGAGCAAAGCTGGGTAACGGCAGGTTTGAGAGTTCATAGCAGACAACCCCGACAGCGTGCGAGAGATTGAGGATCGGGTACTCTTCCATAGTCGGGATCGTACAGATCATATCGCTGCGTTTCACCTCTTCGTTGTTGAGCCCCCAGTTCTCCCGCCCGAACAGGATCGAGATTCGCCCATCGGTGTCCTTTATCCGCTCACGAATCTCTTTTGGGGAATAAAACGGCATCCGCATGGCGCGGCATACGGATTTGCTCACCGTGCCGGTTGCAGCAATGACGATATTACTCCGGGCAAACACGTCTTCAATCGTGCAGACTTCAGCGCTGTGGAGGACATCATACGCATGCGATGCCCGGGCATCCGCTTCATTACCCAGCTTGCAGGGATTGATGAGTACTAGCCGACAAAACCCGAAGTTTTTCATCACCCGTGCGGAAAAACCCACGTTGCCCTCATAGATGGGTTCGACAAGGACGATATCAATCTCGGGCATAACAAAATTACTGGATGGCATCCACGGTTGCTTTTAAAACCGCAGCACCCTGATCGTAGACTGCATTACCGACAACAATCGTATCTGCGTATTTACTCATCTGTGCAGCCTTCTCGGCAGAGTTGATCCCGCCACCGTAGTAGAGGATAGAATTATCCAGCGCATCCGATGCAGCTTTAACAACAATCGGATCGCCAAACGTACCGCTGTATTCAATATAGACAATCGGGAAATGGAAGTAGTGGTCAGCAACAGCCGCATAGGCTGCAACTTCCTCTGCTTTGAGATCACAGACAGATTTTGTGACTTTTCCGACTGAGGAGTTCGGGTTGAGCACAATGTAGGCCTCAGGAACCAGATACTCCCATGGAATCTTTCCTTTCTGCTGCTGCACCCAGAGCTGGTGCTTGCCCACAATCCACTGGACATCCATTGAATTCAGCACGCTGGGAACAAAAACATAGTCAATCCCCTGCATGAGCACGGCTTCTGGCCCTGCCGGCTCCATAACGAGCGGCAGGTCGTAGGCCTTCAGCTGTTTTTGCAAGGCAGCGAGATTCTCTTTGGTCACGTTGAGGGTGCCCGATAGCATCAGCGCATCGGTGCCGCTTGCAGCAATCGCCTCAATATCTCCGGGTTTCAACTGCTTGTCAGGATCGAGTTTGGTCACATGCACCCAGTCTTTCCACTTCATCATATTCCATTTGTCCTGCTTCCCCATAAACCGGTGACATTCCAAAATGATCGGACATTAAACGGTTTGTTCCTGAGTTAATCCTCTGGGGGATAAAAAATATGTACATCCAATGCTTATCGTAAATCCGATACATTATATCGATGAACTGGATCTGAAAAGATACATAGTTTTTTTTTAGATCTGGATAACGGACGTATCCTTCTTTTTCTGGATCGCTGCCTGTAATTCCTTAATCTTTAATGTCGCAATACCTGAATTGCGGGCAACGGTTTCTGCATCTGCCAAAAGCAGGGCCGATGTATTGGCAATTCCTGCATGGGAGAGTTTCTCTATCATGGACTCAGTAACTCCCTTAATTGCGAGCAGTTCCCTTTTTCCTTTTTCTGCGCTGGCTTTCGGTATTTTTTTTACCGCCGGTTTGTTTAAGAATATGCAGACCAGGTCCACATGGCGTTGCACTGTGGCAGCTGACATACCGGTGAGTTTACATAATGTGGCAGTGGGACGATTGCAAAACATCTCGGGATCTGTTATTCCCGCTGCAAGGTATTTTTTTAAGCTGACCGCAGGAATGCCGATCTCTTTTAGCTTCTGACCATAGTACATGATCTTTGCTTCTGTGAGGATCTGTTCTGTCTCCACATCACTGATGCCTGCTTTTTTCAGGGTTGCAGCATCAGTGTGTGCGAGTCCTGAAAGTTCAGTGATTCCCATCTCCTTAAGGGTGGTAAGAATCTTTGCAGAGCTGCGGCCCTTTCTTGGGACAAGACGCTCACGCATGAACTTGCGGCACTCTGAGCGGCGGCGCAGTTTATCGAGAACAGACCCGGCATCTGAGATGAGTTTTTGTGCTGCATCAAGTGAAAGATCAAGACGTTTTTCCAATATTTCAGGAGTACTGCGGGCAATCTCTGCAACCGTGTAGATGTGCTGCGAGAGGATCTTTGCTGCGAGTTTTTCGTTCATGGACGGGATCTCTGCTAAGGATTCTTTGTTAGAGCCGATCTGGTGGCAGAGCGGACATCCGATATCCCACGGGCGGGCGCCTTTTCTCACGAGCCTGACCGAGTTGAGCTGGTGCTTTTCGCAGATATCATCGGTGCGGACGGCAAAACCCCACTGGGCATTGGGAAGACCAATATTAAACCCGCATGTCGGATACCGGGAACATCCGATGAACTGAGAATTTCCCCGCATGTGTTTGATCGCAATCGTGCCAGCGCAGACAGGGCATTTTCCCAGGTTCATCTCTTCAGCTGTTCTGTTACGGATATCTTCTCCAATCACTACCTCATTTGCTTCCAGCTGATCGAATGCCCGGTGGAGCATAGCCTGCGATTCCTTGATCACATCCTCGCGTGTCCGGTTGCTCTCCTTGATCTGCTGCATGTGCGATTCGAGCGTCTGGGTCATGTCAGGTTTTGTGATCATGTCCGCATGCTGCTCTAAAGATTCGATCACCGCTCTTCCGACAAGTGTGGGGCGCAGGGGAGTGCCTTCCACGTACTTGCGCGATACAAGTTTTGCAATCACCTCGTGGCGGGTACTCTTGGTGCCAAGACCGAGCTCTTCCATCATCTGGATAAGTTTGCTCTGCGTAAAGCGGGCGGGGGGCTGCGTCTCTTTCTCATCGAGAGCAACTTTTTTGATCGGAAGGTGTTCTCCGACAATAAACTCCGGCAGGATCCTCTCTTTGGCCTCTGAAAACGGGTAGACGGTGTGCCAGCCGTGTTCGATAAGTTGTCCCCCGGTTGCGGTGTACTCCTCCCCACCGGCAACAAAGAGGATCTTTAAAGTCTTCCAGAGTGCGTCAGGAGAGAGCGTAGCAAGGAAGCGGCGTAGGACAAGTTCGTAGATCCTAAACGCATCGTCTCCAATCGCTTCGCGGGTTGCCGGGCCGGCAGGGTGGATTGGCGGGTGATCGGTGGAGGATTTCTTGCCCCGTGTCGGGACTGCCCGGCGATTTGCCATGGTCCATTCCACATCTTTTTTGAACGGCGAATTCCTGATATCTTTTAAGATTCCATCCAGGTTCAGAGATGGGGGGTAAACGGTATTGTCCGTCCTTGGATAGGAGATGTAACCGTTCATGTACAGGTCTTCTGCAATCCGCATGGCATTGGCAGCAGAAAACCCAAGGTGAGCAGCAGCTACTATGTAACTGGTGGTATCAAACGGCGAAGGAGATCTGTCCTGCTTGGTGCCGCTTTTTACATCCGTAACAACGAGCGGAGCTTTAGTCCGGTCATGGGCGAGTTGCGCTGCGGGTTTTTCATGGAAACGTCCATGGGTATGCCGGGCTTCGATTAACTCTCCTGATTTCTCGGTATCGAGAGAGAGTTGCCAGTATTTTTCCGGTACAAACGCTTCGATTGCTTTTTCCCTGTCCACGATCATCGTTAATGTCGGGCTCTGCACCCGTCCAACTGAGAGAATATTCTGTCCCCCACGGCGTGCGGCAAGCGATATGAAACGTGTTAATGATGCACCCCACATGAGATCAATGGATTGCCGGGCCTCTCCGGCAGCTGCAAGGGCGAAGTCGAGATCTGTGGTGTGGGAAAACGCATGAGTAAGCTCCTGTGAAGTGATGGCAGAGAAGCGTGCCCGGTCAATGATCACTTTAGGGTTGACCGCACGGACAAGCTCGTACGCTTCTTTACCGATTAATTCCCCTTCAGTATCAAAATCCGTTGCAATGGTGATGCGTTCTGCTTTTTTTGCCAGCTTCTGGAGGAGTGAGACGATCTTTTTTTCTGTAGGAATTTTGATCGTTTTTGCATCGATTAAGCTTCGGGGCGTGTATTCTGCACTTCGCCAGTTGCTGTATCCCTCAACAAAATCGATCTCTACAACATGCCCTCTAAGACCAACGGTAGTGGTTTTTCCAAAACTGTAGGTTGAAACACCGGCATCCTTATTCTCAACAATCCTTATTCCATGCCCCAAAATCTCTGCAATACGGCGTGCCGAGATATTCTTTTCAGCAACAATAAGATGCACGGTGTTTATGCCTCCTTTTTCTTTAACGCTTCGATCAGCATCCGGTTCAACTCGCCAGGGTCGGCTTTTCCCCGCGTCTTTTTCATAACCTGTCCTACAAGGAAGTTGAGCGCTCCGCCTTTTCCTGCATAATAATCTTCAAGCGCTTTTGGGTTCTCATTTATTGCTTCTGTGATGGCAGCGGTGATGGCGCCGGTATCGCCAGAATTTTTTGCCAGATTCAGGAGTGAAACAATTACTGTGGGAGTTTCAGTTGGCTCATTTTTCAGGCGCTGGTCGAGCATGACTCTTAACACTTCAATTCCGCTCTTATCCGTGATGATACCCTGTTTCAGGATGCCAATAAGTTCAGTAAACCCTGCAGCATCCACACGGTCAAGGTTCATACTGCGGAAATTCAGTTCGCCAATCAGGGTATCAGCAATCCAGGTGGCAGCAAGAGTTGAGAGCCCTTTTGGATCCGCAGCAACTACGCCTTCAAAGAAGTTAGCGAGTTTTAACTCACCGGTTAAGGTGCGGGCGTGGTTCAATGAACAGCCATATTGTAAAACGAACCGTTCCCTGCGGGCATCGGGCAGTTCCGGTAGCACAATGCCTTCTACCCATGACTGCACCTGCAGCGGGCGAAGGTCCGGTTCGGGGAAGTAGCGGTAATCATGCTCCTGCTCTTTTGAGCGGGAAGACTGCGTGATCCCGGTTGATTCAATGAAGTGCCGGGTCTCGCGCTCGATCCTTTGTCCCCGTCGTATCTGGTTCTTCTGCCGGGTGACTTCATAGGTAAGGGCCTTTTCTACTCCTTTATAGGAAGTGATATTCTTGACTTCCACACGTTCATTGCCTTTGATCGAGATGTTTGCATCCACTCTTAACGATCCCTCTTTATCGCTGTCAAAGACATTGAGATATTCGAGTGTGGCGCGGAGTTTGTTTAAGAATTTCCGGGCCTCTTTAGGGGATCGCATATCCGGCTCTGAAACGATCTCGATCAACGGGATGCCGGCACGGTTATAATCCACAAGCGAATACTTGCCCCGCTCGGCATTACCCATATGAACGAGCCTGCCCGGATCTTCTTCAACATGGATGCGGGTGAGCCGGATACGTCTTTCTCCCCCCTCATCACTTTCGATCTCGAGGTAGCCACCTTCTGCAAGCGGCTTATCGTATTGGGTGATCTGGTATGCCTTGTCAAGGTCCGGGTAAAAATAATTTTTACGCGAAAATTCGGATTCTTGGAGCACAGTGCAATTGAGTGCCTTTGCCACTTTCATTGCATACTCAATTGACCGCTTGTTGAGTACCGGCATAGCGCCGGGAAGACCGAGGCAGACGGGACATACGTGGGTGTTAGGGCCATCGCTCCGGTAATCGGTTGAGCAACCGCAGAAGAGTTTACTCTTGGTGTCAAGCTGGCAGTGCACTTCGAGCCCGACTATCACCTGATCTTCTGCCATCATTTCACCGCCTGCTCGTATGCATAGGCCGCATCGATCACGCGCTCGTCTTCAAATGGTCTGCCCATGATCTGGAGTCCGACAGGCATACCGTTAACTTTTCCGCAGGGAACAGAGATTGCAGGGATACCGGCAAGGTTTGCCGGGACGGTCAGGATATCGGAAAGATACATGGAGAGCGGATCGCTCTTTTCCTTAAGCTTAAACGCGATCGTGGGCATGGTGGGCCCTGCGATCAGATCGACTTCTGAGAAGATACGGGCAAAATCGGCTTTCACATTCTCGCGCGCAACCTGTGCCTTTGTGTAGTACTTGCCATAATATCCCGATGAGAGGGCAAAAGTACCCAGCATGATCCTGCGGCGCACTTCGGGACCAAATCCTGCTTTTCGGACTTCCCTGTAGGCCTCGTGCCAGGATTTTTTCGTATCTGCGGCCGGGCCATATCGCACACCGTCAAACCGGGCGAGATTGGAACTGGCCTCGCACGTGCAGGTGACATAGTAAGCGGCAAGCGCAAACTTCATCGAAGGGATGCTGCACGAAACGGTGGTTGCGCCGAGTTCTTTAAGCCTGATGATAGCGGTTTTGACAACCCCTGCAACCTTCGGGTCAACTCCCTCGCCAAAATATTCCTCAGGTATACCGATCTTTAATCCTTTAACATCTGCAACCGGAGTGTGGGAATAGGGCCGGTCATAGGTGGTGGAATCGTGGCGGTCTTTTCCTGCGATCACCTGCATGAGGGTAGAGACATCGTTTACGGTACGTCCCATCGGACCGATCTGCTCTAAGGAATTTGCGTACGCGATCAATCCATAGCGAGAGACCCTGCCATAGGTAGGTTTGAGCCCGACAATTCCGCAGAATGCGGCCGGGCACCGGATAGAACCGCCGGTATCCGTCCCAAGAGCCATCTTAACCATATTACCGGCAACTGCGGCAGCACTTCCTCCTGAGGATCCTCCGGGAACGCGGCCGGTATCGCAGGGATTGAGGGTGGGGCCAAACGCAGAGTTCTCGGTCGTTGTTCCCATACCGAACTCGTCCATGTTTGTCTTGCCCACAATTGCTGCGCCGGCATGCCTGAGCAGTTCTACTACGTGGGCATCATAGGGGGGAACATAACCTTTGAGAATTTTTGAAGCACAGGTAGTCTCGATTCCTTTTGTGGAGATATTATCTTTCACCGCAATGGCCATACCGGATAGTTTTCCCTTCCCATAGGGGGCTTTTTTGCAGACGGTAAGAAACGCATTGTACCGGTCATTTGGTTCAAATGAGAGTTCGTTTACTTCCACTACATCACCCGCGGTGCTTTGATAAAACCGTCTTCCTGTGCTGGTGCGTTTTTCAATACCTCATCCCGGGGAAGGGACGGTTCGACTATATCTTCGCGCATGATATTGGTAAGATCGCGCGTGACGGTTGTATCTCCCTTAACCTGGTCAAGCACGTCAAAATAGTCAAGAATTGCATTAAACTGGTGTGTAAAGGTTACCAGTTCTCCACTATTGATGCCGATATCGGCAAGTTCTGCGATATGTTCTACGTCTTTTTCAGTGACCATGTTCCACCCTGTTTATCTGGTCTATGTAATCTTGCACAGATGTTTTATAACCATTTTTTCGGGCAAGCCTTGAGAGTTCCTTTGCAACCCCGCTCCCGTACTGCATGGCTTTCTTCTCGTACCACGCGAGTTCCGGGCCAATATGGCGTTCTGCAACCTTCCTTAATGGTACTTTACGGAGTTGCCCCAGCACTTTTTCCGCAGCCGGGATCTTACGCGCCGCGCGCACAACCCGCAGGTCCAGGTACGGCATTGAAAGGTAAGTGCCATGCAGGGCGGCGATCGACTGGTCGCGTTCTGCCTGCTGTTCGAGGCCGGCAAAGTCCCGGGCAAGATCTTCTTCGAGTGTTTTAGTTTCAAGATAGCGGGAATATCCGCCGAAGATTTCGTCAGCAGCCTGACCGGTGATGATGCGATGATAGCCGTGTTCATCCGCCCAGCGCGTAATAAAATACTGGGTAAGAGCGATGCCGGTATTGACCGGGTCTTTTTTTTGGATTGCACCAATTACGATCGGAAGTGCATCAGCGATTTCTGGCGGGGTAATCTCTACGCACGTGCAGGAAAGACTGAGCATATCAGCGGCATGCTTTGCCTGCCGGAGATCATGGGATCCTGCGAGACCTACTGCCACACATTCCCGCCCGGCAAGGTGGGCGACAAGGGTTGAGTCCACCCCTCCTGAAAGTGCAATCACTCCTTCATCGCTGCGCAGCCTGACTGCAGTGATGATTGCTTCTTCAAGCGGCAGATCAGTAACCGTTGGCATAATATCTCCGGTTATCCCGCTCTCACAGGTGAGTGTTCCTTTCATACAGTTCCCCTGCATTACCCCAAAATGGTCCCGGGCACGACATCCGTTTCCGGATAAAAAGAACTCTCCTCCAAACCAAAGGATGTCTTTCGGACGCTCATTAAGGATTGTCTGAATATCTGGCAGGGTAAGACGTACTCCATTAAGTTCAATCCATCCCGCCAGTTTAAGTTCAGTCATCGGCAACTCTTCATTATTTGATAGTTCATCTTCAAGAGCTCTTGCGCTCAGGCAGATTCGTTTTAGCTTTGACCAGTGTCTCCTTTTTTTAGGAAACATCTCTCCGATGAGTTTATACTTCAACTTAAAAAAAATACGGTATATTTTGGATGCCGGGTATGCGATCCTTTTTTTTAAGTTGGGCGATGATTACTATACCGCGCGAGGGTAGCCAAGCTCGGCCAACGGCGCTGGACTTAAGATCCAGTCCCGCAGGGGTTCATGCGTTCGAATCGCATCCCTCGCATAATTCAATTCCGTCTCTTCCTGATGTTTTTATAAAAAAAGTCTGCTTTGATAATTCTGGCTGTATTGCAGGCATCTGGTGTAAAAAAAGATAAATGAGACAAATTTTTTCCTGCTTACCACTCCACAGCCGTGAGGGCATGGACGATTTCAGCGGCAAATGCTTTTGAAGCGGGCGGGCCATTTGCAGTGATTATCCGTGCATCCTTAACAACCGGAGCGTTTGTGATTACTGCCCCACCGATCTTCATTTCCCTGAATGATGCTGGACTTTCATAATAGGTTGCTTTTTTCCCTTTTAAGATACCTGCACGGGCAAGCACTACAGTTGCAAGACATATTGCAGCTACAACCTTTCCGGATTGGTGAAACATTTTAACAATCGGAATGAGCATTTCATCATCCCAGAGGTGTGTCTGGGAGCCGGAACCTCCGACAATCACCAGACCTTCATATCTTTTGGGATCAATATCATCAAAGGATAGTGTTGCTGTAGTTTTTGCCCCAAGCATTCCTGTACAGGGGCCACGGCGTGTGGAAGCGATCTCGAATTCGATACCCGCCTTCTGTAATGCAGCTACAGGTTCTGCCAGTTCCTCGTCCCTGAATTTTTCCGGTGCAATTGCAATAAGTATCTTCATACTATTCGAAGAGGCATCTGTTTATATAATTGTTTTGGCTTTGTTCGGTCGGACAACCGGTATTGCATGACTGGAAAATATGGGATCTTGTCCTCAATGGCAGAGCGAAGTGATCCCTTTGGCATTTAAAACCAGATAATGGTATTTTTTTAAGAGTTCATCGACACGAACAGCCTTTTTTTAAGGATATCGAAGTGAGAATCTTTTTTTTATGCCCCATCTGATTTAATGATCTCTGTGACCCTTCCCACGCAACCATCTTTGAGCCGCACTTTTATCCCGTGGGGGTGGGTTGGTGAGTTGGTTAAGATCTCCTGAACAATGCCGCGCGTCTTTTTTCCAGTGCGCTGATCTTGCTTCTGGATAATATCCACCGTGCAACCGGGTTGTATCGACAGACGGTTTCTTCCCTCATTTTGATTCGGCATCGGCATAAAAATATTCCGGATTTTCTTTTCAGGTGAAAGAAACTTTTAAGTTGAGCGGGTGGACTATTTAAAAAAAATCATGAGGGAGATGCCGGCACATTGTATGCCCCAATGTTACTCTCAAGCGTTCCTTTCATTACCGTCCAGCCATGATTATCACCAAACATCAGGATACTGATCTCTGCCTGGTACTCATTGAATTGTGGTTCAAATATCTTCCAGCTGTTCTTTCCCTGCAGGGTGGACTCGATGCGGACAGATGCATTCATCGGTGCCTGGTAATCTGCATACAAGGGAATAAGATACCGGTAACACGTGGGGTCACCAATAACTGCGGTGCTTTTGACAGGGCAAGTTACTTTCTGCAGGTCCTGAACCGGGCGGAACATAACTCCCTGTTCAATGGGAGAGACCGTATTGATCACTTCTTTTGAACCCTTGTTGATCGAGAGCCTGATGATAAATGGGTGCGCAGGGCTGGTTCCTGGTGGGGGGATAATTGCCGGGGTGGTGATCTTTGCAAGGGTTGCTTTTCCGGTATCGAACAGGGTAACTTCCCAGTCAGCCGGGCGGCCAACAATTTCCTGTGCACTGTATTGCGCCACAATCGGGGAATTTCCCACATAATCAGAAGGAACCGGAATGAAAAGTGTTACATTGGTGAGCTGTGAATCTGTGGTGATCGTGCAGCTGTAGTCATAAGTACTGGATAACGATGTCCGATACGCGTGTTCCACAAATCCTGTGTAGGTCACAACGGCAACAAATGCGACCAGAAGAACAATGATTAATCCTAACGTGATCCTGATGATCTTATCCATTTTTTACAACTCCGTATCCGGCAAGTGCACGGGAATCATTTTTTTTTAAAAGATCCCCTGAGGTGCTCCTGCCAGAATTACTGTAATGAAGTATTGAACTAATCAGATTGAATACCTGCCGCAGAAAATTTCTATGCATGCTGCCAGTCAGTAATGGGTAAAGATCATCACACCTTTATGGTTGTGCGAAAAAGTGAGTACTATGGCGCCGCCTCCAACTCTTGTACTTCAGAATGTCAGGTTACCCTCAGGGCGTGTAGCGGATCTCACACTCGCTGCCGGGAAAGTTTCCCATGTGGGTGCGTATAAGGGTACTGCAGAACTCTGCGATTGCAGGGGCTGTATTGTCATACCGGCTGCAGTTGATATGCATGTTCATATGCGGGGCGGTGTGCAATCAGCTAAAGAGGACTGGGGGAGTGGAAGTATGAGCGCTATTGCCGGGGGTGTAACCGTAGTTGTTGACCAGCCCAACACCATTCCCCCTCTCACCACCCCTCATGCATTGGCGGATCGCGTACAGGATGCAAAAAGCCATTCGTACTGCAACTTTGCTGTCAACAGCGGGGTGACTCCTGAAACCCCCCTGGAATCTATGTGGGATGCAGGAGCTATGGCATTTGGTGAAATCTTTCATGCCCCCTCCAGTTATGGCGATGCAATTGACGGGGTAGCATTGGGAGCGGCATTTGATCGAATTTTTAAACTTGGCGGGCTTGCAACCATCCACGCTGAACGTACCAATACTTCTCCCGATACAGATCTTGTATCGCATGATCTGGTCCGCTCTTCTTTGGGAGAATCAGAAGCAGTTCGAACCGTACAGTTCCTGAATCGCAGTGACTGCCGGCTTCATTTCTGCCATATGAGCTCCGCCCGTTCTGTTGATGCCGCCTCAGGTTCGGTTGAAGTAACTCCCCATCACCTGTTCCTTTCGTCAGAGCAGTTCGATAAAAGCGATACCTGCGGGAAGGTAAATCCGCCTCTCCGTACAGAAGCGGAGCGAATGGGGCTCTGGGGGCGATGGAGCCGGATAGATGTGATTGCATCCGATCACGCCCCCCACACGAGAGAAGAGAAAAAACAGGATTTTCCCGGCGCCCCCTCTGGGATTCCGGGTGTCGAAACCATGGTGCCCCTTCTGCTCGCACAGGTCCTTGCCAAAAAGATCGATCTGGCATCTGTTATTGACAAGACTTCGTATGCCCCCGCCCGGTTGCTGGGAATTCCCTGCGCGGGATTTGATATTGGGGACCGGGCAGACTTTGCCATCTACTCTAAAAAGCCTGAGCTCATAAAGGCCGAATCTCTCCACAGCAGGTGCGGGTGGACGCCCTTTGAAGGACAGAAAGCCATCTTTCCAAACATGGTTGTGATGAATGGTTCTATTACATATCTTGGAGGAGAATTCTACCGCCAGGAGCCAACATGGTTTGCGGGAAAAGGTTACAATGGAAATCATTGATAAAAAAAAAGTTGACCGCCTCACCATACATTGTTGGTTTTTTGTCCCTTCCCCAAGTGCTAAATATCTAAAAACATGATGTATCTGGTGCCAAGACAGCGCAGCCATAGGTCCCCGGGTGATCGATTGACAAGCGTCTGGATATGATCCATGGGACAACCCGGTTGCGCGACAGGCATACGCCCGGCAAGGGTTTAAACACAGGTGAAGAACGGCAGCAGCCACTGGTGATCCATGTGCGTTTATGCCGGGCAACATTCTTATTAGCGGTTTTTTTCAATGCCCGATATTTCTGAGGCTCTGTTGGAGGAGCGGAACGGTACGATTATCTCAATCGATGTTACGGCCGGCTCAAAGGCAGAGCTCTTTCCTGCAGGATACAATGAATGGCGAAAAGCCATCGGTTGTCGGGTTACTGCCCCTGCGCTTGAGGGGCGGGCAAACAAAGCCGTCATTACCCTGATTGCTGAAACGCTCGATCTTCCGGTATCTGCAATCAGCATCCAGTCCGGTGCAACATCATCCCAGAAACGTGTGCTGGTTGCTGGTGTTGCGAAAAACGATCTTCTTTTACGGCTCAATTCACACAACATGTGAATGAGTTACTTGTGAATATCCCGATAAAATCGAAATTTCATACCCGCGCTTGGCATTATCAATTATTCACCCTTGACTTTTCTGGTGAGTTTAAAAGCATGCCCTTTAAGTAATTTTACATGATATATATAACGTATACCTATGATCAGGCATTACATTCATCGCATGATACATGGGGGTGCGTTTACATGTATTCACCGGATACTACCAAGTACCTTATTCACATCAGCCTCACAGCAGAGGGGGTGGTCGAGAAACCCGATGTAGTTGGTGCCATTTTTGGGCAGACTGAAGGGTTACTCGGCGAAGACCTGGATCTGCGGGATCTTCAGAGAACAGGACGTGTCGGACGAATTGATGTCCAGATAACGAGCAAAAAAGGCGAGACCAAGGGAGAGATTCTGATCTCTTCTTCACTCGACCGTGCGGAAACGGCAATCCTTGCCGCATCGCTAGAGACGATCGACCGTGTCGGTCCATGCGTAGCGCATATTGTAGTCGAGTCTATTGAGGATATTCGCGTCAGCAAGCGAAAGTTGATAGTCGAAAGGGCAAAGGTGCTGTTAATCGAGCGGTTTGATGACGGCACTATCGATAGTGACGAGTTGTTAGACGATGTCCGCGAGAGTCTCCGCATGGAAAAGATTGGTTCCATTGGCGAAGAGAAAGTGCCAGCAGGTCCAAATGTGCTGGAATCTGATGCAATCATTGTTGTTGAGGGCCGGGCAGATGTGTTAAACCTTCTGCGTTACGGTATAAAAAATGCCGTTGCTGTTGAAGGGACCAATATTCCAAAGACTGTTGTTGATCTCTGCGAGAAGAAAACGGCTACTGCCTTTTTCGATGGTGACCGTGGCGGCGAACTAATTCTTCGGGAGCTGTTGCAGGTTGTAGACATCGATTTTGTTGCATTTTCGCCCAAGGGAAAGAGCGTCGAGGACATGACAAGAAAAGAGGTGATCAAGACGCTGAGAAACAAGGTGCCTGTGGAGTATGTCCGTGACCAGTACTTTGAAGATGCAGCGGAACTTCCGGCCGAACTACGAATTACACGGGGCAGTGGGGATGAGCCGGATTCATCCGGCAAAAAGACCCGTCATGCATCTCCAGCAAAGCGCACATCTGACGGCACAAAAGGGCCCCTGACGCTCCGTGACCATATCGATGATGTAAAAGGCCACAGTCTTGCCCGCTTTCTTACCGATGACCTGAACGTGGTAAAAGAACTGCGCCCGGATGAAGTTGAAAAAGCGATAGAAACCCTTGATGGCACGGTTAGTGGTCTTGTAGTTGATCGCCCGGTTGACCAGAAACTGCTGGACCGGCTGGTCTGGAAAGGTCTCTCCTATGTAGCGGCAAAAGACTTTAAGGGCGTTATAAAACGACCGCTATCCATCCAGTTACTGAAAATGGGTACTTAAATTACCCCCACGCAAATTTATTTATCCTGCATAAAACCATGATACTGTCTGGAGTCGTCACATGCACAAAGAGGAACTGATCAATCTTCATAAGATGCTCTCTGAAGTCAAAGACTATTTTGAAGAGATCAATCCAGAACTGAAATTTTCCCAGTACACGTCATTGAAGATTACTCCATCCCAACAGCACAAGAGCAAGATGGAGCACAAGTACGCAATATTTGTGCTGGGGACTGAAATTGCCAATGCAATGAAGGAAATTGATTATTCTTCTTCAAACCGGATATCAGCACGTATGAAAGAACTCGCTGATAAGACTCTTAAAGAGATGGATGAGTCTTAATTTTTTCTTTTTTTTCTCCGCTTGTTTTGCTGGTGAGGTTATATTCTTTGTTCATCACTTCTTACTTCATCTTTTGAAGTGAATATCCAGTGAAGAAATATTGAAATTCCATAAGGGCGGATGATCGCACATGCAGTACTTTACCGATACCGACAAATCCATTGATCTTAAAGAAGTGAATCGGGCAATCGAAACTGCATTTGCTGATCACGGAAGGGGGGAAGTGCAGATGCCTCCGAAAGTCTATATCACCCTCCTTAAAGGGGACTTCCGGACCATGCCAGCATATCTCCCGTCCCTCTCGCTTGCCGGAGTAAAGGTAGTCAATGTACATCCCGGTAACCCGGCACGCGGACTTCCAACGGTAATGGCCCTTACGATAATTCTCGATATCGCAACCGGTGCTCCCGTAGCAATTCTCAATGCAACAAAACTGACTGACATGCGTACCGGTGCCGCGGGTGCCGTTGCGGCAAAATACCTCTCAAAAAAAAAAGATATTGTCCTTGGATTGATTGGTACAGGGAGGCAGGCAGAAGCACAATACCATGCAATTTCCCAGGAACTCGATATTTGTGAGATCAAATGCTGGAGCCGGAATTCCCTTCACGCAGAAAAATTTGTACAGTCAATTACAGATCATGATGCCCGCAGCGTTCCACTGGAAAAAGCCTGTAACTGCGATCTCCTTGTTACAACAACTCCCTCGCGCCTGCCGGTTGTCAGGAGCGAGTGGGTGCAGGAAGGAACCCACATCAATGCGATTGGCGCTGATGCACCGGGTAAACAGGAACTCGATCCTCTCCTGCTCAAACGGGGTCTGGTCTTTGTTGACGATTTATCTCAGGCGCTTCACTCAGGGGAGATTAATGTGCCAATAAGTAATGGGATTTTTACGCCAGAAGAGATCACTGGCACGCTTGGTGAAGTTGTTATCGGCATGAAGCAACGCGCGAGTCCGGACCAGATCACAATATTTGACTCCACGGGACTTGCAATCCAGGATCTTGCAATTGCGGCGATCGCAATGCGCAATGGACGGGCAATCGAACTTCCGTTTCCCTGATACATCCGATTAAAAAAGTGCGGGTAGAAAATTTCTACTCATCAGGTTTTTTTGCATGTTTCTTCCAGATCTTTTCACGGTACACAGGGCCGCTGTTGTAAGTACAGAATGGGATAAGGGTCCCGTCAGGTGTTGCATAGTGTATGCAGCAGCGCTGGACACGGTCAAGATCGTAATTATACCGGTCCATGAAATGCATAGTGCCTATAAAGAGTGTGTTCCAGTGGAATTCCCTAAGAGCATCAAAGTTCTGCCCGATCAGTGTTTTTCCTATGATCTTCCAGAACTCGGCAGTGTTACCATGCTCTCCCTTCTGCACGGA
The DNA here is from genome assembly GCA_030694985.1 of Methanoregula sp. Taxonomy (GTDB): domain Archaea; phylum Halobacteriota; class Methanomicrobia; order Methanomicrobiales; family Methanospirillaceae; genus Methanoregula. The sequence goes on from JAUYTV010000024.1 coordinate 38,583, forward strand.
ATCATGCATGCATTTGACACCCTCTAACAATGCCTTGTATTTGTTGATGGCGCCGCCTTTTTTTATGGTCTCTGTCATCTGTTCGATTGATTTAAAGAAACTCTCCACATCAACCATACGGTTTACCGGAACTATACCTGCTTCCTGTACGAACACATACGTGGCAGCACCGCAGTGTGGGTGGGCAGTGAAACGCACCTGAGGTTTTCCTGTGTAGGCTTCAACCAGATCAGAGAACGGTAGCACACAGGGTATAGGATAAAAATCATCTTTTTTAATAATTCCCTGCGTCTGTTCTTCGATATCAGCCAGGACTTCAGGAATGGTAATACGGGATTTTTTAATATCGTCATCACTTGCTGCACCGGTAAATGCCACTGGCTGGAAATTTACACCACGGATTACTGAAATATTTTCTACAGCAAACCTGATGATGTCACCAATCTCATGATCATTTTTACCTCGTATTATTGTAGGTACAAGAACAATACCAAGTTTCACTTCGTTTAAATTCTCCACAGCTTTCTTGTGAATTGCTAAAAACGGGTTTGTTTTTTGGGTGACTCCGTCAAAGTGCAGGTATACCGTGTTAAGTCCGGCATCCTTGAGCTCCTTTGCGTACTCCGGCTCCTTTGCAAGACGCACACCATTAGAAGCTATCTGCACTTGTGGAAAGCCAACCTCTTTTGCCTTGCTGATGATCTTTGCCAGATCACTTCTCATCGTAGGCTCGCCCCCGGAAAACTGTACTGCTGGAGCGGGAACAGGCTTTTGATCTCTAAGAAGCGTTAACATCTTTACGATCTCATCAAAATTTGGCTCATAGATAAACCCGCAGGCACGGGCATTTGCAAAACAGAATTCACAGTCCAGGTTGCAGCGGTTGGTGAGATCGATATTGGCAAGCAGAGTCTGGGAGTGGTGGTTATTACAGAGTCCGCAGGACGATGGGCAGTTTTCTTTCGGAGCAATTTTCTGGGGATTTGATATCCCTGCGCCTATAGTATCATACTTTTCAAACCTGCGATACATCACGGGATCTGACCAGTAGAGATTCTTAAAATCCCCGTGCTCTTTACACGTCCTTTTCAGCCAGATTTTCCCCTCCTCTTCTACTATCTCCGCATCAATTACGGTATTGCATGAGGGGCAAAGAGTTCGGGTTTTTTTTATCAGCATTAACAATCACCGGGTACTCACAGTTTTTAGTTATCCCGCTTTTGAGCTACCTTAATGTTTTTATCTGCTCTTTATTAGAGGTATTGGAGTGCACCATTGATTAGTATCGACTTTTTCATAATACTTTTGCTATCTGCGGTCTGGATCATGCTTCCTGCGTATATCCCAAATCCAATGGCAGCTCTGCTCGGGGGAGGCACTCCTATAGACTTAGGAAGGAATTATTCTGACGGGCACAGGATATTTGGTGATGGCAAAACATACCGGGGCCTGTTTTTTGGGGTGCTTGCCGGTATAATCACCGGCTTAATCCTTATCTGGCTGTCGTCAACATTTACCTTGACATTCCTGCCCCGGCACACCTTAACATCGGTATCGCTCCTTGCGCTTGGAGCCCTGCTCGGCGATCTCGGTAAGAGTTTTTTAAAGCGCAGGATGGGAAAAGTGCGGGGTGAAAAGTGGCCGGTTGCCGACCAGCTCGATCTGGTTGTCGGGGCATTTATCCTCATGCTCATATTTGATCCCGCGTGGCTGTTTGCATATGTTACCCTCCCCATCCTTATCATTATAGTGATCCTCACAATCATTCTTCACCGTGTGGTCAATATCATCGGTTATTTTATGGGCGTCAAGGAGGTCCCATGGTAAATCCTATTGCTGAACTGCTTATACAATTCAAAGCAATTGAGACGGGTGACTTTACACTGGCATCCGGTGCAAAAAGTACGTATTACATTGATGTGAAAACAGCTGTAACCCATCCCGATTTGCTCAATGCCATTGCAACACTTGTTGCAGAGTCACATGAGTTCGATGTTGTAGCGGGTGTCGCTGTCGGAGGAGTTCCACTTGCGGTTGCAACCGCACTTGCAGCAAAAAAACCTTATGCGATCATCAGGGCAGCAGAGAAGAGTCATGGCAAAAAAGAGATGATCATCGGTCACGTCCGGAATAAGCGAGTCCTCCTTATTGAAGATGTGACCACTTCGGGTGGATCTGCGCTGTATGGTATAAAAACCCTTCGCACCGCAGGGGCGCAGGCTGACTGCGTTGTTACGGTTGTAGATCGGGAACAGGGGGCAGAAACGCTTCTCAGCCAACAGGGCATTGAGTTCATGCCTCTTGTCAGAGTGAGTGAACTGCTAAAAGAGAAGTAATTTTTACGGCCAGCGTACATTAGAGATGGACATGAAGATACTTGTTGTGGGGGGAGGTGGAAGGGAGCATGCAATAGCATCTGCACTTGCCCGCAACCGGAAAACCGTAATCTATTCCGTGATGGCAAAGAAAAATCCCGGGATTGCAAAACTTGCCAAAAAGGTTCTGCTGTGCAGGGAAACAGACGTGCCCCGTATTGTTGCCTTTGCACAGGAGAACGGTATAAAATATGCTTTTATCGGTCCAGAATCCCCGTTAGAAGCCGGTATTGTTGATGCTTTGGAATCAGAAAATATTCCCTGTGTCGGACCATCCAGAGCGGCCGCACGAATTGAGACTGACAAAGGTTTCTGTCGCGGACTGATGGAAGAGCACCAGATCGATGGTTGCCCGAAGTACAGGCTCTGCCAGAACAGCGCTGAGGCGATCGCGTTCATCAAAGACCATGATGGAGATCTGGTGATAAAACCCATCGGGCTGACCGGAGGAAAAGGGGTCAAGATTATGGGCGAGCAGGTTGATCGGGATGGTGCTATTGCGTATGCATCACAGATCAAGGGCTCCATCATTCTCGAAGAGCGCCTTATCGGAGAGGAGTTCACCCTTCAGGCCTTTGTCGATGGTACCCACCTTATTCCCATGCCCCTTGTCCAGGATCACAAGCGGGCATTTGATGGGGATGCAGGGCCTAACACCGGGGGCATGGGTTCGTATACCATGCCTGACCATATGCTTCCCTTTGTCACAAAAACAGAGTACACGCGCGCGTTTGAGATTATGCAGGCGATAGTTGTTGCACTTGCAAAAGCCAGACACCCTTACAAGGGCATTCTCTATGGCCAGTTCATGAATACAGCAAAGGGCATCAAAGTGATAGAGTTTAATGCCCGGTTTGGCGATCCCGAAGCAATGAATGTTCTGTCGCTGCTCACCTCAGACCTTTCAGAAATCATGGTGAGGATTACCAGAGGAACTCTATCCTCTGCACAAGTCACATTTGAAAAGAAAGCTACGGTCTGTAAATATCTGGTACCGGAAGGTTACCCTGATGCTCCTCATACCGGGGATCCGATCCATGTCGGTGAAATGAATGAGGCACTCATTTATTATGCAAATGTTGAAGAGCGTGACGGTTCGCTCGTCACTTTAACATCCCGCACACTTGCGTTTGTTGGAAAAGGCGATACGTTGGAAGCGGCTGAACGTATTGCAGAGCAGGCAGCAGCATCAGTCAAGGGGCTCGTGCGATATCGGAAAGATATCGGGACTGATAAGTTACTAAACCAGCGTATCGCGCACATGAAGGAGTTACGATGAATAAGGATTTTCTTTCAATTCTTGATATCAACAAAATCGAGATGGAACAGATTCTATCAGAAGCAAAACATCTCAAGACCTTGAAGAAACAGGGAGTGGTTCACGATGTATTGCGGGGAAAGAACCTTGCCATGATCTTTGAAAAGTCATCTACCCGTACGCATATCTCGTTTGAAGTTGGTATGAACGAGCTGGGTGGCCATGCCCTGTTCTTAAACGCACGGGATATGCAGATCTGGCGGGGCGAAGAGATCCGGGATACTGCAAGGGCAGCTTCGCGTTATGTATCCGGCATCATGATCCGGGCCTACAAACACAGCACGATTGAGGAATTTGCCAGGTTTTCCACAATTCCGGTGATCAACGGGCTCTCCGATCTCGAACATCCCTGCCAGTTACTTGCAGATATCATGACTATGCAGGAGCATTTCGGCTCAACAAACGATCTGAAGGTGGCATGGGTTGGCGATGGGAATAATGTCTGTAATTCACTGATCCTTTCGACAGTCCTTACCGGGTATTCCGTAACTGTTGCAACCCCACAAGGTTACGAACCCTCAGAAGAGATCGTGAAAAAGGCACGAGCTCTTGGCGGAAAAGTGACATTGGTTAAAAGTCCTGAAATGGCTGTCAAGGATTCGCATGTCATTGTTACAGATACCTGGGTTTCCATGGGCGATGATGCGGAGAGAGAAGAGCGTCTTAAAACCTTCTCGGGTTATACGGTTGATTCAGGACTCATGCGACACGCGTCACCGGACGCAAGGGTGCTCCACTGTCTTCCTGCACACCGGGGCGAAGAGATTGCTGATGAAGTGATGGAAGGCGGCCAGAGCCTTGTCTGGGATGAAGCGGAGAACCGGCTGCACGCCCAGAAAGCATTGCTGGTGCGACTGCTTAAAAAATAAAAAAATGTTTTTTTCTTGTTACTTACCATTAACAAATGCATTCAGTTGTTCACGCATATAGATCTCAACTTTCTGCATTACCTCAAATTTACCACGGAACGCTAAGAGATCCCGTTCATCCCCTTCCATATTGGCAAATTTGATCTTCTCTCTCCGGTCAACAACTTCCACTTCGAATTTGTTCGAGATATCAAAAATGATCTTCTGGGGAACTCCGGGGGGGATAACAATATCGAATAACTGTTCTTCATCGGTCATAAGTACCTCACTATTCACTTTCCTATTTTGATCCGCCGGCTCATAATACATGGGCCCCCGCGTACGCCACCGATAGGGTTCTTGGGCTTTCCAAGCGAGTTCATGCAGCGGCCCATCAGCGCCGCGCCCCGTGCAAGCCCGTCATCGACAAATACGAGATGGTCTCTTGGATCATCAAAAAGTTCACGTTCGGTGATCCCTTCGAGTATATATTCCGGTTTTCTTCCGGAGATTGCTGCTCTTCCCGTAAATCCAATCGAGGAATTCTTTGGAACAAGTTTTTGTTCAACGGCCACATCGATCAGGCGCAGGGCCATAGTGGCGCAGACACGGTCTATCACTTCGTTGAGCATGGCAAGATTATGTTTTTTGTGAATCTCTTTTCCAATTTCTAACAGTTTATCGAGATCGCTGCTGTTCTTCCCACAATCACAACCGATCATGGCAATGCCGGATTCTAACGCCAGCTTTGCATTCACAGGAACCCTGCCAAACCGGTCACGTTCCGCAGGAACAATCCGTATGTCAATATGTTCATGACACCGCTCTACAAAACCATCAATTACTTTGCGGTTTCCCCCGCCAAACAAACCACCGGTAACACTGTGCTCACCGAAAATGTCAAGAGCAGTACCGGTCCGTTGCTGCACAAGACCGGTTCCCCGCACAATTGCATCAGGTATTGCACCGGCAAGGCCGCAGAAGTTCCCCACGGTTTTTGCAAACGGGTTCAGATCATCAGCGCCCACATCGCTTGTGATCCTGCCATCGAGTGTAGTGCCAAAATCAATCGATATGCAGGGGTTGCGAAAATCAACCGGTGTCCACTTCGCCCCCTCCTTGATCCCCGCCATGGCAAGTTCGCCTTCCATCTCGTTTGCAACCATCTCCACCCCCGTTGATCCTACCGGAGGGATGACTCCGGCAACCGCCCCCACAAACACAACCTTATCGGCAAAACTGAACGGCTGGAGTTTCTGTGGCTGGTTCTCTTTAGACATGGGAGGTGTCATCTTGCGGGGCGGGACACCTGCGTTCAGACAACCGTTTGCAAGGGCAATCACAAAATCACCGATCTGATCCGGTGACTCCATCTCGGCAACTACACCGGTACTCCGGACAACAAAATCCAGTTCTTTCAAAACATCGAGATGAGCATCCTTATGGCACTTGAGCAGTGTATCCCGCACAAGCTCGGTCACCGCCTCACGGGTGAGTTCGGTACCGTCAAGTGTTGCACCAAATATCGTTTCTCCGGGTTTCGGGGGGCGTATATCGCGGCTCATGCTCACGGTTTTATTGATCACATATGACATACCGGTTTCAAGGCTTACCCCGGTTAAGATACACTTCGTGGTGGTGTTTCCCATCTCTACAGAAGCCACGATAAAATATGGTTTGTTCTTGTATTCAGGGAACCGCATCCCGGCCCCATGAGTTATTGAGGGTGGGGGCGGGCTTTCCACAATATGGGGTTTTTGTTTTATAAAGCGGGAAAAAAAATTAGCGCACATGTTGATCGATTCTTCAATGCGACAATCCTTATAATTTTCTATTTTGTTGCAGGTGTCAGTCGCCATTGAAAGATCTTATCATTTCCAGGTCAGTGTGATCGAAATAATGGATAGATTGATGGTTCTCATCGTTTATAGGATTTTTTTAATACGCATTCTGCATAGACTTTTTTTTATTGGAAAAATTAAAAATCCCAAAAAAAGTTACTTTTTTGATTTTGAGTTCTTCTTCGTTTTTATAGCGTGGACCATACGTGCCTGTATACCAAAATACTCTGAAACACCAATCGCGTGACACTGGTCAATGGATGCGCTGTCAAAAGAGACCAGATCCTCTGAATATATGGCATCCGGTGAACTGCGCCCGAGCACGCGCACCGCTCCCTTGTAGATTTCAAGATCCACCTGACCATTAACCCGTTCCTGTGTGGTGTCAATAAATGCGTTCAGGGCTGCATACAATGGTTCATACACCAGTCCTTTGTAGGCTAACTCCGACCATTTGTCATCTACAGTGCGCTTGAATACCAGTTCCTGCCGGGTGAGGACAAGCGCCTCAAGATCCCGGTGTGCAGTGAGAATTACGGTTGCTGCCGGGTGCTCATAATTCTCACGGGCTTTAATCCCAAGGATTCGGTCCTCGATGATATCATTGCGACCAACCCCGTGCTTTCCTGCAAGTACATTCAGTTTCTGTATCAGATCATAGCCTTGCATCTTTTTACCATTGACTGCCACCGGGATGCCGGCCCTGAATTCCAGTGTGATTTTTTCGGGTTTTGCCGGTGCTTTTTCAGGAGATACTGTCCAGAGGTAGATCTCTTCAGGGGGATGGTATGCAGGGTCTTCCAGTTTACCCCCTTCGATGCTACGGCTCCAGCAGTTCTCATCCATGCTCCAGGGTTTGTCCTTTTTTACCGGGACAGGGATTTTATGCTTTTTTGCATAATCGATCTCCCAGTCACGGGTCAGGTTAAGTTCGCGAATCGGGGCTACGACTTCAAGACCCGCACTGCGGATGATGAAATCAAACCTGAGCTGGTCATTGCCTTTACCCGTACAGCCATGCCCGATTGCTTTTGCACCTTCTTTTTTCGCAATCTTTACAACTTCTTCTGCTATCAGGGGACGGGCAAGAGAGGTTCCCATTGGGTAGCCCTCGTATGAACCGTTTGCCTTGATCGCCGGAAAGATGTGGTTGTTCACAAACGCTTCACGGGCATCAATGGTGTAGTGCTTATCAGCGAATTTTTTCCCTTTTTGTGTGGCGACACCGATCTCTTCATCCCGCTGTCCGACATTCACAGCAACGGTTATCACGCGATCGTAATCATATCTTTCTTTTAAAAGGGGGATGCAGATGGAGGTATCAAGCCCTCCGGAATATGCAAGAACAATTGTACCTTTTCCCATGGTTATCCTCTTGTTAAATTCTGAAATATCTGTTTGCGGTTTCAGCATATATTTTCAGGGGAATTATGCAGAAAAAAAATCATGGGGATAGCAAAAAATTTTCTTTGGACTCTTGAAGAACGAAAAAAAGGTTGTTCAGGCTTTTTCCTGAACTTGTGTATCGTTCTGGAATTACGCGGTTACAACAATCTTTCCTTGCATTGCGGGCTGGAAGGGACCCGTAGTGTAATCATATGCGCCTACCTGATCAAATATAACTTCGTAGGTTTTTCCGTACGGGATCTCAACAGTGTTAATTCCTCCAAAGTATTTTTGAGTTTGGACATTGTCAGACATTATGCTGTGGGGCTTAAACGGATCTGCATTCAACCAGATCACTTTAGTGCCAACCTTAACATTTGCTGTTGCACTGGGGATAATTGTCAAATCCTGTGTAAAGGTGATGGTATACGTTGGCACAGGAGTTGGTACAGGAGTTGGTGTTGGGGTTGGTGTTGCGGTCTTGTTCACAACAATAACAACAATTTCTTTTGTCGGTACCGTGGTAGGGGGAATGGTTACAACCGTGGTAGGAACCGCAGTAGGTACCGGGGTGGCCACAGGAGCTGCAGGCTGGGATGTGCATCCCGCAAGCAGGATCCCGATGAACAGGATCGCAAGAACAACAAAAATTTTCTTCATGCATCATTTTTTGTTATTTCGGTATATAAGGATATTCAATTATTTTGTAGGTGGGATCTCTCATGTAAATTACCTAATGGGAATGACCCTTGTCGATCGCAGAGGAAGTTGTAAAATATTGTATGAAAATATGATGAGCAAGCAATCCTGCACGTATGTAGCATTTCTAAACCGTTTGAAATTGTTTAAAAAAGGTTATACGATTTTTACCTTATGGGTATAAAAAAAGATTATTTTCTGTTTGCAACCGCAATAACAAGCAGACCCATAACAGAGCCAACAATTGTCACAATGGGTGACATGGATGCCTTTGTGGTTGTCGGCGGTGCAACGGTTGTTACTGTTGTCTTAACGATCGCTGGTGCCTGAGTAACAACTACAGTTGGCTGAACCGTTGGTGTTGCTACAGTTTCGGATAGACTGGTCTTGTATACGGTGCTGCTTCCGTTTTCGTTAGATACTGTAAGCTTCACATCATATGCTCCTGCAGTTGGGTATGTGTGGCTGGGGTTCTGTTCGGATGATGTTGTGCTGTCGCCAAATTCCCAGCTCCATTTTGTCGGGTTGTTGGTTGAGAGATCCTTGAACTGAACGATGAAGGGTGCCTTTCCTGTGCGCTGGTCAACCTTAAAGTTTGCCACTGGTGTAACCGAAGCAGAGATAAATGCTTCTTTTGAGGTGACATCCTGTCCATTTGCATTTGATACGGTCAGGGAAACGGTGTAGGTTCCCGGAGTGGTATACGTGTGAGTCGGGTTCTGTTCTGTGGATACTGCCCCACCATCGCCAAAGTTCCATTTCCAAGAGGTGGGTGCACCCAGGGATTTATCCGTGAACTGAACATTCAAAGGCACTTTGCCACTGGTCTTATCTGCCACAAAAGCGGCACGCGGGAGGTTGATTACGGTGATGTACTGGTTTTTTGTCTGGCTGCTGGATAATGTCGGGTTAGACGCAGTCAGCGTAACCGTATATACACCGGTTTTCCGGTATACATGATCAGGTTTTTGTCCGGTTCCAACAGATCCATCACCAAATTCCCAGATCCAGGTATTGGGTGAGTTTGTGGAAAGATCGGTAAAGCTAACAACTCTGCCTACACCGGCAGTTGTTTTATCTGCGGTAAAGTCAACGCCCGGGCCTCTGCCGACTTTAATGAGATCCTTCATTACTCTGGTATCCGTTCCGAAATTATTTTTGACAATAAGAGTGACGGTATACGTTCCATCTTTTACATAGTTATGAATAGGGTTCTGCTCGCTTGAAGTCTGTCCATCGCCAAAATCCCACTGCCATGAACTTGGCAGGTTTTCTGACTGGTCGATGAACATGACTTTTTGTGGTACTGTGTTGATTTCAAAGGGTGCAATGGCAGTCCTGAAATCGGCCACTGGTGCAAGACCAACAACAATATAACTTGGCTTGATTGTTGGGATTATCGTAATCGGTGCTGGACCTGATACTGTCGAATCATATGGATTTACTACGGCAGTCGCCCCTGGAATTATCAGGGCAAGGAGCAGGACCATTATTCCTGCAATTACAATGCATGATTTGCGTGTCATAATGATAACAATTTATGATATGGAATCTTGTAATATATAAAATTGTAATGTTTGAGTTTGATTGAAGGGGGCTGTCCAAGGTACCGTGAAAAATAAAGGACTGCCAAACCTGAAAAATATATATGTATAATTTCATTGCAACAACTTAAAATGCACAACACATTACATAACTTTTAATTTTGGCGATTAATGTTCATACCTTTAAATGTCCAGATTATTTTAGTCATGAAAATTTTGAAATCTCCCGACGATAGAGCAGACAAATGGAAATTGAGTTTGGAGAGCTAAATTTTCATCGCTTTGGTGTGAAGTCTTTGACTTCATGCGGATTTTTTTAGCGAAATGCTAAATGGATAATTCAGGTAATTACAATCATTTTCTTTGAAGATAATTTAACGAAAAAAAGGTTGTTCAGGCATTTTCCTGAACTTTTGGATCGTTGGAATCAAGCAATTACAATAATTTTTCCTTGTTCCTGAGGCTGGAAGGGACCTGTTGTGTAATCGTATGAGCCCACTTTGTCAAATATGATTGCAAGGGGTTTATATGGAGTTCCCAGAGGGCTCTGACCTATTCCCGAGTCTGCAGTGATTAACCCTGTCGGTGAATTTACGTATGGAACTGCTAAAGGATTCATACCCCCGAAGTACTGAGCGGTCTGGACATTGCTTGCCTGTATACTGTGGGGTTTCCACGGATCAACACTTTCCCAGATTACTTTAGTACCCACCTTGACAGTTGCTGTTGCGCTGGGGGTGATCGTCAAATGGTCAGTGAATGTGATGACATACGTTGGCACAGGTGTTGGTGTTGGGGTTGCGGTCACATCTGCGGTCTTATTCACAACTACAACAACTATTTCCTTTGTCGGTACAGGTACCGGGGTTGGTGGAACTGTTGTTACAACAGTGGTTGGCACGTGTGTCGGTACTGGTGTGGCCACAGGAGCTGCTGGCTGGGATGTGCATCCCGCTACGAGCAGGATCCCAATGGTAAGGATTGCAAGAACAACAAAAATTTTCTTCATGCATCATTTTTTGTTATTTCGGTATATAAGTATATTCAATTATTTTTATGATTATTGCAGTGCACACGATACGATCACTTGATCTGATATTATGAAGGATACACCAAAAAAGGAAATATTGGTGGTTTTACGCCGATATTACTTCAGATAATGGCTGATTGGCTCAAGGGTCATCTTCTCGCGCTTGATTGCATCAATGGCAAGAGCCGCTGCACGCGCCGCTTGCAGGGTGGTAATGTAGGGAATCGAGAAGTCCACTGCCGCACGCATGATCTGGTAATGATCCTGACGGGACTGGCGGTCCTGCGGGGTGTTGATGATTAGACGTATCTCTCCGTGCCGCATCATGTCCAGTACATTGGGTGAACCTTCCTGAACTTTTCTTATGAGGTGTGCTTCAATGCCCGCTTCAGACAGGTAGTCCACTGTGCCCTCAGTTCCATATAATACGAGCCCGAGATCTCGAAGCTGCCGCGCGATTGGGATTACCTCTCCTTTTTGTTGCATATTGACCGAGATGAAGATGGAACCTTTCAGCGGAAGTTCATTGTCAGCAGATATACATGCCTTGTAGAATGCAAGCCCGAAATCATAATCAATTCCCATCACTTCACCGGTGCTCTTCATCTCGGGTCCGAGCATGGTATCTACACCGGCCAGTTTGTTGAACGGGAGCAGTACCTCTTTGACCGCGATGTGTTCTATCTCGCGTTCCTTATATCCAAGATCTCTGAGTTTCCTGCCAACCATTACTTTAGCAGCGATCTTTGCAACCGGAATGCCGGTTGCCTTAGAGACAAACGGCACTGTACGACTGGCGCGCGGATTTGCTTCGAGCACATAGACAATATTATCCTTGACTGCAAGCTGGAAATTAACCAGCCCAATCACGCCAAGACCAAGTGCCAGCCTGCGGGCATAATCCCTGACCATGTCAACGACTGCCGGAGTGAGTGACTGGGTTGGGATCACACACGCTGAATCCCCGGAATGGATACCTGCCTGTTCGATATGCTCCATGATGCCCCCAATCAGGACATCATGCCCGTCGCAGACTGCATCGACATCGAGTTCGATTGCGTTCTGGAGGTAAGAATCGATCAGTACCGGGTGATTTTTACTGACCCGGACTGCTTCTTTCATATAGGTCTCAAGATCCCGTTCATCGTGGACGATCTCCATTGCCCTGCCTCCGAGAACATAGGATGGTCGCACAAGAACCGGGTAACCTATCTGTTCTGCCATTGCCTTTGCTTCGCCCTCTGAGTATGCGGAACTGTTCGTGGGGCAGGGAATATTGAGCTTTTTTAAGAGCACGCTAAACCGGTCACGATCTTCTGCAATATCCATAGCATCCGGACTGGTTCCAAGGATTTTTGTAAAAAGGCCAAGGCGCTTGATCTCATTTTCAATAGGTACTGCAAGATTAACGGCATTCTGCCCGCCAAACTGGACCATAACGCCAAAATAATTATCTGTTTTTAAGATATTGACAATATCTTCGAGCTGCATTGGTTCAAAGAAGAGCCGGTCTGAAGTATCAAAATCCGTAGACACGGTTTCGGGATTGTTGTTCACGATATGGACTTCAATTCCCTCTTCCTCGCGCAGTGCCTGAACAGCATGAACGGTACAGTAATCGAATTCAATTCCCTGCCCGATCCTGATGGGTCCGGACCCTAATATGAGTACTTTCTTACTTTTTGTAGGTACAATTTCACAGTCCGTCTCATAAGTTGAGTAGAAATATGGGGTGTTTGCCGGGAATTCTGCTGCACATGTATCAACCACCTTATATGATGGTGCAGCAGTGACTGCTTCGATCTCCCTAATGTTTTTCCCGCTTATCTGTGCGATCTCGGTATTGGAAAAACCATAGCGCCTCGCACTGTTGAAATCTTCAATACTGCATGCACCATCAGCAAGGCGTTTTTCCATATTGACAATATTTCTAATTTTCTCTAAAAAGAACGGAGTTATTGAGGTGAGCTGGGCAATCTCTTCTAAGGTGAAGTTTTGCCGGAATGCATCAAAAAGGCAGTGGAATCGCTCATCTGTAGGACGTGAGAGAATCATCCGGATTTCGCTGTGACTTGTATGCAGCTGGATGTCGGTATCAAGTGACCTCTTTGCCTTCATGAACGCTTCTTCAACCGTCCGCCCGATCGCCATGACTTCTCCGGTGCTCTTCATTGCAGTTGAAAGTGTCCGGTCTGCTCCTTTGAATTTGTCAAAAGGCCAGCGAGGGACTTTGACCACGATATAATCTATCGAGGGTTCAAACGATGCCGGGGTGCAACCAGTCACTGTATTCGTGATCTCATCCAGCCGCAGCCCAATTGCGATCTTTGCCGCCACCCGCGCAATAGGATAACCGGTTGCTTTTGATGCGAGCGCGGATGAGCGGGAAACCCGTGGATTGACCTCAATCACCCGATAGTTTCCGTCATGGTAAGCAAACTGGACATTACATCCCCCCTGAACATCCAGCGCCCTTATGATCTTGATAGCAGCGCTTCGCAGCATCTGGAATTCATCGTCACGCAGTGTCAGGATAGGGGCAACTACGACACTTTCCCCTGTATGGATGCCCATCGGGTCCACATTTTCCATACCGCATATGATAATACAGGTATCTGCAGAATCGCGCATCACCTCAAATTCAATCTCTTTCCAGCCGAGCACGCTCTCTTCAATGAGTACCTGATGGATACGTGAACGCGCGAGCCCGAGTTCAACTGTACGGAGAAGTTCTTCCCGTGTCCGTGCTATGCCGCCCCCCGCGCCCCCGAGGGTGTAGGCCGGGCGCACAACCGCCGGAAGCCCGATTGCCTTTATCGCATCATCAACCTGGCTCAAACTTGTCAGGATAGTGCTATTGGGGACCGGTTCGCCTATCTCGAGCATGAGGTTCCGGAACTTCTCCCGGTCTTCGCCTTTGTAAATTGCTTCGAGAGGTGTACCAAGGATTTCGACATTCTTGAGTGCACCTTTTTCTGCTAGCTCTGCAGTCATATTGAGACCCGTCTGGCCACCCATGCCGGAAAGGACTCCGTCCGGCTTTTCTTTATCTATAATCTTTGTAATGACGTCGGCCCGGATGGGTTCGATATAGATGGTATCTGCCATTTCGGGATCGGTCTGTATGGTAGCAGGATTTGAATTAATTAATACGACCTTGACCCCTTCTTCCCGCATGGCTCTGCATGCCTGGCTTCCGGAGAAATCGAATTCTGCACCCTGCCCGATCTGGATTGGACCGGATCCAATGATCAAAACCTTTTTTATGTGCTCTTTTTTAGGCATTATGAAATCCTCCGGAAAAGGCCGTCAAAGTAGTGACATTCGGTGTCCATTGGACCTGCGTGAGCTTCGGGATGGAACTGGACACAATTGATCTTCAGGTCTTCATTTTCAAATCCTTCAACAGTCTTGTCGTTTGCATTAACAAAAGTGACTTCACATCCTTCCGGTAGCGAATCACCATTGACAGCAAACCCGTGATTCTGGGTGGTGATAAAGATCCTGCCGTCATGATAACGGACCGGCTGGTTTGCTCCGCGGTGGCCAAACTTGAGTTTGAAGGTGTCTCCTCCAAGCGCGAGTGCTGCGATCTGGTTGCCCATGCAGATCCCAAACAGGGGGAGTTCCCCTATACATTTTTTCACGGTGTCAATGGTCTGGACGGCTCTCTTGGGGTCACCCGGCCCGTTGGTAATAAAGAGGCAGTCCGGTTCAATGGCAAAGATATCTTCAGGAACTGCATTGTGGGGAAAAATATAGAGATCTCCTTTACGGCGGGAAAGGCTGGTGATCATATTGGTCTTGAGCCCGAGGTCGATGATGGCAATCCGTTTACCTTTTCCCGGGATGCGGTAGGGAGCTTTACATGAGACTTCAGGTATGGGGTCGCAATCTGATATGGAAGGAGCCTTTTTTGCAAGTTTCACTGCATATTCACCATCCTCGCTTCCAACAACAAGGGCAGACCTTAGAGTACCCTTGACTCGTGTTTTGATGGTCAGACTCCTTGTGTCAACACCACATATTCCCAGAAGTTTTTTCTGTTCGAAATATTGCCGTATGGTTGGTTTCACATCAGGGGCATCACAAATTTCACGGCATATAATCCCGCGAGCTTTAATGTTCTGGCTCTGCATGTTCTGCACATCAACCCCGTAATTGCCAATCGTTGGGAATGTGAACATCAGTATCTGGCCATAATAACTGGGATCGCTCAATGCCTCCATGTATCCCGTCATTAATGTGTTGAATACCAGTTCACCGGAACATTCGCCTTCAACCCCGAAACCCTCACCGACAACAAATTGCCCGTCTTCAAGACCCAGAACCGCCTTCATAATCTTCCATATTAGATTTGGCTGAAGGGTTATTAACGATAGTGCAGGTGATTGAAAGGTCTGGATGCGTGCGCTTTTTTTAGACATTTTTATATCAGGACCCTGTCAGGAAAGAATGGAGACAATTTGGGTTTGTTCTGAATCCAGAATCAAAATTACTGCTGTTAACACGGATACAGATAAAAAGAAGAAGTGTCGATATTCACATGTCGTAAAAAGACGAGGTGTATGAATATGGGAACGTTTGGAAGAAAAATTGTTGATACCGATGTTGCAGAGCTTGTCAAGCTCCTCAACAAGGCATTTTCCGATGAATGGCTTGCATACTACCAGTACTGGGTTGGCGCAAAAGTAGTAAAGGGGCCCAACAAGGAGGCGGTTATTGCCGAACTCACACTCCACGCTACTGAAGAGTTAGGGCATGCAGTCCTGCTAACAACGCGGATTATTCAGCTGGGTGGAACCCCCGTAACCAATCCCCAGCAATGGTTCAAGCTCACCAACTGCGGGTACGATGCGCCGGATGATCCGTTCATTGTCAAGATACTTGAACAGAATATCAAAGGTGAGCAATGCGCAATTAAATCGTATAACAGCCTGCTTAAAAAGACAAAGGACAAGGATCCGGTTACCTACAACATCGTGCTTGGGATCCTCCAGATGGAAGTTGAGCACGAAGAAGATCTTCAGGCATTGCTTGAGGATGTTAACATTATTATGGAAAACAAATAATTTTTTCATTCTTTTCTTTGTTGAGCATCGCAGAGTTTTCCTCTGATTTTTTTGCCACACGTTTCGTTTTTTATGGTGGGGACTGATGTATCTACAGGCTTCTGATTATCGGGATTTGTTGTCGCAATCCCCATAATTAAATACTACTTACCTCAATTTCCCTGTAGTAGCTGGAGTTTTTTATGGATATTGAACATGTCAGCGGAAAAAACAAGGGCACCGTCATGCTCTATGCACTGAGCACCTGCGGGTGGTGCGCAAAGACAAAAGAACTCCTGCGGGAGCTGGGTATCGAATTCGATTACACGTTTGTCGATCTCCTTGAAGGAAAGGAGCAGGACGATGCCATGAATACGGTCGAACGCTTTAATCCTTCAGGTTCGTTTCCCACCCTTGTCATCAATAATAAAAAAGGTGTTGTTGGTTTTAAGGAGCAGGAGATCCGGGAGGCATTCCGGTAAATGGCATTCATTGAGATTAAGCCAGAGGACGTGGAAACATTCTATCGTATCCTGCAAAAAGAGGCAAAAGATGGAGGCTACCAGCTGAACACGGATGCAGAATTTACAAAGAACCTTATTGCTGGTCTTATGAAAAATGAGCAGCGCTATGGTTACCGCGCCTGCCCGTGCCGGCTTGCGTCCGGGAAAAAAGAGCAGGATCTTGACATCATCTGCCCATGCGATTACCGGGATCCGGATCTCAATGACTATGGGGCATGCTACTGCGCCCTGTATGTCAGTGAAGAGATCGCAACCGGCAGCAAAACTATCGCACCCGTTCCCGAACGCCGTCCACCGCGAGCAGAGCGCGGAAATCAAGCGGTAAAACAGGCGTTTTCCCTCACATCGTCACCAGTTGCGGCTCTTGCATTTCCGGTCTGGCGCTGCAAAGTCTGTGGCTATCTCTGTGCGCGTGATCAACCCCCGGATATCTGCCCAATCTGCAAAGCGACAAAAGAGCGGTTTGAACGGTTCATGTAATTTTTTTTAAAAAAACCCCTTACATATCCACTCGTGTCACCACACCATGGATCTTATCTGATGGCAGCTTGTAGAACTGGACAACAGATGGAGAGAGGCGCTTGATTGCTGCAAAGATGCGCCAGACAACATGGGTTGTAATAATATCTTCCATACCATAGAAGATCGTCTTTTCATCAATCTCTGCCTCTTTTAAGATTTTACTGATATCTACGATCTCCATATAGCCAAGATAAATTTCAAAGATCGAAAAGCCCTTTGTGATCTCGCGAGTGAAACCCCATGTCACACCAAACGGTTGTTCGGTTCTGATGATCGATACGATGATGTTGTCGTCATAGACGATATTATTTGTAAACATGATGCGGGAAACATATTGCGGTAATTTGCGGAAGTCTCTGGCAAAGTATAACGCAGTACCAGAAATCCTGTTCACCGAATTGTAAACATCATTAAATTTGAGTAAAAAATCATCGAGAGGAATAGGGCTTAATGTAGCGGCGAGTTTCTTTTGGCCCATCACATAAATCATGATGATACAGAAAGGGATGAATGCGATTATCAGGGACCAGTAACCCCCATAGGGAATCTTGTGGAAGTTAGCGAGCAGGAATATAATATTAATACAAAAGAGACTTCCTGCCAACAGCGTCTTGACAATATCTCCTCTTTTTAGCAGTATCCATGTAATCAGCAACCCGGTGATCGCCATGTCAGCGCTCACTGCCAGTCCATAAGCGAGGGTGAGATTATTGGATGACTTAAAGATCATAATAACGATCAGCACCGAAAACAAAAGGAGCCAGTTTACAATATCAATATAGATCTGTGAGCGGAGTTGGGGTGAAGTATATTCAATCCTCAGCAGCGGCATGATACGGGTGGTGATACCCTGGTACACAATGGAGAACAAGCCGGATATCATTGCCTGGGAAGCGATTACCGTTGCTGCAATACTCAGGATAAGGAATGGGATATAGAGCAACTGTGCATTTGCAAACACCATCTCAAAAAGAATATTTTTCGCTTCAGGGTGGTTCATAATAAATGCCCCCTGTCCAAGGTAGTTACACGCGAGTGCAACAAAAACAATATACCATGCCTTGATAATCGGTTCTCTGCCCAGGTGTCCCATATCAGCGTAGAGTGCCTCAGTACCGGTTGCGCACAGGATCACAGAAGACAGGATAAGAAATCCTTCAAGCCCGTGATGGAGCAGGTATGATATTCCGTACATCGGGTTAATGGCAAGAAGTACTGATGGTGCAGAGAATATTGAGAACAGACCAAAACCCGCAAGAGCGATAAACCATAACCCCATTATCGGGCCAAAGGCAAATGCAACCCGTTCAGTACCCCGTGCCTGGAGCATGAAAAGACCGATTGCAATAACGGCAGCAATCAGCATAATGGTCATCTGGGTTGTATTCTGGAATCCCGGAACCAGATGCAAACCTTCGACTGCTGAAAGAATGCTGATTGCCGGGGTGATAACACCGTCTCCAATAAAAAGAGAGATGCCAACAATCGCAATAAGTGAGACAAAAGCGATCTGGTTTCCCGATTTTAACATCGGAAGCAGGATCTCCTTGAGCACGATAGTCCCCCCTTCACCTTTTTTACCAAGGTGCATTGCAAGATATGTGTATTCAAAGGTGACCAGAAGCGTGAGTGTCCAGATGATCAATGACAGGATGCCCATGATATTTTGCTGGGTTGGGGGAATAAGAAAAAATATTGCGGTGAGTGCATAAATGGGGCTCGTCCCGATATCACCAAACACAAGCCCCATAGACTTGAGTATTCCGGAAAATGTTACAGGAGCAGTTGTCATTCTTTATTACCTGTCGTCGGAAATAGGGTATAAGGCTTTCTCTTTTTATTGCAATGGACACGTATTACGGCAAAGTGTCAATCCTTAACTGTTAATGACGGGTTACAACCCTTTTTCTCTTCAGTGTACATGCGGTAACTGGTAATAACCAGCACAATGATGAGCGGGCCAAGTACAAAACCGGCAAGCCCCATGGTCAGAATTCCCCCGACAATCCCGATGAACATTATAACCGGGTGAACTTTTACCCTTCTGCCGATAAGGACCGGGCGGACATATATCTCCGGGACAAGTGACACAATCAGGTACCCTAAAAAAAATAGGATCAATACCCCACGGGTATCTCCCAAGGCCTGTGCATAAGCGCCAATAAGAATGAACGCGGCAGATGATCCGATGATGGGGATAAGTTCACAGAACGCAGCAAAATATGCATAAAAAATGATATCTCCGTACCCGAGCAGGTAAAAGACCGGAATTGCCATGAAGAAAGTAAGAACCGCAACAGCAATCTGGACATAGTAGATTGCATATAAGGTGTCACTGGTGGCATCGGAAAGCCGGTTGATATATTTTTTCAATGATGCTGGCACATGTCCGATAATTTTTGTCCTGAGTTCTTCTCCTTTGAAAAACAGTATAAACAGGGTTGCGAAGAAAACAAACATCTTGAACAGGATTAACGGGAGATAAGTGATGAGGGTCTTTTGGTAATCGACAAAAACTGATGTCCCGTCCTGCAACAGGTTCATAAGACTTGTTTTACTAAATGGAACTCCATATGCCATAGGATTAGTCATGGGATCGTTGAGCCAGTTTCCAATCGTTGAAAACATCTGGTTGAGTACACTGGAATTTGCAGAAAAGATCGCAAGGGTGATAAGTCCCATAGCGCTAAAAAACCCCAGCACTGCAAAAGTCAGAACCAGTGCAGAAATCCATGGCCGCATGTGGGTTGAAAGGCGGTGATGGAGCGGAATGAGCACAATTGCTAAAGATGCTCCAAGAAGCACCATATCCATAATTGACCAGAATATGGCAAATGCAAGTATGATGAGAAGGAGTAAAAGAATTGACGGAAACTGATCTGCACGAATCCGGATCATGAATGAATATTAATTGTACAGGATTGGGGATTAATAACTACGTCTGTTTTATTTCGCATCCGCATCCTGATAAAAAACGATACCCATAACACTAATAACCACAAAATCACCTTGGTTATCAGATGAAGCGCATCGAGCATATCGCCATGATCGCGCACGACATGGGGCTGATCTTTGAGTTCCTTGGTGTCGTATCACTTCTGCCGTTTCTGGTGCTCATCATCTTTCACGAGTGGTCTTTAATCCTCCCGATGGCAACTGCCCCGCTCGTCTTCATACTGCTGGGATATGTGATCTCCCACATACCTCACCAGGATCTCGAACCTTCTTCATCCATCACCATTGCTGCAATAGCACTCTCGTGGCTTGCGATTGCACTTATCGGGGCACTCCCGTTTGTCTTTGGGTTGCACATGAACTATGTTGACAGTGTTTTTGAGGCAATGTCCGGATGGACGGGCACCGGGTTTACCATGATCACTTCGCTCGATACAACGCCAAAAACGCTTCTCTTCTGGCGTTCATTAACCCAATGGATTGGCGGTATCGGAATCATTGTATTTGGGATATCCCTGCGCAGGAAGACCCGGATATCGTTATTCCGTCTCTATCGCGCTGAAGGCCGGGAAGAGGAACTGGTTCCAGCCTCAGTATCTTCCAGTCGGCGCATGTGGATGATCTATCTCGTTCTTACCTTTGCGTTTACCGGGCTTGTCATGCTCAGTGGAATACCGCTCTGGGATTCGCTTAACCTTGTTATGGTTGCAATAGCTACCGGAGGATTTACCGTTCATGCGGGGGGTCTTAGCTATTATAACAATCCGCTGCTTGAAGCCCTGCTCATTCCGGTCATGCTTGCTGGAGCAATCCCGTTTAAGGTCTTCTTTTTCCTGTACCATGGAAAGGTGATAAATATGTTCCGGGACCAGACGGTCAGAATATTGTTGCTCATCGTACTGGTAGGATCGCTCATCACGTCACTGGATCTGTTTATCTTTGGAAACCTGCCCCTCACTACGGCGTTTCGTCAGGGTGTCTTTACTGCGGTCTCTGGTATGGCCACCTGCGGTTTGCAGAATTCAAATCCCCATTACTGGACGGCAATTCCGATTGCAGTTGTTACCATGCTGATGTTCATTGGTGGAGCCATGGGCAGTTCTGCCGGGGGGGTAAAAGTAAATCGCGTGATGCTTGTCTACGATGGTGTGAAATGGTGGTTCCGCAGGTTTTTTGTGAGCAGTCGCGTGCTCATCCCGCTAAAATCCGGTGGGCATACTATCTCAAAAGAGATCTCTGAACTGGCGATATCAAAAAATCTGCTGGTCATTGTCATGTATGT
Organism: Methanoregula sp.; assembly: GCA_030694985.1. Lineage (GTDB taxonomy): Archaea > Halobacteriota > Methanomicrobia > Methanomicrobiales > Methanospirillaceae > Methanoregula. Next base: position 59,958 of record JAUYTV010000024.1, read on the forward strand.
CATTACCATCTTTATTGCAACCATTGTCACCCTTCACCTGTACATCACTTCATTCCGGCTTGAAGAGGTGGTCTTTGAACTGGTCTCTGCTTTGAGCAACGTAGGACTCAGCGTTGGTTTTATCAGTGCTGCAAGTCCTGTCTCGATAAAATGGATATTTATACTGCTTATGTGGCTGGGACGGATTGAGATTGTACCTGTGATTATTATTATCATTGGTATTGCACGGGAGATTGAGATGGACACGCGCAACTCTCCACCGGATCGGGATCATTTACCGTGAAATTAATGCTGTGGGTAAAGGAGCATTTTGGCTGTGTCATATACCCGTTGGTTATGGTACTTTTCAACATTGAAACGACCATTTTTTTGATCCGTAACACCGATTGTGCTTTACTTAATATTCCTGCGCGTAACTTAAATGGCTGAAATTTTTTTATGGCAGAATTGAGGATGAGAAAATTTAAGTGGTGCCAAATTTTTTTATTTACACCCCCATTCTTAATTAAGTCCCCAGTGCCAACATAAGTGGCATAACGGTGATTAATGGCTGAGATAAAGATCGTCGGAACAGCGCATGTATCGCAACAGAGTGTCGATGAGGTAAGAGAGGCTATCGACGCATATCAACCGGATATTGTTGCCATTGAACTCGACCAGTCGCGCTATGCGGCCTTAAAAAAGCAGGGGCGTGATCCTTCGGTTGATGATGTCCTTGAAGTTAAAAATTTTAATACACTTCTTGTCCAGTGGCTGATGGCATATCTCCAGCGCAAGATCGGTTTTGATGTCGGTGTCGAGCCTGGCGCCGAGATGAAAGCGGCAATTGAGGAAGCAGAGAAACGCGGCATTCCTATCGGGCTTGTCGACCGGGACATCCGGCTCACCCTCCTGCGGTTCTGGAACGCAATGGGTTTTTTAGAAAAATTAAAGATGTTCTGGGCTCTAGTCATCTCGATTGCTGAAGTGGACAACGGAGAGCAGATCGATATCGAGTCGCTCAAGCAGCAGGATATCATTGATATGGTGATGCTGGAGTTCCGCAAATTCTCTCCTAACGGTGCCCGTGCATTGATCGACGAGCGCGACGCGTATATCGCTCACCAGTTAGTGCTGTTAAAAGTGCAGCGTCCAGAAGGGCGCATCCTTGCAATTGTTGGCGCCGGGCACAGGCAGGGCATTGAGAATTTTCTGGAAAACCCAACGAGTCTGCCCCCATTCGATTCGCTCACGCGGGAACCGAAATCATTTCCCTGGGCTAAAATCTTCGGGTTTACGGTCACTGCGTTGTTTGTATTCCTGCTCGCGGCAATTGCATTTTCCGGAGTTGGCTTAGACGTCTTACTCTATGCATTCATCTTCTGGGTGGTTATCCATGGAGTGCTGGCGGCACTGGGTACTCTTTTAGCAGGAGGACATCCCTATTCTGCACTCACCAGTTTTGCCGTAGCATGGATGACTTCGTTAAATCCTATGCTTCAGTCAGGGTGGATTGCAGCATTTGTTGAAGCAAAAGTGAGAAAACCGCCCATGTCGGATTTCAGGAAAATCTATGATGCGCAATCTCTTACAGAGATGGCCCGTATCCCTCTCTTTAAAGTGGTACTGGTAGCTGCCCTTACCAATCTTGGAAGTCTGCTGGGTACAGTCCTGTATTTTATCTTTGTATTTCCCGTTCTTGGGATTGATCCGGGGGTAGTAATCTCTACAGGTATCCAGAATATGTGGACCTGGATCACCCACATACTGTGATTTTTTTACGGTTGTTTCATACGGAACAATATTTCGCATTTTTTTGATAAAATCAAAGATTGAAAAGTTCCTGTCAGTTTAAAAAAACCATCATCAGAAATATTGACTCGTATCGTTTTTGTGTTGAGCGCATGACATTCCTGTTTTTTTACGGAAAAATAAAACAGGGAAACTTACTGTGACTAAGTAAACCGGTATGCTCCTTTCGTTACGATAATTTCGAAGCGGGCACCTTTGCCGGGTATGCCGTTCTCGTTGATCGTGATACCGGTAATTGAAAGAATCTCTCGTGATAAAAAGAGCCCAAGACCGGTGTTTTTCCCAAAACCCCGGGTAAAGAGGCGTTTTTTGTCTTTATCTGAAATCCCTGTACCATCATCCTCACAGACAAGCGTTAGATGACCATCAGATTCCTGTGATGAAATCCTTATGGTCTTCAACTGGTCACCCCCGTAACGGAGAGCGTTGTCAATCAGGTTGTAGAACACCTTTTCAAAAAGTCGATCAGCAAAAATTTCGAGATCAGTGCGGTCAACGTCAACACGGATTTTTTGTACCGGGATCATCGTTAGCGCTTTTTGAATGCTTGCATTCACGTTCTGCCATGTGGGAGCCGTAACACCCAACTCCTGGTAGTCTCTTGTAAAGGTGATCTGGTTCTGGATGGCATGTGCGGCGAGTTGTTCTTTTTTGATGTACCCTGAAAGAATTTCGGGTTTGTCAATTACTTCCTGTGACAGTTCGAGATACCCTTTGAGCACCATCAGTTGGTTGAGGATGTCGTGTCGGGTGATACTTGAGAGTAAATTTATCTGCTTGTTTGCCTGCCGTAATGCATCTTCGGCGCGTTTGCGCTCTGTAATGTCCCGTATGGAAAGGAGGATTGAAGGTGCCTTGTGAAAATTAATTACTTTTCCAATGCTTTCCACCCAGAATTTGTTTCCTTTTGATGAGATTGTATTATATTGTGCAAGGTATGCATCGTGACCCTTAGAAACCTGCATAAAGTCATAAATAGCATTCTCCCGGGACTCCGGTGCAATGAATTCAAGTACATTCCTGCCAACAAATTCTGTAGAGTAATCAGCTTCTATCAAGCGAACCGCTGCGCGGTTATTAAAAAGGATAGTTCCCTGAAAATCAAGGATCAGGATGCCGTCAAGGGCATACTCAACAAGAGAACGGAATTTCTCCTCGCTCTCAAGCAATGCTGTCTCAGCCTGCTTGCGTTCGATCTCCGCAGAAGCTTTCACGGCAATAATCTCCATGATCTCCTGCATTGATGGGGAAGATTGGATCGGACTACGGAAAAGTGCACAGAGGATCCCACAAACCTGTCCACTGGAATTCCGCAGGGGTGCTCCGATGTATCCCCGGATATTGAGCTCTACAAGGTCTTTGCTCTCCGGGAAGAGCTTGATGGCATTATCGGGATACAGGCAGAACCCCCGCTCTGCGACATTGTCGCAGGGTGTGCCTTTGAGGGTGTAGGTAAAATCAAAAATCTCCTTTCCGTCAAGAAGCATGGACAGGACTTTGACCGTCTGGTTGTCCGGCTGAATCTCACCAACCATGACGCAATCAGCTCCCAGCCAGGAACTGAGATTTTCTGTAATTTTCCGGAAAGAATTGTGTCCGGTTGAACCAACCATACTCCAGACTATTGCCTGGAAAGCAGACTCCGTGGCCTTGCGTTCAGTGATATCTGAGAGGAGGACAAGGACTGCTGCTCGCCCTTTCCATGAAATCCGGCTTGCACTGATTTTCATCCAGAATACTGATCCGTCTTTGGATATTATCCGGAATGAGTAGTCTTCTTTCAGAGGTTCTCCCAAAAGACGCTGTTTGTGTTGTTCTGCAACTAATGTACGGTCGTCAGGGTAAACAAATTCCAGGAATGATTTTTGCGAAAGTTCTTCCAGTGTATACTTGCCAATCTGTTCGAGTTTTGGGTTTGCAAAGCATATCCTTCCATCCTGGATTACAAAAATAGCCTCATTTGCATTTTCAACCAGCATCCTATACCGGTCTTCACTCTCCTGCAGTGCTTCTTCTGCTCTCTTCCGGTCAGATATGTCAACAAAGGTCTCGATCAAAACCTCCTGATCGTTCAGGTTCGCCCGGGTAACTGACTTGATGATGTTGATCTGTTCACCAGAAGTATTCAGCAGGATTCGTTCGGACTTGTCAATGTGCATCCCTTTGTCTGAGATAGGACAATGACCATTTGCTGTCGGACAGATGAAATTATGGCAGATTTTGCCAAGAACATATTCGGCTGAGGCGCCGAACAATGCAAGGGCTGATGGGTTTGCGTGCAGGATTATGTGCGTCTGTGCATCAACAACAATCACACCGGCAGGAATGGATTCAAGAAGAGTTTTGAGATAGTTTTCGCTCTTGCGGATTACTTCTTCTGCTCGTTTCCGTTCAGTGATATCGCGATCTATGCCACGATACCCCACAATGGATCCATCCGCTGCTAAGACCGGTTCACCACTGGTTTCAAGGATGATTAATCGACCATCTTTATGCAGGTTGACATTCTCCAGCCGTATAATCGGTTTTCCGACAGATGCAGATTCAGAAATTTTTTTCCTTGTCTTTTCAGCCTCATCCGGAGGCATAAGATCATAACAGGTCTTCCCGATTACTTCTTCGGGTCGGTATCCAAGAATTTCCAGAACCTGCGGGCTTACATATGTATACCGCTCATTGTTCCCGACCTCCCAGACCATATCTCGGGTTGTCTCAACCAATGCACGGAAACGCTCCTCACTTTCCCGTAATGCTGCTTCTGCTGTTTTGCGATCAGTAATATCTTTGAAAATACCTCGGGTATATTCCGGTTTCCCATCCTTCATCCTGCAGTTTGCAATACCTTCAACGTACACCTTATTCCCGTTCCGGGTTTTGAAGACCGCATCGATTATACCCACGTTCTCCCCGGATATAACTCGCTTGAATGTGGTCATGCAATGGTCGAGACTTTCCTCATGAATGATAGAAAAAATATTGATATTCTCAAGATCCTCTTCTTGATAACCGAGCGTGTCAAGCCATTTTTGGTTGACGAAAAAAAAGTGGCCATCTGGTGCAACGCTCTGGATCAGATCATTGGCATTCTGGAGATCGTGGTAGCGCTCTTCCCGTTCAATGAGATTTTTTTTGGTATTTCTTATCGCAATGCATTGTTTGAGAATATGTTTAAGTTCTGTTAATACGACTTTGAAATCTCCTCCTTTCTGGAGGTAAAAATCAGCCCCGCTATTAAGGGCTTTGATGACTACTTCTTCCTTTCCTCTTCCCGTGAGAATGATGAATGGAATGTCCCCGTACTGTTGACGGACCTGATAGAGAAAGGCTATGCCGTCAATTTCCGGCATAGAGTAATCAGCTACAATAGCATCGTATGGACGGGACGATAGTGCGTTAAGTCCCTCTTGTGCGGACGATTTTGTATCAACAGTAAATTCGGCTGAACCTTCGAGAATATTTTTGACCAGTTCCAGAAGCGCAGGTTCATCATCCACATACAGCAGAGAAATCATGCAACATATCCGATTTCAATGAACGATTAACAAATACTGATTTTGTGAATGGATAACCCTTGTGATTTAGGCAGGTGATATTTTTTTCTGGCTCTTCTCCAGATTTGGGATTTTTAGGATTTTTGCAAGATGATTAATAAGGATAAAAAAATGTCACGTTTTTTAGAATAAATAGGTTGGTACTGAAATTATACCGGCTTTACTATTATTTCCGGTTTTGGCAGGAACGGTATGATTGAAGCAGCAATCTTTGCAATATTCATGGACTGGAGAACTACCTTTCCAGGACCGGTAAGCGTTGTGACAAAGAGTCCTTCGCCACCGAAGAGTGCAGTGGTAATACCGCCAACAAGAGCGATATCATAATCAACGGTATTATCAAAGCCAACAACAAGACCCGTCTGCACTTTAATTATTTCTCCCTTCTTTAACGTCATCTCAATAATATCCCCGCAGCAGTGCAGAAAAACAATGCCATTTCCACTCATATGCTGGAGTATGAAACCCTGACCTCCGAACAAACCCGCACGGAGTTTTTCTGTCAGGGCGATGTCTAATTCAACGCCTTCTTCACATGCGAGAAATGATTCTCTCTTTGCAATGAACTCTTTTCCATCAGAGATCACTACTGGAAAGATTTTGCCCGGCATCATACCGGCAAAAGATACAAAACCGGTCTCATCTCCCGGAGTAAACCTGGTAAGAAAGAGACTCTCACCGACAACTGCGCGTTTCAGCCCACAGATGACACCCCCTTTGAGCTGGCTCTCCATCTGGAATGAACCGGTCATGTTCACCATGGCTCCAGCTTCTGCAAAGATTCCCTCACCTTTGATCAGATCGATCTTTACCATCTGGAGGTTGTTTCCAATGATCTCGTGTTTCATAATATTCCTAATGGATAATTCACGGGAAAAGGAGAAATGTGTTTGGGATTTTTGACAATTTCCTGATGATTGAAAAATCTATGCATACCATTTTATTCTCATGTTCATACTTTCCTTAATCAATGTCCCGCTGTCCCCGCTGCAAATCATTTCTCCCAAAAGGTGAAACTGAATGCCAGTTTTGCCTGAAACATTTTCCTGAGTCTATTGAAGAGCAGCAGGCAAAAGACAGGAAAAACCAGGATTCTTTTAAACTTAAGCCTCCTGTAGATACGGTAATTGGATATGTCGGGTTCTTTAAAAGACTTGGAGCTGCCATTCCCGATCTGACGATTGCAGCTGTTTTTGCACTCATAGTAAATTTCTTTCTTGAATCATACAAAATCCCCAACCCCTCTCTGTATGCAGTCCTAATAGCTGGCGCATTTTTTTTAATTATCTATTCACCATTGTGTCTCAGTTCATCCTATCGGGCAACGGTTGGTAAAATCGCATTTGGAATTATTGTTGTGTACGGTAATGGAAAACAACTCACTTTTTTTCGGGCTCTGGTAAGAGAACTTGGCAAATATCTCTCTCTTATTACTCTGGGCATTGGCTTTCTCATGATCGCCTTTACAAAAAATAAACAGGGGCTCCATGATCTGTTAGCACGTACGGTAGTTGTCGATCGATCGGATGGACGGATTTATCAAAAAACCCTATCCCCAGAGCCGGATTATGGAAGAAAGCGACTTATATTCGCCTCGCTTATCATATTTTTCTGTATTGTTGTGACTGGTATTCCGCTCATGTATTTTCAAACAACGCCGTCAAAACAAGTCTCCCCTCAGTCGTTTGCTGCATTTAGCCTGTCCACAACAGCAGATACCATCGCAGACTCAAAATATCCACAATACTCACTATCAGTCTATGATCGGGCAATTGAATTCCAACCCGACAATACAGAGATCATGTTAAAAAAACTCACTGTGCTGGCAAGTATCGGCATGGAGGACGAAGCGCGGGTTTACCTTAACCAGATTGTTGTCATGCACCCCAATGAAACAACTCCCATGATCTTTAAAGGGGATCTCGCTCTTATGGATGGAAATTATATGGAAGCGTTTGCCTGTTACGATAAGGCAATATCAAAAGATCCAAAAAATGCGAAACTCTGGATAAAAAAAGGAGATGCATACCTCCTCAAGTCGCATACGGACATGCAACAGATCAGTAACTTGTACCGGAATCTTACCGACCCTTCAATAAAACCCGGAACTGCAGCAGCATCCGCTCCGGTAGATGCGTTTAAAGATACACAATCATTTCAGGAAGCAATCAAAGCGTACAATAAAGCAATTGCACTTGACCCGATGACCAGCATCGCGATCAGTGGGCGGATCATGTCCTCATACCAGGAGCAGGTAAACAGCACTGCCGGAATTTTAAGGGATATGTAACAATCCTGACTTATCAAAGGTGTTTATACAATCTCATGAGCATCAGAGCCTGATCGTTTTTCCTCCACTGTCGGGACTTCTGGTTCGGGATGTAAAAGATTTTTTTTAAAATAACCAGAGCAAACAGGAGAGCAAAAATCTACCCAGTGAAAAAATCATAACAATTCTTTATACCTTAACACAACAAAAATTGTGCCGATGAACGGCACGAAACTTGCCGGTGGGCCGACACAAGACGAGATTATGGCAGTCTCCTTATTCAAACTGGGACTGCTCAACACCGACACAGTTCTTGAGATTGGTTGCGGCACCGGCAAAGTCTCGGTTGCAATGGCAAAGACCGTAAAAAAAGTCTTCTCGCTTGACAAACGATCAGAAGCGGTCTCGCTCGCAATCAAAACTGCACGGAATGCAGGAGTACATAACATTGAATTTTTCTGCACGGACGGTATGGATTTTCTCAAAAACGATCAGGTGTTTGACTGTGCATTCCTTGGGGGCACCCAAAATCTTTCAGAGATCCTCATGGTGCTGGTTAAGAAAGTGAAGCGGACGATTGTAATCAACGCTGTCATGGTGAGTACGCTTGAATCTGCACTGACTGCCCTTAAAGAGTTAGGGCTTTTTACTGAGGTTGTTCAGGTGCAGGTCTCACGGTCGCATGAAATTTCCAAAAGTATCATGTTCAAACCAATCGATCCGGTCTATATTATTGTAGCACGGGGTGCAGCGTGCTCATAGGACTTGGACTGGGCCCGGGAAATCCCGAGCTTTTGACCCTTAGGGCAGTCAGGCTCCTTAAGGAAGCCGATACCGTTTTTGTTCCGGGGCGAATTGCTCATGATTTGGTTGCCCCGTATCGTGAACCGGTAGATCTTGACTTTCCTATGACCAATGATGAGATGAAGATCCGCAGGTGTCTTGTGGCAAATGCTGGAAAGATCGCACCTGTTGCAGACAATGGTCTTGCGGTTTTTGGCATTCTTGGCGACCCGAACTTTTTCTCAACGTTCTCACGTCTCTGTGCGGTCATTGCTGAGACGCACCCGAAAATTGAGTTCCGGACTGAACCGGGCATCAGCTCTATCACCGCGTTTGCTGCTGCTGCCGGCATACCGGTCAACAGCAGTTTTTCCGTATCAGATGGGTCAACGCAGAAAGCCGGAATATTCTTAAAAGTCCGGAGACCCCGGAAGAAAGCCGCTGAACTGCGCTCTGAAGGGTATAGTGATTTTGTGTTAGTTGAACGGATGAACTTTTCCGATATGAAAATATACCGTAATGAGGATCTTCCTGCTGAGAGCGATTACATGAGCGTGATGTATGCCCGGAAATAATCCGAAGATGGTGATCTGGTTTGTCGGGGCCGGTCCTGGCGATCCCGAGCTGATAACGGTCAAAGGAAAAGCCCTGCTCGACCGGGCTGACGTTCTGCTCTTTGCGGGCTCCCTTGTTAATCCTGCTCTTGTTGCTTCAAGCCCTGCTGCAGAAAAAGTGGACAGCTGGGGCATGCACCTCGATGATATGGTTGCTCTCATGGCAGACCGGGTGCGGAAGGGAAAAGCGGTGGTCAGACTCCACTCGGGTGACCCGGCCCTGTATGGTTCGATAGTTGAACAGATCGCAGAACTCCACAAATTAAATATCACGGTCCAGATAGTTCCCGGCGTTTCTTCAGTCTTTGCCGCAGCTGCTGCCCTGACTACCGAGTTTACCCCCCGGGGTGTATCAGAGACATTGATCATCACCCGCCCGGCAGGAAAAACACTTGAGAAGGATTATATCGCTGAACTCTCGCAGTACCCGGCCACCATGGCGTTTTTCCTTGGCAGTGAGCACTTTTTCGATATCACGGAAAAACTGGCATGTCATAAGGATACCCCGGCAGCAGTAATCTTCCACGCATCATGGCCTGACCAGCAGGTAATCTACGGCACCGTTGCCGATATTGCACAGAAAGCACAGGCAGCCGGAATCACAAAAACGGCCCTGCTCATAGTAGGTAAAGCCGTCAGAGGTACAGAGTCCGGTTACCAGCGATCGCATCTCTACTCATGACTGACACTGTTGTTATTACGTTTCCTTATTCCCGTCTGGAAGCAGAACGCATCGCCACATTTCTTGGAGCCGATGTAGTGGAATACAACCCGGATATTTTTACTACCGTTTTTACCGGCAGGAAACGGATCATTGCCCTGATGTCGATGGGGATTGTTGTGCGGAAGATTGCATCCCTGCTGAATGATAAATGGACGGATCCGGCCGTTGTTGTTGTGAGCCCGGATCTTCGTTATGCAATCCCCGTACTCGGAGGTCATCATGGAGCCAACGAACTCGCAAAGGAGCTTGCAGGACTCGGGATGCAACCGGTAATCACAACTGCAACGGAGTCCCGGGGCCGGGATTCTGTTGAGACCATTGCGGAGCGGACGGGTACAGAAATTCTCAACCGGGATTCAACCCGGCAGGTAAATGCCGCTCTCCTGAATGCAGATATCCCGGTTCATGCGGTGCAGGGACCCGCAATAATACTCGCCGGCCCGGATGTGTCTATACTCTTAAAAAAAGGAGAATACACTGTTGGCATCGGGTGCCGGAAAGGTGTTGAGTCTGCTGAAGTCGTTGATGCGGTACGGGCCGCTCTTGCAGAGAATGTAATATCAGAAGCAGATGTCCTTGTCTATGCGACAACAGCACAAAAAATAAACGAGACTGGCCTTGTAAAAGCAGTTGGGGTACTTTCTGGCAATTTAATATTCCTTGACGATGATACCATAAACGCACAGGCAGGGACTGGTCCTTCGCGGGCATCAAAGATTGGTCTTCTTGGGGTTGCTGAGCCGTGCGCCCTTGCAATTTCGAAGAGAAAGACGCTTGTTATGATAAAAAAAGTTTACGGGAGAGTTACGGTTGCCATCGCACGCTGAATCATCGCAGGGAAGTCTTGCCATTGTGGGCTTAGGCCCGGGCAAACGGGATTATATGACGGCACGGGCTCTCAAAGCCATTGCCGGCGCAGATTACGTGCTCGGGCATCACACGTATCTCGAACCCCTGGAACCATTATTAAAAGGCAAGACCGTCATCAGCAGTTCCATGGGAAAAGAAGTGGACCGGGCACAACAGGCAATCGATCTGGCAAAAACCCATGCGGTAGCCATTGTATCCGGCGGCGATGCCGGAGTCTATGGTATGGCAAGCATTGTTCTCGAAGTGCTTGAGCATTCCAAAATTGAGATTGAGATCGAAGTAATTCCCGGAGTGACTGCAGCAAATGCCGCTGCATCAAGGGTTGGTTCTCCGCTCTCCGGTGATTTTGCCGTGATCAGTCTTTCCGATCTGCTCACCCCGCTCGAGATCATTGAAAAAAGGCTCGATGCGATATTTTCAATCGGGATTCCGGTAGTCCTGTACAATCCAAAAAGCCGGGGCAGGCCGCACAACTTTGCTCTCGCAATCGAACATGCACGTAAACATCTAGGGGAAGGAACGCCGATTGCGATTGTCAAAAATGCCCTGCGCGAGAATGAAGAGACGATCATCACCACGCTTAAGGAGATCGAAGCACATGAACCTGCCATTGATATGCACACGACTGTAATTATCGGTGGCAGCGAGAGCAGGATATGGAGGATGGGAAACAATGTCAAAGGAATCATCACACCACGCGGATACCACCGCAAGTACGTATATTGATCCGGGTGCCGACACAAGGGAAGGCTATGCGATCTCGCAAAAATCCCGGACGCTCGCCCGGCAGCAGGTGGGAAACACTACCGTTGAAGACCGCATCAAGCAGCGGTGCTCAATTGCTGTTGGCGATTTTTCCATGGCAGATTTACTCCGGTTTGAGCATGATCCCATTCCTGCCGCAATCAAAGCCCTGAAAGCCGGTGCCCCTATAATTACCGATATCCGGATGGTACAGGTGGGCATCCAGAAGAAAGGACATACAAGTGAAGTGATCTGTGCGCTCGATTACGGTGCAGAGATTGTAAAGGAACGGGGTATTACCCGAAGTTCTGCCGGGTTTATTGCGTTAAAAGAGCGACTGGCCGGTTCCATTGTGGTGATCGGCAATGCACCATCTGCCCTGCTCATGCTCTGCGAATTTGTCAAAGAAGGCATCTGCCCGGCTGTGATTATCGGAACACCTGTTGGTTTTGTGAATGCAGCCGAGTCAAAAGAATTTCTCCGGACAATTGATATCCCGTCGATCTCAAACGTTGGTACCAGGGGTGGAACTCCAATTGCTGTGGCTGCAATCAATGAGTGCATCACGATCTTTATTGAAGGCGCAAAAAAATGAGGGATCCGGTCACCGGTTTTAAATATCCTGCCGAATGGGTGGAACGGTGTGCAGTTCCGGCACAGCTCCTGCTTGCTCAGCAGGGACTGGCGGTTCTCACCTCTTCAGGAACGGTGCTTTATCGCGGGTTTACTACGGGTACAACTGCGGCCGCCGCATGTAAGGCTTCCATCCTTTCACTTTCCGGCACAGCGATCTCCTCTGTTTCTATTCAAATTCCCTGCGGGCTTACAGTAGAAGTCAAGGTAGAGGCTCACACAGGCAGAGCCTCATGCATAAAATATGCCGGAGATTATCCCACGGATGTGACTGCCGGTGTGATTATTGTGGCAGAAGCAACCCCGTTACCGGATGGGATCCATCTTGAACCCGGTGAAGGTATTGGCCATTTTGTCCGCGACACTCCCCGTTACAAGAAAGGAGAACCGGCGATAAGCAGCACCTCTCTGGACTGCATCATGCGGTCTATTATTAAAGCAATGGACGAGAGTGGACTTTCCGGAGTTTTAGTAAAACTCTCTATTCCCAAGGGAGCAGAGATTGCCAAAAAAACCTTAAATTCCCGTGTGGGTGTGGAGGGGGGCATCTCCATTCTTGGAACAACCGGGCTTGTCGAACCGTGGGATGATCATCTTGAAGAATCGGTCTGCGGTCTGGTATCTTCAGCTAAGAACCCGGTGATCACTACCGGAAGAATTGGTCTGCGGTATGCCCGCCTGCTCTATCCGGAACATGAGGTGATCCTTGTCGGCGGAAAAATTGGCGAGGCACTGGATGCAGCAAAGGGAGCTGTGATCCTCTGTGGATTACCGGCCCTGATCCTACGCCATATCAACCCGCAGATACTTGACGGCACAGGTTACGCAACGGTGGAAGAATTTGCCGCATCGCCTTTGTTTGAACCGGTCATGCAAAACACTCTTGCAGCGTTCAAAAAAGAGCGACCGAAGGTTCACGTAGTACTCGTGAACCGCAACGGTGCAGTAATCGGAGAAAGTTTATGATCATTATTGGCGTAGGTTGCGGACCGGGAATGCTCACTGAACAGGCTATCCGGGCGATCGGACGGGCAAAGAAAATCTATGGTTCTGACCGGGCAATAGAGATCGCACGGGATTTTATTTCCCCGGAATGTGTGGTCAGGACGATTGATGATTTCAAGTCACTTCACCAGTTGCCGGAGGATATTGTTGTTCTCTCGACTGGGGATCCGATGCTTGCCGGGCTCGGGTACCTTTCCGGCACGGTGATCCCCGGCATCTCTTCGCTTCAGGTTGCGGCAGCCCGGTTGCACATCCCTCTTGCCCGAATCGCTGTTGTTGTTGCGCATGGAAAGGGGCATGAGAAGGGGATGTCAGAAACGCTTGAGGAAGTGCAGCAGGGAAAAATTGTGTATCTTCTTGCTGATCCAAAATTCGATTTCGCGGAATTGTATCGTCGCTTGCTTGCCTTAAACTGCCGTCCGCTTCGGATCGCAGTCTGTGAGAACCTTGGTTATCCGGATGAGCGCATTGAGAAAGGAGAGATTGCATCGCCTCCTGTGCCAAAAGCGGATCTCTACTCGCTGGTTGTTGGGAATTTTTGAAAAAAATTTTAACTCAAATTTTTTCCACTTCAATAATAATTCCGGGAACGTTTGAAAAATCTTCGAAACAAATTATTCAGACCTCCTTAATTTTAGCCATTTCTACCCATAAAAAAACTGAGTTAACTGCGATCGAAAAAAACCCTAATCCGGGCATTTTGCGGGCTTTGTTTTCTGTATCTCTCCAAAATGAACTCCGATTATGTGAAAATGACCCCCTGTTCGATCGAAAACTCCTGGATTATTTGCATGAACAGGGGGTCTTGAGTACATCAGACAACGCCAGGACCCTTGTAGTTTCCCTGCACTAAAAGATACACTATTATAAGCCCAAAGCAGGCTCTGATTGGCATTTTTCTGATCCCGTTTTCGGGTTTTAAAGAAATGGTGTCCACCGCTAAAAAAATAACGGTTTTAAAGGGTTATTTCTCCAAACAAATCGATTTAAGCGCGATTTAGCCCTGCAATTTAGAAGCGTTTTAAGGGCACCAGATTTTGGCACATATTTCAGGGTGTTTTTTAAGAGAAATGGCCTGCTAATGCCCTTGGTGGCTGTCTATCGCGATCACGTCGGAGAATCTGGTGTTTTTTGAGGATTTTTACGGTTTTTGAGGGGTTGAGAATAATTCTTGTTTGCGGGGAGGGCGTGTACAGATTTTGCTGAAAAATATTTTCCGGATTTTTCTCGCACGCCCGGAAATTTTTTCCGTATTTTTTTTTATGAGCCGCCAAATCTTTTTTGGATTTTTTTTAAAAACTCGCAAACGCAAAAAAAATTCACAAATATTTTTTGATTGGAACAAATCAAAAAAAAATCTGTTTTATCGGAATTTTCCTGATGGATTGCTGCGCCCAGACAACAAAGCTTTTTTCCTGTAGGATTTGATATTGAAGTGAGGAATGAGTGTATCTATGGATAAAGCAACCAAAATGCAGTTAAGCGTCATGTTCTTTGTGATAGGATTAGCGATGATAATCATGCAGGATCTAAAACGACTCGACACTATCAACCTTGGGTTCTCTATGCCGTTTGCCATTATGTTCTATATCGGCCTGATCTTCATGGTCATCGGGTATTATCTCAAATAAACAGATTTTTTCCAGCCGCTCTGTGCTTAAAAGGAAAAAACTAACTCTTCTTTTTGTTCCCGCTCTCAACCGGTTCTAATTTTTTCTCTGAACTAACCTTAATCTCGCACTGGCGATCACCGGTGCACATGGACCGGACATACCGTGCGGAATATTTATTGTTTAATGCAGGAACCATCGTGAGCGTGAGGGCCATGCACCGGAGAAACGTATGCTCTCCTGTTGTACCGCTTTCATAACCCGTGTCAATGAACGGGCAGCGCCTGATAAGTATCACTGTCTCATCATCCGACACATCGATCGTTTCACTCTTGTAGTCCGGGCCAAAGAGAATTATCATGACCGTGCGCACGCTCTCTGCCAGATCGTGTGCGTTCTTTTCCGGTAACCCGAGATCCTTAACAACGGTTAAGGCCCGGCTTGCGAGTTCGATCCAGATCTCGCGCTCGATCTCATCATAATTCTCTCCCAGTACCTTTCTGAATGCCACATCATAGAGAGCAGGAACGCGTGCAGCGCAGTCAGCTGCAAGCCGCCATTTGACATCAGCGGGAATGGATTTGAGGTCTGGCATCTGTATAATCATCTCGCTTAAATCGATTATGGGAAAGATGGTCTTATCAACTATCGTGTTGCTGCAAATATTCTCATTGTTGAGTTCTGAAGTGTCCTGCCTTTCTGTTCATAGTAAGCAAGGATTTTAGTTTTTATAAATAGTTTTTTCAACCGGATGTACGAGATGATCCAAAAAATTCAAACACGATTCTGGTCTCATCTAAACATGCTCTTGAGAACTGCCATTGTCAAACACAAAACAAAACCGTAACGATTCCTGCAAAACATGAGGGATTTATTTGACTATTATTCGTAAGCTGATTGTTATTTCGTCAGTATACTTCACTTTGAGAATAATCCGGCTTTCCGGCACATCGGCTGGACGTCTGCTCCCTCAAGATTACCCCCCGCCCAGATGTATCGATCGCGTATGGTCGGCGGCAACTCTTTTTCTTCGATTGGTATAAAACCCTGCTTTTTGTAAAAAACGATAAGGTGCCGGACCGCGTGCATATACAGGTCATCATTATGACATGCTTCCACCAGTGCCCCAACTGCGATTCGGGAATAGCCTTTCTTGCGTTCTTCTACCGGAGTAAAAATACCATCTACATCCATCCCATCCGTATGGCGCCGGCAACGTGCGAGGGAGACGATGTGTTCCTCTGAAAAAACAGCAAAAATCCTGTCTGTGGCGGGATCACCGGTTGTATCATGGTAATCCACCCAGCATTTATCCGCTGCAGGAAATTCATCCCGCCTGAGTTCACGGACACTTGTTTTCTTCACTGTAAGATTAACGTCCCCTTGTAGCGTGTCCTTAAAGGTATTCACCCCGTTTTTCATTATCGGAATGATACCGTCTTGTTCAATCATAGTATCCGGTATCCTTCAGGTTGAATCATGATCTCAAACCGTGTTCCTTTAGTTTGGGTTCCCGTTTCTTTGATGGTCATATCACTGATTGCACAAATTTCATGGGCAAGGAATAACCCATGACCATAACGCTCTTCTCTCTGGGTGAATAGCGACGCTTTGATTTTTTCATCAAAACCTGCACCATCAGTTTCCACAAGAATTGCACACCCGTTTTCCCGTATGTGGTACGTCACAACAACGGTCGTTACCTGTTCAGTTTCTTTAATTGTTGCATCAAAAATATGGAAAAAAACGGCCGTAAGGTGGGGATCGGCAAATACTTCTAACCGTTCAGTCCATGTTCTGAATGAGACTCCGCCAACCCAAAGACGTGCCGCAGCATCAAGCACTGCGTTCTGCACGGGAATCCATGCCGGGGGTGATGTGCCGATATCCTTGAATTCGCGGGATATATCGATCTGGCGCTGGATTCCCTGAGCTGAATCCTTAAGCGCTTCAATAAAGAACAGGACCTCAGGATTATTAAATTTCATCACACCGATTGAAAGGATTCCATACAGTCCTGCTAATTTTCTTGAAATGTCGTGGCGAACTATTCCGGCAATAGTATTGAGCCGGCTGCTGGTATTCTGGAGTGCCGACTCGGTCATAACCTGCTCGGTAATATCCCGAATCGATTCAATTGCACCAGTGATATTTCCGCGCTCGTCAACAAGGGCCGTTGCAGCAATCCTGAGATGTACCCCTTTTCCCCCCTTGAAACGTGGGATAAAAATTTCTGATACAAACGTCTTTCCCTCCTTTTTCAGGGGGAGATACCCGGTTTCGGTTTCAGTATTTGGCGTAAGAATAATATCCTGAAGGGCGGGATGGTTTATACCATAGAATGCATGTGAATATGCAGAATGCCCCTTATTGAGGATCTCAGCTTTTTTTACTCCAGTCATCTCTTCAATTGCCTGGTTCCATGCGATCACTAATCCTTTTTGGTTAACAGCAAATGTCGGGTAGGGTAAAAATTCAATGATCTCGTGAAGCTGCTGCTCTGACGCCCGCAGTTTTGAAGAGAGAAATGATACAACTCCGCCAATTAGAATAAAAAAGGCCATACGGAAAAGGGTTGAGATGATGAGGAGGAGATCCAAAGGAATAATCAGTGCGATTAATACACCATAAATAACTGCAATAACAGTAGAAAAAAGAAGACCCCTGCGGGGGAACCAGTATCCGGCAAGAATGATGGGGATGTATATTACATGCGAGAGTAAAATCGTGACTCCTGAAAATATGCCAATAAAATTTACACCAAATGCTATAACCGTCGCGACTGCAAGGGTAAGGGCACGCGTACGGGTGAATGGAGATGATAGATTGAACAATTGAATAATCTTCATACCCGGAGGCACCTGCGTTTTCTGGATTTGCTCTGAACTGGCAAAAAGATTGCCTTTCGCTGGACAAAAAAAGCCTGACAACAGGGTGTGTCACACTTTTCCTTCAAATCGGGAGGCATTATGTTGGTTGAAAACGAAATTTCTATCTGGAATTCTTTAACGGCAGCTCATTTTTGCCTGTGATATGAGAACACGTATCTGGATGGGCAATTATGACAGTCCAGAGTTGCGGATGGTTGTATGAGGGCAGGTAATTTCGAACCGTGCCCCTTTATGGAGTTCTCCTGTTTCTTTTATGGTGATTCCTGTGATATTGAGTATTTCTCTGGAAAGGAAAAGGCCAAGACCTGTATTTTTACCAAATCCATAGGAAAAGATCTTCTCTTTCTCATCTGCTGATACCCCACTACCGTCATCCTCGCAAATGATAGTGCAGGTATCATCTTTACATGCATAGGTAAAACGGATTGTTGTCATTGATTTGCCCCCGTACCGCATGGCATTTTCGATAAGATTAGAAAAGACCTTCTCTATTAACGGGTCTGCATACACTTCGATATCTGCAGGAATTGAATTGTCAATTTTCACAGTGCCAAGGGATGTGTGTTTTAAATAATTGTCTATCTGGGTGCGGAGACGCTGCCAGACTGCTGACTTGATACCAACTTTCTGGTAGTCTTCGGTAAACCGTACCGTGTTGACCGTCTGGTTGACAATTCCCTCTGCCGTAATAATATGATTCCACGCATTATCTGGATCAGCAGTTTTTGTCATGAGTGCAAGTTCTATGAATTCGTGCAGGGCTGTAAGCTGGTTGAGAAGATCATGCCTCGTTATACTTGCCATAAGCTGGAGTTTTTTGTTGGCTTTTTCCAGTGCAGCTTCAACTTTTCTTCTCTCAATATTCTCATTAATAAGATCATCATTTGCCAGCTTAACTTTTTTTACAGTCACCTGCAGTTCTTCATTCACTGAATTGAGGCGCTCGTGGGTTTCTGACAGTTCTGTATTCTTTTTTACTGCCAGATCATATGTAGAGAGCAGGATGGTTAAGATTTGCAGCCTGCTTGCTGTGATCGTATGGTTGCTGTTTGCAAACAACACCTCGATGCCGGTTCCGGATCGATCGTCAGGATCAGACCGTGCGATCATCTGGATTACACTCTGAATCCTGGAATAGACATGCTGGGGCTCAAAGGGTTTGATGATGAAGTTATCAGCACCTGCTTCAAGACCTTTGATCACATCAACCGGATCGAAGAGTTGGGTGACGAGAATAACCGGAATTTTTGCTATCGAAGCATCGGACCGGATCCTTTTGCAGAGTTCATACCCGTCCATCTCCGGCATAATAATGTCTGATAACACAAGTGCAGGACGGTCGATTTTAATCTGTTCCAATGCTTCAAGGCCATTTACTGCAAGGACTACCCGGTATCCTTCATTTTCAAGAATATGACGCAGGTATTCTGCCTGCGTCCTGCTGTCTTCGACCACAAGAAGTTTCATAGGACTTTTTGGAATAGTGCTGTTCATGAAATGTGTGCCTCCATCATTATGATATATTTTTATTCATGTTGGTAATCCCGGATGAGCAATTCATGAATAACAGATAAAAACTGCTCCTTTTCAAATCCACTTTTCTCCATATACACATCAGCCCCTACGGCAATACCGTGTGCCCGGTCCTCTTTCGCGTCTAGTGCTGTGACCAGCACTACCGGAACATGGGCAAGCCGGGTATCGGCACGGATCTTTTCTGTCAGGGTAAAGCCATTCATCCTTGGCATATCGACATCTGACACGACCATATCAAACTTATCATTCTTAAGCATTGCTAATGCTTCCATTCCATCGCGTGCGGTCGTCACCTGGTGACCTCCCATTTCAAGAATGTTTGAGAGGAACATCCGTGAAGTAACGGAATCCTCTACTACGAGGATATATCCTTTAATCGAATTGTGATGTTCAGGATCCGATAATGCACGGCCGGTTTTGATCGCTTCCTGGATTAGTTCAATAGGATCAAGTACAATGGCCACAGTGCCGTCGCCAAGAATTGCAGCCCCGGTTATGCGTTTTACCCTTCGCAGCTGGTTACCTAGTGGTCGCACAACAATCTCCTGTACCTGTAATACTTCATCCACCATGCAGGCAATCTGTCCCGCACCATAGGCAATGATAATAATCGGTACCTGTGATGGTATTTCTGTAGTGCTGTGATATCTTCCAATCCCGAGGGCATCGGTAAGCCGGATTAAGCTGATCAACTCTCCTTTGATTTTTATTGTCGGCCGGTTGTCATGGATGACGACAGAGCCTGATTTTGCCCTGAATACCTGACTTACCTGCTTCATGGGAAGGACATACATGTTGCTGCCGGATCGAACAACAACTCCGCGGAATGTGGCAAGTCTTACCGGTACTATAAGAGTGATACTTGTCCCTTTCCCTGATTGCGATGCGAGGATCACATTCCCGCCAAGACGCGTTACCGTATCTTCAACAATTGCAAGACCCAGACCACGTCCTGATATCTCAGTGGCATCAGGTGTTAAGGAAAGTCCGGAGCGGAAGATAAGCCATATTGTCTCTTCATCAGTCAGTTTTCCGGCCTCAAGGGCTGTGATAAACCTGTTCTTTATGGCTGCGTTCCTGACCTTATTACATTCAATACCAGCACCATCATCTGATACCTCGATACGGACTTTGCTGCCGGACTGTGTTACTATCCGGATCCGGACGATACCTCGTGCGGGTTTGTGTTGTTCTTCCCGGATATCGGGATACTCAATTCCGTGATCGATACTGTTATTGATCAGGTGCGTTAATGGATCTTTTAGTGATTCAAGAATACGGCGGTCCATCTCAATCTCTTCACCTTCAATGATGAGATCTACTTTTTTTCCCGTGCTGCGTGAATATTCCCGCACAAATCCTGAGAAGGGTAGCAGGATTTCAGCAATCGGTACAAGGACCGCATCGTGGATAAGATCAGAGATCTCAGATGTGCTTGTTTCGAGTGCAGACCGGTCCAGTTCTGTTGCACGGATGTGAGCCTCCAGATCGTGCCTGAGATAAGCCATGAATTCCCGGTCATATTCTAAGAACTCTAGCGTGTGGCGGAGTGGAACGACAAGATCCGGTGGGAGAGTGGTCTCTTTAGCACCGGATATGGCTTCCCTGAGTAAATAGAGATCGGATGAGACCATGGCATGGTTCCAGCGCCACTGGGCAAATCGGGTCATCATCTCTTCAAGCTCCCGCATACGGTGCGTAATGAAGAGTCGTGTTGTAAGGAGGTCATCAGAACCTGCGATCAGCCGGTCGAGTTTATGTGCAGCAATCCTTACTGTTGCACTGCCGCCGGTTCTCACATATTGTCCCTCTTTTTGGAGGGTGGGCGGGACGGGAAACGTTCCTGGACCCATAGGTTCGGTTTTGCCAGAATAACCCCTTGGAAGATAGCCATTTTCCAGGATTTTATTCAAAAGCAGGTCTGAACTAACCACGCGGATAACTGGTGAATTACTGATTGAATTACTTTCAATATTTTTTTGGCTGGTCTCCTTATTGTCTTCTGAATTTTTTTTGGGTGCAATCAATGCCCTGATCGCCAGGATGACTTCTGCAGAGCTGGGTTGTTGAGCGTGTGCACCCTGCAGATGAATCCGGATTACCTTTAATGCATCATGGAATATGTCAAACGCATCGGGATCGGGGCAAAAAAAGCCTTTTTTTATCGCGGCAAAGACATTTTCAAGGTTCTGGCAGACCAGTTCGATCTCTTTTACATTGACTGCCCGTGCAGCTCCTTTCAGACTGTGTATTGTACGAAATACTCTCTCTGTTACCTGTGTTCCGGTTTCAGCCCCGCTCTTCTCCAGCTCAAGAAGACCTTCAGTAATGGTTTTTACGTATTCTTCTGCCTCTTCTCTGAATGTAGCGAGGAGTTTATTTTTGAATTCATCGTCCGGACCAGTCATAAGCAGGGCCTATCAGACATGATACTGAACGGTGAGTTTCTTTAAGCGTACGCCAAGTTCATGCAGGTCTTCTGCTGTCTTTTCCGCTTTCCTTGTAATTTCGAGATTTTTCTGTGCAGCATCACGGATCTTTTCCATTGCCAGTGAGATCTGGTCAACGCCAGCTGCCTGTTCCTGGATGGATGAGGTAATTTCAATGGCTTCGCGTGAAGAGTCGGCAATCGATCGGGTAAGAACTTCGATCGCTTCCCGGGCATCTCTTGTCAGCCTGACAGCATCTGCAACGGAGCGGGTTCCCTGCTCAGTTGACACTACAGTTGAAGAGACGCCCCGCTGGATATCGGTCAGAATAGTGCGGATGTTTGCCGTTGCCTGCTTTGATTGCTCTGCAAGGTTGTGAATCTCATGGGCGACTACAGCAAATCCTCTCCCAAAATCTCCGGCCTTTGCCGCTTCAATGGATGCATTTACTGCAAGCAGGTTGGACTGTTCTGAAATATCTGTCACCGTTGCAATGATCTCTCCGATGGCCTGGCTCTGTTCAGAGAGTTTAATTACACTCATGCCGATTGTGTCCATCTGTCGCTGGATGTGGTTCATTCCGTCTAGAATCTCTTGTACGGATTTCTGACCCTCTCCAGAAACAGTGATGGCTTTCATAGCTTTTTCCGATACGGATTTAGACTTAAGAATCACAATGTCGGTCTTTTTCCGTACACCTTCTACTGTATCTGAAGTGTCATTTACGGTACTAGCCGTCTGTGAACTGGCAGTTGCGAGTTGGGTAGTCACGGTCAGGATCTCACTGGATGCTGATGAAAGGACAGACACACCTTCATAGAGTTCCTCATTGATCAGCTTCATTAAGCGCTGAAGTTCAATACCAATCGTGTTCAGTGCATCACGGTAGGCAACAAACTCGCCGGCAACCGGGATCTTTTCATCAAACCGGGCGGTAAAATCACCGGATGCATAGAACCGTGCAAGACGCATAGCCTCGTTCACTGGTTCAGTGATCGTTTCAAGAGTTTTGTTGAACCCGGCAATGATCATCCTGTAACCCCCACGGAATGCATTTTCATTCCCGCGAACGGAAAGGTCTCCGGCCCGTGCAGCATCAGTGAGTTTGATTGTTTCCTTATGCAGGTGGTCCAGAGATTCCACCATCATTCTTAATGCAGGACGGATCTCATCACGTTCATCGACCGGCTCAGCAAAGGCTTCGATGTAATCGCCTTTAGCTATCTTTTTGATATTTCCCACAACATTTGTCTGGAGATCATCGGCAAACTCATCCATGGTTGCGGCCATGATCCCAATCTCGTCTTGTCTTTTGATATTGAGACGTGCAGAAAGGTGGCCGTTCCTGAGTTCCTTGATCATGACCACTACCGATTGCAGAGGTCCGGATATTGAGCGGCCAAAGAGAATCGCAATGGCTGCACCAATGGCCATAGATGCGATCATCAGTGCGAAGATGGTATTTCGTATGGTGTCAATAGGCCCGGTGAAATCCGAGATTTCAGCGCGTGATACAATATACCAGTCAAGCGGTTCGTAGTATGTATAGGCATCAAGGACTTTTGTGCCGTCAACGTCATGGGGAACAGCACCTTCCTTGTTTTTAAACATCTGCTGAACGTAATCCTTATCTTTCCAGTTCTGCCCTTCAGAGGTTGGGTGGACAAGCACGTTTCCGGCGCTGTCAATTACGTACATGTAACCGTTTTTACCCACAACGGTCTCACGAATACTCTTTTTTACCACATCAAGGGTCTGTCCTTCTTCGGTTCCAACGAAAAGAACCCCAATTACCTTTCCGCTGGGATCTTTGATCGGCTCATAAGCAGTTACATAGTTTTTCCCAAAAAGGTCGCGTCTTCCATAGTACGTCACGCCTTCGTTCACTGCCACCTTATAAACCTCATCAGTCAGGCGGGTCCCAACTGCGCGCTTTCCATTTGTGTCCAGAACATTGGTCGAGATGCGGACTGCATAACTGTTATTGTATACCTGAAATACGGTCGCAGCCCCACCAACCATTGCCTGCACCTGGTCGACAATTTCGAAGTTGTCATTGACCACGTAACGGTTGCCATTGCGGTCAAGCACGGTCATTTTATCGACGATAACTTCAGGTGTACCCTTACCATAGAACGTTTGTTTTGCCACATTGAGGTCACTGTTAACCTTGTTACGTGTCAGCTTGTAGACATCATTGGTCCACCCTTTCATATCTCCCGTCTGTGTCTCTAACAAAGCCTGGGTCTGTTCACTGATAACGCTGCTTGAGCTGGTATAAGCGACCAGCCCAAGTAATAGTGTCGGGATGATTGCCAAGAAAAGACAGATGACGAGAATCTTGGTCCCGACTTTCATGTTGGAAAAAAACTGCATAATATCCCGTACCCTTCCAGTACTCGTTCACATTCTGGTAATGAATAAACTGATCGCATATCGTTTAAAATTACTGATATTATTCACAATGCAAAAGTTTGTTACAAAGCAGCAGAGTGAGAACAGCCGGATGTATTATGAATGGGATGTATCATGCCGATGTCTCATCGATAAGCATACGGGGATCGGAAAGAAGCGCTGTCCCATCCAGTACCACAATTCCATCAACAACTCCTAAAAGATATGGAATTGCACCTGTGGGCGTGACAGGTGTTGGTGCAACAGGCATACTGGCCGATATCATTGTAATGCCGGTGATATAATCGGCAAGAATGCCAAAGGTCATTGTTCCGTCAGTGACCACAATGACCCGGTTTAAATCTGTGAGACCCCTTCCGCTGATGGAGAAGAGTGCGCGGAGATCCACAAGTGATATAATCTCTCCGCGTATGGCACAGATGCCCGAGATGTATTCCGGTGTACCGGGAACCGGAGTGATCCCCCCGGTAAGAACCACTTCCCGGACATACTTCATACCGATTGCATATTGCTGGTATGCAAGCCGGAATTTCAGCACTTCGATTTGTTCAATACCCCGTGATCTGGCTGCTGGTTGTGAGAGTCTTTGTGCCCTTTCTGCAAGGATCTTAGTAACTCTACTTACTTCCCCCGTATCCTCACTGGGAATAAATCTCCTCGTATGGAGTGCAGAACGGAACTGTTCCGGATTCGAATTCTTTAAAAAACCTGCCAAATCCCAGATGATGACAAGCCCCTCGGCAGTAACAGTCACACTCTGCAGAACCGGTTCATCCGACCCTGCGGAAATGTCTTTTAAAGGTGGAGTTGTATCCGGACTGATGCCGGAGGTCTCATCGACCCAGAGAGCAACACAATCGTCGCCCGTTTTTGTTACAATCAGGACATCAGAAAGGCGGGGTTTGCGTTCAGGAAATCCAAGGAGTGTCCGGATCTGGTAGACCGGTACCGTTCGGCCATGAAGGTTGATCTCTCCAGCTATCCGAGAGCTGTTTTCAGATTTCGTTGTTATCCTGACCATCCGCTCGACAAATACGGTCTTTCCTACTGTTATTGCACATGAGACCCCTTCAACAGAAAATTGCAACAGGGTCGTCATACCGCTTCACCATAATAATCCTTCATTGGTGCTGATGTCATAAAAGTATGCGGGAAATGGTGCCAGCAAATAATCCGGAAAAAAAAGTGGCAGTTCCATTCTGGTATGATAGGATCTGTTTTTAATATGGTTTTTTATGGGACAAATGGGGAATGAGAATTGCTCATAACCAAAAAAACCGCATGAGACATTTATGGATGAATAATCATAAAAAAACAGGAAAGAGGCTCGCCGCTACTTTATGTGGGTAAGACCTGTTATCAAAAATTAGTTGTGATGTTCCCCAGTCTCAGGGCCTCTCTTTAGGCACGGCGGGGCAAGACGGTTTCAACATTTTAGTCATTAAAACCGCCGCGGGGGCGCCCCTTTTTGGTGCGGCGGAACCATCATAAAATGGGGTTTGGGGCAGAGCCCCAATCAGCATGATGCACGTGCAATAAATTTACCCACTCATTTCGCTGAAGCGCCAAATGTTAATTCTGCCAAATGATGGGTGAAGATAATTCTTAAAGAACTCTTGACTCTGGTTGATAATCGGTTTATAATCCGGTCTGCCAGTGGAGATATCAGATACGTTTGAACATCGTGTCGAGTTCCGCTCTGCTGAACCGGATAATTGTCGGTCTGCCATGAGGACAGGTGTAGGGATTCTGTGTGAGCCTGAGCTGGTTTACAATGCGCTGGCATTGCTCCTTTGTGCAGACGGTGCCTGCCTTGATTGCACCACGGCACGCGATAATCCGGGTAATCCGCTCACGGTTATTTACAGATGTGGTTGAAGCATCATGAACAAGATCGCTGATGATCTCGTCAATAATTCCTGCATTTTCCATCCGCCCGAGCACAACCGGGATTGCACGGACAATGAACGAGTCCCTGCCAAAATCCTCTAATATAAAACCTTCCTGTGTGAGAGCCGGGATCAGTTCCTGCAGAATGGATGTATCTTTTGGTGTGCGGTGCAGGATGACCGGCCAGATAAGTTCCTGGGAATGATGTTCTCCTTTTAACCGCAGCAATACCTGCTCGTAAAGGATCCGTTCGTGGGCCGCATGCTGGTCAATAATTACCAGCACATCGGTATCCGTCCGCCCGAGTATGTAGATGCCGCCGAATTCGCCAATGACTTCTATTGACGGAAGTCGTGACGGCAACGCAGGCAATCCGGTCGTGAGGTCCGTCTGCCGGAGCCGCTGGTCGGAATCAATGGTCCCGGCATGAGTAAATTCACTGACTCCGGATGATGCTGTTTCGCAGAGAGGATACGTATAGACCGGTTGGATGTCAGTTGCAACGGACAGGGATACTGGTGCCTGAACCGGGGCTTCAGCTGCGGGAATCAGGTCATGATTAAGTAAAGCATCCGATACTGCTTTTCGGACAGCATCTGCAATCTCTTTTTCTTTTGACAGGCGCAGGATTTTTTTTGTCGGGTGCACATTAACATCCACAAGACCGCAATCGATCTGAAGGGAGAGGAACGCGACCGGGGACCGGTCTTTGGGGAGTAAGGTGCCATACCCTGTTTTGAGTGCACCATTGACGATTGGTGAGGAGATGAACCGCCCGTTAATTATTATGAGCATTCGTGCTGTGTCTTTTCGAGTGAGGGAGGGTTGCGAAATATAACCGGTAATAGTCATGAACGGATACACCGCATCGACTGGAATAAGGTGCTTTACCGTATCAGCACCAAACAGGCGGGCGATAGTGTCGAGAGGGCGTGTTGTTCGATCGGTTACCATCTGCTCATGGTTGTTATAAAAAAGGTGGAACGAGCACTCAGGGTGTGAGAAACAAACCCCTTCCATAATCGTATGGATCTGGGCAAGTTCCGTGTTAATACTTTTTAAAAATTTTTTTCGGGCCGGTGTGTTAAAGAAGAGATCCTCTACAAGAATGCTTGTGCCTTCCGGAGCACCGATCTCCGCCTGCTCTTTTAGTGTTCCTCCGGCAATCACGATCTTTGTACCGGCTACCACGCCGGACCCTTTGGGTTTTGTGATCAGGGTGACATGAGATACCGCTGCAATACTGGCGAGTGCTTCTCCCCTGAATCCGAGTGTCCGGATAGTGTCCAGATCCTTAATGCCGGCAATCTTGCTTGTTGCATGAGGAACAAACGCGAGTGTGGCATCCTGAGGCGACATGCCGCAGCCATCATCAGTGATCCTGATGGTGGCAATCTTTCCGTCCGATGCAGAGAGGTCAATACGGATAGAGCGGGCTCCGGCATCGATGGCATTCTCTAGTAGTTCTTTTACAACCGAAGCCGGGCGCTCAACAACCTCGCCTGCTGCGATCTTATCTACCGTTGATTGGTCGAGGATGCGAATTACCGGTGTGTGATTACCGCTCATCATGGTTTTTCATCCTTGTCTAAATTCTTTTTTAGTTCTGCTATCTTTGATAGCGCCTGCATTGGGGTCATCTCATCTGTGTTCAGATGGGCAAGTGCAAGGAGCGTGGGATGTGTGACAGGAATACTCTTTCCGGCAGGATCATCGACAAGGAGAATCTGCGTATAGCGCTGGGGGCGGGTGCCGGCAGGAACTGCACGGTTCATGCTCTCAGTTAGAAGCACCTCTGCGCGTTCGGTCACTTTTTTGGGGATTCCTGCAAGGCGGGCTACATGGATACCGTAACTCTTGTCAGTTGCGCCGGGAATCAGTTTTCGTAAAAAAACCACTTCGTCCGATGTCTCTTTGACAGCAAAGTGATAATTTTTCACCCGTCTGAGTTGTTCTTCCATAGCGATGAGTTCATGGAAGTGCGTGGCAAAGAGAGTCTTTGGTCCTGTTGTCGCTTTTCCGTGAAGGAATTCGAGCACCGCTTTTGCAATCGAGCACCCGTCAACCGTGCTCGTACCCCTGCCGATCTCATCGAGAATCACCAGACTTTTCGATGTGAAGTTGTTTAAGATATTTGCAAGTTCCAGCATCTCGACAAAGAACGTACTCTGCCCGCTTGCGAGATCATCAAAAGCTCCAACCCTTGTAAATACACGGTCAAGGATGCCGATACTGGCATGGCGGGCGGGAACAAAACTTCCGGCCTGTGCCATAATGCAGCAGAGGGCAACTGTTCGCATGTACGTGGACTTGCCTGCCATGTTAGCGCCGGTGATGATCATGATCTGGGTCTTACTGCCCGAGAGTTCGGTGTCGTTTGGAACAAACCCTCCTGCCACCCGCTGTTCAACTACAGGATGTCGCCCGTCACGGATCATGATCGCATCGCCGTCTTTGAGTTGCGGGCGCACATAATCCCGGGTCTGGGCCGCTTCGGCAAGTGCTGCTGAGACATCCAGAGTTGCAATTCCGGCAGCAATTGCCTGGAGAGCCTCGACTTGTTTTTGCAGGGTTTCTATAAGTGAGGTATAGAGTTCCCGTTCGAGCGCCAGCACCCGCTCATCGGCATTGGTGATGAGGGCTTCTTTTTCCCTGAGTGCAGGAAGCGTGTACCGCTCTCCGGTTGCTGTAGTCTGCTTGCGCTCATAATGCGCAGGAACAAGAGGGAGATTGGGTTTGGTGATATCGATATAGTAGCCGAAGATCCGGTTGTAACCGATCTTTAACGATTTAATGCCGGTGAGTTCCCGTTCCTTTGCCTGTAGTTCCACAATCCAGTCCTTGCCGGAATGCAAAACGACAGTTATTTCGTCGAGTGCAGGGGAATATCCGCGCCGGACAACGCCACCATTTCTGGCAATCACCGGGGGTTCATCAACGATCGCTCTCTGTATAAGATCGATAGTTTCCGGCAGATCCCTTACCTGTCCGAGCGCTTCATGCAATAGATAAGGAAGGTTTTTGTCGACATGATCCTCTAAGGGTCTTTTTAATTCCGGCAGCATCCGGAGTGAGGCGGCAAGGGCAATGAGATCCCGTGGCCCGGCATTCCCGTACGCGATCCGGGCGGCGATCCGTTCGATGTCTGCAACACGGTTGAGGTGAGAACGAAGGGATAATCGTTCGGCAGTATATCCTGCAAGAAATTCAACCGCATCGAGCCGGTGGTTGATTGCGTTGATGTCGGTGAGCGGGCGGGTGAGATGACGGCTTAAAAGGCGGCTGCCCATCGATGTTTTTGTGAGATTCAAACAGGAAAAAAGAGTTGAGTCTTTTGATCCACCGGAAATGCTCTCCATCACTTCGAGGTTGCGCAAGGTGATTGCATCAAGCATCATACACTGGGCAGAGGTTTTTCTGGATATGCTGGAGATATGGGGGAGCGGGGAGTACTGGGTCTCCTGCGCATAGGCAAGAGCTGCTCCTGCCGCACCGATGGCTGCCGGCTCGCCGTCGCAACCGTAACCGGAAAGAGTGGCAACACGGAATTGTGAAGTGAGGAGGCGGGTGGCCTTTTCATCATCAAACAGTGAATCCGAGACCCGGGAGACTAAAACGCCTCGTTCCTGTATACGCTCTTTCAAATCATCCGGCACGGCAGATGGCATAATTATCTCTGCCGGATGGTATCGTGCGATCTCTGATAAGAGATTCTGGTGATGCGCATCCTGTTCAATTGTTGTTACAAAAAATTCACCGGTCGAGATATCTAAAAGTGCAATGCCCCAGGTATTTTTTTTGTCAGGGCAGCAGGCCATCAGGTACGTGGCAGCTGATGAGGAGAGCATGGATGAATCGATCACCGTGCCCGGCGTGATTACCCGGACAATCTCCCGCTTCACTATTCCCTTGGCAGTTTTTGGATCCTCCACCTGGTCGCAGATGGCCACCTTGTAACCCCTGCTGATCAGTTTTGCAATATAGCCATCGATGGCATGATAGGGAACACCCGCAAGCGGGATGGGATTGTTATCAATCTTTGACCGGGAGGTGAGCACGATCTCGAGTTCTTTTGAAATGATCTTTGCATCTTCTTCAAAAGTCTCATAGAAATCCCCGATGCGAAACAAAAGAACGGTATCAGGAAATTTCTCTTTTAGCTCGCGGTACTGCCGCATCACCGGAGTTAAGCGGGGACCTGCCAGTTCAGTATCGGACTCAGCCAGTGGAGACTCACGAACCATGGTTGTTGAAATGTAGCCTTCCGGATCAATTAATACCGATCTTTCATGCATTTGCCACTCAAGCATTGCGGCGCCAGAGACAGACGATAAGCAGGGGAGAGGAGAGCACGAGAGCGATCAACCCAAAGCCGATACCGAGGGCAAACCCCATTCCCATGATGCGGGTAATTTCTGTAAGGATACTGACTGCCCATGGAATCTGGCTCCAGAGAATGACAACTCCGGTAATGGCAAGGATGCAGATCCCGATACCCGCGTTTTTTAAGTCCTGCATGCTTGAGGCTGCCGACAGGATGAGGCTGAGTACAATGTAGAGGTAGACAAGGAACCATGCATTGAAATGCACCACGAGGTTTTGGGTAAATATTTTAAGAACCCCACCTCCAAGCACGATCATTGCATCGGTTGAATCAACAGACAGCGGAAGTGCTGGCAGCAGACAGCCGAGATAATTTGAAAAAAACCAAGTGCACAAGGACAGGACAAGCGGGATGCAGAAGAGTGGTGCGGTGCTTATCACAACATGGCCGATAACCGGGATAACCGGTGGATTGTAAGTGACTGACCCGCCTTTTTTTGAAAAAAGTACCACGTTGCGGATTTTTGCACCGGTAAGCAGACAACCGAGTATATGGGCACATTCATGGACAACAACACCCGGTGCCCGAAGGATATAATAAAAAAACCGTACGGGTATTGCCTGAGCCCAGAAAAAATCCAGTACCAGTGAGATGAGGATCACTCCAATACCCGTTGCAATGACAAGGAGAAACCCGGTGTATTCCATGGAGAATTCCTGTATTAACTGTAATGTTTAGGGAGCCTTCTTCATAAGTTGAGCGATTGAATCATGTGACTGCTAAAAAGGCTAATCCCCTCAAACCACCCATGAGGCATTATGCAGGAAGAAGATTCTCTGGCAGATCCTGGTACATCTCACCGCAGCAAAATCCATAACCCTCTGATCCACGAAAAGAGCCCGTATCTTCTCCAGCATGCAAAAAACCCGGTACACTGGTACCCATGGGGAGATGAGGCTTTTATACGCGCAGCCCGCGAGGACAAACCGGTCTTTCTCTCGATAGGGTATGCTACGTGCCACTGGTGTCATGTCATGGCGCATGAATCTTTTGAAGATAACGAGGTTGCCGAACTGCTCAACCGGGATTTCATCGCAATTAAAGTAGATCGCGAGGAGCGTCCGGATATCGACAGCGTGTACATGGCAGTCTGTCAGCAGATGTCAGGACAGGGTGGCTGGCCGCTCACAATTGTCATGACGCCGGAGAAAAAGCCGTTCTTTGCTGCAACGTACATTCCAAAAGAGACCCGGTTCTCCTTAATGGGATTACTCACTCTTCTTCCCCGGATAACACAGATGTGGAAGGAAAAAAGATCGGATCTGATCAGTTCCGGTGATCGGGTAATTGCTCAAATCACTTCTACCGGGATTTCCGCATCCGGAACTCCCCCCGGTCAGGATTTACTGGATGAAGGCTACAACTCGCTGCTCATCCAGTTCGATCCTGCGCATGGGGGATTTGGCCATGCCCCGAAATTTCCAACACCGCATACACTTCTTTTCCTGCTCAGGTACGGAACAGGAAAAGGAAATTCCCGTGCGCTTGCGATGGTCAAAAAAACTCTCAATGCCATAATAAACGGCGGTATATATGATCATCTGGGAGGCGGAATCCACCGGTATTCCACGGATGCACAATGGCATGTCCCGCATTTTGAAAAGATGCTCTACGACCAGGCGCTGCTGGTTATGGCATGCACCGAAGCGTACCAGGTTACCGGGAATTCGGCATACAAAAAAACCGCAGAAGAGATCATCGGTTATGTGATGCGAAATTTCCGTTCTCATGATGGGGCTTTTTTCTCGGCAGAGGATGCCGATAGTGAAGAAGGCGAGGGTGCTTTTTATGTCTGGACTTTTCTGGAGTTTGAAAATTTACTGGGAAGCGATGATGCTGCACTCGCAGCGCTGGTGTTTGGCCTGACCCCGATTGGCAATTTCCGGGATCCTGAACGGGGGAGTGGGTATAACATCCTCTCCCGTACACTCCCGCTTAAAAAAATTGCAGCATCTCTTGAAATTCCAGAGCCTGTGCTTGCAACACGCATTGAATCGATCCGCACCCGCCTTCTTGCAGCGCGAGAAGGGCGGGTCCGTCCCTCGATAGATGATAAGGTGCTGAGTGACTGGAACGGGTTATTCATTGCGGCACTTGCACAGGCAGGTCGGGTTTTTGATGATCCGGTCTATATTGAAGGGGCAAAAACGGCCATGCATTTTTTTCTTACACGGATGCGCAGTGATGACGGGGGACTCTTTCACCGGTACCGGGACGGGGATGCAGCGATTACGGGATTTGCCGATGACTATGCGTTCATTGTCCATGCGCTCATCGAACTCTACGAAACAATGTTCGAAGAACAATACCTTGTAACGGCTTTGCAACTGAACAAATATTTTTTTGAGCATTTCTGGGATACAACAAATGGCGGTTTTTTCACGGTCTCAGATACTGCCGAGGCCTTGATCATTCGTAAGAAGGAGTGCTATGACGGTGCAACTCCATCATCTAATTCTGTTGCGTTCATGAACCTGCTCCGCCTTTTTCGGCTGACCGGAGATACGAGCCTTGAAACGAACGCTTCAGTCCTGTCACAGTCGTTTGCCGGTACGGTAAACCAGTCCCCGTCTGCCTATACATGGTTCTTATGCGGACTCGATCTGGCTTGTGAGTCCCACGAGATAGTCATTGTCGGAGAAGATGGAGCGGAGGATACAAAAGCGTTGATTATGGCATTGAGATCGCAGTATCTGCCATCAGTTACCGTCATGCAGTTTGCTCCCGGTCATCAGGCAGATATGCTTGGAGAGATCGCCCCGTTTACCAAAAATCTTTCCATGATCAATGGAAAGGCAACTGCCTATGTCTGTTCCGGTCATACCTGTTCGCTGCCGGTCAACGATCCAAAAGCGGTTCTTACGCAGATTGACCTCTTAAAAAAAAGCATGAGTGAAAAATCAGAGATTTTTCAGCGCGATTAGATCCTTAACCCCAACCAGTTTCCAGACAAGCGAGCGCTCTTCTTTCCCAATCGCTGCCGGCGGGTCAAGCGGCGAATGACCAAGGGCTGCAAGGATATTGCATGAGAGATTGCGCTCAACAATAAGGCGTACAAACTTTTCACGGATGATCTTTTTTTCTATTGAGTCGTGCACTTCTTCTAAATACCCCTGGAGCGTCACAAACGTGTAGGATGAAAGGTCTTTTGTGTATTTCTCAATCTCTACTGAAGCATACGGGCTCTTGCGGAAATATTCAAGTTTTTTCCCGTATTTTGTTGAGAGAAAATACAAAAATGAACCATCAAAGACATACAAAAACGGTGCTATGTAGGGGTATTTTTCTCCCTGAAAGGCGATACGGCAGATGTATCCTTTCTCTATCAGGCGGTCGTATTCCTGTTTTTCCATCCTTGGGATCTTTATAATTTCCATAGACTTACAACGATCAGCGTTCCCATACAAAGAAGATAAACCTTGTGAATTCAGTTGAGAATAAAAAAAAGGTTTGTTATTTTTCAACACTAAACCCGGCCCGTTTCCATGCGAGAATACCGCCAAGCACATTGGTTACGTCCCTGTAGTTGTGCAGGGCAAGGATGCTGCCGGCAAGACTCCCTTTGTAACCGGTATCACAATAGATCACAATGGGTTTGTCTCTTGGGATTTCATCCAGATGGGAGGACAGTTCCCCGACATACCGGTGATGCGCATTCCCTATATAGCCAACCGAGTTACGGTTCTTAATATCCCGCACATCGAGAATGAAGGGGGATTCGGTGAGGAGGCGTTTATGGAGTTGCTGCACGGAACACGTGGGAAGAGTATGAATCTCCTGTGCATTTTTTGTCCACTGGGAAAAACCGCCAGCAAGATACCCCAAAACATTGTCATAACCAAGCCGGATGAAATGGCGCTGAACGGTATCAAGGGAGAGATTAAAATCATCGACTATGACAATCGGCAGCTCGTAATTGAGAACCCAGCCCATAAACGCAGGGAGTCCATCTCGCCAGCACGAGATACTGCCCGGAATATGCCCGGCGCCAAGACTTGTGGGGGACCGGATATCGAGAATCTGGCAGCCGTTTTTCCTGAGCGTATTGACTTCACTCACAGAAAGGGGCCTGAGTTCCGGAATTCTGTGCAGGAGCGGTGCACCCTCCTTGTTATACTGCTCCATTTTCTTAAAATAGGGCGGGACATAGGGTGATTCCTTTACCCGCGCCCGGACAAACGCGTCCTTTCCTGCGAGAAGCCACCGGTTTGTAGTTTTCTCGTATCCGTTTGTAGTGAACGGGTGATCGCTGATCTCACCGCCACATACTGAGCCTGCTCCATGAGCCGGACAGATGATCACCCCGTCGCCCAGGGAAAGGATCTTTTTTTCGATACTGCTGAATATTTTTTCTGCCATCACCGCTTTTTGTTCCTGCCCATAAAAATCAGTCCGGGCGATATCTCCTGAAAAGAGGGTGTCTCCTGAAAAGACCATGAATGGCTGTGGTGAGACATCCCTATCCCGCAGCACAAGAGAGATGCTATCTTCAGTGTGTCCCGGTGTTTCAAGAACCGTGAACACCAGAGATCCAAAAGAGAATGTATCTCCTTCTCTTACGGGTTTTCCATAAGAAAATGCCATCTGTGCGCTGTGGTAGATCTCTGCTCTGCAGACGTTTGCGAGTTCCTGTGATCCGATCACATAATCCTCGTTCCTGTGCGTTTCAAAGATATGGGTGATGACCAGATCGTTTCTCCGTGCGATCTCTAAGTAGCACTCGCAGTCACGGCGTGGGTCGATTACGGCTGCTTCGCCTCCGGAACCGATAAGATAGGAGATATGGGAAATTCCTTCAGATACAATCCGTTCAAAGAGCATCGGTTTCACCAGTAGTGTTGAACTCTGGTTCCGGGTTCCGTAAATAGGTTATGAACAAAATGGATCCCTGCCATCACTCATGAAATTCAGTCAACAATGGGATCCCTGAGGAAAATGGGGTGGTTATTTCCGCTTGACTGGCGTGACTGGATAAGTGTGCAGATCTCGTTAAGTCCCACAGGCACATACCTGATGACTTCTGCGCTTACATTGATCCGGCGATCAACAAAGTTGATGAAAGGAAAATGCCGGAGATCGTTGTTGTGGTGATGACCGTGGATTGTCCAGCCATCAAAGTCCGGAGGGATATCTGCCGGATCATGCACCAGAAGGAATCGCAACTTTTTGTAATTTAGTGTTGAGGATGGAACGGCTCCCAGTTCCCCATCGTCATGATTGCCTCTTATAAATGTTATCTTCCCGTTAAGTTTTTGCCGGTATTCTTTAGTGCCCAGTGCCTGCTCACCATACCGCAAATCTCCGAGATAAAAAACCCTGCTCTGTGGAGAAATTGCAAAGTTCCAGTTATTAATAAGGATTCGATCCATCTCTGCTACATCAGAGACAAGGAATGGCCGGGAACAGTACCGGATGATGTTCGCATGACCCAGGTGCAGATCCGAGATGAGAAAAATATCGTCTGCCAGTTCCTGTTTTTTCATTGTTAATTCAGATCCGGTCCTTTTACGAAAGAGTGAAAGGCTGTTCTGCCATGATTTGGAAGTGTGACGATATCCTCTTGAAATCCATCGTTTCTCACAAAGACCGTATTCTGCAAGAATCTTTTCGCCCTGCATTACAGTAATTCTGAGTCCGGTCTCCTCAAGTGTCACCGGCCAGATGATCTCTCGGGATTTCATTGCCAGCTTTTTCCCCGGTTTTATCTCAAAAAAATCCATCTGCGTCCGGTCAATGTAAGGCAGCATGTCATTGGATTTTTTTATAACTGAAAAAATCTCTTCTGCTTCGATTGGATCGAGCCGGTTTACGATGGTCACGTGAAACCATTTCTTGTCTGGAAATGCATCCCACACATTATAGCTGTATGATATTGGAGTGAGCACTTCAGAAATTGCTTTAGTGAGACTTTTCAGCGCATCCGAAGGTTGGACTAAAAAGGCAATGACACTCCCATGCATACCTTCACGTTTTTCCCAGCCGTCAATTAAAAAGGGGATGGGCTCGTACCGGGATACAACCTCCCCGATTGTGTCCAGGAGCTGATCGCAACTTATCCCTTCGTTGAGACTCAATGGTCCAAAAAGGGTGACGTGCGGATGCTTCTCTACAAATAACTCCAAACGGAATTTTTTTGCTATGGCAGAGATCGTCTCTTTAATCCGCCATTTCGTCGTTCCAAGACGGATCTCAATGAGAAATATTTCATCCATGCGCATCATCCCGGTAGATTATTTCTATATGCCGTCTTTAAAGTTAAATCTTTGAGCTGGGATATGCCCGGACTAAATGGGTAATTTTACATAATAAAAACTGAAATCCGTGTGACGATAAATAGGGAAATGGGAATTGTTTTTGGGAGTGCATAATGTTCATGGTCCTGTTGTAATGCCTATTTGAGAGTTCTTCTGTAAAAAACCTGACCGGACAAAACTCTTTTACCCTCTTTTTACAATCACGCTTATTATCCGTTAAAGTGAAAATGGTACTGGAGTTTTTTAAATTAAATGATCTCAGTCATCATTCCCACGTTTAACGAAGAGGAGAATATCGCCCAGTGTCTCGTCTCGCTCTCGCACCAGAATATCCCGCGTGCCGATTACGAGATCATTGTTGTGGATGGCGGTTCAAAGGATGCTACCTGCGAGATTGCAAAGAAGTATGCGGATCGGGTGTTTATCCAGACCAGCAAAAAAGTGGGGGGAGCACGCAATGATGGCATCAAAGTGGCAAAAGGCGATATTGTCGCAACAACGGATGCCGACTGTATACTACCTCCGCACTGGATTAAGACTCTTGCAGAGGATTTTAAGGATCCCGATATTGTGCAGATCTATGGGCCGGTCTATCCTATTGAGGAGGGAATTGGCAACCGGTTCTCGCTCCTGGTCGCCAACACCTTTGCCCGCATCGGTTATTACAGTAAAACATTTTACTATACACTCGGGTGCAATACGGCGTTCCGGAAAAGTGCCTTTACCAAAGCTGGCATGTACCGCTGCATTGACGCAGGCGATGATCTGGAGATCGCGATGCGGATGAAAGATGAGGGTACAATATTTTTTGATAACCGGCTCAACGTTGGTTTTTCCATGCGCAGGTACCAGAAGTTTGGAACCCTGCAGTCACTCTATGAATGGGTGTATATTGTGTCAAAAGGCGGAAATTCTGAAAAATATTCCTACTCCCAGAAAAAATACAAATAATTTTTCCCTCTTTTTACTGGCAAGGTAACGGTATGCCGACAGCAGATCAACCCTTTATAAAAAAGGAGCAGGAAGAAAGCCGGATTGCCGCTTTCAACCAGAGCCCGTTTGCACAACTGCTGAAGATGACCATCACCGAGGCGCATGATGGCTATGCCCGTGTAGTCATGGATTGCTGCCAGACTTTAAACCCGCACGATGTGGCGCACGGCGGGGCAATCTTTGCTCTTGCTGATCAGGCATTTGGCATTGCGGCAAACTGTGGCAATGCTGAGCGGGTCGCTGTATCCGTGCACATCCAGTTCATTGCGCCGGCAACCGGCTCACTCGTTGCTATAGCAAACCGGGTTGCCGATAACGGCAGGTTCTCCACATTCCGGGTAATGGTCCATGAAGGTGAACGTATCATTGCCGAATTTGATGGAGTTGCCATCCAGACAAATCCACTTCCCCAGTGAGCAGAGGATTTTTTTGATCTTGAGGAAATTCTTGCCAATTTTTGACAATTACTAAATATCTGGCAGGTGAAACTGACAACATGTCTAAAAATGCAGAAAGGCCGGGTATGCTGCGTATTGCAGCTGCAGTAATTCTTGGCGGTATCACCGGCACTATCCTGTTTCTCCTTGTAGCGCTGGGAATTGGTGTAGTGAACGATAAGATGGGCATGAAGATTCCCATCAACCTGCTCATTGCAGAGAATGTCTTTAGTGCAATCGTGCTGATTCTGTTCATACTCATCTTCATTGCCGTTTTCTGCTGGCAGGTCTGGAACACACCCTCATCGGATCACAATCTGTGATATTCTGGGTCGGTTGTGAAAAAGAGAAATAATATGGATTATGGGATGAACTTTTTTTTTCTTTTTTTTACATCTAAAAAAAAAGTGAGTTTCTGCGTACTTAACTTTTTTATTCCGCTCCGCCACAATAATTCCCTATGACTCCAGAAAAGACGGCAGTGACAACTGTTGCTAATCTCATGGCACTTGCCGCACGTACAGCCCCGAAAGGAAAAGGGGTAGACACAATCATCATAAGGGTGCTTACCGGAAAAGAGTTGTCCACTCTGGCTACACGGCTGACTGAAATGGGTGAAAAACATGGAATCGGCTTTTTCTTACGGGATGCAAAGAACATTATCGTGAGCAATGCATGCGTGCTGATCGGCGCACGGGGAGACACCCCTGTCGGGGTTAACTGCGGAGCGTGCGGATACAACACGTGTGCTGAGATGGCAAAGGAATGCAAAACAAAAAAGAAGAAGATGACGTTTTTTGCCGGGCCCAACTGCGCGATACGTATGGCAGACCTCGGTATTGCTCTTGGTTCTGCTGTAAAAACTGCCCAGATTCATAATGTCGATAACAGGATCATGTATTCCGGTGGCGTTGCAGCTATCGATCTCGGGCTTCTGGGAAAGGATTGTACGGTCGCGTATGCAATTCCACTCTCTGTAACAGGCAAAAACATTTTCTTTGATCGGGATGTCGTGAAATAACGTGTGTTAATTATTTTTCGTATGTGTCGAGTCCTGTAACTATTTCTCATAGATTTTTAGTGCGTATGGGTTATTAAAAAAAAAAACCCGTGTATGGAGACAATCCAATAATTGAATGGCGCGTTGGATAGCCATTATCAGAAAATTCCCCGAACCACAAAAAGATATAAGAATGCTCGCCGATAGTACCATTGATATCGTGAATATTATTCAAGGCTCCGAAATAGCGGATAGTATTCCGGACATGCAACAGATCTATCCTATCATCAGGGAACTCTCATTAAAGGACGACGTCATTGCCCTTGTGATTTTTGGCTCTGTTGCACGGGGTCAGGCGCGGAGCATATCAGATATTGATCTCTGCATTGTCACACCAAAGGATCTGTCGCAGTCCAGCCGATGGGATCTTCTCAGCTATGGAACTGAAAAGATTGATGTGAACCTTTTTTGCGATCTCCCGATAAACATACGGTTCCGGGTAATCCGGGAAGGTCGCGTGATGTTTTGCAAAAATGCACTCCTGTTCCACCGGATCAAAGCAGAAACTGTCCGTGAATATCTCGATATCGCACCCCTTATCAGGAGGCACTGCCTACATGCAATGGGTATCCGGTTGTGAGGGATCTTAATGGAAAACGATATCCTGTATGATGAGGAACGCATCGGGACAATATTTTCTGATATCTCACGGTATCTAAAGGATCTTGAGGATCTCGGAATACACAGCGCTCAGGTTCTCCATGATAAACGAAATTTTTACGCATTGTCCATGATCCTTTTTTCCCTGCTCAACCGGGTGTTCGATCTTGGAAGCGAAATGGCCATTGCACAGAACCTCGGCATACCCGGCACATACCGGGAAATATTTGTAATGCTCCGGAAAAATGGGATCATAGAAACTGATCTCGCACATGAAATGATTGGACTTCATTACCTACAGAAATCTCCTGTCTCACGAATACCATGGAATTTCTGAAGAAACCCTCTTTAATATGACAAAAAAGATTGCCAGTATCAGACAATTCGTTGACATCATGAAAGACATGATACAGCATAACCAAAAAAAGTGAATGGTTTTCCCATGGGAATTTTTTGCGCATATTTCCCGTCAATAAAACAAGGAATTGGAACTATAAATTATCAGATATCTGTCCCGTAGAGGAGTTGATTGCTGTTAAAAACGGGTCGTCTCTTTTCCGGATTCCGGGAGACTTTTTACAAAAGAACCGTACAATTTTCTAAAAAAAATATTGGCTGGTTTTCCCCCGCCAGAGATCCAAAAATTTACCTAAACCCGTGTCCAGGTTCCGACTGCCACTACGGTCTCATTCGCTGAAACCTGACGGTAGACCGTGTTTATCTGTCCATTGCTGACAATCTGGCCGTCAGTTGTACCATCCAGATCGGCAAAGTAGAAACTTTTATTGTCCATTCCGATCACAGCAATAAAACTCTCTTCTTTTCCCAGTGGGGCTTTAAAAATCCCGTGAATGACTCTGTCCTTTTGGTCTGTCACAACTGCCTGCGCGATAAGGGTGCTGTATTGGCCACTGTGGTGAGTCCATTCGCCCGGGGTGCCGGTTTTTTGAATGACTGCACCCTGGGCATTTACATTCCATGTTCCTATCAGGTTGGGGATGGCTGATTGTGTGGTTACCGGTACAGAAGTCACTGATGGCACTGAGGTCACCGCTATCGATGTGACATAGGTGGCGGGGGTTGATGTTTTTAAGTCTGAATAGAATTCCATCAGGCGATAGGGAACGGTAGTTGATTCCTCTTTGATCAACACTCCATCCTTGTAGACTGCAATTGCGAGTGTATCTCCGCTACCATCCAGCTTTTTTATGGATGCAGCAACCGGGCCTATGGCTGTTGCAATCTGGTAGAAGTGAGTGCCTTTATCTGTCACCTCTGTCTGGTAGTATCCGAGTGCACCGTATGTTCCGGTATAGTTTCCGGGATATGTTACTTTCATCCATACGCCGGTTGGGGGAATTGCAATCTGCACCGGAGTGGCAGATGGCAGCGGGGTTGCCTGAGTAGTTACCACTGAGGTCGGTGTGCTTGTCGCTGCTTGTGGGGCCGCATTGTTTGTGCATCCACTCATTAATACGGCTGCTATGATCAGAACGGTTATGATTCCGGTAATCTGCCAATTTCTCATATTCATCTCTTGCATTTAGTAGACGATATATTTTCTTAATTGATGATGACTCGTGCGAGGCAAATATTTTTCCTGCATTGACGGCAGACTGCCATTTTGTTTTTATTGGAGGAGTACTACGTCGCGCAACTGGCAGGACTTTTTTTTAAAAAAAAATGGTTGCGTTTTCTTTACTTTCATTCTGTTTTTTAAGTTATTACAAGAAAGCAGATGAAAACATTTTCTTACCTCGCCCCTAAAGGGAACTGTTACAATGCCGATAATGAAAATCCGTGGTGGTGATCTGGATCTCGTGGAGTACGAGTTCAAGTCATTTGCTCCAAAGACGATCCTAAAGACGCTCGGTTTAGAGAAGAAGAAGTACAAACTCGTACCGGTAAAAGGCAAAGTTACGGTCAAAGCTCCGGCACGCATCCACTTGACTGTACTCGACATGAACCGGTTTGCCCCGGATCATCCGGGCGGCGGCGGTATCGGGTTTGCAATCAAGTGTTACTGCACAGCATCTGTGGAATGCACAAAAAAAGAGATCTCGATCAACTACGGGCGCGCTCCTATCATCGACAACTTCGTTGCGGTCTTCAAAAAGGCGGTCGGATATACCGGTGGGTTTGCCATCACTGCAAAAGATCATGAGCAAAAGCATGTAGGACTTGGATCCACAAGCACCGTCATGATCGCAGTTGCCACAGCGATGAATGTGGCTGTGGGATCCCCGCTCACAAACACCCAGCTTCGGCATTTGATTGGCCACAACTATGTGGAGGAGACTGCTGACGGTAATGTTGCCTTTGGATTCGAGACCGGAGTTGGTCCTGCGGTTAGCACCCACGGCGGGATGGCGATCATGGGAGACGAACTCTCGTTAGTCTACCACCACCCATTTGCAGAAGGAAAGAATGTGCATATCATCATCCCCCCAACCGACATCTCCTCGGCCGGCACACAGGAATTCGATCTCCTGATGAACAAGGCACGGACACTGGACTACCGCGACCGGGAACTCAAGGCGTATTTTTTCTTGATGGACCTTGTGCCTGCGCTTGAGAAGGATGACTTGAAAAAAGCTGGCGATGTGATCTGGGAGATCGAATTCCGTGGATCAAAGCGGGCTGAAGTGGAGCACCACAGCTATGGGATCTATCATTACATGAGCCAGCTGCGGGAGAGAAAAATCGAATTTGTCGGCATGAGCTCGGTTGGTCCTTCCATTGCCGTAGTCACCGCACTTGACCGGAATGCGATGGATAAATTGTTAAAACCCCTTGGCCTGAGCGTTACCATCAGCACAAAAGTCGATAACAAGGGTATGACGATCGTTTGCAAAAAATAATTTCTTTTTTTGTCTGGCGCAAGATGTGCGTGAAATGTGCGGAACTTTGACAAAATGCCCGTGCCGGCAATTTCTAATGAGGTGCCTCCTTATCGTAGCGCGATTGGAAGTGTGTGTTTCTAAAACCCGGTTTTTTTTAGAAAAAATCCGGAAAATTTCGCACATTAAAAAACCGGATTATTCTTTCCGTGCGTCTCCTGATTTTCTTCTCTGAAGATATCCGGAAATAATTCCGTAGAGTATGAAGAGAATGGTTATAGCACTCAGGGCAATAACTGCAATGATCATCAGGCTCATATTTTCTTTTACTACGGTAAACGAACCAAAATAATATCCTGCCATGACTACTACGACTGCCCAGAATACACCCCCCAGCACGTTATAGAACAGGAAACGGGGATAATTCATTGTGCCAACACCGGCAAGAAATGGAGCAAACGTCCTGACAACCGGAACAAACCGTGCAACAAAGATCGTTGCCCCGCCGTATTTTTCATAGAACGTATACGTACGGTCAATGTACTCTTTTTTCACAAGAGTGGGAAATCGTTCAAGAAATACATGCAGTCCGAGGTAATTCCCAATCCAGTAATTTACCGTATCTCCAATGATTGCACCAAGAATGATCGCAATTAAAATCCACTTGAGATCCATAATCCCGCTTGCTGCTGCTGCACCTGCGACAAACAACAGGGAGTCTCCAGGAAGAAATGGCATTATTACAAATCCGGTCTCAAAAAAAATAATGCAGAACAGAATAAAGTAAGTCCACATCCCGTATTCCTCGACCACAGCGATCATATTCAGGTCGAGATGAAGAAAAATATTGATCAAAGAATCGAACATGAGATACAAAAAATATGGGTCCGGGCAATTAATAAAGTTCCTGCATTCAATTAAAAAAAATCTTAAAATCTTTAGAAACAGCATCTGTAAAAATTACCCGAATTGCTATAAAGACTAAAAACGTATATCGGGGATCAACACAAACATATTTTCATTCAGTATCACAACAATTTTTAATGGAGATTGCAATGCCTCACACGATAACTGTTAATCTGCTCCGTATTCTGGCGGTCTTATTTATCGCAGTGCTTTTTATCTCTCCAGTTTCCGCGTTCACTGCAAATTCACTGGATATTACCATAGATAAAAGCGGTGATGCAGTTGCAAGTTTTAAATTCACGTTAGAGGGTTTTTTAGAAAACGCAATACCCCTGTCCATGCTGGAATCAGAACTCAAAAAAGGTCTCACTACCAGTTCTGACCCTCCAGTTATCCTATCGATGGATAAAACAGGAGCAACAATGCTTTTGAAAAAATTTGCAGACACAAAGGATGTAGCTTCAGGTACTGAATACAGTACTGCTGCTATGGATTTTTCAAAAGCCGAGATTGCATTAAAAAGTTCTGCGCTTAGTAGTGTCGTGACTGCTGATTTTTCTCCTTCACAGATAACAATAACGTTTCCCGATGCTTATACAAAAAAGTTTACAAATTCAGCAGTTCTGCCCTCACTCACCCATATTGTTATCGACCCTTCAAAATCCGCTGCTGTGACATCCCAAAATAAGAATGGCAGAGTAAATGTCACATCATCTCCTGCAACCGTTCAGGTATCTATCGATGGCAACTATGCTGGTGATTCGCCTCAAATGTTTTCTGATATACCCGCAGGAACGCATACCTTCCTCTTCACTAAAGAGGGGTTTTTTCCAGTTTCAAAGAACGTTACCGTTGTTGAAGACAAGACTACCAATGTCTTTGTTTTTCTTAAGAATACTGCACAACCAACAAAAGCACCATCAGGTTTTCTCCAACTGCCCGGATTTGGCCTTGTTATTGCGTGTCTTGCCATTGGCAGCTGTCTCATCCTTAGACAAATGACCCGATAAAAACTCACAGGAATTATTCTGCCGTAACGCTTTAACTCCGGGAAATATTTTATGTGTAAAAAAAATGGTTACTGGTTTTTCTTAATAGATAAAAGTGCAATCACAAGCAGGGCACCACAGGCAATCACCGGTATTGTTCCGGATTTCTGCGGAGTAGTTGGAACAACCTTAGATAAACCGGCAGAGACCGTGCTGGTTGCACCTGCATTTACTGTGGTTGTGGTCTCGTAATCCTGGTATCCTGTGAGCTTGATTGCTACTACATGACTTCCAACCGGGATATCTTTTAAGGTTAAGGGAGTAATTCCGAGGAAATTATTGTCAACAAATACGTTTGCGCCGGATGGTGTTGAAGAGACCGATAATTCACCGACACCGGACTTTGGACTGACCGGTTTTAAAAGTGCACTCACTTCTGACACGGTATTTGCATGTACATTGACTTGTGTTGTGTAGGGCGTGTATCCGGAAAGGGTGAGGGCGACTGTGTGATATCCGATACCAATATTATTGAGTTTTAGAGAACCGCTACCCGGAGTCTGTCCGTAGTTCGTTCCATCGAGAGTCACCGATGCACCACCGGGACTTGATGATACATATACCCAGCCTACATTACTCATTGGAACCGGGTTGAGCGTACCGGACACC
Source organism: Methanoregula sp. (assembly GCA_030694985.1). Classification (GTDB taxonomy): domain Archaea; phylum Halobacteriota; class Methanomicrobia; order Methanomicrobiales; family Methanospirillaceae; genus Methanoregula. The sequence continues at coordinate 104,845 of JAUYTV010000024.1, forward strand.
GTTTTTGTTCCACCGGCAGGAACATCCACAGTTGATTTCCAGTCATAATACCCGGCATGGTCGAGCTCTACAATGTGAGTTGTAGATGCAATGTTGTTGAGCGTGATCGGGGTGTTTCCACGGTATACTCCATCCAGTACCACTTTTGCGTTGGTTGGATCTGAGAGAATATACAAAGAACCGTACGTTGTCATCGGAGACAGAGAACAATAAACAGTTGAACGTGTTCCTGACGAGACCGAGGTGGTTGTGGCGTATGTGTGATACCCGTTCAATTCAGCCTGGATCGAGTAGCTGCCGGGCCAGACTTCATTGATTGTCAGGGGTGCACTGCCACGGAAATTTCCATTGAAATATATTGATGCTCCTGATGGGGAGGATTCAACATAGATCGAACCGTAATTTACCGGGGGAACCGGAGTTGGAATTGGATTTAATGTGGCATATACTTGTTTTGTCTGACCATTTGTCGGCATTGAGAGTTCCCCGCTGTAAGGGGTGTAGCCGCTTTTTTCCACCGTAAAGGAATTGAACGGAACAGCAGTGGTGTAGACCGGGACAGTGAGTGAACCCCCGCTGATAACGCCTTTTTCTATGCCGTTAAAATATACCCTTGCACCATCAACATTGCAGCGAACCTCTATCCATCCCTGATCTCCGCCAATCGCGCTGGCTGCGGGAACCACAGCAAAAAACAGGCAGAGAAGAATACAACAGAATAAAAACAGTTTTTTCATAGCAACTCTCCTTTTATGAGGAATTGGTGTTTAAATTATAAAATATTTCTAAAAAAAACGGATGAATCAAAAAAAAGGATATGCACTACAGCAAGGAAAAATGAACAGCACATTTCCCTTATGTGTCCAGAAATGCAGTTCATTTTTTTTTATCAATTGTTTCCTATCGATAACTCCAGTTCCCGTCCATGTCATTACAAAATCCCATCGCTTCCCAAAAGCCAATGGCACTGTACCGGACCCGGTCGGCAATCACAACCTGAAAATTGCTCTTGCAATAGTTTACAAACTCCCTGCCATAGCCAAGTCCCTCCCATGCCGGGTAGATGTTTATCGAGTGGATGATGATAGTTGAGCCTTTGATAATGCAGCGGGCTTTACCCACACGCTCACTTCCGCTCGATATATCTGCCCAGTCGTATTGCGATTGTTGCTGTTCTTTTGGCGTGAATTCAATCGATAGCGTCATGGAGAAAAAACTGCGCCTCACATAAAACCATGGCAAAACGCCAGCACGTTCTTTCCGAGATCGGGCAGAAAATATCCTCCCTCCAGTATGGCAAACCTCCGGCCGTTTGCCGCTCTTTTGGAGAAGCGTTTCATCATATCGCCGATCATGTAAAAATCAGCAGTTGAAAGTTTCCTTCCCGCATCTTTTTCGTACGAGTCAAAACCGGCGCAGATGCCAACAATGTCTACTGCGGGAATTTTTTTAACAACATTCTGGATCTCTTTAAGGTAATCCCCGCTGTTGTCAGAATAAGGATTTAAGATATGGCAGTCCTCCCAGTCGGCGAGCACATCTTTAGTGCCGTCGCCGGTATGGGCATCGAAGTCGAGAACAAAAGCGGATTGTATCTTTTTCTGCTGCTTTAATGTCAGAAGAGCGATTCCCATATTGCAAAAAACGCAGTAATCCCATGAAGAATTTCGGGAAGCATGATGTCCCGGTGGTCTTAGGCAGGCAAATGCCGGCTCGCCATAAAATGCGATATCTGCCGCCATGATTGCCGAACCGGCAGCAAGTAAGGCCATGTCGTACAGTCTGCGATCTGGTTTTACTGAATCTACATAGTGCGGAGTGTGAGCCAGCAACACCTCCATCTCATCTGCAGACCGTGGGCAGACGATCTCAAAGTCCCTTTCCTTACCAATCACCTCCATGATCGATTCCATCCTGCCGGGAACTGATGCCCCGTCATTGGCATAGTCCGAATTGTAGAATCTGTCGTCAAAGAGTATTTTCATAATCGCTCATCTGTTGTAAGGGGATCTTCTTTTCCCTCAATGAATATTCCGGTTATTTTCTTATTCATTCCATTATCGTTCGTGCACAGGCTTCTTATTTACGGTTCGGAAATTTCCTTTGGGCACCGTAATCTCAAACCGGGCCCCTTTACCCGGTTCACCTGCATCTCGGATGGTGATTCCCGTAATCGAGAGGATCTCACGGGAGAGAAAAGTGTCCGAGCTCGGTGTTCTTTTAAAAAAACCCGTTCAAAGATAAAACTACCGGACAGATAATAGTGTTCGCAGAAATCCGGCGTTCCGGAATGATTACTTTTGCTCCTCTGCACGCCGGCTTATTTTTCACTGATTTTCATTAAGAGTGCAAACAGCCTGCCACGATCATCTTTGATCGGTTGCAGAGAAATTCCGGCTTTCCGGCGCTTTCCGGTAGTTGTCACAACAGCAGTGTTGGAATCATACCTGACAACAGCACTTTGCCGGGCAACTTCATTGACAGGATCTTTTAGTTCCTCACTGGTCTGGTCATTGAGAAACATGAGAACTTCTCTCCAGTATTTCATCCGTATTTTTTCTTCAGGAAGATCAATATACCACGCGGTATAGGGAGTAAAAAAGATAATTTTGCCTTTTGTATCCATGACAATGATGATCTCGTTTTTACCCATGATTTTATCCGGTTCTCCAATCGGAAAATCAGTAAGAAATTTCTTCCTTATGCTGTGATTATAAAGGGCGAGATCAATACTGGATGAAAGTTCAAGTTCCAAAAAAGGTTTAAAGATAATGCAATAAGATTGAGAATATCTGGCAGATTCAAGAATTTTTTCATCTTCTGTTTCTGCAATGAAGATGACAGGGATGTGAAAAAGCTGGAAAATATTATGCGCTGCTGTAATCCCGTTCATTAATCCGGATAACCGGATGCTCATGATAATGAGATCCGGGTTTAAGTCTGCGGTTTTTAAGACGGCGTATTCTCATGAGGCAATTGAACCGACAATATTGTAGCCTCTATTTTGGAGCATTAATGAGATGAGATGGGAAAAAACCATGTCTCCATCTACAATGAGAATCCGGGGTGCTGGGGGCATGTGTATCTTTAAGGATTACGTTTTTTTTATAATATTTACGGATAATCGGGATCTATCCGGTTTTTACAATAATGTTCGCAATCAATACATGATATCGTCATTTGTCAGATATAATCTGTTTCTTTGTTTTTACTGGTGGATTATGCGTTCCTTTGTTGTGAAAGAATAAACACAAAATCAGACTGTCCCTGTTTAATTGATACAATAACCTGATCGGTGCAGCAAAATATGGACAATCCATTTTTTATTGCTGCTTATTTTTCCTCCTTACCAGATCGGAACCCTTTACCAGGTACGAGGATCTCGAACCGTGCACCCTTGCCCGGTTCACCGGTCTCGTGGATGGTGATACCGGTGATTGAAAGAATTTCTCTTGATAGTGCTAACCCAAGCCCGGTGTTCTTTCCAAATCCCCGGTCAAAGATCCGATCTTTTTCCTCTGCAACAACACCATCACCATCATCTTCGCACACCAGAACATGATTACCATCGCGTTCATCAACAGAGAACCGGATGGTTGTGATCTTCCCGCCATATCGCGCCGCATTGTCCATCAGGTTGTAACAGACCTTTGCAATCAGAGGATCGGCAAACACTTCTGTTCCGGCAGGCAGATCATTTTTCACCACGATCTTTCCGAGCGGGGCTTCTTTTGTTGCGGTATCTAAAATTGTGCGGATGTCCTGCCATGTGGGATCTGAGATTCCGATATCCTCATATTCACTGGTAAAACGGATCATGGAAGAGATGCTATTTGCAGCGCTAATGATCTTTTTGTAATAATCATTGATCACAGGGTCGGGCTGCTGATTTTCCATTAATGTGAGATACCCAAGGATCACTGTGAGCTGGTTGTTGATGTCGTGCCTTGTGATGCTGGAGAGGAGCATGAGTTTTTTATTTGCCTGCTGGAATGCAGTTGAGATCTTTGCCAGTTCTGCTGCACGTGCAGTGAGCTCGTCTTCGAGTGCCTTTCGCCGGGTGATATCAATGAGGAGGAGGAGGGTGGCAGGGTTATTGTCGTACAGGACCTGTGTTCCTTTGACAAACACCAGTTTACGGAGCCCGCCCTTTACCAGAAGTTCGACTTCATAGATCGGAATTCCACCCATTTCATTGCGCTCTGCCATTTTGGCAGCCACACTTTCACGGAATTCTTCTGCTACATACGAGAGTACGGATGTACCTGTCACCGTATTTTCATCATACCCCATTGCTTTTACCGCAGCCGGATTTATGTAAAGAATCTTTCCGTCCTGACCATACACAAGAATATAATCCGGCAGGTTTTCCACTCGATCCCTGTTAAACGGCTCACGGCGGGAGTGCGGGGCATACACCCGTTTTTTTACGGTGATGTCATGAACCGTTCCGATAAATCCTTTTAAAGAACCGTCCTTGTTTTTCTGGGGCACGATAGTGATGAGTCCAAAAAGCACCGTGCCATCTTTTTTCTTAAACTGCAGGGGTCGCTCTTTTACAAACCCGTCCCGTTCAACGAGCTTTATGAATTCTGCCCGCTGGTCCGGGTGAGCATAGAAGGCAGTGACGGGCAAGTCAAATATTTCTTTACGGTTCCCATAGCCAAAAGTCTCAACCAATGCATCATTGCAGTCAACCCACTGACCATCAGCAGTTGTGATAAATACGCTGTCCAGTGTTGTTTTGAAAAACTGGCGGTAGCGCTCCTCGTTCTCCCTGAGTATCTGTTCCTGCCGGGTCAGTTCGCTTAAATTGGCACGGAGTTCCTCTTCAGCTGCGGTAATCTGCTCATACGAAGCGATGAGTTCTTCGTTTTTCTTTAAAAGTTCCTCTTCAAATCGCTTACGATCGGTTACATCGATGTGCGTTCCCACCGTAATGCTGGTAGGTTTTCCGCCGGTATCCAGAACCACCTTTCCACGCGACCAGATCCAAACCCAGTGCCCGTCCTTGTGCAGCATCCGGAAATTCTGCTCATACATTCCTTGAGGATTACTCATGTAACTCTCAAAAATCAGGCTCGCCCGCTCACGGTCTTCCGGGTGCAGCAGATTAATCCAGACCTGTTGTATATTCCTTGCACCGGAAAGATCAAAATCATTAATGTCGCGCCCCAGCATGGAGAAATATTCGGGACTGCACCACAAGAACCCGGAATCCCTATGATTTTCCCATGCACCGGTGTTTGATGCAGCGATGAGCGCTTTATACCGTAATGATGCGTCATTGAGATCTTTTACTGAAGCCTCCAGTTCTTCTTCAGCCTTGCGCTGCTTAATGACATTCCACAGTCCGCTCATCATGAGCGAGAGTTCCTGTAAATCCCGGTCATCATAATCTGAAGATTTGTTTCCTACTCCCGCAACCATCACGATACGGGGGCCGTCAAAAACCGGGATATTGATGTGTCGGATGATGGGGACATGCCCTTCTGGATATCCTTTTTTTAACGGGCTTTCGGCTGCGTAATCATTGGTGATCACGGGACGGCGCTGCCGGACTGCTTCTCCCCACAAGCCGGTTGAGGCAATGGGGTATCGTATGGGTTTTTGATCGATATTACATTCCTTCATTGCCAGTGCAGACCAGGCATACATGGTGAGCAGGGTCTCATCATCAGACACAAAAGCGAGATACCCAATCGAGCTTGTAGTGATCTCCACTGCTTTTTCTACGGCAAAATTCATTAGTTCTTTTAAAGGCGCAGAGGTCATCTGGTAAAAAGTTACCAGCGCTGAAAGCCGGTCCTCATCTTGCATTAATGCGTCGCTGCCACGTTTGCGTTCAACAGCGATTTTTATTTTATGCGAGAGTTCAGCGAACTGGCTCTTGGGCTCACCTCCTTTCTGGATATAGAAATCAGCGCCATTGTTGAGCGCCTCGATGACGACTTCTTCCCTGCCCCTTCCCGTAAATATGATGAACGGTGTTTTATTCCCCGACTCCTTGAGCTGCTTTAAGAACGAGATTCCGTCCATCTCCGGCATCTGGTAGTCAGCGATGATCGCATCATACCGCACTGTCTTTAACTGCGCCAGTGCCACCACAGCAGATGTGAGTGTATCGACTGCAAACGTCTCTCCCCTCTCAAGGAAAAGTTTGCCAATATCAAGAAGGCCGGGTTCGTCATCAACATAGAGGATTCGGAGTTTATCAGCCATTATGTAGTATTTCCTTTGAAATGCCACATACCTTTCGGAACTAATAATTTAAAAAAATCATACTTCTTTGCCCGGTTCGCTGGTTTTTTGCGGATCGTGATGCGGGGGTGGGGAGGATTACTTCCCATCAACAAACCGCCACATCCCCTTTAACACAACAATCTCAAACCGGGCTCCCTTCCCCGGCTCACCCGTCTCTTCTATTGAAATGCCGGTGATCTCAAGAATCTCCTGCGTAAGAGCTAACCCGAGACCGGTGTTCTTTCCAAAGCCCCGCAAAAAGATCTTCTCCTTCTCACTTTGAGGAATACCGACACCATCATCTTCGCACACAATGATCCGATCACCATTGCGGTTTTCAACAAAGAACCGGATATTTTTAATTGTCTCACCGTATCGCACTGCATTGTCCATCAGGTTGTAAAAGACCTTGAAGATCAGCGGTTCAGAAAAAATTTCCATGCCGGCAGGCAGATCGTTTTGCAACTGGATCTTTCCAAACGAGATTTCCTTTGCCGCAGTAGTAACCAGTGTGCGAATCTCCTGCCATACCGGCAGGGTAATCCCGATCTCATCGTATTCCTTGGTGAACTGGATCATGGATGAGATTCGCTGGGCTGAAGTGTCCATCTTCTGAATATACTCATTGAGAACAGGATCGGTCTGCTTCATTTCAAGGAGGGAGAGGTATCCCCGCAGCACCGTCATCTGGTTATTGATATCGTGCCGGGTGATGCCGGAGAGCAGGTTGAGTTTCCAGTTTGCCAGCCGGAGCGCCTCTTCGGTCTGCCTGCGCTCGGTGATATCTAAGATAATGGCAACAAAGACCGGTGAAACTTCATTTCCGGCAAACTGGAGATGGACTTCAACCGGGTAGAGCGACCCGTCCTTTCGTTTATGAACCGTAAAGATTACCTGTATTTCCTTTTCACCTGTTCGCATGGTAGAGAGCAGGGTTTCAAAGGATTCTTTTGTGTATTCCGTAGTGATATCGAGCGGAGTCATGGTGCGAAGCTCGTCCATCGTGTAGCCAATATTTTCCCGTGCCCCATGATTTACATCCACAAACAAGAGCGTTTGTGCGTCAAAGAAATAGATCTCATTCAATGAAGATTCTAATATCCGACCGAACCGGGTTCTTATCTCTTCTGCCTGCTTGCGCCCGGTGATGTCACTGCCAGAACCGCGGTACCCCAAAAAGTTGTTGTATTCATCAAAGACTGGCATTCCACTCATAGACATCCAGACCTTCTGCCCGTCTTTTGTTTGCAGGATATTTAAGTAATCATGAAAGGCCTGTTGGTCTGAAAATGCGTTAAGAGTCGAGGCTTTCAATGCTTCACGTTCCTCTATGGGGTATAAATCGTAAAAATATTTCTTTTGTATCAGTTCTTCTGGAGTAAAACCAATAATTGCAGAGCTCGCAGGACTGACATACGTGAAAAGTCCATCGGGGTCCACCTCCCAGATGATCTCACGGCTTTGTGCGGAGATCTGTGCGAAACGTTCATGACTTTCTTTCAAAGCCTCCTCTGCCACTTTACGCTCGGTTATGTCCCGTATTGCGGCAATGTGAACAGGGCGCCCATTCCAGATAAAAAACCGCCCGAGAATCTCAACCGGAAAAACCGTACCATCACTCCGGCGATGATGGCGCAGGGTTACTCGTATTGTACCCTCAGTTGTTTCGGTTGTGACCTTCCGGGTATCTTCTGTCTCTGCAGACAGATCCGTATTTTTCATGGTGAGAAGGACTTCTCGCAAATACCCGTACATTTCACTTGCTGCTGCATTTGCTTCCAGAATCGCGCCGCTTTCATTATCAATGAGAAAGACTGCTTCGCTTCCGAGTTCGAACAACTCAGTATATTTTTTGCTGCTTTCTAAAAGTGCATCTTTTGCTCTCTTTTGCTCAGTGATATCCCTTATATAGAGGAGATCTGCGGGTTTACCTTCATAAGCAAAGACCTTTCCAATACTTTCTACATAGATTTTTTTTCTTTTTGCCGATATCACGTGATAGTGTGCAATGTAGGCATCGTGACCCTGAGCAACCTGAATAAAGTCTTTAATGACATCTTCACGGGACTCAGGCGCAATAAATTCCATCACGTTCCTGCCAATAAGTCCGGCCCCACCACCTTCAAATTCTATCATGTGAGCCGCAGCATTGTTGGCAAACAGGACATTTCCTGAAAAGTCAAGTATCAGGATTCCTTCAAGGGAGTACTCAACAAGAGACCGGAATTTTTGTTCACTCTCTTTTAACTCCATTTCTGCCACTTTGCGTTCGGTGATATCTCTCGTCACACCGATGAGCACTTCCGAGCCATTCCACCACCCGCGGGTCACCTTTGTCTCGGCCTCGATACGTGTGCCATTCTTTGCAAGAACGGGCACAGGGCAGGAGTCAATGGTTCCGGCAATCATTCCCTGAACATTCCGGAGTGCTTCGTCCCGCCGCTCTGGGACATGCAACTGTAAGACATCCATACCGGTAAGTTCCTCTGATGTATACAAGAGACCTTTCAAAACAGCATCATTTACCACTAGGATGTGTCCTTGCATGTCCAGCACAAAGACCATCTCTTCTATCGAGTTGAACAGGGTCTCAAAATTTTTCGCAGCTTTCTTACTTTCTTCTTCAGCTGCCATCCTCTCTATCGTACTGCCAAGTTCCCTACCAATAGAAAACAACGTCTGTTTTTCTTCTTCAGAGATTACCTGCCGTCTCTTGCTGGTGACATTAAGCGCCCCAATTACCGCTCCTTTTGAGAGTAAGGGGATACTTGCCATTGATTGAAACCCGTACTTCTTTGACAGGGCCGGATTAATCTCTGCATAATTTTCTGTGATGAAGGATTCTTTTTGAAAAAATAATGCATCATAGGGTTTCTTATCAATGGGTGTCGACTGGATTTCTGCAAGGAATTCTGCGGGAAGATTTTGTGAGTGGACAATATTTGCTGTTCGTGTGGAACGATCCACAAGGTAAATACCCCCGGCATCGAAGTCCAGCAGGCGCAGCGATTCAGAAAGGATACTGGTGAGGAGTTGCGGAAGATTATCGGCCTTGCTTGCTGTAGAAATGATGTCATTGAGAATTGAGAGCGTTAACGACTGACGTTGCAGTGCTGCCTCCGCCCGTTTACGTTCGGTGATATCGCGGGTGGTACCTGCAATGCCAACAATCATACCGGCATTATCGTGCAGGGGATTTAGCACCACCTCGAACTGGTGAATTTTGCCATCAGGCATTGGTGAAGATGTGGGAGCAGTGATTGTTGCACCGCTCTCATAGACCTGCCGGTGCAGCTCGTCCCAGTCCCGGCATTGGGCTTGTGGGAACCCCAGCTCGGCATGTGTCCTGCCAATGATCTGATCGGCACGCAGCTGTAATGCCGTACAAAGGCCCCGGTTAGCGCTGGTAAAACGACCGGTAAGGTCGTAGCTGTAGATCGGATCGAGACTGGCATCATTGATCAGGTGGTACCGCTCTTCACTCTCCCGCAATGCATCTTCTGCCTGTGTGCGATCAGTGACATCTAACATGCTGATGATGAGGCTGCGCCTTCCCTGTGAATTTACAACATCCACCATGTGCTTCTCGCACAGGCGCTTTTTCCCGTCAGCCCGGATGAAATAAAAACTATAATGGTGTTCGTAGGGTTCACCAGTAAGAACCTTCTGGAAATTGGACACCACAAATTCAATTGATTCCGGTGCAAGAAAACCGACAAATGATTCCGTCTTGTAGAGCTGGGTGGGGGAATACCCTCCCATCTCCTGCATCATGTCATTAGCCCAGACAATCTTTGCCTGTTCATCGATGATGCAGATCGCGTTGTGGGAATATTCTGAAATTGCCCGGAACCTCTCTTCGCTCTCGTTAAACGCCAGCTCGTTTGTGCGCTGGGAAACTGCCGCCTTGATCTTGTGCGAAAGCTCGGCAAACTGTGAACCCGGATCTCCGCCTTTCTGGAGATAGAAATCTGCCCCGCTGTTGATTGCCTGTATGACAATCTCTTCCCTGCCACGGCCGGTGAAGAGGATGAACGGGATATGCCCAAACTCTTTTCGCACCTCAATTAAGAAGCGGATGCCGTCCATGTCGGGCATCTGGTAATCTGAAACAATGACATCAAAGGGTTCTGTCTCAAGGAGTGAGAGTGCCGCAGTTGCCGTCTCAATAGTAGTCACTGAAAAATTCCCGGACTCTTCTAAGAATAATTTGCCGATGTCAAGAAGGCTCGGTTCGTCATCCACATAGAGCAACCGGATTACAGGTGCCATTACTTTATATCCCCCATAATCCGCCACATACCTTTTGGCACCCTCATCTCAAACCGTGCCCCCTTACCCGGCTCACCCGTTTCGCGGATGGTGATACCGGTGATGGAAAGGATCTCGCTGGCAAGGAAGAGGCCAAGACCCGTGTTCTTGCCAACCCCACGATCGAAGATCTTCTCCTTCTCTTCAGCAGGGACACCCGCTCCATCATCTTCGCATACGATGAGTTGATCATTACCGGATTCCTGCACTGAGAACCTTATGGTCGAAATATTCCCGCCGTAGCGCACTGCATTATCTATCAGGTTGTAACAGACCTTGACAATCAGCGGATCCGCATACACTTCAGTACTGGCCGGGATATCATTTTTTACCATGACCTGCCCAAGTGATGTTTCCTTTGCTGCGGTATCTACAAGTGTGCGTGTATCCTGCCATGCGGGTGTCGTGACACCGATATTCTCGTATTCTTTGGTGAACCTGATCATGGAAGAGATCTGCTGTGCAGCGGTTGCTACCTTTAAGAAATACTCGCTGAATGAAGGATCGGGTTGCTTCTTTTCAAGAATGCGGAGGTACCCTACGAGCACCGAGAGCTGGTTGTTGATATCGTGCCGTGTGATGCTGGAAAGGAGATTGAGCTTCCGGTTTGCCTGTTCAAGAGATGTGGTCATAAGTGCGAGTTCCTCAGCCCGCTTCACCAGATGATTTTCGAGAATCTTTCGGTCAGTGATATCGGTCAGCAGGAGAAGAACTGCAGGTTCCCCGTGGAGATGTACCATGGAACCATTGGTGATCACCGTACATCGTTTGCCATCTTTTTTCAGGAGATCCACTTCAATAGATTCCGTGCTTCCTGAAGTGAACCGCTTCTGGATGACTGTTTTGGCATCGTAACGTTGCTCAGGAACCACATAGTCCAGGATATCTGTGCCTGACAGTTCTTCTGTGGAGTACCCGAGCATGCGGGTCACGATCGGGTTCGCGTACCGGACTTTTTGGTCAAGACCATACACTATGATCATATCCGGCATATTCACCACCATTACTCGGTTGAACTCCTCGCTCTCCTTTAACGCCTCCTCGGCTTGTCTGCGCGTGGTGATATCGATTAAGAAATTCAAAGTTGCCGGAAGTCCATCCCAGTCTATTTTAACTGCGCTTATCTCTACCCACCTTGTGTGGTTGTCCCTTGAATTTATCCGGAACATATAGCGGGAGGATATTTTCTCTCCGGAAATCCGTCGCTGGCGCCGCTCTCGCACAATCGCACGGTCATCGGGATGGATAATCTCGATATAGGGAAGTGTTGTGAGTTCTTCTACTGAATAGCCGGTCATCGTTGCCATCATGGGATTGACAAACTTAAGCAGTCCGTCCTGTGCAACAATAATGGCTTCATTGGCATGTTCGATTAGGTGACGGTAATTCTTCTCGCTCTTCTGCAGCTCCTCTTCGACCTGTTTATATTCTGTGATATCCCGGCCTACAGACTGGAACTCCGCCACTATTCCTTTATCGTCAAATATTGCCCGGTCACTCCAGCGCTGCCACCGCACGGTTCCATCCGGCATGATGATCCGGTAATCAATAGACCCGACAGGCTTTTCCATAGTAAGCGAGGCAAAAAAAGCGGCAACCGCTTTACGGTCATCTGCATAAATGACCGGACTAAACCTGTGGCCGAGTATATCTTCACGTGCTACACCAAAGTACCGGCAATACGCATCATTGACAAAGACATGAGTCCCATCAGGCCGGAACCGGCAGATAAACTCGGTCTGGTCTTCAACAATATTCCGGTACCGTGTCTCACTTTCGCAGAGCGCCTCTTGTGCTTTGGCAATCTCTTCTACCTGCTGGCGCAGTTCTTCTTCGGTTGCAGTGATCTCTTCAAAAGCTGCACCCAATTCTTCGTTTTTTAAGTTCAGTGCTGATTCCCGCTCTTTGTGTTCTGTAATCTCCCTTATGGATTCGATAGCACCGGAGATTTGCCCTTTCGAATCATAAAGTGGCGATGAGGTGAACCAGAGGTGCGCACCCCGTCCGTTATTAAGATGCGGAATGTATACTTCGGCTATGAGCTTGTCGCCTTCTTTTTTTATGCCCGGATATTTTTTAGCCACTTGTTCATCATAACCCATCACCAGATCAATGAGGAGCGGTCTGCGTTCTCTATAAAATGGTAAGGAGTACTCATAGTTCCCTTTTGTAAGGATATCAGCCGGTTTAACTCCCGTCATGACTTCCATGGCATGGTTCCATGCGATCACTACCCCTTTTGTATTGATGGCAAACGTAGCATCGGGAAGGAACTCAATAATATCTGAGAGTTCCTTTTTTGATTCCCGCAGTGAGAGTTCCTGAGATGAAAGTTCATCTAAATTCGCCCGGAGTTCCTCTTCGGTTGCGGTGATCTCTTCAAAGGCTGCTCCCAGTTCTTCGTTTTTTGTTCCCAGTTCCACTTCAGCCCGCTTGATATCAGAGACATCGATGAGCGTCTCGACTGCTCCAAGTATCTCGCCGTGCAGATCTTTTATCGGTGCTGCCATGAAGCGAAGATATGTTCCCTTCTCTCCCATGTGCGGGAAGAAATCAGTTGCCTCAAATGCTCCGGCAACTAACGGCGATTCACAAAATTTTCCTGCGTAGAATTCCGAAATCCGGGAAAATGCCTCATCAAGGATGAGATCTGCCATGGTCGGGCGTTCCTTTTCGTAAAATGCCTGCCACTGTTTTTGGGTTCCAATCACCTGTGCAGCGCTGATACCGGTTGTCTGTTCGAGTGCCCGGTTCCAGTAAATGATTTTATGATCTCTGTCAATGACAAACTTGGGAACAGGTGAACCGGCAACAATGGCTGCGAGTTTCTCCTCGCTCTCCCGCATTGCCTCTTCTGCCTGTTTGCGCATCAGTGCATCACCAATGTGACCGGCTATCTGTTCGAGGGACTGGATGATTTCCTCAGTGAAACAATCATTTTTAAAGGCATTGATCTGGAGTATTCCGATGATCTGCTTCTGGTTTTTTCGGATGGGGATCAGGGCGACAGAAGCATACCCTTCGTGAATACAGGTATTGCGCGGATGAAATCGCGGGTCGTCTTTTTCAGGCACTTTTAAAAATGGAAAGGAATTATTCGTCCAGCTGCTTCCGCCCGGTGTAAAAAGTGGGTTATCAGGATTCGTCTTTCCAGAAATGACAAGGCCGCACGTACATTCCAAAGAAACATTGCCCTCGGAATCACGGCAGATTCCTCCGTCCGGATCACGCGCAACCAGTGTGTTTTCCTTAAGCAGAAAATCATTGGAAAAACCATTCTCTGCAAAATACGGGAAATCGTCATCTGTCTTAAGGCGGACTCCAACAGCATCGGCATTCGTTACCTGCTTTATTGCAGTAAGAACACGCTCGATTACCAGCCTTAGTTCAGCAGGCTCAGAGAGAATGCCAAGCACATCGGTTGAGAGCTGACGGAAAATGTCTCCTTGTTTGCGCCGGGTGATGTCCTGAATCACACCCACGACACTGATGGGTTTTCCCCCTGCATCCTTTTCAATCCGGGCAATCGAATGGATCACCTTTTGGGCTGAGCCATCTGCCGGGTTGATGACAAATTCAAGATCGTACTCCTTTCCCGCATTGATCAGGTCAACAAGTGTCTGGTGGACCCGCTCCCACTCCAAAACGCAGGATTCTAATTTATCTAAAGGGATATCGCCGGCAACAGGAGAGAGACCAAAGATTCGGTGCGTTTCAGCAGAGCCCCAGATTGTATCGGTCTGTAAGTTATACTCCCAGCAGCCGGTGCGACCAATCTCCTGGGCCATCACCAGTCGCTTTTCGCTTAATTGCAGTATCCTCTCATTTTCTGCAATTGAATCCAACTGCTCTTTGAGGGCTTTTTCCACCCGCTTGCGCTCGGTGATGTCACGGGCAATGCCGTAAAAACCAGTGATTGCGCCTGTTTCGTCTTTTATTGGAACCGCACTTGAAGTGTGCCAGTCCCACACCCCGTTGATGTGGAGTACACGGTACTCGATACCCTCCTGCTGTTCTCCGCTCTCTATAACCGATTTTAGAAATAGCAGGCACGGGGAAATATCATCCGGGTGGACAAATTTCGTAAACGATTGCCCGATCACCTGTGTTACCGGATGCCCGAGCAGCGCAGTCCATGCCGGTGAAACAAAAATGAACTCTCCTTCTGCGGTGAGCGTATAGATAATGTCGTGGCTGTTTTCTACAATCATGCGGAACTTTTCTTCGCTTTTCCTGAGCGCATCCTCTCCTTTTTTCCTTGATGCCGCTGATTTAATCTTGTGCGCGAGTTCGGCAAACTGAGCTTTTGGTTCGCCGCCTTTCTGGAGATAGAAGTCCGCTCCGCTGTTGATTGCCTGAATGACAATCTCTTCTCTGCCCCTGCCGGTGAACAGGATGAACGGGATTGGTCCAAAGCGTGATCGCACCTCAACAAGGAACTGGATACCGTCCATCTCCGGCATCTGGTAATCAGAGATGATCGCATCGAATTTTTCCTGTTCAAGCAACCGGATAGCTTCTGGTGCGCTGGTTGCAGTTGTTACTGAGAATTCCCCGGACTTTTCAAGGAACAATTTAGCTATGTCAAGGAGCGAAGCCTCATCGTCCGTGTAGAGGACCTTAATCATACCGGTGCTCCTGATTTTTTACCATTGGCAAAGGATGAATGCACATCTTGCTGCAGTTGTTGCCAGTCACACAGAGCCTCTCTTTGGTATCTTTATTTATTCAACCGTTATATTCAGGCTTACTTTAAGTAATGGAGTTATTTTTATCGCTGGCACCGGAATTTTTTTTTGCCTCACGATACATTAATTATAATATTTTGCTTTGTACAGAGGTGCCTGTAATTTAAATAATTGGTTGAAGGAGTATAAATGCCCGGTGATACGTTAAGATCAGTTCCCTGGAATTTAAATCCAGAGCAGGAAGTTATTGGGAGAGCGACAAGCCGGAGTTGTGTACTCCTATCCAGCATCGTTTGTCTTTACCTCTCCATTCTCCAGGGTAGGGCATGAGATACCCCCATCGTTAAAATGAATTCCTTTTATTAAAAAAACTCCTGAAATGGGTGTTTCTGTTTTTGGGGGGCTATTTATTTAAAATTAGGTAATTATCAATAATCAGCCCCTAAAATGTTTGAAATTAAATCGATAAAATACATTTTATTGGCCATGTTTAGATTTAACGGATGAAATGTAAAATCATTTAAAAGTCGTTTGCTCCTCACCATCATCGTGATAGTTCCC
>JAUYTV010000025.1 GCA_030694985.1 Methanoregula sp.
TCCTAAAAACCCCCCTCTTCATTGGTTGCCCAACCCTACCTCCCGATCCTCAATCCAAACAGCTCCAAACAGGCCGGTTTTTTCCTGCGCAAAAACTCCGGAATCCCGTATAAAGCCCAGAACAGGAACTTTTGAAAAATCACCCCCAAAAACCCGCCTGACTGGCCGGTCGCGAAGTACCGGTTCCGGGCAATCGGGGGCTGAAACAGGCCCGGATGGCCATTTTTGGGGTTATGGGTGTGACCATGTCACCTCAGGTGATCAGGTATCTGATAGAATGTAATTCCGGAATTGAGAGCGTTAAAGTTGGGATCCAAAACAGCCCCCCGGCTCCTAAAAAACCCCCGCTGCATAGGTTGCCCAACCCTACCTCCCGATCCTCAATCCCAACAGCTCCAAACAGGCCGGTTTTTTCCTGCGCAAAAACTCCGGAATCCCGTATAAAGCCCAGAACAGGAACTTTTGAAAAAACACCCCCAAAAACCCGCTAAACAGGCCGGTCGTGAAGTACCGGTTCCGGGCAATCGGGGGCTGAAATAGACCCGGATGGCCATTTTTGGGGTTATGGGTGTGACCATGTCACATCAAGTGATCCATTATCTCACTTCCGGAGTAGCTGAGCCCTTTTCCGGTACCGCACACTCTCTAAAAAAAATTTCCGGTACCCGCCCGTCTTGGTGCCCGTTCCTGTCCCGGGTAATTGCCAAACGGCATGCGATGACCGGCTCAAGGCTGGGCTGTTACGCGGAGACCGGCCAGCCCATGGCCAATCGGAACTGCCTATTCTATCTTAACTCCATGGATAGATCTGCATTCCTGAAAACAAAGGAAATAATCCCGGGAATCTGGCCAAATAATAATCATCGTGCAATATCAGATTATGGTATAACCATGGAACCGGATTACCCATGATTTCCGAAGTGTTCATCCTCATCGCCATCATTGTACTGTTCATTATTATCACTATTGCGTGGCGGTTTGCATCGCGCCGCTATGAGATTCCCTGCCCTGTCTGGATGAAAGGATTATTGGATCCCCGGCTTTCGGGAAAGCCGAGCCCCCGCACCCTGAAAACGATCTGTCATCTGGATCTCCGTCAGGGAATGGACGTGCTGGATGCCGGCTGCGGTCCGGGCCGGCTGACAATCCCGCTCGCTGAGATGGTGGGCCCTCATGGAGAAGTGACTGCAATGGATCTTCAGGAAGGGATGCTGCATGAAGTTCAGATGCGGGCCCAGGCCACAAACCTTACCAACATCCGGTTTTTACAGGCTGGTATCGGGCAAAGCCGGCTTGAGCACGACCGGTTCGACCGGGCCGTACTGATAACCGTTGTGGGGGAGATCCCTGACAGGGAAGCGGCATTTCGCGAGATCTTTGCTGCGCTCAGGCCCGGTGGTATCCTTCTTGTCGAAGAGACCATTCGGGATCCGCATTTCCAGGCCCGCAGCACGATCCTCAGGTTAGCGGGTGCTGCCGGGTTTATCGAAAAGGAATTCTTCGGGAATTATTTTTCCTATACCCTCACTCTGGAAAAGCCGTCTGGTGCGTGACGATAAGGAACCGTGGGAGCATACATTGTGTGTTTCCTGCACCTGTCTCTCTTTTTTAAAACGATAACACCGGCACTTCCTTTCACTCTTGATATTCCGGTTGCTCACACTCATAAAAAACGCCACTACGTACCCGACCCGGTGTCCGTTCATGTACCAGCGATTCCCTAACGGCATGCGATGACCGGCTCAAGGCTGGGCTGTTACGTGGAGACCGGCCAGCCCCCGGGCCTCAATAGGAGATGAGGTAAAAGTTCGGTGCAATTCCCCATGGACAAAACGATTCTGAATGATTCAGTAAAAAAAATTGCGTATTTCATAAGACTTTAAGACATATCGTAACCTTTTTCCCTCATCGTTCTGTTTATTCTCTCATCGGGAAGCATGTCATCCCGCATATCGTACGGAGTAATACAAATCATGGCTCAAAAACACTCGCCCAATCTCACCAATGTGATGTATCACAGATTATATGCAGACGCAAAGGGTGGTTCGCACTTTGATACGGTAACGGTAGAACAGAGTCTTGCGACTGGAGCGCCCCCCGCTGCCCCGTTCTACATCTCTGTGGACAAACCCGCGTCAAAGTATCGCTTCTATTCGTTTCATCCCGGCTGGATCGGCGACTGGCACCCGTGTCCCACCCGGCAGTTCCTGGCCCTCATGTCGGGTGCAGTGGAGATGGAGACGACTGATGGCACGGTCAGGAGGTTGGGACCGGGGGACCTCGTCCTGCTGGAAGATACCTCGGGCAAGGGCCACGTGACCAGGAACATCGGTAACGGATATGCTATGTTCTTCGTAGTCCCCGTCCCCGCGGACTGATTAAAAAACAAAAGCCAGATTCCACGGCCACAATTTTAAAAAGTCCTGTGGAATAAGCAATTTTATTCATTTTTATTTTCACTCCCCCCAAATCCAAAAAGGGCCAGTTTCGCTGCCCATCAGGTACCGGCAATTGTCAAACGGCATGCGATGACCGGCTCAAGACTGGACCGTTACGCATGATTCAGCCAGCACCCGGGTTTCAACGGGGACAGAGTGCGGCCCTGCCTTCCGGTCCCGCACCCATGACTGTTGTTCAGCAGCAAAAAAAAATTTATCCGGTGATGCGCTTTGCCATGGCCTTGCCGGCCTCAAACGCGGTATCGAGCTCGGATGCGTCCGGCACGTACAGGACTTCCTGCGAGCCGACAATCGTGAACCCAGCGGTCTTTAACTCATCGGCAACCATCTTCACCGCGCCGCCTTTCCCACCCATAGATCCAAAGGTCAGCGCAAACCGCTCGCCGGTCCGGTTGAAATGCAGGCCCTTGAGATAGTACAGGAGATCTCCGATACTGGGGTAAGGCATGTCGTTGATGGTCGGGACGCCAACCATGATTGCTTTCGAATCGAGGATGTGCTTGACAATCTCGGACCGCTCATCGTCATGCAGGTTGAAGACTTTTACATCGCAGCCACCTGCAATAACACCTTCTGCCAGACCATGAGCAAGCATCCTTGTCGACCCGTGCATGGTGTCATAGATGATCGTCACCTTGTTCTTCCGGGATGTGCCGGATGCCCAACCAACATAGGCGCCAATCACGCTCATGGGATTTGTCCAGATCTGTCCGTGGGCAGGTGCTATCATCTTCACTTTCTCGATTAAACCAAGGCCCGTCAGCTCTTCAGCCTTCTTTAAAAAGAGCGGTGTCAATGGCACGATAAGATTCGCGTAAAATTTCTGTGTTGCATCCATCAGGACGTGTTCGGGAATGTCGGTATCGAGCCGCTTTGCGCAGCAGAGGTGCTGGCCGAACGCATCGTTCGGGAAGAGAATTCCTTTCTCCGCGTACAGGGTAAACATCGAGTCAGGCCAGTGGAGGAGCGGTGCCTGGACAAACGCGAGCGTCTTCCCACCGAGATCGAGCGTCTCTCCGGTTGTTACATGTTTGAAGCTCGCACCCTTGAGTGCCGGGAAATGCCGGAGAAGTCCTTTCTCTGCGATCTCGGTACAATAGACCGGTGCAGCCGGGAACTTTTTGTGGATCTCGACGAGTGCACCTGAATGGTCCTTCTCCACATGATTCTGCACGATGATATCGATCTGTTCTTTCCTGCCTTCCTTTGCAAATGCGTCGGCAATGCGTCCCCACATCTGGGCTGAGTGGCCCGGGTAGACATTATCGATGAGCGCGGTCTTCTTGCCAAAGACGAGGTAGCAGTTGTATGACGTTCCATCGAGCGTATAACCGTGATATGTTCGCAGGTCCCAGTCCAGTGACCCGACCCAGTACACACCTTCAGATATCTTGTAGGATTCTGCTTTCATGATGATCACATTGTTCGTAACAATACGAATGTTCTATTGTATGCGAACAATCTTTATGAACATTGCGATGCACAATGTATGTGTGAAAAACAAGCATGGGCCGGTACCGGGAGTTCATGATGAGGATGTACGGCTCTTCTCTACTCCGGATACTGTTATAGCGGTGGACAGCCCGATCAAATTGCGAATTCTTGAGCTGGCGGCATCCGGCCCGGTCCCGTTTGACCTGATCGTGGAACGCACGCAGAAAGCAAAGTCAACAATATCGGTACACCTCCGGGACCTTGAGCGTTCAGGGCTCATCACCTCGCTCCCTGATCCGCACGACAACCGCAAACGAACGATCACGCTCTCATCCAATGCCATCGGCCGGCTGACCAACACTGACCGTGACGTGAAGGTTACTGTCCATCATCACTACGGTGCCGGAGGAGACCTGCCTTTTTCTGATGACGACATCGTCTCTTTTTTCCGCTACTGCGTGTTGACGTTCCGGACCCAGGCCATGGTTATGGGGATCAATATTGACCCGGTGCTGGGTCGTACCGGTGAGCAGGTGGGAAAGGTTCTTGCCCCGCGGGTTGCCGGCGACACGGTGGAAGATGTGGTAAAAAAGATGGGTGTGTTCTGGCAGGCCCATGGTCTTGGGGCGATCACGCTTGCCGGTACTGACCCGCTCACGCTGGAGGTCCGTGGCTGTTTTGAATGCGAGGAACTCCCGGTTACCGGCCATGGCGCCTGTGTGTTTGATATCGGGATACTCACTGCAATATTCTCGTCTCATCTGAATTGCCCGGTCACCGTGGTGGAGGAACGCTGTTATTCCTCCGGGGATGACCGGTGCATCTTTGTGATCACTCCCCGGCCAATTAGTGGATGAGCAGGAGAACCGTGAGCTGTAATCTATAATTCATGAGTATCATAACGGCGAATACAAATTAAGATGTACTGTCCTATGAGTATCCTGCTGGGATACGATAATTTATGCCAGTGCACATCCCGGTGCCCGTTCCTGTCAACAATAGCCAAACGCCCCACGTTCATCAACCCAGATTGGAACGTTACGCGGGAGACCCGGTCAACCACCTTGTTTCAGCGGGGACAGAGTGGGATCTGCCTTCCGGTTTTGGAGTAGTTGAATCATTTCCGGTCCGCTTATTGTATCTTACCAGAAAAAAGGTGTGGCTTACTATCCGCTCTTAACGCTCGGGACTGCACCAATATCGAGATGCTGGCCACTCTCCTTGTTATATCGCGGCCAGGTGTTAACCATCTGGAACGAAGAGGCCGGCCATGGGGTAGCATTGGTAATCTCCCGAAAATTCAGTTTTCGCATCTGTGTAATCGCATCCGGGCCGGAGTATCCGAGGCTTTGTGCGAACGTTTCCACGAGTCGCTCGGCACCCCCTTTGGAATAGAGGGCATCAATTTCCGCACCGGTTGTCCAGAACGTACCGCTCTCGAAAATTGCCTGCTGGTAGAGCCCCTTGCTCTGCGGGCTGACCAGATGGATAAGAATACTCTCTCCACCTGCTGATTGCCCGAAGATGGTCACCCGGGACGGGTCGCCGCCGAACTGCCCGATATTCCGCTGGACCCACTGCATGGCAGCAATCTGGTCAAGGAGCCCGTAATTGCCAGAAACGTTATACGGGGATTCCGTATCGAGCTGGGGATGGGCGAGGAACCCGAGAGCGCCAACCCGGTAATTGGTAGTGACGACAACGACTCCCTTCTCTGCAAGAGCTGTGCCGTTATAGAGCGGCATGGAGCCGGCAATCTTTCCGAATGCCTCGCCATAGAAAAAGACCATGACCGGCAACTTCTCATCGGAATTTTTTGCAGGAGTCCAGACATTGAGATACAGGCAGTCCTCGCTCATATTCAGGGTGGGATCAGCAGCGGCCGGTTGGGGGCAGGCCGGTGAATACATCTTTGTTTCCTTCACGCCTTCCCATGACCTGACCGGTGCGGGCGGTCTCCACCGAAGCTCACCGGTCGGGGGAGCTGCAAACGGGATCCCATTGAAAACCCGGAGCCCGTCCTGCTGTAATCCTAAGACCGAGCCGGCGTCAGTCTTGACAACGCTGGAACCTGTTTTCACAGGACCGGTATCCGGTCCCTTCTGGGTACAACCAGCCAGGAAAGAAAATCCGGTAAGAATCAGGCAGATTACCAGAACACAACTTGACTTTACACGATTGCATACGATTTCATCTCCCTCTGCTGTCAGACAAAAATGCCAGAGTTCCGTTAAATGGCAGATTGTTAAGACATCCACCTTCTCTTTGTCATCTGGATCAGACCAGAGAACTTTTGTGAATATAACGCGACAATATTTTTAACGCTATGTATCTGACATTTTCCCAGCCGCCCTTCATTTCTGGTATTGTGCAGTCATTTCCGATGTTCACTGTCTCAAAATCTCCGGTTACTGCCCGTCCCGTTGCCCGCTCATGTACCTGCAATTTTCAAACGGCTTGAAACGACCGGCTCAAGACCGGGCCGTTACGTGGAGACCCGGCCAGTCCCCCCGGGTTTCAGCTGGGACGGTCGGGTTTTATTCGCATGTATCCAGATAAAAATCATTCCGTTATTTGTAACCGGAGGTTTTCGAATTGTTTAATTGCATATCAAATTGATAGTGAATCATGGAAAAACGGCTGATATCAGGATATATCATGGCGGGTGCAGGATTTGTCATGATTCTGATTAATGCGATGAGTTATCTTTTCGGCTGGGATTGGAAATCTCCCGCGTTCACAATAGTGGGTCTTGTTCTTATTGTCATAGGTGCGAGGACTGCCAGGAAAGCATCATGGATATAAGCAAGCCCCCCTCTTTGTAATTCAACAATCGTTTAATAATCAGGAAATAAAAAGATTGACCGTGTACGAGTTCTGCGATCTGAAATGGGGTTCTATCACCGCTTCAGGTTTTATTGCGCTAATTATCGGTATTGCATCATTTTTCTTCCCCCGTCACGCCATCGGTTTCATTGTTATCTTCAGCACCCTTGTCATCCTCGTTCTTGCCGGCATCCTGATAGCCGAAGGATTATTCATTGAGGGTGGTGGATTATCCAAATGGTTGATTGTCGGTATTGGTGCAGTCGGAGTGCTGCTGGCTCTGGTTTCCCTGGTAAACCCGGAATTGATTATAATGACTGCCGGGATAATCATCGGGATCAGCCTTATCATCTTCGGTTGTCTGATGGTTCTTGCAGCAGCCACTATCATCTTCGATTTTTTTGTGCGAAGCATTGTTGCATTCTCTTCGTTTGGCGCAATACTGCTGGGGGTCTATTTAATTTTAACCCCGGAAAACACCTTACTTTTCTTTAGTATGGCGGTAGGGATTTTTTTAATCCTGTACGGAGTTGTAAGGGTGGTTTATGGAATTCGGTTGAGGGAGTGGCAGAAGTCCTGTCCTGCACCATATCTAAAAAAGAAATAATTCCTTTTTTCTTGTCCATGCAACTCATTGCATGGATTGTTCCTGCCTGTTGTCGATATAGTGCGGGATAATTGCGGTTCTCGCCAGCTTTCCTGTGTCACATGAAGCCCCTTTTACAGGAGTTTTAAGAGAATAATTGATCAGCGTTTCGATTTTTTTAGTTTTTACAAGTCAGGTACAACGATACAGGGATATTTAAGAAGGAAAAAAGCTAATTTGAATCAGTTAATGGTGTAGCGAGGTGATTGTATGCCAACGAGTAAGAAACAACTGGTGAAGCTGAACCAAGCAAAGAAGGTCAAGGCAGAAGAACTCTCAAAGCAGGCGGCTTCGGGTAGCCAAGAGGCCAAGAAGAAGCTCAAGAAGCTCGAGAAAAAGCTCAAGTGAGCCTTTTAAAAATTTTCCAACTTTTTTACCTCTTGTTATTTTGTCATGACCGGAAAACCGGTGTTTATACCGAAAAATAATAACCTTTCATGACAGAGATTGTGTCGTGACCCGGATTCCGGCAAAGACCGTACCTGTTGATGATGTGACGCTTGCGTACAGGGAGTCAGGTTCCGGGTATCCGGTAGTCTTCATCAACGGATTAGGGTCAACGATGGATATGTGGAACCCACCCGTTCTTGAAAAAATCTCTCAGCACTTCCGGGTCATCATCTTCGATAACCGGGGCACGGGGTACTCATCTGCATCGGACAAACCGTTCTCCATCCCCCTGCTTGCCAGCGATACAGCAACCCTGATGGATGCACTCGGCATCTCCTCTGCCCATATCATCGGTCTATCCATGGGGGTTTCCATTGCACAGGAACTTGTGCTCAGTTTTCCTGCAAAAGTAACCCGGCTTATTCTGGTAGCCGGAGAATGCGGGGGATCTGAGTCGGTAAGAATGCAGCCGGAGATCTTTGCCCGCCTCATGGATAAGAGCGGGACAGTACAGGATTTAGTTAACCGAATGTTCTCCTTACTTTTCCCGGCATCATGGCTTGCTCTCCATGATCCCGCCGGATATTGCCCGGAAATCTATGAGACCACAGAAAATGAGATTGTGGCACGCCAGGCAGCTGCATTCTTTGCATGGACGGGGTCGTTCTCCCGGCTGGGTGACATTCATTCGCCAACGCTTGTTATTACCGGGACCGATGACGTGATCGTCCCGCCCGTAAACTCCCGTATCATAAGCGGGCAGATCCCCGGTTCACAGCTGGTTGAGATCCCCGGTGCAGGTCACGGTCTCATGTACCAGCTGCCGGATTTGTTCAGTGAGTGTGTGCTGGATTTTCTTGTTGACTGATCTCCTGATATCAGCCCCCGGGTTTTTGCAGGCACTGGGGGGATCTGTATTCCGGTTCCGGAGTAGCCCGGCCATAACACTATCAGAATCTATAAACCCCCTTCATCCGTACACACATACTACGGTGAAGTTTTATTTATGATTCGCAACTATCGATTCCCCCTTAGTCTTATAATGATTGTACTTCTTCTTGCCGGGTTCATTCTTCTCACGGGATGTACAAGTACGGGTACGGATTCCGGTGTTGTCAGGACAGAATCCGGCCCGGTCTCCGGAACCTCGGGAGATGGCATCCGGGCATACCTCGGCATACCTTATGCAGCGCCCCCAACCGGTGACCTCCGGTGGAGACCTCCGGTACCAGCCCAGCCATGGCAGAGTACACGGAAGACAACCGCATATGGGCCGGCATGCCCGCAGGTTGTCCAGTCAGATAGATCTTCAGAAGGCCAGCCGGGGAATATGAGCGAGGACTGCCTGTACCTGAACCTCTGGACCCCGGCCCTGAGCCCGGATGAAAAACTTCCGGTCATTGTGTTCATCCACGGCGGCTCGTTCCTGCAGGGAGGGGGGTCCATACCTCTCTATAACGGGACTAACCTTGCAAAGAAAGGCGTTGTCCTCGTCAACCTGAATTACCGCCTGGGAGCGCTCGGCTTTTTGGCCCATCCGGCCCTTGCAAACGAATCCCAAAAGAACACTTCCGGCAACTATGGATTGCAGGATCAGGCTGCTGCCCTCAAATGGGTAAATAAAAATATCGCGGGATTCGGAGGGGATCCTGACCGCATCACGATCTTCGGGGAATCTGCCGGGGCTACAAGTGTTCTTGTTCATCTCGCGGGCAACGACACGAGAGGGCTTTACCGGCAGGCGATTGTCGAGAGCGGGCCCTTATGGACAAACGGGTCTGAGATAAATATCATCAGCTCGAAGGCAGAAGCCGAACAGTATGGTGCAGAGTATGCAAAAAGCCTCGGGTATGAGGGCCCGGATGCGATCAGGAATATGCGGAGCCTGGATGCCTGGACTCTTGTCAATGCAACACCCGATCCGGCATCGACATTCTGGAAGGTCCACACGCTCCGGTTCAAACCAACCATTGACGGGTGGCTGATCCCTGAGGACCCGGAGAAGATCTTTTATGAGAACCGGCAGAACCCGGTTCCCCTTATTATCGGGACCAACACCGATGAAGGTTCAACGCTCGCTGTAAATACCGGGCTGAACGTTTCCCAGTACAAACAATATATCCATGAACATTTCGACGAGTACGCCCCGGAAGTCTTAAAAAAATATCCGGCCACAACTTCAGAAGAAGTCCAGCTCCAGATGAAGCGGATCATGACGGATGTTGATTTCAGCGCAGCGGCAAAGTTTGTTGCAGGTTCACAATCGAAGTTGAACCCTAACACATACCTGTACCGGTTCTCATATGTGATGCTGCCGGACAGTTCGCTTGGCGCATTCCATGGCGAGGAACTCTTCTTTATCTTCCGCCCCACCTCGATTGTGCCGGATCCGGCGGGTGCCCGGGTCTCCGATATGATGATGGATACCTGGGTGCGGTTTGCAAAGAATGGCGATCCGGCTGGTGGCAATGTCACGTGGCCGCAATACACCCTTGAAAAGGGCCAATACCTTGACATCGGGATAAACCCGGTTGTGAAGACCGGGTACTTATTTTTTTAAATTATTAAGTTCGAATACGATAGCAGGGCGCCCCGTTCAGATTCATGCCTGCAGGGATGAGAATGTTGCAGGAAACGTAATCCTCAAGGGGGCCCCGGCTGCTTGCACACTGAGGAAACGATTGCTGCGATGAAGAGGAGGAAGAGGAGAATACGCTGGATGTCAGACATAGATGTACCTTCTCTGTTGTTGGTGTGACATATGATAAATGGCGATCTTTTTATTCAGACTGATGTGGCGGAATAACTTCTAAGAGACTATCGCTGGCAGAACCGGTGTCCAATCCACTTTTGTGTTGGTTTCTTAACGATATGTAAAATCCATGTTCTCCTGCATCACAAAAAGCACCCTCTTTCCCATCCGGTCGTGGGCCAGCCCCTATGTCACACCGGTCAGGCAATCCATCAGAGGGTGTGGAAGAAATTTTTTATCGTATATTTTATATATCAGCCAGTTAGAGGTTCATCAGGTAAAGCCTCCACATACAATCAGATTTTAAAAAGTGTCAACATGGCAACATACGTTCTCGTTCATGGCGGCAACATGTCGACAGAAACATGGAACCGGCTTACCATTGGAGATCCTGTTCATACAAAAGACGGCAACATGGGGGCCGGATACTGGGATGGGACCGTTTCAGCGCTCACGGCACATAACCATCGAGTTTTTGCACCGTCCCTCATGGACGAGAATCGCTGTCACCTGACCGATCATATCGGGCAGGTCTGTTCGTTGATAATTGAAAATGACTTACGGGATGTTATTCTTGCTGGGCACAGTTATGGCGGGATGGTGATAACCGGTGTTGCGGATAAAATCGCTGACAGGATCAGGCGTCTTGTATATCTTGATGCCGCATTGCCAGACTCCGGACAATCCCTGTATGACCTTCTTAATCTGGGACTGACTGCTTCATCTGACAGCCGGCCTTTTTTGCCGGAACCGGTTCTGCCGTACATAGAAAAACTTGAGTTTGACCCGGCAAACATACAACCACTGCCAAAAACCTACATTCTCTGCACAAAAAGCGAATTTAAAGATGTAACCAGTGTAGCCCGTCAAAAAATTGCTGCGGCAAAAAAAGGTTGGACCTACATTGAGTTGCCATCATCCCATGTGCCAATGGCTGATATGCCGGACGAGTTTTACCAGTTGATGCTCGACGCTGCGAAAAAATAACCGGTTTTTAGCGGCGGCAAAAGATCTCCCCACGTTGGTTCCAGCCAAACGAGGTGTCACCCCCAATTCTGCCAGACACTCACAAGTGAATGGTGAAACTCATCTGACCGTCTTGACGGTTTCACCATACCGTGGCCATCGTCTTAAACCGGGTTGTAAGATTCCCTGACGGACAAAAAACACACAAAACCCTTTATCCACTCAAACGGATCAGTATTAATTATGGAACAAAAAGAGCAGGAACTAAAGGTCAAAAAAGATCTGCAGAACCTGACACGGACACTTACCGGAGACGATCTCGACCCGGATGAGATGTTCTCTGAGAAACGGGGAATACGGTCCTGCACCCCCCCGTTCAAGAGTCCAAAAGAGAACGGTCTGTCAGTCCGCGAGCAGTTAAAGCGCGTAAAAACCCCGGAATAATCTTTTTTCGTTCATCCTTACGCAATGTGCGCTTCGCATACCCAGAGATCGTAGATGGGATCCTTGGGATTCTCCGTAACCTCAACCGTGCGTCCCATCTCTTCACCCCATGCGGCCACGAGCCGTGCCTCGGGTTCCCGTCCCACCGTGATTAACGTCTCTTTGGTGGCAGCGAAGAGCTCCTTTACGATCGCTTCCCACATCTCCTGGGTAAAACTGTTAATATCGCCCATCATGATCCCGATTCCCTTGGGGGAGGGCTCCACATACTGCGAAGCGAGCATCGCATTAATGCACATCGTCTCTGAGGGCAGGAGCCGTCCGGTAAAAAGCCCCCGTGACAGTAGCGACGCATCGTTGTCATACGATAGCGGGGAGTAGAAGAGATCCCGGAGCACCAGCGAACCGACACCTGACCCGCAGCAACAGTCTACACAGGTCTCGCCACTGCCACTTCCCCAGATATTTTCAATAAGGGTTCCGAGAATTCCGCGCCGGGCGGGATTGAGATCTTCAATTGCAGGTGAAACTTCAGCGGCAAGGTCTTTACTGAAATATTCCCGCACTGCTGCAGCAAAGACCGCTCGGTTCTCCTGGAAGATCTCGCCGTTAACGCTCTCGAAGAGATCGATGAGGGCAACTGAAGGGTTCCGGCAGAGGAACGTGCCGGCAATCCAGCCATCTGCACCCTGGAATGCAAGGGCGAGTGGTTCTTCTGCCTCATCCAGAAGGAGGCGGCCTTCTCTGGCACCCTGTTCAGTAAGTATACGATTGAACCTGCTGTCCGTAAGGTCAGCAAACGATTGCTCGACCAACCGGAGGTTTTCGATCTCAAATATTTCTGTGATGTTCATGGTCCTCGCTCAATCCGCATCCCGTGCGGCGCCTGGATCATCCCGTCAATCTTTGCTTCTTCGTGGAGCACGATCGCCTTTGCGATCACATTGCCAAGGATATGGGCTCCCTTCTTCACATAGACGGTACTACCGCTTTCCACATTGCCGTGAATCGTGACACCTTCAACAACGCGGATCTGGTTTTTTGCCCGCAGGCTTCCAAAGATCACCGTGTTCTGCTGGACATCGATCGAACCAGCCCGGATATTCCCGTGCAGCCGGCAGTTCTTCCCGATCTTCATGGTGGAGGGAACAGAAAAAAGTTTCATGTTGAGTTTTGAGCGGGCAGGGATCATGAGCGGGATCTCTTTCTTCCCCTCTTCTTCTGAGAAGAGATTGTCGATGATCCGGTCGAGTTCTTTTTCGTTTTGGATCTTTAACATCGTCATGAAGTATATGAGGATGAACATGAAGACCGGCATCGGGTTTCTCACCTCAATTGCACCGGTTGCCTCAAACCCTTCTTTGATCTCGACTTTCTCTCCGATATCGAGCGTGCCGGAGACGACCAGCCGCCCGTTGATCTTCACACCTTCACCAATGTACGCATCCTGCTTTGCGATGACATCACTGCCGATCTCGCAGAGATTGCCGATCCGTGCATCGCCATTTGCCCAGACATACTCGCTGATCTTTGAGGATTCGCCAACATAGACATCCTCACCTCTCAGGCCGTAATCGATCTGGCAGAACTCCCCGATCACAATATCCCTGTTGGTTTTGATGCTGTGCTCCTGAAGCTCAGTACCATCAGGAAGCAGGCAGTGCTTATGCCAGTTTTTTACGGCTCGCTCTCTCATCCATCCCTCGCTAAAATGCTCTTTCAGGCTCCGAATTTGTGTGATTTATTGATAAGGTCGAGTGCAATGGGCAACAGGTCCGTTCCACGGATCCGGTTGAGCCCCCCCTTTGCACAGTGGTATTCATCGTAGTGGAATACATCGTCTATCCTGACACCGTCGCCCCTGATAAGGACCGGCACCGGGTCGGCGCTGTGGTCCTTGATCGTGCACGGCGTTGA
The DNA here is from genome assembly GCA_030694985.1 of Methanoregula sp. Taxonomy (GTDB): domain Archaea; phylum Halobacteriota; class Methanomicrobia; order Methanomicrobiales; family Methanospirillaceae; genus Methanoregula. The sequence continues at coordinate 13,835 of JAUYTV010000025.1, forward strand.
GTGATCCCCGCAGATGATAATGATGGTATCTTTAAGGCCCAGCAGGGGTTCGAGCAGCGGATCGATCTTCTGGATGAAATCCCTCTTTTGTTCGGCAAGCCCGTCGTGACCGGACTCATCGGCACCCTTGATATTCATAAGCACGAACTCTTTGGTCTTTAACTCGTTAAGAGCTGCTGAGATCTTGCCAGCCACATTGCTGTTCTGCGAGCCGGTAGCGCCCGGAACCTCGATATGCGGGAGACCGACTGCCCGGCCGATACCGGTGATAAGGCTGGCTGCAGAGATGACTGATCCCGAAATACCGTATTTCTCCTGGAACGGTTCGTACGTTCCCATCTCTCCTGCGCCACGCATCAGCACCACGTTTGCAGGGTTGAGGTTCTGTGCGAGCCTTTCCCGGTTCATTGGATGTTCAAAGAGAATCTTTGTGGACTGCCGGACAAACTCATTGCAGACAGCAGCAGTCTTTTCATGGGACGGGGACTTTTTTATCGCGCTCACGGTGAGCGGTCTGACTCCCTCTTCCTTGGGATCATTGGAGGTGACACAGTGGCCGATTCCCTCTCCTTTGAGTGCGAGGGCAGCCCGGTGCCCGGCACCGGAGCGGAATACAAAATCCACACCGAACTTCGAGAGATCTACCCCGTCTTGTATGGCGGCACTCAAAACGGCGGTATCATGGATGCGCCCGGCTCGGCGATCGATGATGAGCCCCTCTTTTGATATCGTGGCATAGTTGCACCGGAACCCGATCATGCCCGGCTCCATGTGGATACCTGAACCTTCGCATTCGAGGGGGCCCCTGCCCGTGTAATATTTGTAGGGATCATACCCGAGGAGGGCGAGGTGTGCAGTATCCGAACCCGGGCGGATGCCCGGCGCGATGGTATCCATGATGCCAGAGCAGCCTTCCTGTGCAAGTTTGTCAAGAACAGGTGTTTTTGCTGCTGCAAGCGGGGTGGTGCCCCCGAGCACGGGACAGGGGCGATCGGAGATTCCATCGAGAACGATAAGAAGAATCCTGCTCGCGGTCATTGGTAGGGAATGTTGGACGGGCGGGGTAATTAGGTTTCTTGGTGGTGGAAAACTCCATCGCCTTTGTGCAACCCTCCAAAAGAGAGGTGAGATTATCATCTTACTTAAATTTCTCAAGGAACTGAACGGGAGTCATAACGATCGCGCCCGATCCACTGAAATGACGGATATTCCCGGTTACCACCGGCACGTTTGCGTGCAGTGACACTTCAATGAACGGGAGAGCACCGGGATCGGGAACGAGGCAGGCAACGGGAACCGGTGAGATAAACATACCCTCCCTGCGGATGAATGAAATAATTTCGTTTACTGCGTCCTCAGGAAACGAGAACTTTTTCCGGTGTAGCACATCCGAATATTCATCAAATATCCGTGCGTCGAGTACCAAGCCAACATTCCCATTGATCACAAGGTTGAGAATTCCGGCAGGGGCCCCATGGGGCGAGAGCAACCCTGATACCAGCACATTGGTATCAAGCACGATCCGCAATGCTTCCGTGTCTATCGCCTCTTGCGCGAATGGCTGATCTCTGCTTCTATCTCATGTTCTGAGATTTTGTCAAGACCTTTTTCACAGGAAGAGATCCTGATCTTTTCAAGTGCCAATGAAGCGCGTGCCCTCCTCATGGTTGTCAGTGTATCTTCGAGATCTTCACCTACGGCAAGGACGATCGCCCGTGGTTTTCCGTTCACCGTGATAACGGTTTCATCAGTCCCGGTTACTTCCCAGAGGCGGGCCGGATTCGATCGGATTTCGCGACTTGAAATAAAATTCATAGCATGGCTCCTGAAATGTCCTACATTATATCATGCATTTTGTGAGCATAATGATTGCGATTGTGGATGCTTACGGGGCTTCCCCCGACCGCTGCGAAGTCCCCCGAATGTCACCCGGCTTTCTTCTCATCTGGAACAATCGCCGAGAGCACCAGCGGAACAATAGAAAGCACGAGTCCTGCTGCCATCGTGATGTGGAACCCAATGAGGAATGTTGCAGAATCGAGATCGGTAAAGGCCACAATTCCGCCAGCACTCGCAGTTGAGAAGGTAAATAGCATCGCATAGATCGCAGTTCCCAGCACACCGCCGAAATAGATGGCAGTCACCATAAGCGAGGATCCAGTTCCCTCCTCTCCTTTGGGGGCGCTCTCAATAATCCTGCTTGAAGCCGGGCCAGCCGAGATCCCAAAGGCAACCCCCATAAGAATGAGACCGGCAAGCAGGGGAAGAAGCCCGGATTCTGGAGAGAGAACCGCAAAGATGGCGCTGAACAGGACAAACAGTCCAGAGGCTGCAACGGCAAATACCCGGCGACCGTGCCGGTCCGACCATTGCCCGAACGGGATGCTGAGGATGGCAACAACCGCAGGAGGTATCAGGAGATACAGGCCGCTTGTTGCCATATCAAAATGCATCTCCATTGTGAGATAGAACGGTAGCAGGTAGATAATGCCCAGGAAGATGATATTGAGCAGCAGGTATGCGATGAGGACTGCGGTGAACTGCCAATTCAGGAAGATCCGGATGTTGAGAAACGGTTCTTTTGTGTTAAGTTCCCGGAATACAAACAGGCCCGAGCAAAGCAGAAAAAGCGCACCGCTTGCAAGGATCAGCGGGTCAGTTACCCCACGGATGGCAACTTCTTCTAACACAAAGGTACAGAAAACCATAGCGCCAAAGAGCGTGACGGCACCTGTGTAATCAAAGGACTCCGGATGGTATTCCGGTTCATCCCCCGGAATCACACGGGCCGCAAAGAGGATCCCGATGATGCCGATCGGGATGTTGACTAAAAATATCCAGTGCCACGACAGGTACTGGGTGAGTATACCGCCAATTGCCGGCCCGGCCGCAAACCCGATGGATGCAGTTGCAGCGATAACCCCAAGAGCTGTGCCGAGCATCTCTTTTGGGAGGTACCGGATGCAGAGCAACGGGGCAACGGCGGCGATCATCGCAGCCCCGATTCCCTGCACGAGCCGTGAAACGAGCAGGAGGTCCAGCGTGGAGGCGATCCCGCAGGCAGCAGAACCGAGCGTGAAAATGACAAACCCTGTGAGGAAGAGTTTTTTTGCATACCCACGGCCCGCGAGCTTGCCAAAGAAGAGGAGGAGTCCTGCCATCATGAGCAGGTAGGTGATGATGACCCACGCGATCGTTCCCGTGTCAGTGTCGAAGTACGCAGCCATAGTCGGGAGGGCCACGTTCACAATGGACCCGTCGATCCCGTCCATTACCACACCAAGAGCTATTGCGCAAAGCAGGAGTTTCTGGCGGAATGGATCGGTGATAATGGAGGTCACAAGGATACCATTTGGGGCGGGGAATTTTATTAACGTTCGGACCATTGTGCACCGTGTTATGGCAATCCCACATCAACCGGTCATTGCCGGCCAGGACGGGTTAAAAAAAAGGATTAAAAAATTAAGCAGTTGAGATCCGTGCTGCCACAGGCTCAACCTTGGACTTGATGATCTCGACCCTGCGGGTGGGGTAGATGATCTTGACTGCCTTGAAGAGATCCCTTGAGATCTCACCGGACACAATCACATTGACAAGCGTGGTTAAGTCCCACGCGGATGCCTGTGCGGTGACTGCTTCTGTGATGATCTTGCGTATTGCGCATTCCTGCGAGATGTTTGCACGGGCAAACGTGTAGCAGCTGATGGTCAGATGGACTTTCTTGCCATCTTTTGTAACCAGCGGGACATGGCAGTCCACGCGGGAGCTGCGGCGCTTGACGAGCGAGCGGAGATAGTCCCTTGTCACATCGTGACCAACAAACTCGGTATAGGCCGAGTCGCCGGCTACGGAGTTGATCTTAAAGCTCATCTTCATGTGCTGCTTGGCGTAATCATTGGTGATCTCGCCGAGCGTTGAGGTCATGATCCTGCCGATAACGTTATCAGCATCGTTTGAAATGGTATCGCCGATGAACACTTTCCCGAGGTTGTCGGGGGTGTGCACCCTGTACCAGCTCTTGGCTTTCCAGCCTTCTACTCTTCTTCCAACCTGTTTCTTCTTTGCCATACTTACATCACCTGGTGATTGTTGTTGAGCGCGGATACGCAGTTTGCGTCTTCCGCTATTGCCAGATTCATCAGATAATCATCCACCGATGCAATGACCGACCGTATCTGTGTACCGGTGATCACCGTTGTTACCATATCGCCGTTTGCAGTAGTGGTCATGTTGTGCATATTGTCCGGGGTTAATGCCGATGCAACAGCGCCAGCATTCCTGTGCCTTGTAGTGATCCTGCCTTTTATCTGCATCAGGATGCCACCGCCTTGTGCCACGCCTTTGTGAACGCACCGATCTGATCGCAGGGGATGGTTGCACCTGCCCGTCGGTTGTGTCCGCCGCCATGCCCGTTGTTTGCGAGTGCAAGGGTTTTAAGCAGGGGTCCGAGTTCATGTTCAACTCCGGCGGGACAGCGTGCCGATATCCGGCAGGTTTTTCCATCTCGTGCATAGACCAGCACCGGTTGTGCGTTTACCCTGTCGCGGGCAAAGACATCGGCCACATCGCTTGCGAGTGTGACATCTTTTACTTCAAAGACGCCCGGTGTCCCTTCTGCCGGGTGGGCAGAACGGATTGCATCGATCACGCCGACGCGGTGCTTTCGTGCAATCTCCCATGCCCGGTCAATGTCGTGAGACGACCGGAGGCAAATGGAAGCACCGAGATCACCGCGCCCGGCTTTACCACAGGCATCAATGATTGCGGTGAGTGCGTGGGCATCTTCGATCACTTCGCGCTGGAGGTGGTAGGTGTCGCCATAGATCGCATTCAGGCTGGTTTGCGTTGTGCCCGGTGCTGCTGAGATCACAACCTGCGAGAGCAGGTTTTCGAGCCGGACACCCTCAGTGCCAGCGGACTGGTTGATCTGCGTTGATACGAGTTCTTCGTTGCCGCTCACACCTTCAAGGTAGGGGCAGATCGCGGTATAGAACCGCTCGGTTAAGTCCCTGCCCGGCAGGGTGAGTCCCCGGTCCGGTACGATGATACCGTTGGTAATCGCCTCGTTGAAGATCTCAAGGTTCTTACCGGTCATCTCCTGTCCGTCACCGATAATGCCGGGAATCACAAGCCCGGCAAGGTCGCGGTTGTCTCCCATCTTCTGGGCGACAACGTACGCGGTGCCTGCTGCCGATAATTCGCGGTCGCCGTCAATACTGGCAAGTCGCGGGTTTGCATGGAACTCACCGTCAAATACCGGAAGGTGGTGATCCACCACGATTGAGTCGTGCGGAAGATCGGTCATACCTGCCCCGAGATCGCAGAGCAGGTAGGAATCGTCACCCGTTACGTCTTTGACAGTAATCTCCTGCCGGACGCGGAGCCGGAAACGAATCCCTGAACGCAGCATCGCGTGGCAGAGGATCGAGGCGGCGGCTATGCCGTCTGCATCATGGTGTGCGAACACCTCGATGAACTCCTGCCGGCGAATCTGTCCGGCCACGGTTTCTGCTGCGGTATCGAGTGACATGGGTGCGTGGATAATTATTCTTAATGGATTATCTGGACAGCAGAATCTCTGCAGTCTCCGGCTTGTACACAAACTCTTTGGGGAGTTTCTTGCTTCCCGTGTAGTACTTCACGAGACGGCGTACTTTAGATTCTGTCAACTGAAGCTGCCGCTTGTTGTGCAGATCTTTCTTGTTCTCACTCAGGTGCTTGCGCAGACCGAGCGCCTTTATCATGAGGTCACGGAGATCTTCTGGAATCTCGGTTGCGACCTTGTTCTCTTTTAAGATATCCCCAAGACGCTTGCCGGTGGCAAGTTTAATATCGGGAACTCCATAGCTGTCCCTGAGGACCAGTCCAATTTTGCTGCTCGACGCGCCTTCCTTCCGAAGTTCAAGGATAACTTTTGTGATCCCTGCCACGTCCTTGTTGGACCATGTGGGAACATCCTTGCGGTAGGGGCGGACTGAGCATGACTTGCCTCTTCTTCGAGCATGCATTCGTGCCATAGTGTAGCCTCCTTATAGACTAAACGTAAGTCCAGAAAAGTACAGTTTATTTACTGACTCTCTGTAATCCCAAAGCCTTGTTTGAGGCCATGCGTTGTCGCACGTCGGACTTACATCTGCCAGCACATTGTTAAAAGTGCTTACCATCATTCGATGTGAGGTATAATAAGTGTAACTGAGGGTCGCTGTCCCGGCTAACCTCATGGTTCAACGGTACTAAAAAACCAGATCCCCGCCATCCGGTTTAACCTTACACAGCGATACAGAACCGGGTGGCCGCAGATCACCTCACTAATCGTAAATACACCTTCTCCCCAATCTCTTCTCGCATGACTTTCCCCCCCATAGAGATTCACCCGATAGGTTACGTTCGCTCCCCCTACAAAGAAAAGGGCGATGCACCACGACAGGGGCGCCTGTCAGATACCATATCTGAGATTGTGATTGATGAAAGATATCGCCCCGCTCTCTGGCAGATGGAGGGGAGGAAGCATCTCTGGGTTCTCTGCTGGTTCGACCGGGCGGACCGGACCGTGCTCCGGGCAATCCCGCCCGGGACATCTGCAGAGAAAGGTGTGTTTGCCATACGGTCACCGGACCGCCCGAACCCCGTCTCGCTCTGTATGGTTGATCTGCTCGAAGTAAAAGACGGTGTCTTAAAAGTCCGGGGACTCGATGCGTTTGACGGGACACCGGTCATCGACATTAAAGTCTATTCGGCCGAGATTGACAGTGCCGGCAACCGCTGATCCCCTCATCCTTTTTTACCTCCCAAAGAGAACGGAATACTACAGATGGACAAGAACCCCCTTGAGACCTGTGGCGATGAATCCCCGATCCAGTTCCGGGACTGTTTCTCGGTCCGGTATATCCAGTCGGCCGCCCTTCTCTGCCAGCTCGCGTATGCAATTGAGCAGGAATACCGTGAGGTAAAAGAGATCTCTGCTGCTTTCCAGCTCCGGCACGAAGTCTTTGTCCTTAACTCAGTCCTGTCCACCGTCTCGTTCTTAGAATCCACAATCAATGAGCTCTATGCTGATGTCGCAGACGGGGCCTACTACTATGCGGATGAAAAACATGAAGCGCTCTTACGGTTGATTGGCGAGAAATGGAAGAACGAGAAGAACTTTGACCGTGCCCCGCTGCTATCAAAATACCAAAAGATCCTTCTCATCGCAGGAATGCCATCATTTGATGAGGGTGACCAGGCATTTGCAAACCTGCGGATCCTTATTGAGATCCGCAACCACCTCATGCACTACACGCGGGAATGGGTGGTTCTCGGGGATAGAGCTGCCCGTGATGCTGGTGAAGAAACAACCAGCGGGAAATTTGAAAAAATCCTCAGGCAGAAATTTGCCACAAACCCGTTCGCACTAAAAAACCAGCCATTCTTCCCCAATAAATGCTTAGGCCACGGGTGTGCCGAATGGGCAGTGGTCAACAGCCTGATCTTCACTGATGAGTTTTTCCGGAGGCTGGAACTGCCAGCGCCATACGAGGGTATCCGTGGTGAGATGAGGACGCGTTAAAGAAAAAAGCGGTACCCTTGGAAACATGGACCGTTATTCAAAGTCCCTGACAGATATCTTTTACTCGATGTAAGGTATAAATTACATACACAGCCTATGAAGCAGAACTCATTTTATATCCTGACCGGTCTCGTAGTGACGGCACTTGTTGGTATCTTCTGGCTATCGCTGGAGTGGAACAACGCGCTCCCGATACAGATCGGATTTATTATCGGCGTTATCATCCTGTACATGGCCCGGAGCAGGGTTGTGGGGATCATCGCAGACGAGCGCTCGATCGCCATCTCCCGGAAAGCCGCTTTCCATACTCTTGAGATATTATGGGTGGTCTTTTTCACTTTCAGTCTTGGGTTTATCGTCTGGACCAGCAGCAAATTTTTCGGCCTTGAACGGACTCCGACTTTCCGGTATATGCGCGAGCACAACCCCATGGATATGGTGTTTGGCCGGCCATTCCTGAACCCCGGCTTTATCCAACTCCTCTTCCTGTGCATGATCATCTTCCTCTATGTCGGCTTTAAGTTCTATTACGAGCGGAAGTACGGCGGGGAGGATACAGATGAAGAATAGCATCAAGGTGTTCCGTGCAAAGGCAAATATCACGCAGGAGCAGCTGGCAACAGCCCTCGGGGTGTACCGCCAGACCATCATCGCGATAGAAAAAAGCAAGTATGTCCCGTCCCTTACCCTCGCGTTCAAGATTGCACGGCATTTTAACGTGAATGTCGAAGAGATCTTCGAATGCGAAGAATCAGATCTAAAATAATTCCCACTCTTACAACTCTCCGTTTTTACCGGTTTCTGGAACAATGTATTTTTAATAATACAAAAAGTAACTTTTAAATTACATTAAGTAATACATAAGTTACGTAAGCGGTGACCTGCATATGATAAAAAATATGCAGCACCCCGCTTCAATGATGGAGAAATACCATGAAAACACCAAAACTGTATTTCGGCGCTCTTGCGCTATTCTGTACCGTCGCGCTGGTTATCGGCACTGCGGGTGCAGCAGCGGGATCAGGCTCTGATAGTAGCTTTTTCGGCAACAAGGCCGCACATGGAGGAGGACCGGTAAAAATGCTCGACCGTCTCGAAGAGCGAGGTATTGATGTATCCGCTATCCGTGCGGCTGTTGTGAGTGGAGATATGAACACCGTCCACACTCTTATGCAGCAGTTCATGGAAACGCACAGGGATCTCATGCCCGGCCGGAATGCAACCGGAAGGGATAACCGAGGCTCCGGATCCGGCATGATGGAAAACCGTCTTGCCAAACTTGAAGCAAAAGGGTATGATGTATCCGCTATCCGTGCGGCTGTTGTGAGTGGAGACATGGACACCGTCCACACTCTTATGCAGCAGTTCATGGAAGCGCATAAAGACGAGCTTCCCCAGCCCGGGTCCGGTCGTAACCGTAATCAGTTAAGAAGTGTCGCCAAAATCTGATACAGACCGGATTTCTGCACACCCGGGGGAAGACTCCTTCTTGGAAAGAGGGGGGAAACTTACACACCGGCGCCCCCCCCATTCAGAAAAATTTTCCAGATTTCTCCATACTTAAAAATACTTGATTCAGGTGTCCTGCCAGAAAAAATCCATTATTCCTACTAATGGGAAACAACTGGAAAATCACCCAATTATCTTATGAGGACCCGGTACTGTCAAAGAAACATTTATCGTATTGTCGGAAAGCATCCCAGTTCGGATCTCTCATTTATCTTAAAAAAAGTAACTTATAAATTACATTAAGTAAGAGTTAAATTACATAATTATTGCAAAGAGCCCCCTTTAAAGACCATACGTATCTGAACCCTTTAAAAAAAATCGGCAGAGAAAAAAAGGCAGTCGCACTAAAAAAGTGCGGAATCCTGCAAATTATTTATCCGCGAACAATGGAGAGAACATGAAGAAAAATTCCGCAATAATCAGCATATTTCTGGGGTTGCTGCTGTTATCAGTAATACCCGTTGTAAGTGCCGCTTCAAATACATCGATGTTGTATGTATCTTCAGTCACCATGGACCCGGCGGTTCTTTATCCTTTTGAGCAGGGTACAATTTCAATAACACTGGGGAACTCAGGAACCGCATCAATCGGACTTTCAAATCCAAACATCTTCAGCGAGAGTGTCGTTGTTGTCGGTAAGGATACCTGGAGGACGACTAGCTATATCTCATCCGGCTCCACGATAACGTATTCGTTCCTTGTTACTGCGTCTCCGCCCGATGGCAAGCATTTCGGCATTTTCTCGGTAGAGACAAAAGGTGCCGAGGTTTTCCATTACCCGCTCCTTATCAAGGTGGATCCAACAAATATCAAGGCGAGCATCTCCGATGCACCCCAGGTATTTCCTCTTGCTATAGAAAAAACAGTCAACCTGAGTATTATCAATCCCCGTGATGGACAGATTGATAATATCCATATCACAGCATCCGGCAGTGGGATTAAAGTCAGCCCGGCAGAAAAATATCTCAGTTCACTCGCTGCACAAAGTTCTGTAGAGATTCCTTTTACGGTGACTCCCAGCCAGACCACAAATCTGGTCTTCAATATCAGTTACCAGAGCGGGGATTCCGATCACTCAACAGATGTAATCCTTCCAGTTATCATAGGAAACGACAAGACTGCAGCAGTACCGATTGTCAATAATGTTGTCCTGACCCCCAAAGGTTCCTACTACAGCATGACCGGAGATATCACCAACACCGGAATCACTGATGCCAAAGGTCTTACAGTCACGGTTGGCCCCCCTGCACAGGCAATGGGAACGTATGCTGAATATGCGATTGGCAGCCTTTCCTCCGATGATGCCGGGAGTTTTGAAGTGACATTCGCCTGTCAGGATCTCACTTCCGTACCCCTTGTAATGCGCTGGAAAGATGCAGTGGGAAATGATTACAGTGTCACCAAAAAACTCAATCTCGGATCTGATTTAGGCACTGGCGGTAACAGCTCCGCATCGAGGACCTCAGGAAGTACCAGTGTGGGTGCAGGTGGAACCGGGGGTGTCGGCAGGACCGGTGGCAACATAGCTGGAGCCAGCCTCTTTTCCGGCAGCAGAGGTGGCGGGATCAGCTCATTCTACCCGGTGATTGCGGCGGGAATCATCGTTGTGGCAGGTATCGTGCTGTATATCAAACGCAAGTGGCTCTTTGCAAAATTCAGGAAACATTGAGGGGATCATCTATGATCAATACCCCACTGATCCGGTTTGCGGATGTCAGCAAAGTATACCACCTGGAAAGTGGCGACTTTACAGCGCTCGACCATATATCCCTTGACATACAGGATAACGAATTTATCGCGATCATGGGGCCGTCTGGTTCTGGTAAGTCGACAATGATGAACCAGCTCGGCATTCTTGATGTCCCGACATCGGGAGAGTTGTTTATTTCGGGAAGGGATGTGGCAAAAATTACCGCTCTTGAACGTACGCATATGCGCAGGGATACGATCGGGTATATCTTTCAGAATTTTTACTTGATCCCCCTGCTTTCTGCATATGAGAACGTGGAATACCCGCTTATCCTGAAGCACAAGAAACGGGATGAGTCCGGTAAAGCCACCGCCATGCTCAAAGCCGTGGGATTTGATGAGGCTTTGAGTGCCCACCGTCCCACCCAGCTCTCCGGAGGTCAGCAGCAGCGCGTGGCTATTGCCCGGGCCCTGGTCAATGACCCGAAGATCCTGCTCTGCGATGAACCGACCGGCAATCTTGACCGAAAGACAGGGTTCCAGATCATGGATATTCTGTGCGGTCTTCACAGTGAAGGAAAGACGGTCATCATTGTCACCCATGATCCGAAGATCGCGGAATATGCAGACCGGACAATCACTCTTGAAGACGGGAGGATCGCTGCATGAAAGATATTTTCTTTGATCTCTCAGTCAGGAGCGTCCGACTGAATCTCATGCGTTCTATCCTGGCCTCGATTGGCATCGTGATCGGCGTTGTCGCGATCTCTTCAATGGGGATGCTCGGGACCAATATGCAGCTCCAGGTAAAAGACCAGCTCTCTGCGGGTGCAGATACGATCGTCATCACCGCAGATGCGGTCCGGATGGGTCCGACGGGTTCCAGTTCCTCTTCATCATCATCAGCAACGGGGATAACAAAAACGCAGCTTAATAAGATCAAACTGGCTGCAGGATTGACAAGTAAGCTGGTTCCGGTATATTCGACAACCACCCAGTTCACGCTGGCATCCACTCCCGGCAGGAGCACTGTTTACGGGCTCAATCCGGATGACATTACAAAGTTCCTCACGATATCGAACGGGACAAATATTGGCGGCATAAATGATGCCCTTGTGGGAGCCACTTTTGCCACCAACTTCGATTTAAAGATTGGCAACAGGATCAGGATCGGGCAGGATACCGACACGTCCCGTCCCGTGCTCAGGATTGTCGGGATCCTCGCTGCACGGGGGATGTCTTCGGACAACGTGAATACTGATAATGCGATCATCGTATCCGATGACTGGTATACGAACCAGTACGGCGGAAAGGACGTATATAAACAAGTGAACGTGATTGTCAAGGATATTAACACAATCCCTGATGTGAAAACGGCAATTGACACGAAATTGAACACCGATCAAAAGAAACCTGCGGTGAGGATTTCTGATGCCAGTTCCCGGCTTTCCGGTATTACGTCTTCCCTGTCAGCGATAACCACATTTATCCTTGCGATCGGGGGCATCTCGCTCCTTGTCGCTGCCACGAGCATCTTCAACGTGATGATGATGTCGGTGAATGAGCGGATTCAGGAGATCGGGATCCTTCTATCCATCGGTACCGAGAAAGGAGAAGTACGCAGGATGTTCCTTTATGAAGCAGTCATTCTTGGGATACTGGGTGCAGGTATTGGTGGAATAAGCAGCCTCATCATCGGATATTCGGTAGTGAGCTACATGATCGGCACGACAAAGTACTTCTTCCTCCCAGAAAGTATCATGTATATCCCCATGGGTATGGCAATTGGTCTTATGGTCTGTATCCTATCTGGTCTCTACCCTGCCTGGAAGGCATCCAACATGGACCCGATCGATGCGTTGAGATCGGAGTAAATCTGAAAAACATCCCCCAACGCAGAACGGTTACTGGAAAAAGGTACGATCCACCCGTTGACTAGGAATGAATGGGAACAAAAAAAATTTGTTGAGCCGGAATGAAAAAAGCAGGATTTGGAAATAAACTGAAATATCTTATCTCTTTTTTGTCCTCTTCTTTGGCTCATCTTTTGCCATTGACATGAGATCGATAATATAGGAGCCTTCTTTTCCCACGCTCACGATCCGCTCATCGCTTTTGGCCATCTTCTCTAAATTGAGCTCGTATGAGCCGGGTGAAACAATCCTTATGGTCTCGACCCGGTCATACATCTCCACTTCCTTTTTCCGGGTTGTGGGTTGCTCGACAATCTCAAGCACCTCTTCATGGGACTCATCAGCGATCTCTTCTATGGACTTTTCTTCAAGCACATCCTTGTTGATCTCTGCTTCTTTGACATAGAGGAACTTTTTGCCGCCGCAGCTTGCGCACCCTCTTAAGATTTCGGTTGAACCGTCCTTGTATTCCCGCCCGCATTTCGTACACTTGTGCGGCATGGTATTCACCCGAAGTATTCGAGCATGGTTTCGTAGAGATCCTCAACGTTCCTGCCTTCAAGACCTGAGATGGCGACAACCGGGTGCTGTGGGAACGCGCTGCGTATACGTGCCGGTGCGGCATCGGACAGATCGATCTTGTTTGCAACAATAATTACCGGGAGATTCCGGCTCTCGATGATCCCGATCATCATGATGTTCACCTGCATGAACGGATCGAGTGTTGAGTCGAGCATGTAGATCACACCATCGATATCCTCGCGCAGCCAGTGCATGGCTTCTGCAACACCCTCGGTGGCTTCCCTTGCGCGGATGATCGCTTCATCCTTCTCCATGCCAAACTCTAAAAATTCGTGGTAATCGATCTTGGTAGTGACGCCAGGCGTATCTACGATATCCATTGTTACTGTGCTGCCGTTTGCACCCGAAATGATGATGTCTTCTTTCTTTCTGGCCCTGCGGGTTTCGTGGGGGATCTCGCTCACCGGACCAACCGCATCGCCGGTCCAGTCCCGGGCAATGCGGTTTGCCAGCGTGGTCTTTCCCGCATTGGGTGGGCCGTAAATACCGATCCGTGTCCGTTTCTTCTTGAAAAATGAGTTGAGGAAATTGGAAAATTTCTTCTTTACCGTACCAAACGTCTGAAAGAATATTTTCACTCTACACCTCGTTGGTTACGCATCGTACTTGTGTACAAATAATTCACCATGATTCGTTAGTAGTGTATAGAATACGCAGTTTATTAGGTTTCTCGTATTTTGTAGATGCAGGGTCGTCGCAGGATATCTTTGTAACCTCTGTTTCTGATAAGTCCTGCTATTACTGCCGTGCATTTCGGTCTGCCTCTGCCAAATTGTATTTATACAAGGGGATGGGAGTATGCTAATTGTAAAAACATCAGAACAAAACGCACCCAAGGAGGTGACTCATGAAAAAGACAACCGACACAATCCGGTTTGAAACCCGCGTCCCCATCGGGGAAGTGATGACACGCAATCCGACTATGATAGGCATTGAAGCTACGGTAGCAAAGGCTGCCAAGGTGATGTGCCAGGAAGGAGTCGGCAGCGTAATCGTTCTCGATCATAACAAGCCTATTGGCATTGTTACCGAGGAAGACATCAACTGCAAGGTGGTGGCAAAGGATCTCAAACCAAGCAAAGTACACGTGAATGAAATCATGAGCACGCCACTCATTACGGTGAGTGCGGATAGAACATCTGGCGATGCCGCCCATATGATGGTCAAGAATAAGGTAAGGAGACTGCCCGTTGTGGATGAACACCAAAAAGTGATCGGCATTGTTACCGTCCGGGATCTCCTTTCCGTATCAACCGAACTCAATGATCTGCTGGAGGATCTCATAGTGATCAACCGCGAGGAGATGATTGAGCAGGGAGTATGCGACCGCTGCAACCAGATGTCTGATGACCTTAAGCGGGTGGATGGCGTAATGGTCTGTCCCGGCTGCCGCGACGAGGACAAAATCACATGAAAACAGCACAGGATTTCATATTAGAGATTCCTGTGCTGAAAAACAGTGACCAGATAACAAAGGCACGGCAGATCCTCAGGGATGGCCGCTATCGGGAAGTCTATGTCATGGACGGGAAAAATCCCCTCCTTGGCTATATCGATCTCACGGACGGGTTGCGGGTGACTGCAACGAAATCGAATGTGACGGTTGAGGGATTTGTTAAGGATGCACCGATGGCAAATCCAGAAGACTCAAGCATCCATACGGATAGTGTTGCGGTGATTGATTCTGCAAAGCATATGCAGGGAAGCGCTTGTCGGGATTGTTGACCGGCACGACGTCTTTGCTGCACTTGCGTGAACCGCGCTTATCCGCAGGATCAATGTTGAAGGATAGATCTGGAAAAAATGTCCAGGATGAATTAATAACGTGGGTCTTTTTGGCCCGCATGAGGTGAGAATGCACCAGAACAATCGGGGCATCAAACAGGGCGATCGGCTCTTAAAGATGCAGGGAAAACTCGACCGCGGGCCGGTTGAGTTTAAAACACATATTTCAGAGCAGGAAGGCGAGATCATGGCGATCGCAACGCGCGACGTCATTTCAGTACCCCCTACTACGAGTATTATCGGGGCCGTAGAACAGATGACCAAGTGCGGCTTTAGGCGACTTCCCGTTACTGATGCCGGTACAAAGAAGTTGCGGGGAATTGTCACTTCCGGTGATGTGATCAATTTCATGGGCGGGGGTGACAAGTACAAGCTCGTACAGGTCAGACATGGCGGCAACCTGCTCGCTGCGGTGAATGAAAATGTCCGCACCATTATGACGCAGCAGACTGTCACGCTCAGGCACGATGCAACCATCCGCGATGCAGTCAAAGTGATTGTTGAAAAAAAGATCGGGGGACTTCCCATTGTTGACAATGACGGGGTGCTTGAGGGAATTGTGACCGAACGGGATGTGATGCGGGTGCTGGGGGCGCAGCAGAGCAGGCTCAAAGTTAAAGACGTGATGAGCACGTCCCTGCGGGTGATTGCACCTGACTGCCCGATAGAAACTGCCGCCCGGGAGATGACAAAATGCCGGTTCCGCAGGTTACCTTTAGTGAGCGATGATGTAGTGTATGGGATCGTGACGGCAACCGATCTGATGTGCTATCTAGGCAGCAGGGATGTCTTTTCGCGACTGACTACCGGAAATGTTTCGGAAGTTATGGGATTGCCCGTCCGGACCCTTATAGCAGGGAATCTCTTCACAACAACTCCGGACCGGAGCATAAACGAGGCAGCCTGCGAGATGCTCGAAAAGAACATCGGGGCACTGCCGGTTATTGAAGATTCCCGCCTGATCGGGCTTGTAACGGAATTCGATCTGGTCCGGGCATTTGCGAGGGGATGATTACCATGTTCGCACGTGACATAATGACCGCACCGGTCTTTTTTGTCTCTCCGGACGCAACCGTAGCACATGCCCGGAACCTGATGGTGAGGCATAAGATATCACGCATCCTGGTCATGGAAGAACAGAAACTGGCAGGAATCCTTACAAAAAAGGATATTGCCTATCGCCTGAAACAAGGCGAACCGGCATGGAGGCGGCGCCCGCTCGACCGGATCCCGGTGGGTGCGCTTGCCACAGAAAACCCCGTGACTGTTGATCCCAATACGGGGGTCCAGAAGATTGCAAAGATGTTTGCCGAGAAGAACATCAGCAGCGTCCCGGTGGTTGAAGGAGGATGTGTAATCGGGATTATCACCAAGACCGATCTGATGAAATCCGTCTTTGTCCGGGGCCTGAGCCTCCCGGTCAGGGACGTGATGGAGGATGTGGTGACGGTCAACTGCTACCATTCGCTCGATCATGTGATCAGCGTGATGCGTGAACGCAATGACAAGGTGCTGGTGATGGATGATGATGGCCAGCCTGCCGGAATTATCACTGAAACGAACCTTGCATTCTATGAAGATGAGCCTAAATTATCAGGTGTGGTTGGAAAAGACGTAGCCATAATGAGACGTGAAAAGGCAGACGGGGCACGGAGCACAAGCTCGCTCATGGTTGCTTTAGTTGTTGCACAAGACGTGATGACAAGTCCTGTTATTACGGTACCTGCAAAAACCCTGCTCCCCGAAGCTATCGCACTGATGGACAGACATCATGTCAACAGCCTTGTTGTCATGGAGAACAGCACGATTTCCGGAATTATAAAACGCGACGATATCATAAAGGAAGTGGCGAAATGACAAAAGAAGTTTTTATCAAAGATGTAATGGTAAAACCGACTACCATAGCCAAATCGGCAAAGATCACCGAAGCGCTCGATAAGATGCTATCAGAAGGCATCGACCCGCTGATAGCGGTAAATAATAATTCTGTAATTGGCACCGTGTCAAGACAGGCAATCGCAGAGAAGCTGGGGAGTAAACAGAATGCCGATCTTGCCCCTGCTGCCATCCATGTAGCCAGTGTAGTTGAGGAAGACTTCACCAGCGTCTACCCGGATGAGAACATCAACATACTCATCCCGCTGCTCCAGCGCTACAAGCTGGTGGTAGTGTATGACGGGGAACACAACCTCATTGGTCAGGTAAGTGCAGTTGACCTGCTAAAAAAGGTCAGGCCTGAGAATGTTATGGATGAGGTGGTGGAAAAGGCAGTCACAATCGAAGCAAACGAACGGGTTGTCCACCTGAGGCGCCGGATGCTTGACGATAATATCACCCGGTTTATTGTCACAGAGCACGAGAAGTTCACCGGTATCGTGACAGAAACGGATGTGGCAATAGCAATGCGAAAGTTCCGCGAATCGGTTGGCGACAAGCACCAGGATCACCGGATCCGGAACCTTCTTGTCAAGGATATCATGAGTGCACCGCTCCTGTCAGTGGAACGCACAGCCAACGTTTCAGGAGTTATCGATACGATGGTAAAAAAGAACATCAGTTCGATTGCGGTGATGGACAAGAGCAAGCTCTTCGGTATCATCACCCGAAGCTCGCTTGTAAATGCGATGTAGTGGTCTCCGACAATTAAATATATAAATATTATCCGGAAGTACTTTATCTAAGTACGATCTATAAAAATTAATGAAGAGTCGTTATGAGGTAAAACTAACGGAGGATGAGCGGGAAATCCTAACTGGGATAGTGAAACGAGGGAAAGGTCCGGCGTATCGGATAAAACATGCACATATCCTTCTGCATGCCGATGCGGGGAAAGAAGAGTCCGAAAAGAGAGATGATGAAATTGCTGGATTATTACATTGCCACAGTCAGACGGTATTCAATATCAGAAAGAAGTATTGTGAAAAAGGATTAACAGCAGTGCTTGAGAGAAAACAACGTGAATCCCCTCCAATACCCAGAAAACTGGATGGAGATAAAGAAGCCCGCCTTATTACTATAGCATGCAGTCAACCTCCAGAAGGGTATGCCCGTTGGACTCTTGATCTTCTCGCCGATAAAATGGTTGAGTTAAAAATAGTCGATGCGATTTCAGGAAAAACACTTGGTCGCGTTTTAAAAAAACGAGTTAAAACCTCACCAGCGGCAATGCTGGGTTATTCCCCCGCAGCAAAACGCTGAATTTGTTGCTCACATGGAGGATATCCTGGATCTCTATCACCGACCCTATGATCCAGAAATTCCTCTGATTTGTATGGATGAAAAACCGGTCCAGTTACTCGGAGACTCCCGAGAATCTTTGCCAGCAACTCCTCAGTATCCTCCTCGATATGATTATGAATATACAAGAAATGGAACTGCTTCGATATTCCTCTTCAATGAACCTCTGATCGGATGGAGAAAAGTCAATCCCCGGAAGCACAGAACAAAAGTTGACTGGGCTCACGAAGTCAGGGAATTATTGGAGATTGATTACCCGGACGCCAGAAAAATAATTCTCGTTTGTGATAACCTGAATACTCACACTATCGGAGCATTTTATGCTGCGTTTCCCCCAGAGGAAGCTTCAAAACTTGTCAAACGTCTGGAGATTCATCATACTCCCAAACATGGGAGCTGGCTCAACATCGCTGAAATCGAATTGAGCGCTTTATACCGACAATGTCTTGATCGAAGATTGGATGATCTGGATTTGCTTGTGAAGGAAACAAAAAAGTGGGAAACCTCCAGAAATCACAACCAGAAACCGGTCGATTGGCAATTTACTTCGGAAAATGCAAGGATCAAATTGAAACGATTGTACCCACAATTTTAAGTGTCTCTCTCCAGTAGGGTAACTTTCCATTCTTTTTTGGATTTTTTGGTTTAGTTAACCCCATGTTTTCGGTTTTTTAAAGAGGCATTAGTCCCCGTCCAAAACCGTCACGTGTATGTAGCTATCCTGCCAATAACCGTAACAGGAGATAAGGGAAGATGCATGATATCCAGCTCCGGACAATGACGCAGGAAGAAGTATCAACTGCCGTGGCATGGGCCGCTGGCGAGGGCTGGAACCCCGGGCTTTCCGATGCGGAATGTTTCTCCATCGTGGATCCGGCAGGGTTCTTCTGCGCAGAAGTGGATGGCAAGATCGTGGGTACGGTTTCGGTGGTCAACTACGATGACCGTTTCTCGTTTTACGGCTTCTTTGTTGTTGACCCCGCATATCGTGCAAAGGGGATTGGGATGCAGCTCTACCGGTACGCAATGCAGCATGCCGGATCCCGCGTTGTGGGCTGTGATGGCGTGGTCGCGATGGTGGCCAATTACGAGAAGGGCGGGGGGCTCTTCCTGCACTACAACAATGCCCGGTACGAGGGTGTTGGCAGGGTTGCAATGCCAGAAGGACTGACCCCGATATGTGATGTGGATTTCGGCATGCTGGCTGAATATGATGCGGCGCACTTCCCGGCCCGCCGGGAACGGTTCCTCCATTGCTGGTTCGGGCAGAAGGGGCATTACGGTCTGGCACAGCTGGATCACAATGGGAAGATTGCCGGGTACGGTGTGCGGCGGGTCTGCCAGACGGGTCACAAGATCGGACCGCTCTTTGCCCGTGACCGGGCAACCGCTGAACGGATACTCGATGGTCTTGTCTCGGGAATCCCCGGCGAACAGTTCTATCTCGATATCCCGGTACCGAATGCTGCCGCGGTTGCGCTCGTGCAGGACCGGAAGATGACCCCGGTCTTTTTTACGGCCCGGCTCTACTCAATAAGGGAACCCGTCCCTCTTCCGCTGGATGAGATCTTTGGTGTCACTACGTTTGAGCTGGGGTAGGAAAGTCACCCCTGCTGTGGATCATTGAGTATCAATACTTACGATCAGGAACCCGGAACTGCAATTTTTGAAATAGGATGTAGCCCGATCTTAGGTACTAAGAACTGTGAGTTCAGTACACGCGCTCATTTATTGTGCGATGTCTGATCGTTCTATGTCTGAAATTATCCACTCAAAGATATTGCAACCTCTTGTGGAGTCACCCCTGTCTGTGGCAGGATTTGCCCGCAACACTTATTACCCAACTCTGTCCATATTATAAAGCACCATTCATGGAGCAGTGATTATCCACTGCGAGTGTCTGTTACAAGATGCGAGATTCCTCTGTTGAGGTAGCCAAGCCTGGTATGGCGCAGGTTTGCTAAACCTGTGTTCGAAAGGACTCGGGAGTTCAAATCTCCCCCTCAGCGCTAAAGAGACAATCTCACCAATCGAGGGGATTGGATGGCTCAGGAAAACGATATAAAATACTTTGTACGGGTTGGAACCACCGATCTGGATGGTACCAAATCCGTGAGGGTTGCCCTCACCGGCATCAAGGGTGTCGGCAGGCATACCTCCACGGTAGTTTCCCGAATGGCGAAAGTTGACGAGTACGCATTACTCGGTCGCCTTGACGAGGAGTCGGTAAACCGGCTCCGGACCGCTATTGAAGAGTACGCAACAAAGATTCCGGCATGGATGTCAAACCGGCCGAAAGATGTGTACACCGGCGAAACAAAGCATCTTTTGGGCGGGGATGTCACACTCGCAAACGACGAAGACATCAACCTCTTAAGAAAGATCCGGTGCTACAAGGGCATCCGACACGAGACCGGCCAGAAAGTCCGCGGTCAGCGTACCAAGTCTACTGGCAGAACCGGTAAGACGGTCGGCGTGAGCAAGAAGAAGGCAGGTAACTAATTATGGGATACCCCGGAAAGAACCACAAGTCTTACCAGACCCCAAAGCGCCCCTTTGAAAAGACGCGCATTGAATCAGAAACCCGTCTTGTCATCGAATATGGGCTGCGCAACAAGCGCGAAGTCTGGAAGGCACAGGCAGACCTTCGCAAATACCGCAAAGGTGCACGGAACCTTCTAGTGCTCGCATCCAGTGGAATGGATAAGCAGATCTTTGAGGCAAAGAAAGACGAGCTTATCAGCCACCTCCAGCGTGCAGGACTTCTCGGTGTTGATGCAGATATCGAAGCAGTGCTCTCCTTAAAGGTGCAGGCCCAGCTCGATCGCCGTCTTCAGACAATGGTACACCGCAAGGGACTCGCCCGCTCGCCCAAACAGGCGCGGCAGATGGTCACCCACGGTCACATTGCAATCGCCGGAAGGCGTACTACCATTCCCGGATACCGAGTCACCCGGATTGAAGAAGGACAGATCTCGTACTATGGACCGTCCCCATTCGTCAGCGACTCGAATGCAGAGCGTACACGCATCGCAAAACCGGCAAGCAACCCCAAAGCAGCTCCCCAGCAGGGATACTCACGTGGAGGGAGATAAATGGCAGCAAACGACAAGGAAAAATGGGGCATTGCCCACATCTTCGCGTCATTCAATAACACCATTATCACCGTAACAGACCTCTCTGGTGCAGAGACGGTCACAAAAAGCAGCGGTGGCATGGTTGTTAAGCAGGACCGGAACGAAAGCTCCCCGTATGCTGCCATGCAGATGGCAGGAAATGTGGCTCAGGCAGCCCGTGAAAAGGGCATTGTCGGTGTCCATGTCAAGGTGCGTGCACCCGGACAGGGCAAGCAGCGCAGCCCCGGCCCCGGTGCCCAGGCAGCCATCCGTGCACTTGCCCGTGCAGGCATGCGCATAGGGCGCATTGAAGATGTTACACCAATTCCCCACGACTCATGCCGCGCGAAAGGCGGCAGACGTGGCAGGAGAGTGTGATGCAGATAGAATTCGCCAGTCTGGACGATTCCTTGGCGCGATTCACTCTATCAGGAGCGAGCCCGGCATTTGCCAACGCCTTCCGGCGGGCAATGATCGGCGAAGTGCCAACACTTGCAATCGAAGATGTGCGCATCTATGACAATACCAGTGCGCTCTTTGACGAGATGCTGGCTCACCGCCTCGGGCTTATACCCATCAAGACCGATCTCTCATCTTACTCGACACAAGAGAAATGCACGTGCGGCGGGGCAGGATGCCCGGGCTGCACGGTCACCTACACCTTAAGCGCCGAAGGCCCCCGCATGGTCAGTTCAAGTGACTTAATCCCGCAGGACCCAAAAGCGGTACCGGTGTACGATAATGTGCCCATCGTAAAGCTAATCAAAGGGCAGAAACTTGTCCTTGAAGCAAAAGCAATCCTCAATACCGGCAGGGAGCACGCAAAATGGCAGCCAACTCTGGTCTGCGGGTACAAAAACTATCCCGCAGTCTCGATCAGCGAAGCCTGTGATGCCTGTGGTATGTGCGTGGAAGAATGTCCCCGCAAGGTGCTTGCAGTTCGTGGCAAGAAAGTCGAAGTAGTATCCGGCAAACTTTCTGACTGCTCCATGTGCAAACTCTGTGAAAAGGCATGCATGGCGAGTGGTATTGGTGATGAACCGGCAATTCGTGTAGCTGCCGAAGCAGACCGCTATATTTTTGTGGTCGAGGGCGATGGTTCACTGCCGGTAAAAGAGATCATGAATCGGGCACTTCTGTATGTCAAGGAGCAATCAGACGAGCTGGAACAACAGCTAGGCGAAATATCAGGGGATGAAAAGAAATGACAAGAATTGTGGAAAAGACGAACCCCCGTCTTACCAGCCTTATCTTACTCTTGAAGAACAAGTCACGAGAGAATGAGGCTAAAATCTGGCGCGAGATCGCAAGCAGGTTAGAGACCCCCAACAGGAATTACGCTGAGGTCAACCTGTCGAAGATCAACCGCTATGCCCAGAATGGTGAGACGATCATTGTCCCGGGAAAAGTGCTCGGCAGTGGTCTGCTGGAGCAGTCTGTTAAGGTTGCAGCGCTGAACTTTTCAGCATCAGCCACCAGCAAGATCAGGGACGCGAAAGGGCAGTGTATGACAATTGAGCAGCTCCTGCAGGACAACCCGAAAGGCAGCGGTGTCCGGATCCTGAGGTGAAGAAGATATGGTTACAGTAATCAACGGTGACGGATTGATTCTCGGGCGTCTTGCAAGCCTTGTCGCACAGCGCGGACTAGCCGGAGAGACGATTGCAATCGTCAACGCAGAAAAAGCGATCATCTCCGGCAGCCGTGCACGGGTGCTTGGTCTCTACAAGAAAAAGAGAGAATGCGGCGCCAGCGGAAACCGCTGGGGACCGTTCGTCCCGCGCCGGCCTGACCATCTCATGAAGCGGACGATCCGCGGCATGCTCCCGTACAAACGCCCCCGTGGTGTTGAAGCCATGAAGCGCATCAAGTGCTACGTAGGTGTTCCAACGGAATTTGTCGGAAAAGAGTTAGAAGTGCTTGAAGACGCACACATGAACCGTCTGAACAACCCCGCCCACATCACCCTTGGTGCTGTGTGCACGTTCCTCGGAGCAAAGTTCTAGAGGCTTGGTCCCCATGGTAAAGATCATTAACACAAGCGGAAAACGCAAGACTGCGATTGCACGGGCAACCTTAAAGGCAGGCAAAGGCGTAATCCGGGTCAACTCTGTACCGCTCGAACAGTACGGTTCGGATGTCACCCGGATGAAGATCTCTGAGCCTCTCCTGCTGGTACCCAATGCGGTGCACGGTATAGATGTGACCATCAATGTCGCAGGTGGCGGAGTGATGGGACAGGCAGAGGCGGTCAGGACCGCACTTGCCCGTGGCATCCTCCTGTGGCACAACGAACCCCAGATCAAGGATATCTACCTTACGTATGACAGGACGCTCCTTGTCAACGACTCGCGGCAGAAAGAAGCGAAAAAGCCGCACGGTTCCGGCGCCAGGGCAAAGTTCCAAAAGTCTTATCGTTAAGATAAAAGATATGATGAAAGGTTAAATTTATGATACCCGTACGATGTTTCACCTGTGGAAAACCGATTTCCACTGCGTGGGAAGAGTTCAGGCAGAGGCGGGAGAAAGGCGAGGATCCCAAACAGATCCTCACCGATCTTCATATTACCCGGTACTGCTGCAGGCGCATGCTGCTGACACACAAAGTGATCATAGACGAGCTCAACCCTTACCAGTAGATTGACTATATGAACGAGGGGTCGTAGGGTAGCCTGGACCATCCTATTGCGTTCGGGACGCAGTGACCTGAGTTCGAATCTCAGCGACCCCATCTATCAGAAACCAGAACAACTATCATTATGAGGAAGAACAATGCAGACGCAGACATACTCCCGGTATGAACGGGCAAGGATCATTGGAGCAAGGGCTCTGCAGATATCAATGGGTGCTCCGTTACTTGTAACGACGACACGAATCGATCCGCTTGAGATCGCCATCGAGGAATACAACAACCACACCATCCCCATTACGGTAAAGAGGAAGTAGAGGACATATGACAATCATAGAGGTTATTGAACTGCGGACAATCCTGGACAGCCGGGGCAATGCGACCGTTGAGGCGGACGTGTACACGGCGAATGGTTTTGGAAGGTCTGCAGCACCAAGCGGTGCCAGCACCGGAACCTTTGAGGCAAAAGTCAAGCCGCCACGTGAAGCGGTAGATTATGCCTACCAGAATGTGCTACCCGCACTCATCGGCATGGATGCGTGTGACCAGGAAGGTTTCGATGAGCAGCTCCGCGATATTGACGGGACTGCCGATTTCTCGGAAATCGGGGCCAATGTTGCAGTAGCACTCTCGCTTGCAAATGCAAAAGCAGCCGCATCCTCCATGGAAATGCCGCTCTTTCGCTACCTTGGCGGGGCATTTGTTAAGGAATTGCCCCTCCCATTAGGCAACATCATCGGCGGTGGGGCACACGCGGCAAATGCAACAGAGATCCAGGAATTCCTTGTTGTGCCTGGTGGTGCAGCGGATGCCGAAGAGGCCGTATTTGCCAATGCGGCAGTTCACCGGCATGTCAAAGAACTCTTAAAGAAGAAGGGGAAATCCTGCGGCAAGGGTGATGAGGGTGCGTGGGCACCGCAGATTGACGATGCCCTCGCATTTGAGCTCATTGCCGAGGCGACCGGACTTGTTGCTGACGAACTGAATGTAGAAGTTGACATGGGTATTGATGTTGCGGCAAGCCAGATGTGGACCGGTGACGGGTACAAGTACCGCAACTGTGTGCGCACCACTGAAGAGCAGATTGCATATATTGGCGAGCTGGTCGACACCTACAACCTTGTCTATGTTGAAGATCCCCTCTTTGAGGATGACTTTGACGCCTTTTCAGAGCTCAACCGCCAGATCGGTGATCGCTGCCTGCTCTGCGGGGACGATATCTTTGTGACCCAGGTTGAGCGCATAGCGCAGGGCATCGAGCAGGATGCTGCAAACTGCGTGCTCATAAAACCCAATCAGGTGGGAACTCTCACTGAGACGTATGACGCAGTTCGGCTCGCCCACACCCATGGTCTGGACACGGTGATGAGCCACCGGTCCGGTGAAACCACCGATACGACAATCGCCCACCTTGCAACTGCGTTCTCCTGTGTTTTCTTAAAATGCGGAGCCGTTGGCGGAGAACGCATTGCCAAATTAAACGAACTGATACGCATAGAGGAACAGCTATGAACCCTGTAAATGAAATGGAAATCGAATTAAAAGAGCCACTCATCCCCGTCGAAGAGTACCTTGCAGCCGGTGTCCACATCGGCACCCAGCAGAAGAGCAAAGATATGAAAAAGTTCATCTACCGCGTCCGCGGCGATGG
This sequence comes from Methanoregula sp., assembly GCA_030694985.1. GTDB lineage: Archaea > Halobacteriota > Methanomicrobia > Methanomicrobiales > Methanospirillaceae > Methanoregula. Next base: position 39,495 of record JAUYTV010000025.1, read on the forward strand.
ACTCTATATCCTCGACATCCGCGAGACTGACTCCCGGATCAAGACCACAGCCAAGTTCCTGAACCAGTTCGAGGCACCCAATATTCTTGTGGTTACGTCCCGACAGTACGGCCAGTTCCCGGCAAAGAAGTTCGCCGATACCATGGGTGCAATGTCTGCCACCGGCCGTTTCATACCGGGCCTTTTAACCAACCCCGTTCTCTCTGAATACATCGAGCCATCGGTGATTGTTGTCACTGACCCGATCGGTGATGCACAGGTGATCAACGAGGCAGTCCAGTGCGGTATTCCTGTTGTCGCACTCTGCGATACCAACAACATGACCAAGTATGTTGATCTGGTCATCCCGACCAACAACAAGGGCAGAAAGGCGCTCTCCATGATCTACTTCCTGCTCACCCGTGAGATGCTCCGGCTTCGCGGTATCTCGACAGCACTCACCTCCGAAGACTTCGAAACTGAGTTCTGATCAGTTCACCTTTTTTTATGGTGACCGATCGTTAGATATATTAGTTCGACCAGAGGGTTGATCCGATGAAGATGCGTACATGCGCAGTAGCCGGCATGTTTTATCCGCGTGACCCCTCGCATCTGGAACAATTGCTTGAGAAATATTTCTCCGGCACCAGAATGGAGGGAGCACCTCTGGGTATCGTATCCCCCCATGCAGGGTATGTCTATTCCGGGCAGGTAGCGGCTCACGCATTTGGTCATATCGAGCCGGATTTTTCCGGCACTTTTGTGGTGATCGGCCCGTCCCATCGCGGATATATCAGCTGTGTTTCTGCAGTTCCCTGGGAGACTCCGCTTGGTGTGATTGATACGGACTGCGAGTTTGTCGAGTCGCTTGATATGGAGACCGATGAACTGTCTCACAAGGATGAGCATTCGTTAGAAGTGCAGATGCCGTTGATCAAGTACCGGTTCCCCCGGGCCCGGATTGCCCCGATCATGATGGGTCAGCAGGATTATGCAAGCGCGATACGGCTTGCAGAGAAGATTGGTGCTGCTGTAAAGCGGACAAAACGGGATATCAGGATCGTAGCCTCCAGCGACTTCTCGCACTATGTGCCTGAAACAAAAGCTAAATCCGATGATCTTTATGCAATTGAACCCTTAACTACTCTTGATACGGTGGAATTCTACCGGCGGATTGAGGAGCGACGCATAACTGCGTGCGGGTACGGCCCAATCACCGCTATGGTGACTGCCTGCAGCAGGTTCGGGGCAAAATCGGCAAAACTTATCCGGTATGCGACCAGCGGGGATGTCACCGGTGACACCCGTGAAGTTGTGGGATACGCAGCCATTACGGTGATATAAAGTTGGCAACGTGGAGTGCACCGGGCAAGGTATTCTTGTTCGGTGAACATGCAGTGGTATATGGAAAGCCCGGCATAGCTATGGCCATAAAACCCCGGGTGTTTGTCACGGTGAGAAACACCCGGCACTCCCAACGGGCGAAATCCGCATACATTGACGGGTGTTTCGAGGCTCTTGGCGTGGCGGGCAGTGTCTACATCAACTCCCAGATCCCGAGTTCTTCCGGTCTTGGATCCTCTGCTGCAGTCACGGTTGCCACCCTGTCTGCTATCAACGATGAATTTTCCCTGCACAAGACGCGGGAAGATATCGCTGACATGGCCTTTGAGATCGAAAAGACCGTGCAGAAAGGGCGGGCAAGCCCTACGGATACAACCGTTTCTGCGTACGGGGGGATCGTTCTTATCAGTGGCGGTTCCCGCAGGAGACTGCCCCCGCAGAACATTCACCTGGTAATCGGGGATTCACTCGTCTCTCACAGCACCTCAAAGATGGTGGAGCAGGTAAGCGAACTAAAAGTGAAGCACCCCAATATCGTAGATCCCGTTCTTGACGCGATCGAAGGGGTCAGTATGAGTGCGATCCATCATCTCAACAATCCCAGGGAACTGGGGAGATACATGAACATGAACCATGCCCTCCTCGAAGTGCTGGGTGTTGGCCATCCACAGCTGGGAAAGATGGTACTTGCTGCACGAGCGGCAGGGGCTTTTGGGGCCAAGATCACGGGAGCCGGAGGCGGAGGTTGCATGGTTGCAGTCTGTCCAAAACCCCTCAAACACCGGATCGCCAATGCCATTGAAGCGTGTGATGCCCGGGCGATCATAACCGGAATTGACACAGAAGGCGCACGCAAGGAGAAAAATGTCTGATCGCGTTATTCTTAAACTAGGGGGAAGTGTGATCACCGACAAGAGTGCCGACTGTGCGATCAACCGCGTGCAGCTGGCATCCATTGCCGCATCGATTGCCCGTGCACGAACCGCAGGCATCGTGGTTATCCACGGTGCCGGTTCCTGCGGGCATCCCGAGGCAAAGCGGTACAAACTTGATGCCGGTGCGATAACCGGGCAGACAGAGGGGATCTATGTCACCCACCGGGCAGTCAGCCGGTTAAACGAAGATGTTGTTGCTGCTCTCCGCGAACAAGGGGTTGCTGCTATCGGGGTTCACCCTCTTCATACCGCAATTGCGGATAATGGCAGGCTTGTAAATTTTGAATGCAGGCATCTAAAAACAATGCTTGAACTTGGGATGGTTCCTGTGATCCACGGAGACGTGGTGATGGACCTTTCTAAAGGAGCCTGTATCGTATCGGGCGATCAGCTCGTGCGGTATCTTGCGGTTGGACTTGCAATCAGCCGCGTGGGGCTCGCCACCGATGTACCGGGAGTGCTGGATGGAGAGAGGGTTGTTCCTGAAATTAACCGGGACACAATGCCAACTCTCCGCATCGGCAACTCGATACATACCGATGTCACCGGTGGAATGAGAGGCAAGATCAATGAACTGCTCGAACTTAGCAATGCGGGTATCGGGTCAGAAATCTTTCATGTCTCGCGAGTAGCCGACTTCCTTTCCGGAGCCAGCCACGGCGGGACAACAGTTAAGGGGATAAAAAAATGAGTGATAAAAAGCGGTTTACTTCCTCGCGCAAGCTCGATCACCTGCGCATTTGTGCAGAAGAACCAGTTGAGAGCGGGGATGCCGGGTTTGGCGGCATCAGGTTTGTGCACAATGCACTACCCGAGTGTGACATGGGAGATATCGATCTTTCCACACGGTTCCTGCACCACTCATTCTCATCCCCCCTGTTCATATCGGCAATGACCGGTGGTCATTCGGGAACAAAAGAAGTGAACGCCCGGCTTGCACGGGCAGCAGAACGCTTTGGGGCTGGCATGGGTGTTGGTTCCCAGCGGGCTGCGCTTGAGAATCCCAAACTTGAGGATACATTCTCGATCGTGCGGGATGAGGCGCCTCATGCCTTTCTGGTTGCAAACCTCGGCGCAGTCCAGCTCCGTGACCATGGTATAGAATGGGCAGAGCGCGCCGTCTCGATGATCGAGGCAGATGCACTGGCGATTCACTTAAATTTCCTGCAAGAAGCGATCCAGCCGGAAGGCGATCACAATGCGATCGGCTGTTTTGCAGCCATTGAGGAACTGTGCCGGGAATTCAAAAAACCGGTCATTGTAAAAGAGACCGGCTGTGGGATCTCTGCCCCCATCGCCCGGCAGTGTTGGGGTGCCGGGGTCAGCGCGATCGATATAGGTGGCTGGGGCGGAACGTCCTGGGCTGCGGTTGAGAGTGTTAGGGCAGATGAGAGTAAGAATGCAAAAGACCATGCCCTCAAGTCATTGGGGCAGGACTTCTCCAGCTGGGGCATTCCCACGGTAGTGAGTCTTGCAGAAGTGTTAGCCACCGGCAGCCCGGTGATCGCTTCTGGAGGAATCCGGAGCGGCATTGATATGGCAAAGGCGCTTGCATTCGGATCGGATCTCTGTGGGATGGCACTTCCCCTGCTCAAACCCGCAATGGAAAACGATGAAGCACTCGGTAACACGATTGAGATGATACACCAGCAGCTTAAGGTTACGATGTTTTTGACCGGCTCTGCACGGGTATCTTCACTTAAGAAAGCCCCGATGTATCTTACCGGTTCGACACGCCAGATGATCGATAAGGACAATCCTGCGCGGATCAAGCGATAACCTGATAAAACCGGGGAATTCTTCAGGCAGAATATACATAAAGAAAAGTAAGGAGATAAAAAAATGGATATAGAAATTATTGCAGTGGGCGGATACGACGAGGTCGGGCGGAATATGACCGCCGTCCGCTGCGGAAAGGAAATTGTCATCTTTGACATGGGACTCCGGCTGGACCAGATAATGATCCACGAGGATGCTGAAATTGAGAATATGCATTCCCTTGACTTGATCAAGATCAAGGCAATACCGGACGATACCCGGATGAATGAGATCGAAGGCACGGTCAAAGCGATCGTCTGCTCACACGGCCACCTTGACCATATCGGTGCCATCCCGAAACTGGCACACCGGTACAATGCTCCGATTATTGCATCGCCGTATGCTACAGAACTCATCCGGCAGCAGATCTCCGGTGAGCAGAAATTTGGGGTGAACAACAAACTCTTTGCCCTCAGGGCCGGTCAGCGCTACACGCTCTCCCAGAACCTGGTGCTCGAGTTTGTCCGCACGCAGCACTCGATCATCGATACCGTTACACCGGTACTTCACACCCCGCATGGCGCTATCGTCTATGCGTGTGATTTCAAGTTCGACCGGACGCCGGTCATTGGCGAACCGCCGGACTTTGCCCGCTTCCGCCAGATCGGCAAGGAAGGCGTGCTCGCCCTTATCGTGGAGAGCACGTATATCGACCGCCCCGGCAGGTGCCCGAGCGAACGTATTGCCCGTGACCTGGTCAGGAACGTCATCACCAGTTACGAGGATGACAAGAACGCGATCATCGTATCCACCTTCTCTTCCCACATTGCCCGGGTCAAAACAATCGCGGAATGTGCCCACGAGATTGGCCGGAAACCGGTGCTTCTTGGCAGGTCCATGGAAAAGTACTCGGTCACTGCAGAGCAGATGAAGCTCTGCTCGTTTCCCGAGACCACCAGTGTCTTTGGGAACCGGCGAACTGTTGACCGGCAGATGCGCCGGATGATGAAGGATGGAAAAGAACAGTTCCTCCCTATAGTCACCGGGCACCAGGGCGAACCGGGCTCCATTCTCACCCGCCTTGCGGTCGGGGATACTCCCTACCAGCTTGCCAAGGGTGACAAGGTGGTCTTCTCGGCAAACGTGATCCCAAACCCCATGAACTTCGGCCAGCGCTATATGATCGAGCAGCACCTCCGGCATGCCGGTGCACGCATATTTGAAGATCTTCACGTATCCGGTCATGCCTACCGCGAGGATCACTATGAGTTCATCCAGCTCCTCAACCCGCAGCACATCATCCCTGCTCACGGGCACCTGAAGATGACGGCCGGCTACACGGACTTTGCCACGGAAATGGGATACACCGCCCAGTCCACCGTCCATATGCTGAAGAACGGGCAGCGGGTCAAGCTCAATTAAAAAAGAGGTATCAAAATGTCGGAACTTGCCCCTTACCTGGAATCGGTTGCAGCACATATCGACCGCATGATCGACCGGTATTTTGTTGATACGGTTGGTGACCTGAACAAGGCGTCAGCCCATCTTCTCGCTGCCGGCGGGAAACGACTCCGTCCCGCTGTCGTCATACTGGCAGCAGATGCAGTGAAACGCGGAAGCTCCGAAGATATCATGCATGCGGCTCTCGCTCTTGAGATTACGCACACGTTTACGCTCATCCACGACGATATCATGGATGATGACCACCTGCGCCGTGGTGTCCAGACGGTCCACACGAAATGGGATATGCCGACCGGCATCCTTGCCGGTGACGTGCTCTATGCCCGGGCGTTTGAGTATATCTGCAAGGCTACTGCAACCGATGAGGCAAAAGTCCGCTCGGTAACCATGCTTGCCAATGCCTGTGCCGATATCTGTGCAGGTCAGCACATGGACATGTCCTTTGAGCACCGCAATGATGTGGATGAGTACGAGTACATCGAGATGGTGAGAAAAAAGACCGGTGTGCTCTATGCGGCGGCAGCCGGTATCGGCGGCATTCTTGCCGGGGGTTCTGCCCCGCAGGTAAAAGCCCTCTACAACTTCGGGCTGAATACCGGTATTGCATTCCAGATACAGGATGATTTGATTGACCTGCTCACGCCTTCAGAGAAGAGTGGCAAGGACCAGGCTTCCGATCTCAGAGAAGGCAAGCAGACGATCATCATGATCAAGGCCCGGGAGAAGGGGATCGACTTGCAGAAATACCGGCGCGAACTGTCAAAAGCTGATATCGATGCGGCAATAAAAGAACTCACCGAAGCCGGTGTGATCGATGAGGTCAAAACAAAGGCTGCTGACCTTGTGGCTGCCAGCAACAAACATCTCTCCTTACTCCCTGCATCAAAAGAACGCCAGCTCTTAATGGACATTGGCGAATTTTTTGTCACCCGGAGTTATTAAAAATGGCAGGGGACGATCCAAAAGAGATCCTTTTTTTATGTGCACTCCAGAATGCCGTGAAGCATGGCGGTATTCCCCAGAGCGGGGCCGTGATTGGCATGGTCATGGGTGCACACCCGGAACTGCGGAGCAGGGCCAAGGAAGTCTCGGCGTTTGCAAAGGAAGCGATTGCTGATGTAGCTGCTCTTTCTTCTGAAGAGCGGGTGACTACGCTCCAAACCCGTGCACCGGAAATGTTTGCAGCACTTTCCGAGAAGCATGAGCACAAGAAAGTGCTGCCGGATCTTGAAGGTGCTGAAAACGGTGTGGTGATGCGGTTTGCCCCCAATCCATCCGGCCCGCTCCATATTGGTCATGCAAGGGCTGCGGCGCTCAATGATGCGTACATCAAACAGTATGGCGGGCGCTACATCCTCCGCATCGAGGATACCGATCCCAAGCGGGTCGATCCCGAAGCCTATGAGATGGTGGTCGAGGATCTCAAATGGCTGGGTCTTGCCATCACCGACACCGTGACCCAGAGCGATCGCCTGCACCTGTACTATCTGCTCTGCACGCAACTAATCGAACGGAACGGGGCGTATGTCTGCACCTGCGACAACGAGCAGTTCAAGGAGCTCAAAAACAAAAAGACTGCCTGCCCCTGCCGGGAACAGTCCGTGGAGACGAACCTCGTGCTCTGGGATAAAATGCTCACCCACGGGTTCAAGGAAGGCGAGGCATCGGTCAGGATCAAGACCGATCTCAACAACCCGGATCCGGCCATGCGGGACTTTCCCGCGTTTCGTATCCTTGACGTACCGGCTCACCCGAAAGTAATCGCCCATGTGTACCCGCTGATGAACTTCTCGGTAGTTGCCGATGATCACCTGCTGGGGGTCACGCATGTGATCCGGGGCAAGGATCATATCGCCAATACGCGACGCCAGCGCTACATCTACGACCACTTCGGCTGGAAGGTGCCGGTATACCGGCACTATGGCCGGATGGGTATCGAAGGCGTTGTGCTCTCGACTTCCCAGATGCGGCTTGGCATCAATGACGGGACCTATACCGGCTGGGACGATATACGGCTCGGCACGCTCCGGGCACTTGCCCGCCGGGGGATCAGCCCCGAAGCGGTCAAGAATGCGATGCTTGCGATCGGTATCGGCGACACGGACATCTCGTTCTCGTGGGACAATCTCTATTCCGAGAACAAGAAGATTGTTGACCCGGTGGCAAACCGGTACTTCTTTGTCCCTGAGCCGGTGACTGTACAGATTGAGGGTGCACAACCACACACAGCGCATGCGATGCTCCACCCGAGTGATACAGCACGCGGCACCCGTACGCTCGAGTTTACCGGAACCGTCCTCATTCCGAAGAGTGAGGTCTCACCGGATATAACGATGCTCCGGCTTAAGGATCTCTTCAATGTGAAGATCAGCTGGGACAACGGGATGCCTTCCTTTACCTACGCGGGGGATTCCCTTGCGGATGCCCGGGCGGCTAAGGCGCACATCGTCCAGTGGCTGCCGGCGCAGGCAACTATTCCTTGCACTATTCTTACGCAGGAAGGCGAGATGGTCGGGGCGTGTGAGCCTGCGGTCCGGTCGGAACTCGGGAAGGTTATCCAGTTCGAGCGGGTTGGGTTTGTAAAGATCGATGCGGTCGGGGATGCCGGGGTTGTGGCGTATTATACGCACAAGTGAGATTTTTCCGGTTTAATTTTTTGTTTTTTGCTTATCGTTGTTTTGAATGGGATATGATGCATTGATTAGATTATAAAAATAATGGCTGATGCCCTACCTCCAAAACACGATAAACACCGCCGCCCCAGTAGGGGCGCCCCCGCGGCGGTTCAGAAACTCGTTATCGGTGTTCCGAATTTCTGAATTTTCACTTGCATCTCCGGTGTCAGCTGTTTGACCAGTTCGGCATTATATGCCCCACTCGGCATGGGAACGATTGTAGCATTGAATATCTGCTGTGCAGCAATAGCATACGACCGTGATTTTTCGGCTATCGATCCTTCCCTGACTGCCGGATCAACGTCCGTTGCAAAGATTGAGACCGTATTGTCGCTGTTCCGGACGATCTCGAACATGCGGAACTGCTGGGGGAAATCACGTAATGATGAGGTTTCCACCCCCCAGAATCCGAGTTCCGGACGGCTGGGATCCGGGGATTTGAATGCGGTAACGGTATTACGGTGAACATGTCCCGAGATCCACATGAGGAGATTCGGATAGGTATGCAGTTTGTCCACCAGTTTCTGCTCCGAGACGGGAGATATGGCAGTCCAGAGTTTCGAGGAGTTCACCGGTTCGTTGCGTATCGGTATGTGCGCCGCGATGATCATGAGCTTGCTGTCTGCCTGACCTGTATCCAGTTCGTTTACCAGCCAGTCATACCGTGCCTTGTCGAGAGAGGCATACATATAGGGGCCGACATTGGGATCGGTGTCCCTCTGGGTATTGTCGAGCACAATGACCTTGATCGGAATATCCTGTTTCGGTTCGAACGAATAGCAGGCAAATCCCGTTGCTACGTCAGACCGGTTGAACCCGTGTCCTTTGGGACTTGATGTGGTAGTAAAAAATTCTCCCATCCATTCCGACCGCGAAATCGCATGGCGGTTCGGATCGGCTGCAAGTACTTTTGGGGGTTCTTTGAAATCTTTGACCGGTCCTACACCGATCACATCCCCGTACGGTGTCCGGCCGTCAATTGAGCCCATATAAAAACCACGGCTGTCCAACAGAAAAGGGTCATTGAATTGATCTCCCATGTTGAGGAGATTCTTGCCAGATAAGGTCTGTTTCAGGTAATCGTTTGGAACATTTGAACCCAACCAGAACTGATCGTGGTTGCCGAGTGCCTGGTACCATTTGATCGATTTATCGAGACCCGCTGCCTTGAATTCGTCCTGGTAATCATTGTGAGGCCCGGGGACAGGATCATCTTTGGCACCGGAATCAGGGTTTATCGTTTTGCCGTCAAGGACATCGATGTACCACCTTAGTTCATTGTGCTGGTTACCGTTGATGGCATCACCAAGAAAGATCCCGAAATCGAACGGTTTTTGTTTGTGAAAGGCGTTTACGGTCTGGACGGCTGCGTCAAGAACCTGGGTGGTAGAGAGCATAACCGCTGAATATCCCGAAGGGTTACCGCCTTTATAGCCGGCATAGATCCCCTGGGCAGGAGTTTCCTTGTCGGTGATATGTACGTCGGTCATGGCAAAGAAATTCAGAAGTCGTGCCGTCTTGGTAACCGATGTATTAGTATATCCCGCTGGCATAATATCCAGTCTATTGTCATAACCAAGTCCCTCACCAAATTTCCAGGCGCCATAACCATATTCTGAATAGTTAGCAACCTGGTACGGATAAAGCGCAGGTGAACCTGAAGGCACAGGAATCGGAATAACCGTTCTCTCAAGGGTCGAATACACTTTTGAATCTATAGGATAACTGGATCCAAACATACCGTTATTTAAAAAAAGAACCGATCCTCCGATTACCGCAATAAAAAAAGCGGCAACGAGGATTCCGATTTTTACCTTTTCTTTCATAGTCTCCATCAGTAAACCTGTTATTTAATTCTGTCTTTCGATGTGGTTTTTACGAATTTATTTACCGATCAGATAACTGTCGTCCGGTCAGTGCCATAGTAAGGTTCATCGCCGTAGAGTGTGTCATGGAAGATCTCTCTTGCAACGTGCCATCTTCGCCTTTTTCGCACCTATCGTCAGCGTCCGCCCCCTTTTTGCGAAATCTCCACCACCTACCATCAATTGCAAAACAGGTTTACGGCGTTTCATGAAAATAGCCATACGGCTTCAGGGAGCAATACTGGCAATTTTTAGCGTGTATTGAACCTATTACCAAGATGGGGGCTCCCTATACCCCCAGATGCGATGAACGCCGCCGCCCCCGACGGGGCGCCCCCGCAGCGGTTTAGGGACAGCATTTTTCTGATTCCTTGCTCAGATCCCATGCCCCTCATGGAGGTTTTTCAGCGGACTTTGGCTGAAATTTTTACATCAGACCCTGCTGGAAAATTTCTCATCGCGATCACGATCGCGTTTAAAAAGTTGATCCGGGTCAACCGGACCTTGCTTGAAAAATTTCAATCAAACCTTGATTAAAAATTTTTGAGCAGACTTTGATTGAAAAAATGTAACCAGAGCTTGATTAAAAAATGGATCCGATGCTCCCCATCCGACGTAAACGTTCCCCCGGTAAAGCAATCAAACCCTGCTTGAAATCTTTCAACCGGACTTTGATTTGAAATTTTTGAGCAGAGTGCGACTAAATTTTTTTCATCAAACCTTGTTTGGAAATTTCTCATCGCGATCACGATCGCGTTTGAAAAATCGATCCGGATCAATCAGACTCTGATTAAAAAATTTCACCATGACTTTGATTGGGATTTTTTGAGCAGATCCTGATTGAAATAACTGGTGACTGGACACCTCTCCATACAGAACGCCCTGCCGCAGTTTAACCGATTGCCATTGCATTGCTGGTTGCATACCTACCGGAATGTCACCCTGAAGAATGGATCTTATGTTACTCTGATAATCCATCCCTTCCCGTTAATGAGATAGCAGTAGGGTGTAGGGAATGTTTGCCTTGAGAGGATATAATTATGAAAAACAACCAGAATTATTGAGTACCTGATAATAATAAAAGGAAGTAACATCTTCTCCTTCCAGCAGAGCGATCGTTATGAAATGGACAATCTCAATTCTCGTCATCATCGCGCTCATGAGCGCAATTGTGGTTCCTGTATCAGCAGAAAGTGCACCCACTGTAACGATCACGGACTACAAAGTGACCCCGTCGGTTCTAATGCCTGATAGTCTTGGGTCGATCACGGTAACCATAAAAAATACCGCAGCCAGTGCTTCTATCATTGAAAAAACCGGGCAGATAAAGCCGGACACCTTAGGTTTTGCAGTGGAAAAAACCACGGATATTAATGTCAATATTGAAAATGTCAAACTTGAAGGAAATGGCATTGAAACCCTGAGTAAGGATTATAACCGCGTCGGGGAGATTGGGCCGGGACAATCCATCTCGCTCACATTTTCGATTCGTGCCCCTTCAAAGAGCGGAATGTATTTTCCTGAAGTCAGGATCGACACCACCGGAGGAAAAAGCACCAGATATCCCATACCGGTGAATGTCAACACGGCAGTCGGAATCCAGAGACAGGCAATCCTGATTATGGATACTTCACTTGGTGGTACTGCAAACCCCGGAGAAGAGATCCCAGTGACACTAACTCTCCGGAATTCGGGCCAGACCCTTGCAGATGATGTGACGGTAAAAATCGAGAATATGAGCACTGTGGTAGCACCTAAGAACGCTGATCTGTACCATTTGGGAGTTATCGTTCCCGGAGGACAGCAAACAGTACAACTGGTATTGCTTTCCGATAAGAAAGCAAACGCTGGTCTTGTCCGGATACCGGTGACCATCAGCTACAATGCAATCGATGGTGTTCTCCAGACCCAGAAAACCGGAATCGACCTGATGATGAAAGGTAAAGCAGAACTGGGTTTTGTATCAGTAGATACCAATCCTCCCCGCCTTACTGAAAATACCCCCTTTGATCTCACTATCCGTATCGAGAACACCGGAACCGGAGAGGCAAAACAGGTATCAGCAAAGATTGATCTCCCGTCAGAAGGTAACAAAGAGGCATTCATCGGTAAAATAAAGCCCGGTAACGATGCACCAGCAATCTTCCTTCTTGAAGGTGCAAAAGCGGGCAACCATCCCTATAATCTTACAATCACCTACACCGATGACATGGGTGTACACACGATGAACCGGCAGATGAATATCAGGGTGCCGGCAGCAAATGGCTCTGCAAATATCATCCTCGGGCTCATCATCCTTGTCATCCTTCTGTTCGTTGCCTACCGGTACTGGTACCTGCCAAAGAAGAACGGGGACGGAAAACACCCATGGGTAAAAAAGAACTAAAGGTCGCCTTCCTGCTGGCCCTGCGCTCGCTTCAGCGGGGAAGTCGCTCAAGCGTGATCTTAACCATCCTGATCATCGGGATGTGCTTTACCAACATGATCTTTTTACCTTCCATGTTCAACGGGATTGGCCAGAGCATCACCCGGCAGGTTGTGGACTACGAGGTTGGAAATGTGCTTGTCAGCCCCAAGTCCGGCGACAAGTATGTTGCCGATATTCATGCAACACTCGACCTCATCAACGGTATGCCGGGTGTGGAACGGGCCACTCCCCATTTTACCAAAGGGGCGACACTCAAGTACCGCCAGCGTGTTCTCGGGGTCTCGGTGCGGGCGATATCGCCCAATGATGAGAAGTTCATCTCCCCCCTCTATACCAAGATGGTTGCCGGCAGTTACTTAGGGGACGCTGATATTGGGGAAGTCATTATAGGCAGGCCGGTTGCAGGCGACGCCTCGATCCGGCAGGAGGACGAGTTCCAGGCCTCGCTCGGAGGAGTGCGTGTCGGCGATTCAATCACGATTGATTACGGCAACGGGTATGTAAAGGACTACCGGGTAAAAGGTATTTATTTCACTGGCTGGAGCCAGGCGGACAGCGCAGTTTACGTTACCTATACGGATATGGCGCTGGTCGACCCAAAGGCGCTTGACAATGCAGAATCTATCACGGTCAAGGCAAAACCCGGCTATTCCGAGAAGTTCATCAAGAACGAACTCCTTGCGTACGGGGTAGGTGGGAGCGGGAAGGTCCAGACTACTGCAGATTTGCTGAGCAAGAGTATGGGACGGGCGCTCCAGAGTTTTGCCATCATCAACATGGTGTCTTTGGTTGTCAGTATCATCATTACGACTGTTGTTTTGTTCATCGTCATCACCATCAAGACCCTCAGCAGTCGCAAACAGATTGGCATCTTAAAGGCGATCGGGGTGGATAAGGAAGTCATCATGCATAACTATGGGTTCCAGGTGATCATTCTCGGCATACTGGGTATTATCCTGGGGATCTTCTTAACCTTAATTCTCGCAGCGTATATGGCAGTTAACCCTATTGTAACTCCGGAATGGTCTGCAACCCTGTATGTCACCCCATTGGACCTGTTCATAAACTCAGTGATCCTGTTCATTGCAGCAGTTGTGGCCGGGTATGTCCCTGCCTACCAGATATCCCGTGAGGATATCCAGACTGCGATGAGGTCCTGATATGATCGAGATATCAGAGTTACGGAAAACCTATCGCATGGGAGATGTCGAAGTCAATGCTCTTGACGGGATAAATCTAGAGATCGCGAAAGGCGAGTTTCTTGGCATCATGGGTGCAAGCGGCAGCGGCAAGACAACCCTGCTCCACATGCTGGGATTATTAGATGAGCCCACATCAGGAAAGATCACGATTGACGATGTCGATGTCGGCCGGCTCAATGATTACGAGAAGACCCAGTTCCGGCTCTACAAGCTGGGTTATGTCTTCCAGGACTATGCACTCGTTCCTGATCTCACGGTGATGGAAAACGTTTCCCTGCCGGCAATGCTGCGGTTGGACCGTACTGATGAGCAGACTCAGGCCGGCAGTTTTGAAGTGCTGCAAAAGATTGGCCTGTGCGATCGCAGGGATCACCTCCCAAGAGAGTTGTCCGGTGGCCAGCAGCAGCGGGTCTCTATTGCCCGGGCCATGGTGAACAAGCCCGATATCCTGTTTGCTGATGAACCCTGTGCCAATCTCGATTCGGAAAACTCCCGTCTGGTTCTTGAACTATTCAAAGAGATCAATGAAGAATTCCACCAGACAATTGTGATGGTCTCCCATGAGGACTGGCACAAGAACTATTTCCACCGGATCATAAAGCTGAAAGACGGGAAAATTGTCAGTGACGGGACGAATGGATCATCAGCACATTAGTTTTTAGTGAATGCAGAATCCTGCTCTTTTTTTTGTTCCCGGTTCAACAGTACTCTTCAGTTCACTGCTTTCATGGACGATATCCCTGTTGAAAAAATAATCCGCTCCCGTCGCCGTAGCATCGCTCTCGTCATCACACCGGATGGAAACCTGATCGTGCGAGCCCCTCTCAAAGCACCAGCTGCTATGATCAATAAATTCGTAAATGAAAAGCGTAGTTGGATTCAAAAGAAGTTTAAGGAGATAAAACAGCGGCCCGCAGCAACGGTGCATGAGTACGTGGAGGGCGAGACCTTTTTCTATCTCGGGCGAGCCTACCCGCTGCATATTGTGGAAAGCGGCAACAACCCCATTGAACGCGCGGACCGGCTGTGCGTATGCCGGACACTGCTTCCCGATATCCGGCACCGGCTGAAATGCTGGTACATGCAGGAGGCCCAGCGTGAGATCTATACCCGCTGCATGTGGTTTTTGATGACGACCGGGTATACTCCGGAATCGATCCGCATCACGGATGCCCGGCAGCGCTGGGGTTCCTGCACCAGCACGGGCGGGCTCAACTTCAGCTGGCGTCTCATCCAGGCACCGCTTGAGATTGTGGATTATGTGATCGTCCACGAACTGGTCCATCTGCGTCAGCCCGATCACTCGAAGAAGTTCTGGAGCAAGGTTGAAGAGATCATGCCGGATTATGAGCGGAGGAGGGAATGGCTTCGTGAGAATGAGCGGTTGCTGAGGATCTAGGAATTGCAATATCCCCAGAGCCTTAAAAGCCAGGGTTTGTCTCTTAAAAAGTACATGCTTCGTTCTTTATAATAACGCGCTGGCAGCAATCCCCAGTGCGTACAGCACCATCGCGACATGGAAGCAAGGCAGCACCTTAAGGGCGGTACCGGGAGACCGGTCTTTGAGGATCATCGCATTGGCATATAGCAGCAGGATAAGACCTGCACAGATACCAATCCGGGCAATCCATCCCAGCCGGGTCATGAAGATAATAGCGGTCACCACGTGGACTGCGGTAAACCCTGCGATCCAGTACGCAGTCCCGTTCATACTAAAAAGAGTCGGGATCGTGTTCATCCCCCGCGCCCGGTCGTTTACCACATCGATCAAGTCATTTGCCCCGAGATGAGCAAGGGCAAACGGGTAGAAGAATGAAAAGTACAGGAGCGCATTCAGGTCAGGGCTGCCGATGCAGAGATATCCCGCCACCGGAAATAATGCAAAATCTGTTCTGCCAATGAGTTGTGCAAACGGAAACTTCTGTTCGCGTTTCTCTTCCTGGTAGAAGATCTCTATCGCAAAACAGTAGACCATCAGAATGAGGACATAGACTGAATGCGGTGCGGGCAGGGTTAAGATAAGACATGCCGTGACAGCAGCAAGGATCAGGAAAAGGGCAACTGCACTGCGAGGGGAAACAAGTCCGGCTGAGAGCGGTCTTGTGCCAAATACCCTCCAGTATTTCGTCAGTTTATCGGTTTCGATATCTTTCCTGTCATACTCGCGATCAATGTAATCATTCAGTACAAGCCCGGCTTCAAACCCGAAAAATCCGATCAGGGCAACCCGAACGAGATCAAGCCATGCAAACCCTCCGTAGGTAATTGTGGCAAGCAGGTACCCGGAGCAGAAGAGAAGGGGCCAGGCAAACGAGAACTGCAGCCGGGTGAGATCGATATATGCCCGCAGGGTTGCATGCATGCGCTTAAATGATTGGCATGTCTGCCTGATACACCCTGCGATCAAAAGGCTGCGTCAATCCGGTCTCCATTTTCCCCGTCACTATCTTCATTATTTTATGAAATATGCCGACAGGGAGCCTTACATATAATATAAAAAGTTCAAGGACAATCTGAAGATGTAGAAATATTATGACTGAAACAACTGACATATCTGAAGGGATGATGAGCTGGACGAGCCTTTTGCCCTGGTGGGTAGTACTCCTGTGGGGATTGCTCTCCTTGATCATCGGGATCATGTTCCTGACAACACCTGGTATTACCACCATCATTCTGATAACCTTCATGGGGGCATACTGGCTGGTTGGCGGTTTCTTCACGCTTGGCAGTCTCGCGGTTGATAAAACCAACATGGGATGGAAGATCTTCTTATCTATTGTGAACATTATTGCCGGACTGGTCATACTCCTGTACCCGCTGTACAGCACCGTGTTCATTCTCTCATTCTTTGCGATCTTTGTCGGGTTCTGGGGAGTGTTTATCGGTGCTGCCCATTTGTTCCAGGCATTCAAAACAAAAGATGGCGGCAATGGTGTGCTCGGGGTAATCAGCATGATCTTTGGTCTCATTATCCTGTTCTACCCGTTCTTTGCCGCAGCGGCTATACCCTTTATCGTGGGCATCCTTGCTATCGTGTGCGGTATCGGAGCAGTTATTGCGTCATTCCAGGTAAAGAAGGCCTCGGCCGCTCCAGCAAATTAAGCAGCGGTATTAACCAATTATTTTTTTTAGGATGTAATCCACGGCATAAATTCGTGGTATTACCTGTAACCAATACTACCAGCCATGATTTATCCTCAAGACTCGTATAGGTGATGATGGGATCTTTTTTTATCCGCACAGAGACACCGTTCGATATAACGGATATATTCGATATGCATAACGATGCCTTTGCGCAGGATGGTGAAGCACGGCTTGTCAATGCCCTGCGCAATGATGGTGATTTTACCGCGGCGCTCTCACTTGTTGCAGTGCATGATGACCGGATCATCGGGCATGTGCTCTTCCCCCCGATCACGATCGAGTCCTCCGATAAAAATCAGGATTGCGTTCCTGCTCTTGCACTGGCACCACTGGGTGTGGACCCGGCGTTCCAGTGCCAGGGTGTCGGAGCGGCACTTATGGAAGAAGGATTAAAAACCTGTCGCCATCTCGGGCACCGTGCCGTGTTCGTGGTTGGCCATCCGGGATATTATCCGCGATTTGGGTTCTCCACTGCAAGGACCTTTGGCATCACCGCTCCCTTTCCCTGTCCGGATGCGGCGTTCATGGCGATTGAACTGGTGCCTGGTGCGCTTGATGGTGTACACGGGATCGTCCGGTATCCACCCGCGTTCGATGCAGAGGGCGCCCATACGGGATAAGACAAAATACCTTTTTTTGACAGCTGGTTTTTCATTTTTTTTGTCCGGTTTCCACCAGATTGGATATACCCTTTACTAAACATCCTGTACCGTATGACTGGATTTGAAACGAGACGACCTGTCATGGGATTTGGTAATACACTTGCAGGATTCACAAGTCATGCCGGTATTCCTACTCTGGTTGAAAGCCTGGACACAGCGCACACGGTATTAACACCAAAAGGATTGCGATTTTCTCTAAAAATGGAATAACGTAAATGATCCCCCGGTTCGGAACTGTCTGGGCACGTTTTAAAAAACGGATAACAGCAATCTCCCACGTGTCGTATTCTTCTTTCCCGTCCTATTCCCCACGGCGTAAAAAAAGCACGCCTTTAAAGTATCCTTATCACCAATAGATATGCATGATTAACCGTATCAGGCGGTATGCGCAGATTGCGGATGTGCTGGGCCAGTACGGCTTTAGTATCGGGCTTGAAAAGTTATTTCCCGGCAGAGCCCGGTTCCGGCTCCCCACATCCGGAAAATCCCCGGAGTCATCCACCATCTACGAGCGGATGCGGCTTACGTTAGAGGATCTGGGCCCGACCTTTGTTAAATTCGGCCAGATTATGAGTACAAGGACGGAACTGTTCCCGCCCGAGCTGATCGAAGAGCTCAAAAAACTGCAGGATCATGCAAAGCCCATCCCGTTTTCTGAAGTACGGATGGTAATTGAAGAGAACTGCCCGGATTTTTTCGAACGGTTCTCTGAGATTGAAGAGACGCCCGTTGCCTCTGCCTCGATTGGACAGGTTCACCGTGCAATCCTAAATGACGGAACTAAGGTTGCCGTCAAGATCCAGCGGCCGGGTATTGGCGAGATCATCCAGACTGATATCACGATCCTGAAGTCCATCGCAGAACGGATCGAAACAGTGTTTCCTGAAACCCGGATCTATAACCCCTCCGGTATGGTAGAAGACTTCGCGCACCAGATCGTAAAGGAACTTGATTACACCCGTGAAGCCCGCAATGTCGAGCGGATGGCCCGGAACTTCCGCGATGTACCCGGTATCAAGTTCCCTGACATTTACTGGGATTTTGTCACCCCCCAACTGATGGTGATGGAATTTATTGAGGGTGTCAGGATCGATAACCCTGAAGCAATCACCGAAATGGGACTGGATCCGCATGAGATCGGGGTACGGGGATTCCAAGCCTATCTCAAGATGATATTCGAAGATGGTTTCTTCCACGGGGATCCGCATCCGGGGAATCTGTTTGTCACTACAAAAGGAAATATTGTCTTTCTGGATTTTGGGATTGTGGGTATACTACGGCCTGAGAAACGGCAGAATTTTATCAACCTTCTCTTTGCGCTGGTCACCGATGATATCGAGATGATGCTTCGGTCACTTGAAGGTTTTGGGATCGTCATTGCCGAAGAGGACAGGGAGGCAATGCGGGACGATCTTTATATCATGATGCACGATTTCGGTGGGGGAGATGAGGTATCTCAACTGAGCTTCAAACTTGTGGTAACCGAGCTCACCGAATCAATGCGCCGCTACCGGCTCAAAGTACCCTTAAACCTGATGCTGCTATTAAAGGTATTTATGATGGTGCTTGACATCGGTGTCCGGCTTGACCCGAAGTTCAACGTAGGAAAAGAAGTCACACCCTACTTAACAAAACTTGCCGATACCAACACCTTCTCTGCCGGGTATGTCAAACGGGCATCCATGTCGCTCCTCGATGGTGTCGATGCCCTGCTGGATATGCCCCGGAATCTCAACCTGATGCTGCGGCGTTTGTCTACGGGAACGTTCAAACTTGAGATCGTGGACACCGATATCCAGAAACTCCAGATGTCACTTGATAAGGCCAGTGATAAACTGATGATCGGTATGGTTGTCGCTTCACTTGTCGTAGGGTCTTCATTAGTTCTCCAGTCCTCCTCGTTCACCCTGCCAAAGGAGGTTTCATGGATAGCGATTCTGGGATATACCGCTGCGGTGCTGGTCGGTTTCTATGCCATCTACCATGTCATATTCTTAAAATTCCATATGGAACGGTAACCCTTCGGTTACTTTTCCGTATTCGCAATTCTTTCGGACTATCTTCCAGGCTCTTACTTTTTCTGCAAGGGTATACCGGGTGTTGGCCGGGCTTGTTGATGGCAGTATATGGTTTTTTATAGAAGATGCCAAATTTATCCGGTGGAAATACCGGCCAGCTGTGGTTCCGTTCAGCACAATGAGCCGCACGGTGGGGTGAGCGGTGAGAAATCCGCTGATATCATTAAAGAGCGGCATACGGATCTCATCATCTGCACTCCCTCTTCTTTTACAGGATTGGACAACATCCCAGAGTGCGATATGGTGCCCGGTAAGTTGTGTAATACGTTCAGGGTATGGGAGCTTATGATCGATTGCGAACAGCGCATCCATGATCTTCCAGAAATGGTTCTGGGGGTTGCCATAATACTCACAGTGCCGGAGTGATTGTATGCTGGGAAAACTGCCAAGGATGAGGACTCTTGGAGAATCACCTGTAATCGGAAGAAAACCGGATGAGTTAGCGGCAGGTACAATGGTTCTGCACTGATCGGTCATAGCAGGGTGCCCAAAAAAAAAGATCAGGGTTCTTTAAAATACAGATTGCAGTGGCAGTGACCCTGCTTTGTGACTTCCTCTTTATGGAATATGCAGGGACATTCGATTGCCCGGTCCTTCTCGTCGTCCCCGCTCCTGATGCGGCAGGGGCAGTAGGGCCGGCCGAACTTTGTCTTATTGCGCACCAGTCCCTTGATCACGGTCATGAGCTGCTTCTCATCGGTATTGAGGGTCCAGCCGTGTTTATGCGCATAGCCTTTGGCCCATTTGAGCATATCTGCCTGTTCTGCATTTTCTTCTGTCATGGTATCATAACCTTGTGATGTCCTGTATCGATAGTTTATGTATTCGAGACGTTAGTCTTTGCGCTCAGCATCATCGCATCTTTTTTTGACTTTGTGATCCGCTGTGCCACCTGGTTGTAGGTGGCCATCACATCGCCTTTTTCAAAGCGGTACACGTCCTTGTCAAGTGACACTCCGCTCTTCTTGTCCCAGAGCCGCATCGAGTCCATACTGATCTCATCGCCAAGGCAGATCATTTTTCCCTGCCTGCCAAACTCGATCTTGAAGTCCACAAGGGTGATGCCCTGCGAAGCGAGAAGTGCAAAGAGGAGCCGGTTTATTTCGAGTGCAACTTTTTTGATCTTTTTGAGCTCTGCCGGTGTGGCGAGTTTGAGCGCAACAACCAGATCGTCATTGAGCATGGGATCGTGCCGTGAATCATCCTTATAATCGATCACAATAACCGGAGGATCCAGTTTGGTTCCCTCTTTGAACGGGTAGTTCCGTACAATCGAACCAGCCGCAATGTTTCTCACGATCACTTCCAGCGGAATCATCTCGAGTTCGCGCACGACCATGTGATGGGGATCGATCATGCTGACAAAATGAGTCTTTACCCCGTTCTTTTCGAGATAGTCAAAGAAGAATGCCGAAACTTTTGCATTGTAACTCCCCTTGTTCTTAAGCACATCTTTCTTTCCGCCGTCAAATGCGGTGATGTCGTCACGGAACTCAACAATGAGTTTCCCATCCACATCGGTACGATATACCGATTTTGCCTTGCCGGCGTACAGGAGTTTTTTTTGTTTCACGATCCACTGCTCCTTCTCTTAACTGTTTGTGCGAGCCGGTTTATCAGGGGTTTCAAATCGGCGTGGTACCATCCACGCTCAATAAACTGCGGGTAGATGCAGAGTCGTTCTTTTAGTTCGGCCTCACCGGCAATGGTTTTGAGTTCTTCAAGTGCAGGCCACGGATGTTCGGGATTCACGTAATCGATGGTGAGCGGCGAGATGCCCCCTAGATCGTCCACACCGCACCGGATGAGGGACGCGGCATCGATCAGGTTAGGGGGGATCTGGATCGCGATGTCACCGGGCAGAATGTCGCGCGCCATACGGATCGTTTTACAAATTTCCTCTGTAGTGGGGATTGGCTGACCGGCCATGGGGGTGCCCGGTTTGGGGCAGAAGTTCTGGATGATAATCTCCTGGATATGCTTATAGCGCCTATGAATATCCCGGATTGCGCAGAGCGACTCTTCCCTGTCTGCCATTGTCTCGCCAATACCGAGAAGCAGACCGGTTGTGAACGGGATTTTGAGTTTACCGGCATCTTCCATCATCGCAAGCCTGACTTCGGGCTCTTTTCCTTTCGATGTTGCGTGAGCTGGTATCCGCGCAGTGGTCTCAAGCATCAGTCCCATGCTGGCATTCACGCAACGCAGGCGCTCCATCTCATCTAAAGTAAGTATGCCCGCATTCGTGTGCGGCAGGACCCCGTATTCGATGCTCTTCCTGCACATCGCCTCACAATAATTAAGAATGGTCGTATAGCCCAGTGGTTTGAGATATTTCTTAAACCCGGGCTCCTCTTCCGGACGCTCACCGAAGGTAAAGAGTGCTTCTGTGCACCCAATAGCCGCTCCCTGCCGGAGTGTTGTTTTAACTTGATCTTGTGCCATCAGGCAGCCATCCCTGACCGGTGTCCGGAAACTACAGTACCCGCAACGGTTCCGGCACACGGTAGTAAGCGGTAAAAAAATATTTTTTGTGAAGGTGATGACCCGGTGCTGCATGAACAATGATGTTTTTATTAGCTATTGAAAGTTAATGCCATTTGCCGACAAACCGTGTTCTCAAAGATCGAAGCAGAGATCAAAAAAGGGTAAAGCATAAAGTACTGCGCAGTGCATAGTTGACAATACGAATTAAACAGGAAATATTCAATCAATAATGGTGGAGCTGGGATGTCGGAACGAGATAATGAATCAGGTGAGACCAGAAATGCGGCTGAATGTGAGGATGGAATAAGCCCACCGGCTGAACCGACAACGGCAGACTTAAAAAAATCACTGGAATTTGCGTTAAAGAAGCTCCAGATTGTCGGTAGCGTAACACGGCATGATGTACTCAACCAGCTGACCGCAGTTGTCGGGTATACCGAACTGCTGGAGATGATGGTTGAAGACGAAAAACAACGATCATTTATTGAAAAAGAGAAGCAGGCCATCGATAAGATCCGGCGCCAGTTCAAATTTGCCAAGGATTACCAGAATATTGGTGTCGAACCCCCCCAATGGCAGTTGTTAAAGGGTGTGATACACCGGGCTATTGATGAAGCAGATCTAAAAACAATCCGGGTTGCTGATCTTACGGGTAGCGCATCGGTATATGCCGACTCCCTCTTTGAAAAAGTCTTCTCAAACCTGTTTGAAAACACCCGGCGTCACAGTGGTTCTGCAACAGAGATCCGGATTTCTGTGTCCCACAAAGATGCTGCAATCGTTCTGGTTGTGGAAGATAATGGAATGGGCATTCCTGCGGAAAACAAGAACAAGGTGTTCGAGCGCGGCTATGGAAAAGGAACCGGCTGGGGATTATTCCTTGCCATGGAGATCCTTTCGTTCACCGGTATGACAATAAAAGAGACCGGAGAGCTTGGAAAAGGGAGCCGGTTTGAGATTCTTATTCCAAAGGAACATTTCCGGCTGGAAGTTGGCGGACCGCAGCTAACGGTATCCGGATAGAGAGAAAACAGAAAAGATAAAAAAAGGTGAAGTGAATTATCGCATCTTTTCGATCTCGTCTTCATTTACCGCTATATAGACATCGATCTCCTTATTCTCCGGCCGTGTGAAACGGCTATCGTACCATTCGAAATCGCAGGTATAGGTGCGGGGCAGATTTGTCCCCCATACGGACATCCAGACTGAAAGGAGCGCATCCGGCATTGGCCCGGCTGCTTTAAAGACTGCATACGTCTGGGCAGGAATTCTTGTGACTGCGAGTCCATCAGGAATCGTGTCTGCCTTTGTCACTTCACTTCCGATCATGTAGGAATATTCTCCGGTCCAGTCACTATCGTATTCAGAGTATACGGCAAACATTGCCGGAGTCTTTGAGCGGTTGGTGATCTTTAAAGCCATGTTTGTTGAGAGAAATTCCTGCCAGCATGCAGGTATGTCGGCAACACTCCTGCCATCTGCGTTTGATGTCCGGCGTTTGATGCCCATTATAATTTTTGCGGGCATCTGCTTTACTGCAAACAGAGGTTTATCCATTCCGGAATTATCAGCGGCCGGGATGTTAAACCTGCGGGATTTTTTTTTGCAGAAAAAACAATATCAGCATCTTTTTTCCCTACCCTGCGTACATAGTTACGCAATGTGCCCACACGCTCTTATACCGTATAAACCCATCAACCCGAAAACACGTCTTTCCTGTATCCTTAACCAGGCAGAACGGGAGGAATTTGCCCGTGCCATGCTGCAGGATGTGATCACTACCACTATTGATTCCCTCTGCACACCCGTTATCGTCAGCACCGAGCTCTATGACAGTGAGGATGTCCAGATTACGATAAAAGACGCTGATCTCAGCAGTTCTTTAAACCAGATACTTCCGGATTGTGAAGGCCCTCTTCTCATCCTCATGGCGGATCTGCCACTTGCCGATCGCGCATCCATCCAGCGGGTTACCGGTACAACGAGTGATATGGCGATCGTACCCGGACGTGGCGGGGGAACGAATGCGATCTTTATCAAGGATACGAAACGTTTCCATGTCGATTACTATGGTATGAGTTTTTTAAAGCACATGAAGATCGCAGCGGATGAAGGTCTATCCTGTGAAGTGATCGATTCGTTCCGTCTCCACACAGATATGGATGAGAAAGAGGATCTGGCAGAGCTGCTGATCCATGGCACAGGTAAGAGCCGGGCATATCTTGAAGGACTTGGTATTTCTCTGGTTGTTGATAAGGGTCGGGTCGGAGTTGAACGAAAGCGATAGTTTTATCCAACCGTTCGGCAGATTCCCATGATATGAACGGGCAGTCCGGACTCTTGCTTATAGAACTCCTGCATAGTACGGACCCTGATGTCAACCGGATTATCGATAATTTTGTCACCCGCTTCAATGCTGCCTATGGAATTGCGGGCACTGACCGTTGGGATATCACCAAAGAGGACTGGCAGCGGTATGAGTTTCTCGGGGACCGTGTCCTGAGTCTTATCATTGCCCAGTCTCTGTTCACCCAGCGCGATGTGGTGCTGGACGAGGGGTCGATGACGGAGATCTTAAGTGGTGTGGTATCGAACCGCGCCCTTGATGCCCTGACGCGCCAGCATGAGAAGAAGGCCTTTACGCGCCTTATCCCAAAATCCATAGGGGAACAGAATACCTACGGTGAACGAATTACCGGTGGTGCGTTCGAGGCATTCATCGGTGCCCTGTACTGTGAATTCGGGCTTGATGATGTGGCCTTTTTTGTCAACGCCATCATGTCAGATGCGCTGGATAGTTACAATCCGAACCAGAATGCAAAAGGTATCCTGCAGGAATATTTCCAGAAGAAGGAACGGTCAGATGTTCCCGATTACCGGGAGACTATGAAGCAGGGTCCCGATCACAAACCGTTATTCACCTGCCAGGTTTTTTTTAAGAATGATCTTCTTGGCGAGGGAACCGGGGATAGTAAGCAACTGGCAGAACAGGCAGCTGCCAAGCGGGCACTCGAAACGCTCGGGCTTATCCACCATTGATTGTGTAAAAAATCTGCCAATCTTTTGCAGACTCACTCAGCAGAACGGTTTCTCAGCACACCCATGAACAGGCACTCCTCTGCAGCAATCGACTCAATGCCAACCTGATCGCCGATGGGAAGCCCGATTCCCCTTATTATTGCCGCAGGAGTGCATTCATCCGCCTCACCCATCACCAGCTCGGCAGCAGATACGATGTTGTCTGCCACCGCCCGTTTCGTTACTTCGAGTTTGCGCCCGAAGAGATCGCTCCTGCCCCGGTCATCAATGACCGCAGTAATCCCCGCACAGCCAATTGCAACCCCGCTGCACCCAAGGCGCATTGCGTGCGTCCGGCTGTCAGCTATGATGACTCCCACCTTCACGCCGTACCTGCGTTCGATTGAAGCCTTGATGGCAAGAGCACTCTGGTCAGGATTTTTAGGAAGGGGAGTCACGCAGCCCGGTGGGGCATTAGACGCATCAACACCGGCATTGGGCAGCAGGGTACCGCCTTTCATGCACAACAGAAAGCCGGGTATCCCGCCAACAATCGAATCACTCTCCCGCAGCACGACTTCTGCGGTACAGGGGTCCATCTGGTATTTTCTGCCAAGTTCCTCTGCCCGTATCGAAGGGGTAATAGTTAAGAGATCGATGATATTTCCCTCAGCCGTTGCAACTGCTGTCTCGGCAAACACAAGGATATCTCCCTCGAAAATGCCCCCGCATTGCCGGTCTGCGGCATCGGCAGCACGTTTTGCAACAGAGTCGCCGCTACGGATGATTCCGGTAGAAAGCCCGAACACCTCAAACGAGGTGTTCACGGCCGTTTCACCATCCGCTCAAAGACCGAGATGAGGTCCCGGGTCTGCGGTACATCATGCGTCCGGACAATGGATGCCCCTTTTAAGAGCAGTACCATGGTCACGGCAAGACTGCCGGCCAGCCGGCCTTCAGGTTCCCTGTTCACAAGATTTCCGATAAAGCTCTTGCGCGAGATTGCGGCAAGAACCGGGCGGTTAAACTCAGAAAAACGTTCATAACTCTGGCAGAGTTCCCAGTCATTGTCGAGCGATCGCAGGGGACTCCAGTACCCGACACCCGGGTCGAGTACATAGTTGTCAATCCCCGCAGACTCGCACCGCCCGACCACGGTTTTAAGAGTTGCCATTGTTGCATCCAGCCCGACAGCATCCCCCGGATTGTAATTTGCCGCCATTAAAAATGCCGGCAGCCCGGATTCGGCCAACCGTTTTGCATATGCAGGCGATGACAATCCCGAGATATCGTTTGCCGCGTGAATGCCATGCTTTAAGCAGACCTCAAGCACCCACGGGTTCATAGTATCAACAGAGATGGTAAA
The DNA here is from genome assembly GCA_030694985.1 of Methanoregula sp. Classification (GTDB taxonomy): domain Archaea; phylum Halobacteriota; class Methanomicrobia; order Methanomicrobiales; family Methanospirillaceae; genus Methanoregula. Next base: position 65,897 of record JAUYTV010000025.1, read on the forward strand.
ACCGGTCCCGTCCAGCTCTTTGAGTGCAGCATCGATCCGGGATGCTTCCTCACTCCCGCTGATCGCCTGTGCATTGGGGGCCGTGCTCCGGGCACCGAGATCAATGAGATCTGCGCCCTGCTCCACCATCTCTACTGCCTTTTTGTGAACCTCATTGGTGGGGATATACGAGTCGTGATAAAAGGATTCGTAACTGCAGTTGATGACCCCCATCAACCTGACCGGGGCATCACCGCCTATCGTGAGTTTGTTTATTACGCACGGTTGCATGCCTTCACCTTTGCAGCCCGAAACGTATTCTCCATCAGGGTTGCGATGGTCATCGGGCCGACTCCCCCGGGAACCGGCGTGATAGCAGAAGCAATTTCACTGACTTTTGCATAGTCCACATCACCTACCAGTTTTCCATCCAGCTGGTTGATGCCTACATCAATGACAACGGCACCCGGCTTTACCATCTCCGGTTGGATGAAGTGGGCTTTACCTATCGCAGAGATAAGAATGTCAGCCCTTTTGAGTTCTTCTGCAAGTGCCTTTGTCTTGCTATGGCAGATTGTTACCGTTGCATCAGCATTGAGCAGTAGTGCAGCCATGGGGCGACCAACATCGATGCTGCGCCCAACCACAACCGCACGGGCACCGGCAAGCGGAATCTTATATTCTTTTAAAAGGGTCATGATCCCCGTGGGTGTGCACGAGGTAAAACGGGGCCTGCCCGAGAAGAGAAGCCCTAAGTTTTCCGGGTGATACCCGTCCACATCTTTCTCCGGGCTTATCCTTTCGATCACGCATTCTGCATCCACCTCTTTTGGGAGAGGGAGCTGGACGAGAATCCCGTTGATATCAGGATCCTGGTTCAGTTGCATGACGGCTTTAAGCACCTTATCTGTTGCAGAATCTTCGGGCAGTTCAATTCCCACGGATCCGATGCCCACCTGCTCGCAGGCGCGGTGCTTCATCCGCACATACATCTTTGAAGCCGGGTCACTGCCAACGATCACCGTGGCAAGCCGGGGATTGAGCCCGGAGTTCTTAATCTCCTCTTTAAGGAGTTCAAGGCGCTTCTCCGAGCACTTTTTTCCATCAAGGATAATGACCATAGGGATTCCTAAAAAATTGGGTGAATTATTCCGGGTAGATCGGGAATTTTTCAGACATTGCATGGACTTTGGCATGAACGTCCTTGATCGCTGCTTCGTTGTGGACATCCTTGACAATGGTTGCAATCCAGTTACCGATATTGCGCATCTCTGCCTCTTTCATACCGCGCGAGGTGACGGCAGGTGTACCGACACGAAGGCCGCTGGTGATGAACGGGCTCTTGGTCTCATTGGGAATCGTGTTCTTGTTCACGGTGATGCCCGCTTTACCGAGTGCGACTTCTGCGTCAAGACCGGTGATCCCCTGAGCGGTCAGGTCAAGGAGCATCAGGTGGTTGTCGGTACCTCCTGAGACCAGACGGAGTCCGTTGTTCATCAACGTCTCGGCCAGCACCTTTGCGTTCTTTACAATCTGCTGGCTGTAGACTTTGAATGAAGGTTTGAGTGCTTCTTCAAAACAGACTGCCTTTGCCGCAATGGTGTGCATGAGAGGGCCGCCCTGCATGCCGGGAAAGATTGCCTTATCGATGGCCGGTGCATACTCGCTGTTGCACATGATCGCGCCGCCACGGGGTCCACGGAGGGTCTTGTGGGTGGTAGTGGTCGTAAAGTTCACTACCCCGACAGAGTTCGGGTGGACACCGGTTGCACAGAGCCCGGCGATATGGGCGATATCGGCCATGCAGTATGCGCCCACACCGTCAGCAATAGACTGGAATGCCTTAAAGTCGATGGTGCGGGGATATGCAGATGCACCGCAGACCAGCATCTTTGGTTTTTCCTTCTTTGCCAGTTCCTCAACCACCCCGTAATCAATGGTCTCGGTCTTCGGGTCAACACCATACTGGGCAACCTTGTAAAACTTCCCGGTAAAACTGACCGGTGAACCGTGGGACAGGTGACCGCCCTGCGTGAGTTTCATGCTCATTAAGGTGTCTCCCAAGCTCATGAACGCAAAATAGACCGCCATGTTGGCCTGGGTGCCGGAGTGTGGCTGCACATTGGCATGCTCTGCTCCGAAGAGTTTCTTTAACCGGTCGCGGGCAAGGTTCTCTGCCATATCATGGAACTCACAACCGCCGTAATACCGCTTTCCGGGGTACCCTTCGGCATATTTGTTGGTCATGATCGAGCCCATTGCCTCAAGTATCGCGTGCGATACGAGGTTTTCCGATGCAATGAGTTCAAGCCCGTTGGTCTGGCGCAGTCGTTCTTTCTCGATTATATCTGCTATTTCTGGATCAGTTTTAGACAGATAAGACATATGGACTAGGGTTCGCTCGGATCAGGTAATACCTTTTCTTATATGACGGTTGTTCCGGATCATAATTTTCTTGTAGAAGTGTGACTGCCCGTGCTTTTGAACATGGCAGGACATTACTGTACTGAAAAACGGTCATATTGTGTCTCCGGTTGCCGCCTTCTGCGGTTTTTTTCGATTCAAAAAAAGAGATTGTTGAATAAGGGAAAAACCCATTTTAGGGTAATTAAGCGGGCGATACTCAATTATTTTCCCGCAATCGCCTGCAAATAGAGCACAAACCTTTTTTCCTAATCAGGCGTTCAATAGTATTATTTATAAGGCTAGCGCCTGTACACCACTGTACAGGCTAATTAAGACGCAAATTGATGCAAAGATCAGGTATCCTTACATGAGGAAACCGTTGATTGGGAGAACATGATATCAATGATGGAAAATTCAGGAAGCGGGGCTGCTACCGAGGATCGGATCGCAGTGCTGGAAAAGAAGATGAGAGATATGGAGGCGCTGGTCAAAGGTCTGACAGGAGAGCTTCTGGATCTCAAATCAATCGCCATGAAAATGACCAAACAGAGCGACGACCGTATCAAACAGGATCTAAGGCGTCCCCCTCTTGTAGTACAGGGCTCGCAGCCATCACAGTCTGCCGAAGTTGCAAGTCCATCTTCCGGAGGAAGCACGGTCGTCATGCGCAAAGGTGCACGCCAGTCCGATGTTCCGGCAACACCCGCAGAGCCCATAATGGACATGATCATGCAGCAGGACGGCACTATGAAACTGGAACCCCGGCGAGGGGAAAAGGATTTCATTGTTGCACGCCCCGGGTATGGACAAAAGAAAGGTGCAGCAGGAAAGCCCAAACAGGCTGATCTGATCTACGCTGCTGAAGAAGACAAAAAGGATCCCGCAAAGAAGTAAGGAGCCGGATCTTTGCATATCACAGAACTCGAGATAGATAATTTCAAGTCTTTTTCCAAAAAGACAAAAATCCCTTTTTTAGAAGGGTTTACTGTTATCTCCGGGCCCAATGGTTCCGGTAAAAGTAACATTATTGACTCTGTCCTTTTTGTCCTTGCACTTTCAAGTTCCCGCAATCTTCGCGCTGAGAAGCTGACCGATCTGATCAACCTGAATTCCGGGCGCAACATCGCTGAGGTTGCCCTTCAGTTCTCAGATGGCACAAAGATCCGGCGACGGATCAAGCGGACCGGTAATGGGTATTACAGCTATAATTACCTCAATGACCGGCTCTGCAAGCAGAGCGATATTGTTGAACATCTCGCAAAGCATGGGATCAAACCGCACGGTTACAATGTGGTGATGCAGGGCGATGTGACCCGCATTATGGAGATGAGTGATTTCGAGCGGCGCAAGATCATTGATGAGATCGCCGGGGTTTCTGAGTTCGATACCAAGAAACAACTGGCCCTCTCTGAGCTCGATATCGTGCGTGAACGGATCGAACGTGAGGAGCTCCTGCTCATCGAGCTGAGCAAACGGGCAAACGAACTCAGGCGCGAACGCGAGCATGCCCTCGAATACCAGAAATGGCAAAAAGATCTCTCGTATTTCCAGAACTGCCGATCCGCGGCCCAGCTGCATGACCGGGAAAAGGAACTCAACTCGCTCCTGCGCTCAACAGAAGAGCACAAGATACATTTGACCCGTATCTCATCTGACCGGAGCCTTGAGGAGAATGAACTTGCCTACTTAAAGGCAGATTTAAAGGATATTGACGAGCTGATCAACAAGAAGAGCGGATCGGATTACCTGAAACTGATCGCAGAATTAGAAGAGGCAAAGAGCGGGATCAAGCTCGCTGAACAGACGATAGTGCGCCTCAAAAAAGAAAAGGAAACCAATCTTGAGGCAATCAACCGTACGTACATGGATACAAAACGGGCAGAAACCCGGGTTGCCGAATGCACAGACCAGATCCGTTCCCTCACCATCGATCGTACGAATGTTGCCATGGAAGTGGCAACGTTTAAGGCCCTTTTGGAAAAAGTTGAGATCGAACTCAAAGCCCATTCCGAGGATACTGAAGGTTCGCGGGAGAAGCTCTTTGCGCTTATTAAGGAAAGCGAGGAGAGAAAGGGGCAGCGTTCAGGCATCCTGCACCAGCAGGATATGCTGATCGAGAAGAGCCGGATGCGCACTACTGAACTGGAACGTTTAACCCTGCTCTTAAAGCAACTGGATGAAGAGTATACTGCAAAACAGACCCAGCTAACAGACAGCGAGAAGAGTATCGAAAACCTTGCAGCAGAAAAGAATGAACTGGATCGCAATCTCTCGGAACTCGAAGGTGCGATGTTTGCCCAGCGCTCCACATTAGAACGTTTGAAAAATGAGATGAGGTCCGCTGAACAGGATGCATTCCGGCTTGAAGCTGCCCAGCAGGCACGCGGGGAATCGGGTGGCAAGGCGATCGAGGCCATCATGGCAATGGAAGGTGTGCATGGGACCATTGCTGACCTTGGAAAAGCACCACCCGAATACGCAAATGCTCTCAATATTGCCGCTGGAAACAAGCTACAGTTCGTTGTCTGCGATGATGACCAGATCGCAGCGGATGCCATCCGGTATCTCAAGGAAGAGCGGCTCGGGCGTGCCACGTTCCTTCCGCTCAATAAATTAAAACCTCCCCAGCTGCCGCCGCTCAAGGAGCCGGGTGTGATCGATTATGCGGTGAACCTGATCGATTACGATCCGAAATATGACCGGGCCTTTTCTGTTGCGCTTGGGGGAACGATTGTGGTCGATACGCTTGACCGGGCTCGCAAGATGATCGGTAAATACCGTATGGTCACGCTCGAAGGTGAACTGATCGAAAAGAGCGGGGCAATGACAGGCGGGTCAGCAAAGAAGCAGGCAATACGGGGCTTTGGTGCCGCAGTTGATGATGAGATCATGAGGATTCGGTCGCACCTTGGGGAATTACAGGGTGAGGCCACAACACTGGAAGCCGGCGTGAAGCGTCTTATCGAAGAAGTAGATGCACGGCGTGCCACACGGAACGAAATCGACCAGAAAGTTGCCCGGTTCGGGATGTTCACCGAAGAGTTCTCGCGACGGTTTGAGGCAATAACGGTCGAGAAGCAGACCATTGAAGCAGCGGTAGCCCGGCAAGCAGAAGAGACCCGGAATGGCGGTGCAGAGCTTGTTGCGCTCGAAGGAGAGCTGGACAAGACTACCGATGCGATCAATGCGATCAATGCCCGGATCGATGAGATCAAGAAGCGCCTCGATGACACCAACATTCCATCTCTCACTGACCAGATGGAAAAGAAGCGAAAAGAGATCGAGGAAGCAGAGCGCCGGCTTCGCAACAAGGAAGCCGATATCAACGATGCCCAGCGCGAACGCCAGCATTTTAATGCCCGGCTTGTCGAACTGGGTGAAGATCGCGCACGGCAGGATGAGCGCAACCGCCAGATCGATGCCGATATTGCGGGTTCAAACGAGCAGATCGTTACCCACAAGTCCAAGATTGCTGCCCTTGAAGAGCGGCAGAAGGAGTTCTCCGGAGTACTTGACGAACTCCGCCTCAAACGCGGCGAAGCTTCGCAGCATATCCAGGATTCTGAACTCAAACTCATGAAGTTTGATGCCGATAAGGAGCGGATCAGCATCCAGCTTATGGCTATTGATGAGCGTGCCAAAACACTTGGTATTGAAGTTGAGATGCTCAGACAACAGGTGGGAGATATGGACGTCACCCTCTCGCTCACGGAGATCGAAGGAAAGATCGCAGAAGCTGATGGGGCACTGCGGAAGATCGGTGCCGTGAACATGCTCGCTATAGAAGAGTATGAAAAAGTGCAGCGGCAGGTAGGTGAGCGGACGGAGCGCAAGGAGACGCTTTCTTCAGAGCGTGCCAGCCTTATCGAGCGGATAGAACAGTTTGAGCAGATGAAATTTGAGGCATTTACCGCTGCATTCAAGGCGATCGATATCAACTTCCGCGAGATCTTTGCGCGCCTTACCAGCGGGAGCGGCAACCTTGTCTTGGAGAATGAAGAGGACCCGTTTGCCGGTGGTATGACGTTTGCTGTCAAGCCCCGGGACAAGAAAGTGCACCTCCTCTCGTCCCTTTCCGGTGGGGAAAAGTCACTTACTACCTTAGCGTTCATCTTCTCCATCCAGCGCTACATCCCTGCACCATTCTACGCCTTCGATGAAGTGGATATGTCGCTTGATGGTTCGAACGTGGAACGGATCTCATCCATGGTCACCGAACTTGCGCCAAATTCGCAGTTTGTCATTGTGTCGCTGCGCAAGCCGATGATAGATGCAGCGCAACGGATTGTGGGAGTTACGCTGCGTTCTGACAAGAGCACGCTGGTCACCGGGGTCAAGGCACATGGCGGAGCCTGAGGAGTCGAACCCGCGGATGGATCCGGAACGGATCGTTTCGGCCCCGTTGCAGATCCCAACAGAAGAGACTGTGAAGGATAAGCCTGCGGACGGGAGGAAAGATACGGAAAATGGATTGGATACTGCAACCGGGGCTGCTGAACCCATAGCCGTGGCATTGCTGGCAACTGAAGCAGAAAATGGTGGAGCGCTTGAAGATCCTATCGAGATCCTGGTCGGGCTTGCCGAACGGGGGGAGATCGATCCGTGGAATATCGACATCATTGAAGTGACCGATCGTTTCCTTTCCGAGCTTGAGCGGAGGCGCGAACTCAATCTCAAGCTCTCAGGACGCACACTCTTTTATGCCGCCACGCTTCTGCGCATGAAGTCTGAACAACTTCTGATCCTAGCTACTCCGGAAGATGAGGAGGAGGATGATGGCGACTCGTTGGGTGAGGATTATGAAGGGCTTCCGGATGGGGAGATTGAATATACCGGCAGACTGGGAATTATCGAGCGGCTCGAACATGAGATCCAGCGCAGGCTCGATCGCAAGAACATGCGACAGAGCCCGATCACGCTGTTTGAGCTGATCACCGAGCTCAAGAATATCGAGAAGGAAGAGCGGAGACGCAGGCGTATGGCTTCTGATCCCAGTGAAGCCTTCCTCATCGATGCGGATGATGTGGTCAGTATTGCCCATGATGAAGGCTACCAGGCATCCTCGTCAGTGGTTCTTGAAGGGTGCCTTTCCTGCCTTGAGATTGACGGGGAGATGACCCTTACTGATCTCTGCGAGAAACTTGGGTGGGGTATGCCAGAAGTTTATATTCCTTTGTTGTTCCTTGCACTGGAAGGGCGTTGTTCGCTCAGGCAGGAAGAGTTCTTTGGGGATATCTGGGTGCAGCTCTGCCGGGTTGAAGGAGAAACACTCCTTTCCGGTTCCAGTGCTGAATAATAATTGGATGTTCTTTTAGACGCTTATCACAAGAGTGCAGGTACCCCATCAGCCCAGGTTTCGACCCGTTTCCGGATCCCGTCATCATTATAGGATGAAATGGTGATCCGGTCCCGTGCAATACTCAGGAAATAGATCTCGCCATCCGGATCATGGAATTTTAGCTTAACAGAGAACAGATCGGAACCGGCTATATGTTTTACTTTCCCGCCATGAGCCGCGACATTGGCCATGTTGGAGATGATGGCAGCAATGGCGTACTGGTAACTGTGCATGGTATTGGTCACATGCTTACAAATGAAATGTGGTTCGTGTCAGTGCGGCTGCCCCTGCGTTATTGTTGTCAAGTCCGGAATATTGTGCGCGATTATGCGATAGAAGTCGCATGCAATAGTAGAACAAACACAAAGCCAGGGGATTGCCTTTCCGGAGTATTCCGGCAATGCGCGATTGCGGCAAGGGGTCGGCCTATTTTTTTTTAATTACACATTTTATAACGGAAAACCGAATGATCCACACGATGCGCTCTTGAAAACTCAGATATAAAAAAAGTGAGCCGTGAGGGTTTCTGACCCGTTCGCGCAGTACAATAAAAATGAGATAAAAAACTGGAATTCGTGGCATAAACCTGGTTTTAAACCCGATTTATCTTTATGGCCCCGAAAAATAGTTTACTGGAAATAAAATATGGGTGAGGACCCGGTTTTTGTTTAGGAAAAATGTTTAAATGGTTGACTGTGTTATATGTAGATCCACAAATCTGATGACAAACCGACGAAACCCCTCCATCGGGAACGGGTGTCGGTTCCGAGGGAAAAACAATGCATGCAACAAGGTATAAATAATACCCCAACCTACATTGTAAGCCCGTGAATGCGTGAAAAATCACGACAAATTCACAACAAATTCACAACAAATTCACAACATCAGGCATCCTTTATGAAGGACCAGGGACGCCGGTTTTACCGGTGCTGGTTCCGATGGGAAAATAATGAAGGCAGCAAGGTATAAATATCCTTGAACCCTACATTAAAAGCCCGTGTTCAATCAAACAACACGACGAATAACATACAACTTTCTTTGATGGAGATCCAACAAGACCCGGCTTGACCGGAGTTGGTTCTGACGTTGATACTGGCAATGCGGAAATTTGTTTAATAACCGCTAATTCCTTAAAACAAGTTCAGATAACGTGTGCGTACAATGTACAATTAAAATTCTGGTTGATCCTGCCAGAGGCCACTGCTATCGGAGTTCGATTAAGCCATGCGAGTTGAGAGGTGCAAGACCTCGGCATACTGCTCAGTAACACGTGGACAACCTACCCTATGGAGGGGGATAACCCCGGGAAACTGGGGATAATACCCCATAGACTATGGATGCTGGAATGCTCTGTAGCCAAAAGGTCAGCCGCCATAGGATGGGTCTGCGGCCGATTAGGTAGTTGTTGGGGTAACGGCCCAACAAGCCTGTAATCGGTACGGGTTGTGGGAGCAAGAGCCCGGAGATGGATTCTGAGACACGAATCCAGGCCCTACGGGGCGCAGCAGGCGCGAAAACTTTACAATGCGGGAAACCGTGATAAGGGAACTCCGAGTGCCCGTTAAATCGGGCTGTCCATCTGTGTAAATAACAGGTGAAGAAAGGGCCGGGCAAGACCGGTGCCAGCCGCCGCGGTAATACCGGCGGCTCGAGTGGTGGCCACTATTACTGGGCTTAAAGCGTTCGTAGCTGGTTTGTTAAGTCTCTGGGGAAATCTTCCGGCTTAACCGGAAGGCGTCTCAGGGATACTGGCAGACTAGGGACCGGAAGAGGTGAGGGGTACTCCAGGGGTAGGAGTGAAATCCTGTAATCCTTGGGGGACCACCTGTGGCGAAGGCGCCTCACCAGAACGGCTCCGACAGTGAGGGACGAAAGCTGGGGGAGCAAACCGGATTAGATACCCGGGTAGTCCCAGCCGTAAACGATGTGCGTTAGGTGTATCGGTGACCACGAGTCACCGAGGTGCCGAAGAGAAATCGTGAAACGTACCGCCTGGGAAGTACGGTCGCAAGGCTGAAACTTAAAGGAATTGGCGGGGGAGCACCACAACAGGTGGAGCCTGCGGTTTAATCGGACTCAACGCCGGAAAACTCACCAGATAAGACAGCTGAATGATAGTCGGGCTGAAGACTCTACTTGACTAGCTGAGAGGAGGTGCATGGCCGTCGTCAGTTCGTACTGTGAAGCATCCTGTTAAGTCAGGCAACGAGCGAGACCCACGCCAACAGTTGCTAGCTCGTCCCCCGGGATGGAGAGGACACTGTTGGGACCGCCTCTGCTAAAGAGGAGGAAGGAATGGGCAACGGTAGGTCAGCATGCCCCGAATTATCTGGGCTACACGCGGGCTACAATGGGTGGGACAATGGGTATCGACACCGAAAGGTGAAGGCAATCTCCTAAACCCATCCTTAGTTCGGATTGTGGGCTGCAACTCGCCCACATGAAGCTGGAATCTGTAGTAATCGTGTCTCAAAATGGCACGGTGAATATGTCCCTGCTCCTTGCACACACCGCCCGTCAAACCACCCGAGTGAGGTCTTGATGAGGCCGTAGCACACGCTGCGGTCGAATCTAGGTTTTGCAAGGGGGGTTAAGTCGTAACAAGGTAGCCGTAGGGGAATCTGCGGCTGGATCACCTCCTAACGAAATTGATTTTTTGGGTTATGCGGTTATTAAACAAACTGTAAAATTGCCAGTGTTGACAAGAATAAGGTTCAGTCGCCAAAATGGGGCGAATGAAACGGGTTCGAATCCCGTTGAGCCGTTTTAGATGCACCTCGAGATGCGAATCACGAGGGAAGGGCTGAGAGTCAAACCAATGACTTTGCGAGGCCGTGTAAAGGTTTGCACTAAGGACGTTAAATGGGTTTAGCGGAGCATTAGTATAATCCTACCATTGGATGGCTCGGTTCAAGTGCCGATGAAGGGCGTGCCAAGCTGCGATAAGCCCCGGGTAGACGCAAGGAATCTATGATCCGGGGATCCCCTAATGGGTCATCCTAATACTTTGGTATTTATCCGTTGAGGATAGGGAACGCCCCGAATTGAAACATCTTAGTAGGGGCAGGAAAAGAAATCAACCGAGATGTCGTTAGTAACGGCGAGCGAACACGACAGAGCTCAAACCGAATCCCGCAAGGGAGATGTGGTGTAATAAGCCCCCTGTTCGACCCTGGATGCGAAGTGGAAGTTGCCTGGAACGGCACACTACAGAGGGTGATAGTCCCGTACGCAGAAGCAGACAGGGTTAAGGGGAGTCTTGAGTACCGCGGGCTGGAATTCTCGCGGGAATTCGGGGGTCATCAACCTCCAAAGCTAAATACAACTTGAAACCGATAGCGAAGTAGTAGCGTGAGCGAAAGCTGAAAAGTAACCCTGAAAAGGTGGTTAAAAGCGCCTGAAATTGGTAGGAGATCGCGAGTTGCGGCATGAAAGGATCTTGCATGCGAAGGAACCCGTCGCGAGGCGGTAGTACGGGCATGCCTGCCAATGTCGTAACGTACGTTTTGAAGAACGGGCCAGAGAGTTTATTCTATTGGCGAAGGTTAACCCAAAAGGGAAGCCGCAGGGAAACCAACAAGTCCGTAGCAGCAATGCATGGGACGACGTATTAAAAGTGCGTGGAGTCAGTAGGATAAGACCCGAAGCCGGGCGATCTATGCGTGGGCAGGTTGAAGCGTGACGAAAGTTGCGTGGAGGACCGCAAGCCGTATTGATATGCAAATCATTGGTGTGACCTGCGTATAGGAGTGAAAGATTAATCGAGCCCGGCATCAGCTGGTTCCTCCCTAAACATGTCGCAGCATGACCTAACCGGAGGTCGTTCGTGAGGTAGAGCACTGATTGGGGGAGCTGGGCGGGAAACTGCTCACCCCCCTGTCAAACTCCAAACTCCCGGACACCCTAGATGGTTGGAAGTCCGCATTACGGGGTAAGCTTGTAATGCGTAAGGGAAACAACCCAGACCGTGGTTAATGTCCCTCAATGTAGGCTAAGTGTAAACACTGAAATTGGTCCTAGGTCAAAGACAACTGGAAGGTGAGCTCAGAAGCAGCTATCCTTTAAAAAGTGCGTAACAGCTTACCAGTCAAGATTTAGGGCGGTGAAAATGGACGGGGCTAAAGCCTACTACAGAGACCACGGAGCACCGAAAGGTGATCTGGTAGGGAGGCGCTCTGCATGGGTAGAAGCTGGGGCGTGAGTTCCAGTGGACCGTGTAGTGTTGAGAATTCTGGCACTAGTAGAAGCATAGATGGGTGAGAATCCCATCCGCCGCAGGGGCTAGGTTTCCTCGGCAATGATCGTCAGCCGAGGGTTAGTCGGTCCTAAGGTGCGTCGTAACTCGAACGTACCGACAGGGAAACAGGTTAATATTCCTGTACTGTATGATTTTTAGCGTAAGCCCTGACGCTTCGGGGTATGCCAAGCGGGACCGTCGTCCCGTTCAAGCGTATAATTCCGTGGAGTACCGTAATGGTGAGAAAGGGAAGAAAGCGTGATGAGGAAACTAGGCAAATTCCTGGAGCCCATGAAAAGGGAGTCATACATCCGTACCGAGAACCGACACAGGTGCCCCTCGCTGAAGAGGTGAAGGCGTGTCGGATTTAATCGTAGTTAAGGGAACTCGGCAAATTGGCCCCGTAACTTTGGGATAAGGGGTGCCTGCCTGGAGATCAGGCAGGTCGCAGTGACCGGGTCGCACTAACTGTCTAATAACAACATAGGTGACTGCAACTCCGAAAGGACTAGTATAGTCACTGATTCCTGCCCAGTGCGAGTATCTGAACACCGGGTTCAACCGGACGAAGGACTCGTAAACGGCGGGGGTAACTATGACCCTCTTAAGGTAGCGTAGTACCTTGTCGCTTAATTGGCGACTTGCATGAATGGATTAATGAGTGCGATACTGTCCCTAACACGAATCCGTTGAACTTTTTGTCCTAGTGCAGAGACTAGGGACTCCTGATGGGAAGTGAAGACCCCGTGGAGCTTTACTGCAGCCTGTCGCTGAATTACGATAATCCTTGCGCAGGGTAGATGGGAGGCGTTATATCCGTTTCTTTCGGGGAACGGGGAGCCAACGATGAGACACCATCCTAGTTTTGTTGTAGTTCTCACTCTTACGAGGACAACGGTAGGTAGGCAGTTTGGGTGGGGCGCCACACCCTCGAAAAAATATCAAGGGTGCCCCAAGGTCAACTCATGTGGGTCAGAAACCCACAGAAGAGTGTCAAGAGCATAAGTTGGCCTGACGCGATCATGCAAAGCAAATGATCGCGAGAGGAAACTCGGGTCTAACGAACCAATATAGCCTTTTGGTGAGGCTTATTGACTACAGAAAAGCTACCCCGGGGATAACAGAGTCGTCGCCGGCAAGAGCACATATCGACCCGGCGGCTTGCTACCTCGATGTCGGTTCTTTCCATCCTGGCCGTGCAGCAGCGGCCAAGGGTGAGGTTGTTCGCCTATTAAAGGGGATCGTGAGCTGGGTTTAGACCGTCGTGAGACAGGTCGGTTACTATCTATCAGGAGTGTTTGGAGTCTGAGGGTAAGAATGAAATAGTACGAGAGGAACTTTCATTCGGCGCCTCTGGTCGATCGGTTGTCTGACAAGGCAGTGCCGAGCAGCTACGCGCCAAGGGATAAAAGCTGAAAGCATCTAAGCTTGAAACCCGGCCTAAAAAGAGACTCCGTTACAGGACATGGATAAAAGATCCGTTTGATAGGCTCCGGATGTACGCACGAAGGCAACGACGTGTTCAGTCCGGGAGTACTAACGTCCAAACACTAGTGCTCACCACGTTAAACCCAGACGAAATTCTTAGTGCAAACCTTATATTATATCCCATCCTATTGGATGGGGTATCATTCTACACGGCTGCCAAGGTGGCGGAGCGGCCACGCGGTTGACTGCAGATCAACTACACTCCGGTTCAAATCCGGACCTTGGCTTACGCTGTATTCCTTAATTGGAGTATGGCGTGGAGAAGAATGTAATGTTCTTCGCCTGCATCTAAAAAAAAGCAAACAACATGTGGTGATAGCGGCCATAGCTTTCGGGAAACACCTGGTCTCATTCCGAACCCAGCAGTTAAGCCGGAACACGTAGTATACTGTACTGAGGTACGCGAGTCCTCGGGAACTATACCAAGCTGCTATCACCTTTCCTTCTTACACGGTATCTTGTTCTAATAAAATTTTACTAAAGAGCGAAGCCTTTCGTTAAATTATCATCCTGTTAATTCTGGAACAGCACAAGGTTCACGACCTGCATGATAAGTTTTTATTACAGATAATACCTTTTCGGGAAACAACAGGTCTCATTCCGGACCCCGCAGTTAAGCCGGAACACGAAGTATGGTGTACAGGTGTACGCGAGTCCTAAAGGAACTATACCAAACTGCTATCCTCTCTCCTTCTTATACGGTATCTTGTTCTAATGAAATTTTACTCAGCGAGCGAATGCTCTGAATTTTCATCTTTTTTATCGGACACATCAATAGCGACAGGTACCTAACTGTATGATCTATCAAAACCCGGACACGGACTGTTATCTCACAATATCAGTGCCCGCTTTTAGACCCCAATTAATAAAAATATTTTACTGGGTTATCCCCAGCCATTGAGTTCCATGACTACATCGCCATCTTTCGATGGAGATAAGAATTTGACAAATGTGGGGACGCCGGGTGCTGTCCAGTAATAGATTTTTTGTCCCTCGGAAGTGATCATATATTTGGTGGCTGCCGGGTAGGTGCCTGCTCCGACAGATACCGGTTCAACACCCACAAAGGTGAACTTGACATCGGATTTAACGTCTGCGGGGTTACTTGAGGATGGCTGTCCACTGGTCTGACCTGTTGATGAACAATCCATTGTCATACTTCCGCCGGGGAAATCTTTTCCTTCGATTCGCATGGTGCATTTCCCCGACTTTTCAAATTTCATATACGTTGTCATTCCGGCTGTGGCCATCTTATACTCAATCCAGTTATAGGATGCGCCAGCCCCAAAGATGTTTGCACCCGTGACGTCTGTTCCTGCCGCCGGAACTACTGATCCGCCCGCAGGAGCCGCAGTTCCCCCCGATGGTGCACCGCCCGCTGCTGGTGTAGCCGGACTTGAACTGGTACAACCTGCAATCGAGACTGCAATCATCACAAAGATAATTGCAATTAAACCGATGTGTGAAAATTTCATTCTTATCCCTCCTGTTCCATTAAAAATCCCTGCAACCCTTCACAATCGTCTGGGATTGTGTGATAACGGGTTTAAGGATTACTATCAGCAGGCGCCTATTAAAAAATTCCGACATCTCTGATGCCCCGCATTTAAAAAATATCCTGCACGCGTGATCTCTGATCTGCAAATCCGGATTAAAAAACGGACATGGACGCGTTGCGAGCACACCGAAAAACATGAAAATCTAAGAAATCCTATTTTTTTTTGTGGATGGTTAAGACTGATTTTTTTTTGAGACGATGATCTCGTTTAAAAAACTAGTCATTATCCGTACACCC
>JAUYTV010000043.1 GCA_030694985.1 Methanoregula sp.
GAACTGACACACAAGATCAAGGCAGCAGCGTCCGGCAAAAGAGCGGATGATGCGCTCCGGAGAAGCGAGGAGCGGTACCGGAATATTGTCGAGGACCAGACCGAACTGATCTCGCGGTTCACACCCGACGGGATTCATGTCTTTGTCAATGAAGCCTATTGCCGGTACTTTGGGATGAAGCGCGAAGATATCCTCGGGCACCGGTTCAGGCCAGAAATTCCAAAAGAAGATAAAGAACGCGTGCAGCAGTTCTTCGCATCGTTGACAACAGAACACCCGGTTGACATCATCGAGCACTACATCATCATGCCGGATGGTTCGGTCCGCTGGCAGCGGTGGAGTGACCGGGCAATTTTTGATGATTCCGGTACCCTCATCGAGTACCAGTCGGTTGGTCGCGATATCACGGAGAAAAAGCAGGCCGAGAACGAGCGTACCGAGTACCAGACACGGTTAAAAGAGGTTATCGAATTCCTCCCGGACGCAACTCTTGCCATTGACCGGCAAAAGCGAATCATTGTCTGGAACAAGGCAATTGAACAAATGTCAGGAATTCCGGCTGCAGAGATGATCGGCAAGGGCGATTATGCATACGCGGTACCGTTCTATGGTGAGGCACGGCCGCTGCTGATGGACCTTGTATTAGAATATTCAGAAGAGCTCGCTGCCCGGTACCCTGCTATCCGTCGCGAAGGCGATGCACTCATGGCAGAGGTGTTCTGCAACGCCCTCTACAACAACAAGGGTGCCTGGGTCTTTGTCAAAGCCTCCCCGCTGTACGATTCAGATGGGAACATTATCGGTGCAATTGAGAGCATAAGGGACATCACCGGGCGCAGGCAGGTAGAAGAGGCGCTGATACAGGAGAGGAACTTTTCAAACACCCTGTTCGATGCACCGCAGGACACGGTCTTTTTGTTTGACCCTGCAACCGGAAAACCTGTCAGGTGGAACCGACGCTTTTCTGAGGAGAGTGGCTATACCGATGACGAGATAGCAGGTATGATTGCACCCCGCGATTTCTATGACGAGGAGGATTATAAAAAAGCCAAGGAGGTTATGGCAGGAAATCCGGCAGGAAACATCACGGTAGAATTATCCCTTGTTACAAAGCAGGGCGAACGTGTCCCGTTTGAGTACTCCGCAACCTCCATTAAGGTAGCTGATGGAGGGACATTGCTTCTGTCCATAGGCAGGAATATTACTGAAAGAAGACGGGCAGAAGAGGCGCTGCAGCAGAGCGAGGAGAAGTACCGCAGCCTGTTTGACAATGCCATTCTCGGTATCTTCCGGACCACTCCGGCTGGCCAGTACCTTGACATGAATGCTGCATTTGCCCGTATCGCCGGTTATGATTCTCCAGAAGAGATGAAAGCGGCAATCCATGATATCGGGAAACAGTTGTATGTAAGACCCGAAGACAGGCAGAAAATTGGCGAACTCCTTACCCTGAACGGAGAGATAAGGAATTTTGAAACGGAAATCCGCCACCGGGACGACCACTCCATCTGGATCACCATCAATGCAACAAATGTCAGGAACGAAAACGGGTCTGTCCTCTGGTGGGATGGGACTATCGAAGATATTACCGCACGCAAAGTGGCAGAACAGAGCCTGCAGGAGAGCGAGGCACTGTTACGCGATATCATCGAGAAAAACCCCATGTCTATCCAGATCGTGGACCGTGAGGGGTTCACCCTCAATGTAAACCCGGCATTCATGCGGCTTTTTGGTTCTGTTCCCCCACCGGATTACTCAATTATTACGGATCTTGTGAAGAGTCGTCCTGAACTTGCGAACCTCATCTCGCAGGTAAAAAGCGGGGAAGCGGTTAATCTGCCCGATATGTCCTTCAACGCGCACGATATCTATCCGGAACTGCCCGATGTTCCAACACGAGTGCGGGCAATCATTTTTCCCTTAAATGACCGGTATGGAAAGCCGGAACGTTTTGTGTTCATGCATGAGAATATCACCGGGCAGAAGCAGGCAGAAGAGGCACTCCAGGGATCGCGCCGGATCCTTGAGACCGTTATCGATAATGTCCCGTCACGGGTCTTCTGGAAAGATAAAAACCTCACCTATCTTGGCTGCAACACCGCCTTTGCCCGCGATGCCGGCTTTGATAAGCCCGAAGATGTAATCGGAAAGGACGACTTTGCCATGGGATGGCGTAACCAGGCAGAGCTGTACCGTGCAGATGACCGTTATGTCATTGAGAGCGGGAGTGCAAAACTCTTAATCGAGGAGCCGCAGACAACCCCCTCGGGAGAACAAATCTCCCTCCTGACCAGTAAAGTCCCCCTCAGGGATGCAACCGGGAATATCATTGGGGTACTGGGGACGTACCTTGACGTGACCGAGCGGAACCGGACGGTGGCAGCATTAACCGAGAACGAAGAACGCCTGCGCACAACTTTAGAGATCCTTCCCGTAGGAGTTTTCATCTTTTCTAAAAACGGGCAGATTTTAACGGCCAATGCGATGGTGAACCGGATCTGGGGGGTCACCGATGGAATAGTCCCGCACTCTTCTGGTATGGAGGAGTTTGTCGAATATAAAGGATACTGGCCGGATACCGGCGTTGCGCTCAGGCCCGGGGACTGGGCGGCTTCCCGCGTACTGATGAAAGGAGAAAAAGCACCGGTAGATATTGTCAACATCCAGCGCTTCGACGGAAGTTTCGGTACGATTATTGTTTCTGCAGTACCCTACCATGATGACAGGGGCAATGTAACCGGTGCAGTGGCAGTCATAGAGGACATCACTGAGAGCAGGCGGGCGGAAGAAGCGCTGCTTAAAAATGCCGAAGAACTCCATGCGGCCAATGAGCAATTGACCGCTACTGAAGAGGAACTCCGGCAGAATCTGGACGACCTTAGCAAGAACGAAAATGTACTGCAGGAGAGCGAGGATCGGTTCCGGGGAATCTTTGACACGATCACCAGCGGGGTTGCCATCTATGAGGTCAGAAATGACGGGGCATCCGGCAAAGATTACATAATCAAAGATTTCAACAAGACGGCACTGGAGATTGAGGGGAAAAAGAAAGAAGAAGTGGTAGGAAAAAGTCTTTTTGACCTGCGCCCCGCAATCGATGAATATGGATTAATTCCGGTGTTTCAGCAGGTATGGGAGACCGTGGTTCCTGCATATTTCCCCCAGAAAGTCTACATTGATGAGAACTATTCCCGCTGGTACGAGAACCGCGTGTTCCGGTTGCCGGGCGGTGAAATTGTCGCGGTGTACGATGACGTTACCGAGCGCAAACAGGCGGAACTTGAACTGGAATCTGCTCTTGAGAACCTCAAAGAAGCACATCACCTTGCACACATAGGAACGTGGGACTGGATTATGGCAACCGATACCGTGATCTGGTCTGAGGAACTGTACACTATTTTTAGAAGGGATCGCTCTCTGCCGGCACCCACGTATGCAGAGCATCCCCGGTTCTATTCTCCTGCGAGCTGGGAGCAACTCAATGATGCGGTTACCCGGGCGCTCACAACCGGGGAACCGTACAACCTTGAACTGGAAATGATCCGATCGGATGGCAGTACACGATGGGTGAATGCACTTGGT
This sequence comes from Methanoregula sp., assembly GCA_030694985.1. Lineage (GTDB taxonomy): Archaea > Halobacteriota > Methanomicrobia > Methanomicrobiales > Methanospirillaceae > Methanoregula. The sequence continues at coordinate 3,583 of JAUYTV010000043.1, forward strand.
GGCGTGAAGCGTGATGGAAACAAAAAGATCACCGGGCTTCATGGAACAGTGCAGGATATCACGAAACGAAAACTGCTCGATGACACCCGGGCCTTCCTTGTGCAGTGCGGTTACCCGGGTTCGGGTGAAGATTTCTTCAACGCTCTGGCACGATACCTTGCAGAACGTCTGGACATGAGTTATGTCTGCATCGATACGCTCGAAGGGGATGGCCTGACCGCTCAGACAGTTGCCATCTACAATGACGGGAAATTTGACACCAATGTACGGTACGCGTTACAAGATACGCCCTGTGGCGACGTGGTAGGAAAGACGATCTGTTGTTTCCAGCAGGATGTCTGCCGGTTATTTCCTCATGATGCCGCACTTCAGGATCTCAAAGCCGAGAGCTATGTTGGCACCACCCTGTGGGGTTCTGACCATACACCGATAGGCCTTATCGCGTTGATTGGGCGCAAGCCCTTAAAGGATCCTGCATTGGCACAAGCAGTGCTCGAACTGGTGGCTGTGCGGGCAGCCGGAGAGATGGAGCGCCAGCGGGCAGAGGAGGCGCTGCGCGAGAGCGAAGAGAAATATCGTACATTGGTTGAAAAGGCAAATGAGGCGATAATAATCGCACAGGATGGAGTATTTGCCTTTGCCAACCGCAGTATGTCCGAACTCCTTGGTGTGCCCGTCATGGATCTCGAAGGACAGCCGTTTATTGATTATATCTGGCCTGATGACCGTGAGTGGGTAGTTGCGAACTATACAAAACGGATAAGCGGGGTGTCCATTCCTGATTCCTATGATTTCAGAATAATCGGGTCGGGAGGAAGGTTAATGTGGGTTTCCCTGTCAGCTGCGGTAATCCAGTGGAAAGGAAAAACCGCGACGCTCAACCTGATTACCGACATCACCGAACGCAAAGTAGCAGAAGAGAAACTCCTTGAAACAACCGAATATCTCCAGAACCTGTTCGATTATGCAAATGCCCCCATCATTGTCTGGGACCCGGAATATGTGATCACCCGGTTCAACCATGCGTTTGAAGACCTTACCCTCATATCGGAGCAGGAAGTCATCGGGCAGAAATTAGATATCCTGTTTCCTGAAGAAAGCAGGGACACTTCACTTTTCCAGATCAAAAAGACCCTTGAAGGTGAGCGGTGGGAGACTGTTGAGATCCCGATTCTCATCAAAGATGGCAGTGTCCGGACGGTGCTCTGGAATTCGGCAAATATCCTCAATCCTCATGGCGGGATAATTTCCACCATTGCGCAGGGTGTTGATATCACTGATAGAAAAGTGGCGGAGGACGCGTTAAAGGAGCGCGAAGAGGAACTGTTGGAAGCCCAGAAAATAGCAAAACTGGGTAAATGGGAGCTGGATCTGGTCAATAATACGCTGCACTGGTCAGACGGGATTTACGAAATGTTTGAAATAAATCCTGCGCAATTTATGGCCACCTATGAAGCGTTTTTAAATTGCATTCATCCCGATGATCGTGATATGGTCAATTCGGCGTATGCCGGGTCGTTGAAAAACCGGCAACCCTATGAGATCTCGCACCGCCTGCGTATGGGAGACGGGCGGATCAAATGGGTAAACGAAATCTGTCATACCGAGTACAACGCACAGGGGCAACCTTTACGATCTGTTGGGATTGTACAGGATATCAGCGGGATCAAACAGGCAGAAGAAGCACTCATTTTTGCAAGCAAGAAGCTTAACCTGCTCTCCAGCATCACCCGGCACGACATCAACAACCAGCTTACGGTGCTACAGGGATACCTTGCCCTTCTTAAAAAGAAACAGCCCGACTCTTCCTTTGCCGAATATTTTGTGAAAATCAATGCTGCTGCTGAACGGATCTCTGCCATGATCCTGTTCACCAGAGAATACGAGAACATCGGGGTCAATGCTCCTGTCTGGCAAGGGTGCGATACCTTCATTGAGACAGCGATGAATCAGGCTTCGCTTGGTAATGTAAGGGTTATAAATGAGATTCCCGCAGGAACAAAAATATTTGCTGACCCTCTGATAGTCAAGGTCTTTTTCAACCTGATGGATAACGCGGTGCGGCACGGGGGGAAGGTCACAACCATCCGGTTCTCTGTTGATGAACGCAATGGCGATCATGTCGTGGTGTGCAAAGATGATGGTGACGGGGTCGTTGCAGACGAAAAAGAGAAGATCTTTATGAAAGGTTATGGAAAGAACACCGGCATGGGATTGTTCCTTTCTAAGGAGATCCTCTCCATCACCGGCATTACTATCAGCGAGACCGGTGAGCCGGGCAACGGTGCACGCTTCGAGATGACAGTGCCCAAAGGAGCATGGCGAACGGCCGGGAATGGTGCCTGATGGCAGCAAAAAAGAGGAACTGGTCTATCAGAAAAAGGATGATCCTTCTTCTCATCCCGGCAATTATTATAGTCCTTATCGGAGCAACGCTGTTCTCGCTCCAGCTCAGCAGTGCTGTACAGAAGGAAGCGGCATATGATGATATGCACAACTCTGCAAGCGCCTATGCCCATGAGTTCAATAACGAGCTATCCGATTACCTGACAATCTCCCGTACCTTCTCACTGGTTCTTGGCCGGAATACTGCAATGACAAGGAACGAAGTGCTCGATATCCAGCATTCCCTGCTTGAGAATAACAAAAACGCGATCGGTATCGGGGTAATATTTGAGCCGGGAACGTTTAACGGACAGGACAGCCGGTATGCCAATACACCCGGTCATGACGCAACCGGGCGGTTAGCATCCTACTGGAACCGGCTCAATGGTACCGAATCGCTCATTCCTGTTGTTGACATCGAGACTTCAGATTGGTACACGATCCCAAAAACAACAGGAAAAGAGATCGTCATGGAGCCGCAACCTTACGAAAATGTGCTCATGACTTCCTATATCAGCCCGATCGTACGGAACAACACGTTTACCGGTACGGTCGGTATGGATGTATCACTGGATAGTATTGACCGGACTGTAAGCAGGGTGAAAGTCTTTGATACCGGCTATGCGTTCCTTGTCAGCAATTCCGGTATTTTTGTATCAAGCCCAAAGAAGGAATACATCGGCAGGATGTCTCTAAGTGAACTCAGCCGGGAAAAGAATAACCCTGCACTGGCGGCAATGTCTGCGGATATCCGAAAGGGAAACGAAGGATATGCCGAGATGGCTGATCCGTTTACCGGAAAAAACGTTGTCATGTTTTACAGCCCGATAAAGACCGGTAACTGGAGTATGGTTGTTGTCGCCCCCACTGACGAGATGCTTGCCGGGGTGGCACACCTTGGCAGTGTCCTGCTGCTGATCGGATTATTCTCTATCGTGGTTGTCGGGGGCATCATTATTATCGTTGCGCGGAACCTGTCAGAACCCATTGTCGCCATAAGCAGGACAGCAGATCGGATAGCATCCGGTGATCTGGATGTACATGTTCCCGATCAGGACGGCGAATTGGGTGTGCTGGCAAACGCGTTCAATAACATGACTGCCAGTCTTAAAAATACCCGTACTTTGCTGCTTACATCAAACGCTGAGCTGGAACAGGAAAATGCCCGGCGTAAACTGACGGAGTCTGATCTTGAAAGAAAGAATTTGGAACTGATTGCAGCCAATGAGCAGCTGGCTGCTGCTGAAGAAGAGCTCAAAGGTCAGTTCGATGCCCTTGTAGAAGGCGAACGGATGGTTCGTGAAAACGAAGAACGCTTCCGCACCATCATCAACTCAATGCAGTTTGGTATTGTCATCATCGATGCAAAGACCCATACGATCATTGAAGCAAACCCAAAAGCTCTTGAAATGATCGGGGGTAATACCGAATTGGTTGCAGGTTCGGTCTGTCACCGCTTTATATGTCCCGCCGAATTGGGCAAATGTCCGGTTACAGATCTTTTGCAAACGGTTGATTCTTCTGAACGCGTACTGCTCAATTCGCGGGGAGAAAAGATTCCCATCTTAAAGAGTGTTATCAAAACGATGCTGGGGAAAAAAGAGGTATTGATAGAATCTTTCATCAATATCACTGACCGCAAACTCGCAGAAGAAACTCTCCAGCGGGTGAACCAGAAACTCAATGTACTCTCCCAGCTGACACGACAGGATTTAACCACCCAGATTTTTATCCTGAGCAGCTACCTTGAGATAGTAAAAAAGCAGGCAACCGGGCAGGACGGGATTATAAAAAATATTGAGAGCGGTGAACGGGCGGTCCGGTCGATCAAAGAGATAACGGAATTTACCAAAGATTACCAGAACATGGGAGAAAAACCACCAAAATTTCAGAATGTCAAACTGGCAGTCCTCTTTGGGCTCTCCCATATATCTATTGGTAAAATCCGGCACAGTCTTGAGACAGAAAACCTTGAGATCTTTTGCGATCCCCTGCTCGAAAAGGCGTTTCAGGGCCTCTTGGAAAACTCAGTAGCGCATGGGGGCCATGTCAGCCTGATCCGTGTCACGCATACAATCACAATGGACGGAGTCACCATTGTCTTTGAAGACAATGGTATTGGCATACCTGATGAGAAGAAGGAACGGGTCTTTTTACGCCGTGAAGGTGCCCTTGCCTCAGTGCGGGGTCTTTTCTTTGTCCGGGAAATTTTAGATATCACCGGGATCACTATCCGCGAAACCGGTGAGCCGGGTAAAGGTGTACGGTTTGAGATGACGGTGCCAAAAGGGATGTGGCGAACAAGTGAGAAGGGTACATGATGGCAGCAGCAATCCGGATTCTCTACGTTGATGACGAACCCGACCTGCTTGATATTGGTAAGCTGTTCTTAGAGGAATCAGGGGATTTCACCGTAACAACCGCCCTCAGCGCAGCCGAAGGGATCCGTCTGCTCGAACAGGAAAGTTTCGATGCCGTAGTCTCCGATTACCAGATGCCCGGCATGGATGGCATCCAGTTCCTCGTTGAAGTGCGAGCACGCTTCGGGCCGATCCCATTCATCCTGTTCACCGGCAGGGGCAGGGAAGAAGTAGTCATTCAGGCCATTAACAGCGGGGCGGACTTCTATCTCCAGAAAGGCGGCGAACCGGGCGCACAGTTTGCCGAACTGACACACAAGATCAAGGCAGCAGCGTCCGGCAAAAGAGCGGATGATGCGCTCCGGAGAAGCGAGGAGCGGTACCGGAATATTGTCGAGGACCAGACCGAACTGATCTCGCGGTTCACACCCGACGGGATTCATGTC
>JAUYTV010000055.1 GCA_030694985.1 Methanoregula sp.
AAAAAAATTATTCTTCTTTCTTCTCAGGTTTTTTGTAGCTCTCGACAAGAACGATCTCGGAGATGCCCTTGATATGCTCAAAACCCTCGTGAATGATCCGGCCGCGCCAGAGCATCCAGCGGCGGTCGTAGTTGATTCCTGCGGGAAGAGTAACGGTTGCCTTTTCATCTTCAAGAGTTGCTTCCATCTCCCTTCCTGCGTACAGGCGGATGAGACCTTTAAGCTCTTCGAGCGGGTCGGTGACTTCTTCTTCAATCTTATAGTGGTAGACAAGTGTCTGACCAGCGAGGGGTGCATTGAAGTCCACAATCACGCGGTTGCCGATCACATCGACAACCGTGCCTTCACCGAGCTCTTCCATCTTGACCGGCATACCGCGGACCGGTTTCTGGGTGAACTTGTTCTTGGGATAGGACTGAACACGTTTCATATCGCGGTCCCCGAATGCTTTTTCGGGTAGAACGGTTATATCGCCCTCTGCACCGGCTTCCATACCCACAAGTGCTTCGTCAAGACCCAGAATTACATGTTTCTGGCCGACACAGATCGTTACCGGGCCATAGATCGCATTTTCGCTGTGAATATTGGCAGTTTTTGCTTCTTCTTCAAAAGTAGAATCAAAAACATTACCATTCACACTGCCCGTATAGCTCAGTTTGATAAAATCTCCTTCTTTTATTGCCATGCTTCACCTGACTATATTAAATCGCAACGATGACAGATAAAAGTGTGGCACACCTATGCTCGAAGTTGAATTGAAAGTTAAAGTCCCTTTGCTTGAACCCGTCCGCAAACAACTGCTGGAGAAAGGAGCGGTATGTTCAGGCAGGATACACGAGCACGATATTTACTATAACGCTCCCCATCGTGACTTTGGTGTCACTGATGAAGCAGTCCGGGTCCGGTACACAAACGACCATGCGGTAGTCACCTACAAAGGAGCAAAGATCAAAAAGTTCGGGCTCAAGGCAAGAGAAGAGCTGAATACTGCAGTGGAATCCGGTGAAGTGTTTGAAAAGATGCTTAACCGTCTTGGTTTTACCAAAACCACTGAAGTCAACAAGTGGCGCGAGAACTACCGTTTCTCTGATGCTGCGATCTCACTCGATGAAGTTGATGAGCTTGGCACTTTTGTCGAGATCGAGATCCTGGCAGAAGATGAGAATTCCAATGCCGCTGTCCTGATTCAAAGAATTGCAAAAGAGATTGGTGTATTTGGCGAGCCAATCCTCGCCTCGTACCTTGAACTGCTCCTGTCTAAACGGTCAGCAGTTCAATTTTGATATCTTTGGCATCGTTGCCGAAGTGAATCATTGCACAGTGCCCGTCCATTGCCGGACCGGGATTTACAATTTTTACACCGTCAACTTCCATTATGCCCCGTGATTCGTGAATGTGGGCACAGCACACGATATCAAACGATTTCATGTGCTTTCTTATGCTGTGACTCCCGATATGCTCATTTCCCGGTTTGTCGAGGATCTCATACGGGGGTGCATGGCAGAGCAGTACATTGTGAATGGACTTTTGCATCTTTTTCATCGCGCTGTTCAACACGTCATCTATCTGCTTGTCGGTCAGCTCGAACGGGGTTCCGAACGGTGTGGGGTTGGATCCGCCAACACCAGCGATCGTCATCTTGCCAAGGTTGATACTGGCGCCATGAAGGCTGACGGTGTCGGAGTGTTCAAGTGTCTCTAGGATCTCACGCGGGTCACAGTTTCCGGGAACTGCAAAGCACGGCACATCGATACGTGAAAGCACGTCGTCGACCGTGTCAACTGGACCCATATTGGTGATATCTCCTGCAATAAATACCGCTTCTGGATTCAATTCCAGAAATGAATCAATTTTACCGAATTGACCATGGAGATCTGCTATCAATAGCACATCTTTCATGGTATATCATTTGAAGGGGGTCTAAAAAACCTTACCGCAGGTTCACTCCACAAACCCGTGTTTTTTCCCCTCAAAACGAGTTTTCCACAGACTTTTTTTGTTTCATTCAGGAGTGAACGCGCGGTTGTTCCGGCGAGCGGGCTTTTTTTAGTGAAAGAACAATAGGGCCGGTATCATACCTGCAAGTTCCCCTGCCGGGCGGTCTTATTCTTTTCGGGAGAGCAGGTAAAAAACGATACACGGGATCAGGTAAAGGAGCGGTTCGTGAAATGAGATCCCAAAGAGGAACTCGCTATCCATAAGCATGGCGACAACTGCGGTTATGGGAAAGATAAGGAGGCGCAGGGAAATACTTTTCACCCGCGCCGCACCTGTTGCCGGATAGATAAGCCTCCCGCCTCCAGAAGCATGTTTCCAGAGAAAAAACATGATCAGGCCGGAGATAAGGATATTGGTATGAAACAGGACCCCGTACGGAATCTGCACATCGGTGATTTCATACAGGAGCGATGTTAGTGGTATGAAAATGAGAGCCAAAATAAAAACAAAGGAGGTATAGACGAAATACCGGTCAAGTGTACGGATGTATCGCAACATTTCAAAGAACAGTATGTAAAAAATTGCAAAGATGATGAACAGGAAGACAAAAGTTACCAGATCTGCCAATACCCCGTCTCCTAAGTATTCCAACAGGAGAGTCAGGTCATCACTACCGGATAACTTGGGCAGCGGGATATTGTTCCGGATGATCAGCGTCATAACAAAGGCAAAGACCCCGTTTATCATGATCTCGAACATGTCGTGCGGGACTATACCGTTGCAGATACTGTCCGGACGGTGATTACCTGACACGGTTTCTTTTACATTACCACCGTCAATCCTGCAGCTACCCCCGCTTGCCTTGAGATTTCTCCAGGAGAATAGCGATGTCAGTGCAAATGCCACCATGGTGATATAGTAAATGTATTGTGTGTAGGGAAGATCAATTACTGCAAGGATGATGCCGGCAAATGCAGTTACCGGAAGAAAGATCATCTTTAGCGTTATGCAGTCTATCTGCCAGCCACAAACACCGGGCCTCATCACCGCCGGTGTGCGGGAGATATGGAACCATTCGAAAAACAGTAAAAGACCCAGCAGGAGCATGATGCAATGGAATATTACTGGAAAGAGTGATTTATTCGGAAAAACCCCCGTGTAATGGCACCCTATCGGTATCATAGTCAACAGCATCAGGATAGCAAGATGGAGATAAAGATAGGTCCGGTCAATGCGGGCAACCATATGAAAAACATGAAACGCGAGGATCCATATCATCCCGATGATCATGTATGCGGTGAGAAAACTCAGGATATCCGGTAGCTGCATAAGCCCGAAAACATGCGGTGAAACCTCTGCGATATAATCGCCATATGCCGGGATCCGGATCTTGGTAAAGAGGAGAAGCAGTGTAAAGACGAAGATTGAATTCGTCAGCCTGCCGATATTTACCTTTGTTACTGGTCCTTCTGTACCGATATCCTGCGTCATTACAATCACTAAGTGTATGGGAAGGGTTCGTGATAAGGTTCGCGGAAGATTCTTCTAAATGGACTTTGATCCGGATCGGGAAAGGCTTTTTTTCCCTTAATGATTGCCACCCGGGCCTTCTGATCGCTGACAAAAAGGGGGATACTAAAAAAATGGCGGGGTTGGTGTCTGAAGACAGGAATTCTCGTGGAATGATTTATTTATTCTGGTTGGAGAGCACCTCCCTACTGCGGGTTTAAAAAAAATTCCCCATGAGAGAGTTTCTCCCCATCACACCTGTGACCATTTCATCGATAGTAAAAAAAAATATCCTGGCTAATCGTTACCGGAAAAACCGTATCCCGGGGTCCGTCCATGACCCGGTCAGTCTTCCTGTCAGAGCAAGGGACCCGCAGACTTTTTCGGTCTCCGGAAGCAGGGAACGCGCGGTTGTTACGGCGAGCGGAGTTCCGGGCAACGGGATGAACCGGTGGACATGAACTTTCCCGGACCGTGCCACCTGTTTAATCAGGTTCACTGTCGCCAGCTGTTCGTCGTCACTCTCAAACGGGAAACCTACAATAAAATCTACAACCGGAGTGATGCCGGATTCCGTGCAGAGATCTACTGCATGGATCACATCATCTACGGTGTGTCCGCGATGCAATCGTTCCAGCACAGCGTCACTTCCTGACTGGGCACCGAAATGGAGTTTTGTGTTTGTACAATAACGGTTAACGAGAGATAGGGACTCTTTGCAGATAAATTCCGGGCGCACTTCGGAAGGAAACGTGCCAAAAAAAATCTGGTGAGAAAGCCGTTTGAAGAGCGCCTCGATCTTTTCCCAGCGGGGATGGATACCATCAGAGCCATAAGCAAACGCATTGGGCGAGACAAACCGGGCATGCTCATAACGGTTCGAAAATTCTGCGATCGTATCGATCGAGCGGTGTCGCATGCAGTGACCAAAGATCTGTGGTGTCTGGCAGTACCCGCAGGCAAACGGACATCCCCTTGAGATCTCCACAAACCCCTGCTTATCAGAAAACGCCGGGTACGCATCGAGCCTGACGCACGAAGCTGCCGGTTTGTGGTGATCGCGTGTCGCCACACCGGAAATATTTCCCGGGCCGCCATGCTCGATCTCTTCTAAAAGACGGGGCAACGTGTACTCCCCTTCCCCCACAATAACATAGTCTGCATATGCAGCAACTTCAGCTGGACATGCAGTTGCGTGTGGTCCGCCAACAATGGTGATACAGTCTGCTCCTGCAATCTCATCGCAGTAGAACTGCTCATTGATTGAGTTGAGACTGTAGCATGTCACATCTGCTTTTGGAAGATCTACTAACCTGAGAGAAAAACCATCCAGTTCGCATGCGGCAGTGAGTGCTGCATATGAGTTCCGTGCCGCTTGGATCTGTCGCCAGTTTACCCGCATGATAAAAAAATAATCCTTTTGTGTTTGAAAAAAGAAAGGAAAATCGTTTACTGGCGGGTGCGGTACGGGCTCATCACATCATTTATCGTGTAACTCTGCCCGTTGTCCATGGACACCCTGACAACCACTCTGTCCGTCTGTTTGGTGCCTTCAAGTTCAACATGATCACCTTTCTTTATACCTATGGTTGCCGTCTTTACCTGCCCGTCAGAACGATACAATGTCACATCGATCTTTTTTACATGGATCTGACCCATACCGCCCTGGAAAATTACCGGGATATTACCCAGATAATCCTTCTCACCTACATCTGCCATGACCTGATTATAATCCGGCACTGAATCGGTTGGGGAGACAACCATGTTTCCGGTAGAATAAACTGGAGATCCGGTTCCTGATGCCGCAGCGGGTGCAGCGGAAGTATTCTGCGTTCCTGTACAGCCGGCAATTGCGAGTGCGGCACAGATGAGAATAATAAGAGAAACTGTGATTCGATACTGCATACCAGAAAGTACGAGTTGGAGTTATATGATGCTTGTGCTCAGGATCTCTAATCAGGGAGAGGCAAGCTCACCTTCATATTCCAACTCCCCAAGATCCCCATCCACCGTCACGCGGGTACCATTTTTGAGCATCGTTATTGGCACATCAATCCGGTCGATCATGGGAATTTTACTGATGATAGCACCGGTTGCGATGATCGCTTCAGCTTCAGCATTCACAATAGCCAAAGGCGCATGTCCGTTCCTGCTCAGTGCATACAGAACATAAGATCCGACCGTTGAACCTTTGCCATAGGGAAAAACCAGAACTTTACCACTGATGCACTGCCCATTAAGCGGATGGCCTTTTTCTACAATTATCCCTGAGTCCGGATCCACTCCGGACAGAAACGAGATCGGCTGTGGGCTCACGAGCAGCGGGCCACTTGCCTTTCCCATTGAAATACCTCTTCCTCTGATTAGCAAAATCACACCTAATAAATGTTTGAAGATTTCAGTATATGATAGATATGGAAGAGACTGCCGTTAAATTCTCTGCACCGCAAAATGAGCTCAAATACCAGATTCAGCTCAACGAGTTAGAGGCTATTTTACTCGATCTAAAGGTAAAAGTGGACGAGCTCCAGAAGGAGAACGGCCAGCTCAAGCGCGAAAATAACCAGTTAAAGCGCATGCCCCTCTTTGTTGCAGTGGTTGTAGATATTCTTAAAAACGGCGAGATTTACCTCCGCCAGCAGGGCAATAACCAGGAATACTTGTCCCTTGCTCCTGATGAACTCCGCCCTTATATCAAACAAGGGGCAAAAGTTGCAGTCAACAACGCACTTTCAATTGTAAAAGTAATCGGCAATATCTACGATTCCCGTGTCAGGGTTATGGAACTTGAGGAATCCCCGGATATCAGCTATGCGCAGATCGGTGGTCTTGTTGAGGAGATAAAAGAAGTCCGTGAAGCGGTTGAATACCCGCTGACACGACCAGAGATATTCAAGCGCGTTGGTGTCGAGCCACCAAAGGGCATCCTGCTCTATGGGCCACCGGGAACCGGTAAAACCCTTATTGCAAAAGCAGTAGCCCATGAAGCAAAAGCCACCTTCATCCGCATGTCCGGAAGTGAACTTGTCCATAAATTCATAGGCGAAGGTGCTGGTCTTGTCCGCGAACTGTTCCAGCTTGCCCGTGAACGTGCACCAGCGATAGTCTTTATCGATGAGATTGATTCTGTTGGCAGCATGCGCACCAACGACGGGACTTCCGGGAGTGCTGAAGTCCAGCGGACAATGATGCAGCTCCTTGCAGAAATGGACGGGTTTGACAACCGGGGCGATGTGCGGATCATGGCTGCAACAAACCGTGTGGATATGCTGGACCCCGCCCTGCTCCGTCCCGGTAGATTCGATCGACTTATCGAAATTCCCCTGCCCGATCTGGACTCCCGGCTTGAGATCTTAAAGATCCATTCGCGGAATATGCATATGGATGGAGTGAGCTTAGAAATCGTGTCAGCAATGACAGAGAAGGCAACAGGAGCAGAACTCCAGGCAATCTGCCGCGAAGCCGGGATGATGGCTGTGCGGCGCGAGGCAGTGTCAATTGAAATGGCTGATTTCACTACTGCGGTTAGAAAAGTAAAACTGGATAAGATTACTGATACCCGCATGTATACATAAAAAAAATCACAGGATGCCGAGATCCGCAGCCTTACATGTACATGAAAATGGCAGAGTCATTTCCCCATTAAAAAGGTGTTTTTTATAAAAAATCACCCCTTAACAAATCAGGTATCAGGAGATCGCATGAACATCCTTGTGCTCCAGAAAGAAAAAATCGATCTCCACCACACCCTCTTCACTTCTGAGACCAGCCGGATGGTGCTGCGTTTTTACCACCCGAAAAAAAAGCCCTGCGGAGTTTTGATAACCACAACTTCTCTTGGTAGCGCAATGTCCCTTGTGGCAGAACTGCGCTGGTATATCCGGCGCTATGCAAAGGAGTCGCTCTTTGAAGTGGCAAAAGGAATATACTGCACCCAGCAGATGGCACAGGATATCTATTACGAGCGGGTGACTGTGCTTGGTCCAACGTGGCCGCACCGCAGGCTCTATGGATTTTCTGGTGGCAGACGGATCACCACCGTGATCATGTCACCGGGTTCCACGGTTGAAGAATATCACCAGGAATATGCCGGAGTCGATAAAGCGATAGAGATCTGGTGCACGGAAGACGAAGTGGAAGATATCGGAGAAGCAATTCCTCTTGAAGAAGCAGGTGGGACTGGCGGAGAAGAATAAATCATTGATAAGTCCTGCATTCTATGTGCTAACTTATGGTACATACAGACGCGGGTTTTTTTAGCGTCCACTCACTGATGAGAGGGAGATTTGATCATTACCCACGGATTGTACGGGAACAAAAAAAATTCCCTTATGCAAACATCTCGCCTTCAACATCCAGCGAGCCACGGTTGAAATCAAAGATAACCTTTGCAACCGCTGCACGGAAATTTTCCTGCGTAATGGACGGGCTTTCCTTTCGTATCGCATACATACCGGCCTCCATGCAAATCGCATAGAGATCAGCTCCGTTCCTGCCTTCAGTGAGCTGGGCAATTTCCATGAGATCCACATTGTCATCTATTGCAAGGGAACGGCTGTGCACGTTTAAGATCGAGAGGCGGCCATCAACATCGGGAAGCGGGATCTCGATGATCCGGTCAAACCTGCCGGGACGGAGCAGTGCCTTATCTAAAATATCGATCCGGTTTGTGGCCCCGATTATCTTCACATCGCCACGCTTCTCAAACCCGTCCATGCCGGCCAGCAACTGCATAAGCGTCCGCTGCACTTCGCGATCACCGGAGGTATTTGCCTCAGTGCGCGACGCACCTACCGCATCGATCTCATCGATGAAGATGATGGTAGGGGCTTTTTTCTTGGCCAGATCAAAGAGCTCGCGGACAAGCCGGGCCCCTTCACCTATGTATTTCTGGACCAGCTCTGAACCTACCACCCGCATAAAATGGGCATTGGTCTCGTGGGCAACCGCTTTTGCAAGCAGGGTTTTTCCTGTGCCGGGAGGTCCGTGAAGCAACACACCTTTTGGAGGTTCAATACCAATACGCTTGAAAAGATCGGGGCGCTTGAGCGGCAGCTCCACGGCTTCCCGGATTTCGTTGATCTGGTCTTGCAACCCGCCAATATCTGCGTACGTTTCTGTAGGTGAATCCACCAGTTCCATGCCATATATCAGCGCATCGAAACTGTTTGGCAGAAGTTCGACAATTGCTAACGACTGCTGGTTGAGTGTACACCTCACACCGGGCTTGAGGTCATCGGCATTTACCGACGTTGAACTCCGCACCATAAAGCGGGGACCGGCACTGCTCCGCACAATCACCCGCGTGGAATCGACGATATCGGTGATGGTCCCGATGATCAGCGGGGGACTTCTGAGCTGTTCGCTCTCGCTTTTTAGCTTTCGCACATCGCGTTCGTACCGGATTTTCTGGGTCTCTATATACCGTTTGTCCGCCTCGCTCTGCCGCAGCTGCTCGCGGAGTTCGAGGTTCCGGGATTCTAAATTTCCTACACGCTCCATCATCTGGACTTCAAGATCGTGCTTGTCGTTTTCGATCTGGCCCAGCTGTTCACGGAGTTGTTCAGTGAGCGCACGGTATAATCGGTAGAGCTCTTCTGGCGTCTGTGGTTCCGTGGAATGATGGATGATGTCACTCATCTCGTATCTCAATTAGGTATATAGGGAAAATGGTATAAAGTGTTTGTGAGATTATGCAGTGCGAAATGTGCGGAGAAACGGTACGCGGCACCCCAAAATTAGTCCGTGTCGAAGGAGCTGAACTTCAGGTATGCTCCAAGTGCGAGAAGTACGGCACCGAGGTGCAGCAGGTGCGGCGGACGGATCTTAAGATTCCTGCCCGGGGATCTGCTGCAAAACCCGCTTCAACAGCTGCTGGTAAACCAGCCCAGACATGGCACAAGCGGGATATGTTTGATTTTATGGGAGGAGAGGTTGTAGACGACTATGCAGTCCGTATCCGGAATGCACGAATGGAAAAAGGCCTATCCCAGAAAGATCTCGCCATGCAGATGAAAGAGAAAGAACACTTAATAAAAAAGATCGAGAATGCCGAGCTTATGCCTGAAGACAGTGTGCGGAAAAAAATAGAGAAGGTTTTGGAGATCCGGCTTATCGATGCACCGGCAGAAGCAGAAGTGGAAAAGAAGGTGCCGGGCAGTCTTACACCAACCCTTGGGGATCTCACCATTATACGAAAAGTCAAGAAATAAAAAGTATCTCTACTCCCTATATCCTTTTTTTTATGCCAGATCAATCACCGCATTGTGCAGGGTATCTAACGTATCCCGCATTGCCCGTCCCGCATCCCGCAGGTGATGATAGATCTCCCGTGTCCGCAGGGCATTCATCGCATCATCTGTCCTGAATAGATCAGCCATACTGGTGATATACAGATCTTCCATCTGGTTGTACGTATCCCGTGAGTGGCGGATCTCTTCTTCAACCGCGTCTTTATCTGAATTTAATTTTTTTATCCCCCGCGAGATGCACATTGTACCCTCAAGAAGATTTTTTGCCATCTGACGTATCGGTGTATCCGGTTTTACGCCAAATGCGTACATCTCTTTTGCCGTCTCTTTTGCATAGTTGAGTATGTAATCCATGTCGCGGGAGATGCTGTAAATGTCCTGGCGATCAAAAGGTGTGGAAAATGAGCGGATAAGTTTGTCCTCCATCTCGTGACGCATATGATCTACTTCATTTTCGATCCGTTCGAGTTCATGAGGATTGTTGAGAGGAAGTGTATCCAGCCACACAACGAATGCCTGTACACCTTCAACGGTTCGATCGGACTGGATGGCGAGCATGGATTCAAAATCATAATCCCGTGGGAAAATTGCAGAAAGAAGACTTTCTCTGCGTTCCGGCTGCGTTTTTTTTGGTTGATGCTTTTCATTGTTAATCACAGGAGATCACACTCCGATAATGAGAGAAATTATCCGGTATAATACCGCTGATATCAGCAGGGTGACCGGAATGGTAATTATCATGGCAATAAGAATATGGGTTCCAACCGACCACTTCACTTTTTTGGGATTTTCAGCCGCCCCGACACCAACAACGGACATGGTAATGATCTGCGTTGATGAGACGGGTGCCCCAACAAGAGTGGAAAGCAGAATGGAAGCTGAGGAGAACAACTGCGAATCAAAGGAATGGACAGGCTCAATTTTAAAGATCCTGCGCCCCAGCGTGTTCATGATGCGCCATCCGCCGCTGATAGTGCCAAACCCAAGCAGGAGTGCACAGGCAATGCGGGCCCATAATGGAACATCAGCAACCGTGGAGAAGCCGACAGCGAAGAGGGCAAGTGCGATGATGCCCAGTTGTTTCTGTGAATCGTTTGCCCCGTTTGAGAATGCCATGACTGCCGCAGCGCACCAGTTCAGTTGTATGATCGTTTTGTTTGCCGTTCGTTCTGCGTTGCGCAACAGCAGGGCCGTTGTTTTGTGCAGGATGTAACTTCCGAAAAACCCTATCAGGATAGATATTCCGAAAAATAAGAGGATCTTTACAAGACCCGTACATGCATAGGGAGGCGTGATGAGTTCGTGCAGTCCCCAGAAGATGCTGCCGAGGCCGGCTGCTGCAATACCGCCCCCGACAAGACCCCCGATAAGGGAATGCGTTGAGGACGCCGGAAGGCCAAATTTCCAGGAGATGATATTCCAGAACGTTGCTGTCAGGAGTGCAACCAGGAGCACCAGCATCAATTGATCTGATGATGGCAGGGTGAGCAGACCGGTGATGGTAAAAGCTACAGCACTTCCCCCGAGGATGGCCCCCAGAAATGAGACTGCTGCAATAAAGATGATGCCGGTTTTTGGGGTTGCGGAACGAGATGCGATGAACGTTGCAGCAATGCTGCTGGCATCCTGGAACCCGTTGGTAAACGTGAACGCCAGAGCGAGTATGATCGTGATGATGGCAATCTCGAACATGGGAAGATATGGTAATGCAAGTCTGCGGCAGGAAAACCAGTCCGGCAGCTGGCACAACGCTCTATCTCACTTCTGCTCATAAAAACATGGTGCCGGTTTTAAAAATCGTTATGACTCATCCATCCTGCGGGAAGTGAGATTTTTTTAGGTATTTACGAGCGGTGTGGTACAACTCAACGTGTGAAAAATATCGTTGATATGTAAACGCACACGATGAGATGTGTCTGACTGCAGGTATCCCAAAATATAAGAAGTGAAAACGCGGAATGGGATCGTATATGCCTGGCACAAAAACCCTCCTTATTGTAGACAATATCAACAGCGGGGTGTTGCAGCCATTTAAGGATTTTTCCGCAGGTACGGCAGCTGTTTCCGGAGCGGGTACCCAGACCCTCAGTACGTTGACCCACAGTCCGGTGGGGATGAAGAAGGAATGGAAGCGTTTTTTAAAAGATCTGGACATTCCTTCACGCACACTGGACAAGAGTGAATTCCTGTCAGAATTCAGCTCTGTGCACCCCAAAACTACGTTTCCTGTTGTGTTTACCCAGACCGGAACTGAACTGGCAGTTCTTATCAGCACTGAAGAACTCAGCCGGTGCAGGGATCTCCATGACCTTATACTTCTATTGAAACAACGGCTTTTATTCGAATAAATTTTCACATTCAAAAAAAAATCAGAATTTTTGTTTTTACCGTGAACCTAAACCAAGGAGTAAAAAAGAGGTTTTCTTAAATTGGAGATAATTTTATAATGTTCGCTTTGACGTGGTACTGCTGCGTGCATTCGCCATCGAGCACCGATTCGAACGTTCCTGACTGCCCGGCTTCCATTGTGCCGAAGAATACGGATCGCGAATCGCGTATTGTTCCGGTCCGGGTATCGACAAGGTTGAAGTTCAGCACTACGTTATCAACTGAGGAGTTTCCCGTATTGTAAACATACCCGGAAACCTTCCCATAGCATCCGAGACCGATTGACCAGCTGTCATGATATTCATAGTGCGCCCGGATCGTGTCCCGGGCTGTATCCTGACCGGCAGTTGGTGTTGTGGTACATCCGGCAAGAAATACAACGACAATAATGAGCAGGAAAGCAATAGCAGTTTTTTTCATTGTTCAATCTCTTTTTCATTTATTTCTGTGATATGATTATTCCGTTTCGCTATTTGTTATTACTGGTCTTTATTACGCAGACCTCTTTCTTCTCATAAAACCTGTCTGAATCAATTGTCATATTGGTAAACTATTTGAAAGGAAGAAGCGCTATTACGATTAGTGGACTAAAAAAAATTCGAACACCATAAAGGAACAACTACGATTATGAATTTCAACAATTTCACCATTAAATCACAAGAAGCTGTTCAGAAAGCAACAGAGATTGCAACAGCACAACAGAACCAGGCTATCGAGACTTCACATATCTTGAAGGGAATTCTTCTGGTTGACGAACGTGTCATTCCTAACCTCCTGAAGAAACTGAATGTGAACCTTGATAGTTTTACTCATGCACTCGACCGGATCATCGATTCTTATCCGGAAGTCAGCGGTGGGGAGCAGCACTTTTCAAATAATGCTATAAAAGCCCTCGAGAAAGCCATCGCACTTTCCCAGGAATTCAAGGATGGATTTGTCTCATTGGAGATTCTTCTCCTGGGAATTTTTTCGGTTAACGACAGCACATCACGGCTGCTGAAGGAGAACGGGGTTTCCGAGAAAGACTTAAAAACCGCCATCAGCCAAATGCGGAAAGGCTCAACAGTGAACAACCAGAACGCAGAAGAGACCTATAATTCCTTAGAAACATATGCCAAAAATCTCAATGATCTTGCCCGGACCGGCAAACTCGATCCGGTCATCGGTCGCGACGAAGAGATCCGACGGGTGCTGCAGATCCTCTCCCGGAGAACAAAGAACAACCCGATCCTTATCGGCGAACCCGGAGTGGGAAAGACTGCTATTGCCGAAGGTCTCGCCCACCGGATCATTGACGAAGATGTGCCAGAGAACTTAAAAACCAAAAAGCTCTATTCGCTCGACATGGGAGCCCTCATTGCCGGGGCCAAGTTCAAGGGCGAGTTTGAAGAACGGTTAAAAAGCGTGGTCAAGGAAGTGATCTCTGCTGAAGGGGAGATCATCCTGTTCATTGACGAGATCCACACGCTGGTCGGGGCCGGCGCCAGTGAGGGTGCCATGGATGCGGCAAATATCCTCAAACCCGCGCTTTCCAGAGGAGAACTGCATGTCATTGGCGCAACGACCTTAAAAGAATACCAGAAATATTTTGAGAAGGACAAAGCGCTTGAGCGGCGGTTCCAGCCGGTGCAGGTCAATGAACCGGATACTCTGGATGCCATCTCCATCCTCCGCGGAATCAAGGAGAAATACGAGACCCATCACCATGTTCGGATCAAGGACGAGGCGATTATTGCTGCAGTTGAACTCTCGCAGCGCTATATCTCCGACCGTTTCCTGCCCGATAAAGCAATCGACCTGATCGATGAGGCCGCATCAAAACTCCGGCTCGAGATCAACTCAAAACCAGAAGAACTTGATACGATTGAACGCAGGATCCAGCAGCTGGAGATCGAACGGGAAGCCATCAAACGGGAGAAAGACCAGGGAAAGCTCAAGGGCTTAAATGAAGAGATCGGGAACTTAACTGAAGAAAAAAACCAGTTAAAGGCAAAGTGGCAGTCGGAAAAAGAGTTAGTTGAACAGATACAGTTGCGGAAAAATGAGATCGAGAACTTAAAATTCGAAGCCGAAGGTTTCCTCCGTAAAGGCGATCTTGGAAAAGTGGCAGAGATCCGTTATGGCCGTATTCCGGATACCGAGAAGCTCATCGAGGGACTCAAAGAAAAACTGACCGTGCTCCAGAAGGATTCTGCGATGGTGAACGAGGAAGTGGGTGCCGAGGAGATTGCCGCTGTGGTTTCACGCTGGACCGGCATTCCCGTGAGCAGGATGCTGCAGAGTGAGAAACAGAAACTCCTGACACTCGAGACCGAACTCCACAAGCGCGTGGTGGGCCAGGATGAGGCTATCGGGGCAGTTGCCGATGCAATCCGCCGGAGCCGGGCCGGGTTGCAGGACACAAAACGTCCGATTGGTTCGTTTATCTTCCTTGGAACTACTGGTGTCGGAAAGACTGAACTTGCAAAGGCGCTTGCGGAGTTTCTCTTCAACAATGAGAACAGTATGGTGCGGATCGATATGTCGGAATACCAGGAACGGCATACGGTCTCAAGGTTAGTCGGAGCGCCCCCGGGCTATGTGGGATACGAAGAGAGCGGGCAGCTGACAGAAGCAGTCCGGAGAAAGCCCTATTCCGTGGTGCTGCTGGATGAGATTGAAAAAGCCCACCCGGATGTGTTCAACATCCTGTTGCAGGTGCTTGACGATGGACGCCTTACTGATAACAAGGGCCGCACGGTGGATTTCAAGAATACGATTATCATCATGACCTCGAACATCGGGTCGCATCTCATCCAGGAAAACCTGGAGCATGTCACCGACAAGAACCGGGACGAGGTATTTGATCGCACACGGGAGCAGGTCTACGATCTGCTAAAAAAGACCATCCGCCCCGAGTTCCTCAACCGGATCGATGAGATCATCATGTTCAGACCGCTCTCAAAGGATGAGATCCAAACGGTTGTCGGGCTCCAGCTGGAAAACGTCCAGAAGATGCTAGGGAAGAGCGATATCCGGCTCAGGGCAACGAAGAGAGCCATCCAGTTCATTGCCACGCAGGGCTTTGACCCGCAATTCGGTGCACGGCCGATCAAACGAGTGATCCAGAAGATGCTGATCAATGAACTGTCAAAGATGATCCTTGAGGGGACGATCAACAAAGATAATGAGATCGTGGTGGATGAGAAAGGAGGAAAGCTGACGTTTGGGAATACCTGAACCAAAAAAAAACCTTTTTTAATGCATTTCCCGTTGTGGGATGATTTTTTTTAATCCTCACGGTATTTTTTTGGCTTCTGCTTCCAGCCGGACCATACGAATATGAATACCACATCAAACTCTTCAGGTAACGGCAGGGTCTTAGCATCTGGCTGCATGAACGAGAGATTCCGGTATTTATTTCCTGTGAATTGCCCATTCCAGGTCCACTCCCTTTTGGAATCTTGCGTGGCCCTTGATTAGTCAGGTTAAAGAATTATCCCGGCTATTTTCCTGTATGAACAATTCTTCTGGTATTATCCCTGTCCTGATTCTTGTGGCACTCCTGATCCTTTCTGCCGGTTGCACTGCGGCAAACGGGACTGGTCTCATTAAACCTGTCGCCACACCTTCCACGGGCCAGTCTCACATTGTTACTGCTGTGGATTCCCGAAATGAGACGCAGCTCCGCGAGTTCATTGCTGATTTTGATACATACGCCGGGAAAGCGAGAGAGGCCTGGAAGGTCCCGGGCATGGCGGTTGCGATTGTAAAAGACGGCAAGATCGTCTTTGCCAAAGGGTATGGCACAAAGACCGCGGGCGGTTCAGATCCCGTGACTTCAGACACGGTCTTCCAGATCGGTTCCACCTCAAAAGCGTTCACGGCTGCACTCACGGCCATGGAAGTGGACAGCGGCCGGATGAACTGGAACGATCCGGTTATCAAGTATGTTCCGGATTTCCAGATGAAGGATCCATGGGTGACCAAAGAGTACACGATCACCGATTCGCTTGCACAGAATAGCGGTCTTGAAGGTTACTGGGGAACAGAACTTCCGTTCGCCGGGTTCAACAGGAACGACATGATCCATGCTCTCCGGTATGCTGAACCGGTCTCCAGCTTCCGATCCGGGTTCAGGTACCAGAACCTTGCGTTCCTGGTCACAGCGGCAGCAATTGAAAAGACGAGCCAGAAGAGCTGGGAGGATGACCTGCAGACCCGGATCTTTACGCCGCTGCATATGACGAGCGCATCTTCGAGCTATGCCGCATTCCGGGCAGCACCCGACCACACTTCCCTCCACACGACCGGCGTCCGGAGCGACAAGACGGTAGGACCAATTCCTACGGATCCCGACTGGGAGTTCAATGACTTTGCCTATGTCATGGGACCGGCAGGCGGTATCAATGCAAACGTGAAGGATATGGCAACCTGGACGATCTTCAACATGGGAAACGGGTCATTTGAAGGCAAGCAGCTCATCAGCCCCGAGAACATGGCCTACCTGCACACCCCAAAGACTCCGGTTGCAAACGTGATGACTGATTCAAAGAGGTATTACTGCCAGGGATGGATGTACCAGGAAGAGGCGGGATCGCCATCATTTGTCTGGCACAATGGTGCAACGGCCGGCAACCATGCAATGGTCCTGTTCGTCCCAGGCAAGGATATTGGAATTGTGATCCTTGCTAACGATCCCGATGCAAGCTTGCCTGATGTCCTTGGCCTCACATTCTATAACCGGTATTTTGGCAGGGAGAACCCGGATTTGAGTGAACCATCCCTGAGTGCATACGAGAAGTTAAAGGAATCATTCCTTGTGCAAAAGCCGGTCCGGCCGGCAAACCCAACCCCACCACTCGCGCTTTCCGGGTACACCGGGTCATATGTGAATAATGTTTACGGAAAAGCTACAGTCACCGAAGTGAACGGGAACCTGAGTGTGACGTTTGGAAAGAGACCGGTAATATACAACCTGTCGCCATGGGATGCAAACAACTTTACTGCAAAATGCCCGCAGTGGGGCCCGGCATTTGATAGCGGGGTTTCTTTTGCTTCCGGATCGGATGGTAAAGTCCGTGCGCTTACGTTAACGCCCCTGTTTAGTGAGGGCAAGATCGTGACATTTGACCGGGCGTGAAGAGCCCCCTTTTCGTTTTTTTCCGGAGGGGTTCTTTAGTCCCCAGCCGGGCTCGGAACTTGCAAGAGAGATGGGTGATGGGCGGGATTTGGAGAATGTTTTTCGTAGCGAGGTTTTCCTGCATCAGGGTCTCTTTGAGATGCGGCCGGACAGGGTGGTTACATTTTGTCAGGAATCAAAACTGCCGCGGGGAGATCCCGTTGAGGGCGGCGGGGTGTTTTTTGTGTGAAGTATCATATCAGAATTTTTTATTAAGAACTGGTTTTCTACGATTTTTTTAAAAGTTATCCGGAATCCGTAAAAGAGACTTCACGTTTTTTTAAAAGACCGTTCAGGATTTTTTTACCGTTTTTTCTGGTTAAAAAAAAATGACTCATACGAAAGAATTGTATTTCCCTAAAATCCATAGTGTAATGAGTATAATGTCATCATCATCCAGTTCAGTTGAAGAAAAAATCCAGACACTGCCCCCGGATTTACGTGCAGACGCCATTCACTATATCGATGAACTCGTTAAGCGTTCGAAAAAGAAATCGTCTAAAAAGTTCCGTTGCGTTGCTGAAGGGACACTTGCAGATCTTGGCAACAGGTACTCGTCTGTGGATCTCCAACACAAGGCTCTGGAATGGCGGAGAGCCTGATGTTTCTTATCGATACCAACATTTTTCTTGAATATATTCTCCGTCGCTCACATGTGCAGGAAGTTAAGAATTTTTTTTCTCGCGCTGATCTATCAAATGTGTATGTGAGTGATTTTTCCTTACATTCACTTGGAGTGATTTACTTAAGGGAGCACAAGTTATTAGAATTCTTAACGTTTGTCAATGAGGATATTATTGCGAGTGGCATCCACGTTTTGTCTCTAGTACCTGAAGATTTTTCAAAGATTACCGATGCTGCAGGGCAATTTCATCTGGATTTTGACGATGCTTATCAATATGCGGTGGCGGAAAAGTATGGGCTCTCCATCGTAAGTTTTGATAAGGATTTTGACCGGACAAAGAAGGGAAGAGTCGAGCCGGAGGATCTGTTCCGGAGTCATCAGTGATATGTCGATGGAATTTACAGGTTGGTTTTGTGAAGAATCCATTCCACCGGACAGTATCAGGTTTTTTAGTCTCACGGCATTTTTTTTGCTTCTGCTTCCAGCCGGACCATGCGAATATGAATTGTCCCGCTGTCATCTGCAGGGAACTTTTGAAGATATTCATCGATGAGCGCTTCTATGAATCCCGGTTTGGCATGCTCCGGTAACCGGGCCAGCCAGGGGAGCCAGGTGGTGCGGATCCAGGCTGCAAAATCCTTACGGGTTGCATACATCATGTCCTTTGGGATCAGTTCGACCCGGCAGGGTTCAAAGCCTGATGCGATCAACCACCCGCGGTACTCTGTTGTATCGAAAAAACCAAAGATGAAAGAGAAACCGCTGAAGTACTGACCCCATGCCGGTCTCTTCAGCAGGGAATCAAGTGCCACAAATGCCTGGTCTGCATTCCCTTTCCCGCCCATCTGGATCAAAATTCTTCCCTCCGGGCGCAGGCTGCGTGCAATGCCAGCAAGCACCGGGCGGTGATCTAAAATCCAGTGGAGAGCTGCATTTGAGAATACCACATCGAACTCATCAGAGAATGGCAGGGCCTTGGCATCTGCCTGCATGAACGAGAGGTTCTGGTATTTATCAGGCGGGAAATGCTCGTTGGCAAACCGGATCATCTCCGGTGAATTGTCCACCCCAAGGACTCTGCCTTTTGGAATCCGGCTTGCGATCTCTGCAGTCACCTTCCCATCACCGCACCCGATATCCAGCACCCGGGAATTATGAGAGAGTCCAAGTTTTTCGATCAGCTCTTGTGCCCAGAGTTGCTGGGCCGGGGAACTTTTGTTATAATCGGCAGCATTCCAGGTAAATGTCGTTGGTGGATTGTGCGGGGTCATGGGTGCACTATCTCTCAGGAATAATCGGAATGATTGGTATAAATGAGAATTGGGTGATGGATTCCCGGAAATGATTACCCCCTCCCATGCTGAGGGACCGGTCCCCGCCCCGCGCCGCATGATTTCTTATCCAGCAGGGACAACCGGTAAGCATGAGTGCGGAAATACCCTGGGACAAGTCAAGGATGGAGTGGAAACCGGTTGACATGACCGTCACGTACAATGGCGATAGTGCTTTTACCGCTCTCACATCGTCTGGGATCTCCTTTCCTATGGAAGCCCCGGTTGGTATGGGCGGGCACGGCAAGGTGCCCAATCCCATCCAGTACCTTATCGGCTCGCTGGGCGGCTGCGTTGGCGTGAAGATCATCCTTGCCCTGTCGGACAATGGCATTGTCCCGGAGGAGCTTACTATCGGGATCCACGGGACCCGTGTAAAGACCATGCCGGCATTTTTCGATCATGTCCACCTGACAATCACGCTCCGGGCCAATGCGGACGATGCGATGGTGAAAAATATCATCGACCAGACCCTTACCCGTCTCTGCCCGATAGCGGCCATGTTTGCCGAGGTTGGGGAAGTGACCGCGGAACACCGGATTATCCGGACCGCATCCGGTTGATTGGCCCTTTTTCGCAAAAACCGGTGAGGAGCTTTGCGCGTGAAGCATCATACCAGCAATTAAAAAAAACCGGTCACCCCATCCCGCTCATTGCGTACAATTCAAACGTCCCGCCAGCTTATCTATCCGGCATGAGCCGGATGGAATACGATGGCCTCAGGATCCTGGCACAATACGAGAGAAGGAAATCCCAGGAAACCTACAGTGAATCCCTGCGGGTCGATGGCCAGGGGCTGATACCGCGGGCAGAACCGAAGTACTGCGTGCAGATCACTGTAAAAGACGATCCCGGCAATTACCGGTTTCCCATTCCGGTGGAATTTAACAAACGGGGATATTTTGTTATCAGGGCAACTGAACTTCCGGTTACCATTGCCTACGATGCTGATGTTACCATATCAATTATTGAAACAGACCGGAAAGGTGAAAAGGTTCTCGCACAATCCCCGTTGCGGTACCGGACTGTCTGACGGGCGATGTTTTCACCCTTACAGACCGCATAGACCCTCTCTCATTATATCCCACATTATCTGACCAAACCGCTGAGTAGATCCCCTGATTTAACCGGGGTGGGGGAAGAGGGGGCGTCTCGGGTTTTTGAGGAGTAACCACTTCTTGCCGGAAAATTTCCGGATTATTTGTTATTTCACACGGCCTCCCCGCATGAACAACAAAAAAATCTTAAAGATTATTTTCACCCCGCGCCGGCATAGTATAAGTGCCCATACTTCCAGCTTATCTCTGTAGAGAATATAATCTCAAACCAGGAACCAGGAAATGAAACAAGCACTTATCAGACGCCTTCATAAAAATTTCGAGGATTATGTCAAGGTACAGGATGGTGTCGAGTTCTGGTTCGCCCGGGATTTACAAAACCTCCTTGGTTATACCGAGTGGAGAAATTTTTTGAAAGTTATCGAAAAAGCCCGTGAATCTTGCCAAAACTCAAATAATGCAATTTCAGACCATTTTGTTGACGTCAACAAAATGGTTCCTCTCGGTTCTGGTTCAATGCGAGAACTGGAAGATATCCTACTCACCCGCTATGCCTGTTATCTTATCGCCCAGAACGGTGATCCCCGCAAGGAAGAGATTGCATTTGCCCAGAGTTATTTTGCGGTGCAGACACGTAAACAGGAGATTATCGAAGATCACATTCTTCTTGCTGAACGGTTGAAAGCGAGAAAAAAACTGAAAGACTCAGAAAAAGAATTATCGCGGAATATTTACGAGCGGGGAGTTGATGAATCAGGTTTTGCCCGCATCCGGAGCAAAGGAGATATGGCTCTTTTTGGGGGCCATACTATCCACATGATAAAAAACACCTGGAAATTGCTGATAACCGACCACTCGCTGATTTCCTTCCGACCGTTACTATCACCGCTAAGAATCTCGCAACGGAGATAACGAACTTCAATGTGACCAAGGAAAATATGCAGGGTGAAGACCCTATCACGGTCGAACATGTCCAGAATAATCAGGATATCCGCGATCTGCTCCTGAAGCGGGGAATCTGGCCTGAAACCCTCCCCCCGGAAGAAGATCTCATAAAACTTGAGCGCAGGGTAAAGTCACAGGAGAAGCAGATAGCTGGCCGGGCGGGAAAAATTACTCCAGCACAACGTGATACCCGGCAAGAGCCGGAAGAACAGCAATAAACAGATTATCTTTCGTATTCACAAAGAGTATTCGACCGCCCACAAATGGCACGGGCCGGGCGAGTGAGATGGCCGACGGAATATCGTGATAGAACGGGGCGTCGCCCGGGATAGTGGAGATAGGCTCGCCCGCTTTCCCGTTCTGCACCCAGAATTATTATAGGCAGACACCCTCTCCCGAACCCCGAAAACTGACCCTAAAAAAACCCAATACGGGCTAAATTCCATCTTACCTGAAATTTGCCGTCCAATTGTGGCTAAATATGACCTCAATTATTCCCGCCGTTCTCTGACCCTGTATTCCGGGTCTGTTCCTGTGTTTTTCCGAATTATGACCTCCCGATTTGGGAAGTCCGGGGAAAAGTGGTACAACCGGACTGGTAGCGGGCTCCGTTGTACCAGAATTACCTCTGGCATACCTATGACCTGTCAGGGTCTCCCGTGAGGGGGTTCTACGACGGAGATTTCCTTCGCAAACGATGGGGCTGGAAGGGGATAAGAGACAAAACATCGTCAGGACGACCTTTGCCTGTCAAAATATACGGGGCGATCTTTTTCATACGGTATGGATTTTCCGGAAAAACCGGTTGTAGAAAAAAGTCCTTTGGAAATTTCCCGGTACATGCCTTCACGGAAAAATACGGCACGGGAAAAAGTTTGGATTTTAATCCGGGGATATCCGGTTAAAAAAAAGTTTGTGGAACTTTTCCGGCTTTCACCCGGCTGTCGTGCTGGCCGGCAGCGGCTTTCCCTCCCGGTCGATCTCGACAAGCCCGGTTGCCGTGACCAGAAAGAACCGCCAGGTCCCGTGTTTGGATCGCAGCCAGAGCTCGGCCGTGATGGCAGCGTCCCGGGCGATAATCCGCAGCTGGGTGATCTCGTCTTTGAAATCATTGGCAATCTCCACGATCGCTGCGAGGATTTGCGGCGCGAACATGACCCGAACGAACGTGATTGGAAGCCTTGATACGATCGAGATGTCGAAGATGCGTTCCGGCCCGAGGCCCGACATCTGGACAACGCCGCGTACCTGTGCGATCGGCATTGCTTCAGCGAGCGCCCGGTGCGGACGCGGTCCCCGGCTCATGCTGAACGCTCCGGAATTTTTATTCTTCCTGCTGTGCCTGAATCCGGAGCAAAGCGTTGTGCCGCGACTTTACCGGATACATGGTTGTTACTGGATGTGTTTTTCATGGTTTTGGTTTACCTCCTTTTTTCTTGTTGTCGCGGGGCCCTTTGACATATTCCCATTAGTTACTGGGAGTGATGTGCGTGTCTGAATAAATCCGGATTCGTAAAAATGCCAGGTTTTGCTCGCGATAGAGAGGAAACAGAGCGAAAATTATAGAGATTGCAATTTGCCAAAATGGGAACAGGCCGGCTCAGGAAACGTATGAGTTTTGTAAAATTCAATCATAAGCACCCGGACCGCCTTGCCCTTGCTGAGTTGGGGGCATCGGGAGGGAGTGTGGAGACAGGCTCGCTCGCTTTTACCGATCTGCATCTAGAATTATTATCATCGGACACCCTCTCCCGAATCCCGAAACCGGACCCCAAAAAAACCCAATACGGGCTAAATTCCATCTTGTCCTGACTTTTGCCGTCCAAATATGGCTAAATATGACCTCAATTATTCCCGTCGTTCTCTGACCCAGTATTCCGGGTCTGTTCCTGCGTTTTTCCGAATTATGACCTCCCAATTTGGGGGGTCCAGGGAAAAGTGGTACAACTGGCATCGTTACGGGCTCCGTTGTACCAGAATTACCTCTGGCATACCTATGACCTGCCAGGGTCTCCCGGGATGGGGGTCTACGACGGAGATTTCCTTCGTGAACGAAGGGGTTGGAGGGGGAGAAGAGACGAAACATCATCGGGACGACCTTTACCTGACCTCAAAACCCGCCCTGAAAAAACCCAATACGGGCCAAATTCCATTTTACCTGAAATTTGCCGTCCAATTGTGGCTAAATATGACCTCAATTATTCCCGCCGTTCTCTGGCCCTGTATTCCGGGTCTGTTCCTGCGTTTTTCCGAATTATGACCTCCCGATTTGGGAAGTCCGGGGAAAAGTGATACAACCGGACTGGTAGCGGGCTCCGTTGTACCAGAATTACCTCCGGCATACCTATGACCTGTCAGGGTCTCCCGGGATGGAGGTCTACGACGGAGATTTCCTTCGTGAACAATGGGGCTGGAAGGGGAGAAGAGACAAAACATCGTCAGGACGACCTTTGCCTGTCAAAATATACGGGGCGATCTTTTTCATACGGTATGGATTTTCCGGAAAAACCGGTCGTAAAAAAAAAGTCCTTTGGAAATTTCCTGGTACATACCTTCACGGAAAAATCCGGCACGGGAAAAAGTTTGGATTTTAATCCGCGGATATCCGGTTAAAAAAAGTTCGTGGAACTTTTCCGGCGATCACGCAGCAGTCGGACCGACCGGAAGCGGCTTTCCCTGCCGGTCGATCTCGACAAGCCCGGTTGCCGTGACCAGGAAGAACCGCCAGGTCCCGTGTTTGGATCGCAGCCAGAGCTCAGCCACAACGGCAGCGTCCCGGGCGATAATCCGCAGCTGGGTGATCTCGTCTTTGAAATCATCGGCAATCTCCACAATCGCCGCGAGGATCTGCGGCGCGAACATGACCCGGGCGAACGTGACTGGAAGCTTCGATACAATCGAGATATCAAAGATGCGTTCCGGCCCGAGGCCCGACATCTGGACGACGCCGCGTAACTGTGCGATCGGCATTGCTTCAGCGAGTGCCCGGTGCGGACGCGGTCCCCGGCTCATGAGCGACACCCCGGGATTTTTCCTGCACCGGAACCCGGGCGATGGTTGATCGTCAGTCCCGGTATGGTTTTGTGATTTAATGAATTTCTCATACGGTGTTACTTCCTTTTTTTTGCTTGTGTCGCGGGGCCCTTTGACAAAGTAGACTCTGATGGACTGCGCGGATGAATCTTGCTGAAGCAAACCGGAATGTAAGGGGAATTTTGGATGAAGTGGGGGTCATACAATTCAGGTCCCAGGGTGGCGCTACCGCCCAGCCTTTGCTTGAGTATGGTGGGGCGTTGTCGTGATATTTGAGGGGGTTTGCCCGGCATTTTGAAATCAATTAGGGGAGCTGGGATGCCGGCAAGGGGTGGGATGTCTCCCTGTGCTGAGGGAGGGGGGATGAATTTAACTGATATGATGCGAATAACAAAAAAACATAACCATTCTTTAGAATAACAATAGGAACAATCAATAATTGTGAAATGTGTGATAAAAAGATAGTAATTTTACAAACGCTCCTAAAAATTGGTTTTTAGATTAATCCTGGAATAACAAAATCGAGAAGAAAAATATGTTTGAACAAACATTTCGAAACATGGACGATATCCTTTGGAAGGATTCCGGGGCTGATAGTGAATTAGATTATGTCGGGCAGACATCTTGGGTATTATTCTTACGATACTTAGACGAGCTGGAGAAAGTTAAGGCAGATGAAGCCGGATTGAAAGGAAAGGAATACCAGTTCATTCTTGCTGAAGAATTCCGGTGGTCAAACTGGGCAATGCCCAAAGGTGCTGATGGAAAGCTTGACCACCAAAAGGCTATGACAGGTCCAGACCTTGTCGATTTTGTAGATAAGAAATTATTCCCTTATCTTGGAGAATTTAAAAAGAAAGCGGAAAATGCCCGGACTATCGAATATAAAATTGGCGAGATCTTCTCTGAACTCAAAAATAAAATTCAAAGCGGATACAATCTGCGTGGAATATTGGATTATGCCGATGATCTGAAATTCAGGTCAACAAAAGACAAACATGAGTTAAGCAGTCTGTATGAGACAAGGATCAAAAATATGGGCAATGCCGGGCGTAATGGCGGACAATATTATACACCAAGACCTTTAATCCGGGCAATGATTGAGGTAACAGATCCCAAGATCGATGAGAAAATATATGATGGTGCAGCAGGCTCATGCGGTTTTCTGTGCGAATCCTATGATTACATAATTAATCGGATGGACAAGACCACCGAAAATTTAAGAATTTTACAGGATGAGACATTTTATGGGAAGGAGAAGAAAAATCTCGCCTATATTATCGGAATTATGAATATGATTCTTCACGGAATCGAAGCTCCGAATCTTATTCACATCAATACTCTTACCGAAAATATTCGGGACATTCAGGAAAAGGACAGATATCAGGTTATACTGACCAATCCCCCTTTCGGCGGTAAGGAACGAAAAGAAGTACAGCAGAACTTTGACATCAAGACCGGCGAAACCGCGTTCCTCTTCCTTCAGCATTTCATAAAATCCTTAAAGGCTAATGGAAGGGCAGCTATCGTCATTAAAAACACCTTCCTGAGTAATACTGATAATGCCTCAGTTAGCCTCAGGAAACATCTTTTAGCAAGCTGTGACCTGCATACGATCCTCGATATGCCGGGTGGAACATTCCAGGGTGCGGGTGTGAAGACGGTGGTTCTATTCTTCAAAAAAGGCGAGTCAACCAAAAAAATTTGGTACTACCAGCTTGATCCGGGTAGGAATATGGGTAAAACCAATCCCTTGAACGATGATGACTTGAAGGAATTTGTCAAACTCCAGCCCATTAAACCCGAGACAGAAAAGTCATGGAATTTCAGGGTCGCGGATATCAACGAAGACACATTCGACCTTAGTGTAAAGAATCCTAACAAGCCAGACGATGCACCTCTCCGGAGTCCTAAAGAGATTCTAAAAGAAATGGAAGCCCTTGATGCCCAGACGAATGCGATTTTGAAGTCAATCAAGGAATTGTTATGAATGAGGCATCAGTCTTTTCATCCAAATATCCGCTAAAAAAAATTACTGATGTTTGTATGGTTATAGCGGGGCAATCACCTGAATCTAAGTATTATAATTCCGATGGTAAGGGATTGCCTTTTTATCAAGGAAAAAAAGAATTCACAAAAAAATTTCTCGGGAAACCAACAATTTGGACTTCAAAAATTACAAAGGAAGCTCAAGAGGACGATATTTTAATGTCCGTAAGAGCTCCTGTTGGTCCAGTAAATTTTGCAACCCAAAAAATTTGTATTGGACGTGGTCTTGCTGCTATAAGATCTTCTGAAAAAGTTAATAAAAATTATTTATTTTACTTTCTTTTAATGGTCGAATCTGAAATTGAAGGAAATGATGGAGCGATATTTAATTCCATTAATAAAGATCAAATTGGTGAAATTGAAATCCCAATCCCACCACTCTCCGAACAAAATCATATTGTCGCCATTCTTGATGACGCATTTACAGCGTTCGATCAGGGCAAAGCCAACATCGAAAAGAACATTGAAAATGCCAGAGAGATTTTTCAGAGCAGGCTCATGGAGATTTTTTCCCGGAATGACAGGGGCTGGGAAGAAACGAAACTTGGAGAAGTATGTTACAAAATTACCGATGGAAAACATGGTGATTGTAAAAACGAACAAAATTCAGAATATTATTTTTTAAGTGCAAAAGATGTTTTTAACGATACTTTAAATTATGAAAAGGCAAGACAAATTTCAAAAAAAGATTTTGAAGAAACCCATCGAAGAACTGACTTGAAACCCGGGGATGTTTTAGTTACCAATAGTGGAACAATTGGAAGGATGGCGCTGGCTCCAGATGATGAAAAAACATATAGGACCATTTTTCAAAAAAGTGTAGCAATTATCAAGCCAAAAAATGATATTTTGAATAGCGACTTTTGTAAATATATTTTAGAGTCAGATTTAGATAAATTAGTAAATATTTCTGCCGGTACTGCTCAGCAAAATTTACTAATTGGTGATTTAAAAACACACACAATATATTTACCTTCGATAGAAGAACAGAGGATGATAGTAAATCAATTAGATGAATTTAAAAAACAGTCTCTGAAGTTATGTAGACAATATCAAACAAAATTTGATTTAATCGAAGAACTCAAGAAATCTCTTCTTCAGAAAGCTTTTGCTGGAGAACTGACATAGGTAGATTACTGCCCCATGACCCTGAACGAACCGGAGACCGAATTAGAGTATATCGATCCTGCACTAAAAGAAGCAGGTTGGGGTGTTGTCGAAGGAAGTCGCATCCGAAAGCAATTCCCGATAACAAATGGCCGACTCATTGGTCAGGGAAAAAGGGACAAGCCCCTTAAAGCCGATTATGTGTTACAATACAAAAACTGCAATCTGGCGGTCATCGAGGCCAAAGCCGAAGATAAATATTATACTGATGGCGTCGGGCAGGCCAAAGATTACGCACAACGATTGCGCATCCGGTATACCTATTCTACCAATGGCAAAGAGATCTATCACATCGACATGGACGAGGGAAAAGAAGGTGACATTACCAACTATCCCACTCCAGATGAATTGTGGGAGATTACCTTCCCGAAACCGGTAACCGAGAAAGCGATCGAGATCGCCGATTGGAAAGAACGTTTCTCATACATTCCGTTTGAGGACCGGGGCGGAACATGGCAGCCGAGATATTATCAGGAAAATGCCATCAATAAAACACTTGAAGCAGTCGCGGATGGAAAAGAGAGAATCCTTCTCACTCTGGCCACCGGAACCGGAAAAACCGCCATCTCTTTTCAGATTGCCTGGAAATTATTTCATTCCCGTTGGAATTTGAACAAAGACGGTATGAGAAGACCAAGAATACTCTTTCTCACAGACCGTAATTTTCTTGCGGATCAGGCATTCAATTCATACAATGCCTTTGAAGAGGATGCACTGGTTCGTATCTCTCCTGCCGACATCAGGAAGAAGGGGAAAGTCCCAAAAAATGGCAGTGTCTTCTTCACCATATTTCAAACCTTCATGAGCGGTCCGGATAACTCCCCCTACTTTGGCGAGTATCCCAAAGACTTCTTCGACTTCATCATCATTGACGAATGTCACAGGGGTGGTGCAAACGATGAAAGCACATGGAGATCAATCTTGGAATATTTCAGCCCCGCTGTTCAACTGGGTCTCACAGCTACGCCGAAAAGGGATGTAAATGTTGATACCTACGCATACTTCGGTGAACCGGTCTATATTTATTCATTAAAAGAGGGCGTCAACGATGGGTTCCTCACACCTTTCCGTGTAAAAGAAATCTCGACAACCGGAGACGAATATACATTCACCTCAGATGATACAATCATTGAAGGTGAAATCGAAAAAGATCGTAAGTACACTCTGGAAGATCAGAACAGGATTATCCAGATAATGGATGTTGAAAGATATCGTGTACATATCTTCATGGATATGATAAACCAAAGTCAGAAGACATTAGTCTTTTGTGCAAACCAGATCCATGCTGCTGCTATTCGTGATTTAATCAACCAGTATGCCCGAAACAAAAATCCAAACTACTGCCACAGGGTTACGGCAGATGATGGCGAGATCGGTGAACAACATCTGAGAGACTTCCAGGACAATGAAAAGAGTATCCCCACCGTACTGACAACATCCCAAAAACTGAGCACTGGCGTTGATGCCCCTGAAATTAGAAATATCGTGCTGATGCGTCCGATTAATTCAATGGTGGAATTCAAACAGATTATAGGCAGAGGAACAAGACTCTTTGATGGAAAAGACTTCTTCACCATCTATGACTTTGTCAAAGCTCACGACCACTTCAATGATGATGAATGGGACGGCGAACCATTGGATCCCGAACAACCAATTTACAAACCAGAAACAATTGACGATAAATCCGGCATCAAAGATCTGAATTCCGTTTGTCTGGTATGCGGGGAATACCCGTGCACCTGTGAAGGCCCAAAAAGGAAGATGATCCGGGTAAAACTCTCTGACAATAAGATTCGGGAACTGGACTCAATGGTCAAAACAACATTCTGGAATCCCACAGGAACACCCATATCATCAGAAGAATTCGTGAGGCAGCTGTTTGGAGACATACCTGCATTCTTTAATGACGAAAACGAACTGAGAAAGTTATGGAGCAATCCGAATACCCGAAAGGAACTCCTCAATAAACTAAGCGAGAAAGGCTATTCAATAAATCAATTGGAAGAATTAAAGAAACTTGTTCATGGCGAAGACAGTGATCTTTACGATGTCCTTGCATATGTTGCATATCACAGAAATATGGTTCCAAGATTCTCCCGTGCCGAAAAAGCAAAAAGTTGCCTAGATCCATACAACGATAAACAGCGGGATTTTTTGAATTTCGTTCTTG
Source organism: Methanoregula sp. (assembly GCA_030694985.1). Taxonomy (GTDB): domain Archaea; phylum Halobacteriota; class Methanomicrobia; order Methanomicrobiales; family Methanospirillaceae; genus Methanoregula. The sequence goes on from JAUYTV010000055.1 coordinate 29,626, forward strand.
AACAGTATGTAAAAGAAGGTGATGGAGAACTGGACGTTGACAAACTCCCTAGTCTGCTGACACTGAAATATAAAGCTGTGACTGATGGAATAAACGCACTTGGCGATGTCAGTACAATTCGAAACGCTTTCATTGATTTTCAGAAATGCCTCTACCAACCAATAGCAGTTTACTGAGAATCTTTCTTATCATTTTTTCAAACAATATATTGGTCGTGTCACACAATCAGCTAATCTCTCACGGATAGCAAAAAGACCTAAGCGTTCATGATATCAATCGTATCGAAAATGGATTCCTGCAAACCCAACAACGAAACCGGTTAATTTGCCGCCGCGATGGTGTCCCATCGGCAGCGTTCATTGCTGGTAGAAATATGAGGGTGCACTGATATGGATTGATTATTGGAATAATTTCAAGTATCTATTTAGGATTCTGATTTTCGGTTTCTGGCATTAGTATCGAAGATGCGAGAAAAAAACCGATTGCTAGAGAGGCCATATAGAGTGGGGCGGTAGACAATTTCCCATTAGTTGCAAGAGAAAGTTTTTCAAGAGCGATCATAATAACTGCGGATGGAATTAAAAAAATCCAAATGATATATTTTTCAATTTTTGGGTATTTTCGAATGGGACTAATTTTGACCATCGTCTTTGTAAAAAAAAGTCCAATAGAAAGCAAAGCAAGGGATAAAATGGCACATGATAGTTGGATATTGTCTGGAGAAAAATTCAGGAATGCAATTCCGAACATCCCAATTGCTAACAGTGTAGCTGAAATTAACCCGACGAAAATTTTTTTAAGTTGATCCAATGAGCACATAATACAAAATTGATTGAAGAACCTTTATTTCTTTTTAACTGTGATTGGAATTTATTATAATTTTTATCGGCTTACTCAATTTATGATTGATTTTACAACTGTCATTCAATTTTTTTGTTATTTGAGTCTAAAAACAAAAATCCGAATTATAAGGGAGATCTTTAAGAAATTCTTTTGTTAGGAACTTATTAAAAGAGTCAGTGTACCCCGGAATAGAGAATTAAAAGGGGGAATTGTTAATTCATTATCTCGCTTAATTAAAATGACACTAATGAAGGATGATCAGATTTCTTCAAACAAAATAATTGATGCTTCAATATCCTTCGCGCGGATGCATTGCAAAGAATTTACTCCGCAAGCTCGCAAAAATAAAGGCCAATTTTTCACTCCGAAAAAAGTCGCGACATTCATGGCGGATCTTTTTGAGATCAGAAACGAAAAATTGCAAATATTAGATCCAGGTGCGGGAACAGGAATTCTCCTTTCCGCAGTCTGTGATAGAATTTTCGAACAGGACATTTCATATAATATCCAAATTGATGCTTACGAAAATGATGAGAGTCTTATTCCATTTTTAAAAAATACTCTAGAACTCAGTAATAAAAAATTATCAAAAAAAGGTCACAAGTTATCATTTAAAATTTTCAATTCAAATTTTATTCTCGAAGATAAATTTTCAACTAATCCGAATCAACCTGAAATAACGAAAAAAAATCAGTATGATCTGGTTATTTCGAACCCCCCCTATTACAAAATAGACATAAACTCACCAGAATCTCGAAAATTAAAAGATTTTGTCTTTGGACAGCCGAACATTTATTCATTTTTTATGATTTCTGCAATGCAATTATTGAAAGACGAGGGCCAATTTATTTTTATTATTCCCAGAAGTTTTTGTTCAGGCCTCTATTTTGGGAAAATTAGAGATTGGTTTGTTAAAAATACGCAAATAGAGTTTATCCATTGTTTTGAGTCACGTCTGAAAATTTTTGAAGATAATGTGACCCAAGAGACGGTCATTTTCAAGGGAAACAAAACAAAACCTGACAAAAAACAATCCGTAAAGATCAGTATTTCTGAGGATAAATCTTTTACAAATTCCTTTAGTTTTATGGCGAAAAACAAAATGGTTTTTGAGAGGAAAAGTACCGAATCATTTATTCGCATCCCTCATTGTGAAAAGGATCTAAAAATAATTCAAGAAATTGATACTTGGGATAACTCTTTGAAAAGTCTAGGAATGGAAATATCTACAGGAAAAGTTGTAGATTTTCGCACGAAAGAAAATCTAATATACAATTTTGAAGGAAAAAATGGGGTTCCATTACTTTGGATGCATAACTTGAATGATGGATCAATAGATTGGCCTTCAAACAAATATTCAAAACCTCAAGGAATTTTGTTGAACGAACAAACAAAACATCAGGTAATCCCGGTCGATAATTATATTTTATTAAAACGGTTCACTTCAAAAAACCAAAAAAGAAGACTCTATGCTACACCATTGTTAAAGTCAAATTTTCCAGAGTACTCATCAATAGGCCTTGAAAATCATTTGAACTATATACATGGTGTGAAAAAGCCAATTTCAATCTTCGATTTATTCGGCATTACCGCCCTCTTTAACACTTCATTCTATGATATATATTATCGTTCTTTTAGTGGAAATACCCAGGTTAATGCAAATGAAATACGAAATATTTCTCTTCCGACAAGTGATAAAATAACAGCAATCGGGAAACTCGTAGAAAATAAAAAATACAAGTCAAATAAGGATCTAGATATCCATATAGGCAAAATTCTGAATTTTAATGAAGCACTTTTAGAAATAGTACAGAATTACTAACAAATAGAACACTGATGACCAAGGTATGTATTGTCATCGTTCTCTAACCAAGATTGGCACGCCTCGAAATAGTTCTCCTGGAATAACTTTTGACTAAATCGGATAATATCGATCCATTCTCGTTTCTGTCGAAAATCATGAGTTTCGTTCGGGAAATAATTCACTAAAATATATTCTAATAATAGAACGATATCCATTGGGGGATGGGGGAATCTAGGTTCATGAATTGTTGTAGGAATCCAACAATGTTCATGCACATCTTGTTTTCCCCCGAAGTGCAAATGGCAGAGGGGCTCTGGGAGTGTAACCCCGGATTCTTTTTGTTCGAGATGAAAACGTATCATTACACGTTTCCATTCCCCTTCATTCACCAGATTCTTAATTCTAAATGAATCGAATGTTTCTCGATAACAATACTGTGGTTTATCTGACCATAACAAAATATTTACACCATATTGGGCGATTTTTAGTTTATCGCCTAGTTCTTCAGCTTCAAATTTGAATAATAATTCAACTTCAGAAAGAACATCATGTGATTCTGTATTAAAAATTAAGGGTTTCTCTAACAGATCCATTTTCCAAATTTTTTTCCCGCCAATAATTTGCATTGTACATACGGGAGGGATATTCTCTCGCGAATCGTCTCGAACCTTATTACGAATCTCTTTTTGAATGAAAAGCCATCGAAGTTTTTTATTATACTCTGATAAAAGAGTCATGAGAATCAGGGCTTTAAATTTCGTTTCTTGATAATATCTCTCGCAACCTCATCAAATAAATCAAAATTCACGTCATCTCGTGTTTTAATTGATCTAAAGGATACCCTTGCCTCATCCATCACTTCAGGCCGAGTATCAACATGATAGTGAAGTGAATACTTCAACATGGCAGGTCTCTGGGACAGGTAACATACCGTCTCTGCCGGGCTATCGTCTTTGAATTCACAGACCGAAGGTGCTAACTTTTGTAAATGTGTTCTATTCCAATATTTGATGAAACCTTTACGAAGAGGCAAATTTTTTTCGGTTTCATCCATATTTTGTGCTGCAACTTCGATGAGTTTGGTTTTCCACCATCGATCGTTCTCATCAGAAAAAACGCCATAATATCTTGCTGGATTGAAAAATGTTTGAACCTCAGGTAACTGAAATGAATCCAATGTTATTCCTAGGTAGGTAGCTGCAAAAACTGGTTCATAGACGATTCCGGGAAATTTCAATAATGTTTTCCGTATCCATGTCGCCGCTTCGAATGCGGTCCATGTCTTTCTTTTTGCTTGTTCTATTGGATATGACATTTTTAAAACATCATAACTTGATTCAGGGGCAGAAATTAATGCAATTAAATTATCCCAGTTTTTTGGTTCTTTATCTCGAAGTTTTTTATAACCCAATGCAATACTTATTAAATATCTAATTAAGTTAGAATGATTCGGAGGAATCAAATCCTCTTTGTATTTTGTATCATCAATGCATGCCAAAATCGCTTCATTATGAGGGAAGTCCGCTCTTTGTTCGTATGGTTTTCTTGTAAAAAGAACAATTGGAACATGAGAGAATTTTTGTCTGAATAAATTTGATAATGTCACTCCATTCATTCCAAGAACATCACCCTCTGAATCAACATGTGAATAATCAAAATCTGCAAGAATAAGGTCAGGAGATTTATTATCAAGAATATTCGGGGTTTTTTTAACCTTAGTCCCGATAATTTTTTCGACAATCAAGTTATAATGAGATGAACTGTTTTCTTCGATGAGAGAACCAAATCGGTCAAGATCGGGTTGCTCATCATCGAAATAGAGAATATTAAGGTCCATTTTTCACCAGCGGAATTTTTATCTGAATGCATGTATTCCAACCAGATGGAGGTGGAATAAAGTTTACTTCCCCTTCATACGCTTCTACAATATCGCGTACGATCTTTAATCCCAAACCTGTCCCTGCACCATATGTCAGATCAGGTTCACCATAACTATTGAACGGTTTAAAGACAGTCTCCCATAATTCTTTATCAAGACCTTTTCCAGAATCTAAACATCTTAGATAAAGAATATCATTTTTCTCAAATCCTTGAATCTCAATTCTCCGGTCTTGTTGTCCGGTGACTGCCTTAATCGCGTTCGACATTAAGTTATGAATTATTGCGATAAACTCCGAGCGATACATCAAGGGAGTTCGAATCGTTTCTGGAATTGCATTATTAAATGAGATCCCACGTTTTTCAATTTGCATTTTAAATGGCGACTCAATATCATCAACAATGGGTTTGATTATCCATTTTCTCATTTCAGACTGACTTTCTTTACCTATTGAAAGTCCTAAGAATCGCTGAAAATCCTGGATCATCTGGATTCGATCGTTAAAAGTCTTCAGGTCTTTTGAATATTTTTGTTGTTCTTGAGGAGGTGCTTTATTGATAATTTCCGTTAGTCGGTGCATCAATAATTTCATGTCCTCAATAAGTGCTTGGATCTCATGAGTGAAAATAAAAATTAGTGTTCCGGTAGATGCAAGGACACGTAACCGGGAAAATTCTTGCCTTAATCTTTCTTTTTCTCGTTCCAGTTCTGATTTTTGAGTTCTGATTTTCTCTTCTTCTGCTTTTTTAGAAGTTTCAATAGATGTTCTTGCTGCAGCTTCCGCAATTTCACGTGTTTCATCGGCCTTTTTTATTGCATCTATTTCACGGGTTCGGCTTTGCTCTTCTTTTTGACGTAATTCATTTTCTTGTTTAATTTTTTCTAGCTCCAATTGACGAGCTTGCTCAGCTTTTACCAATTCTGGTTCGGCCGGTTTTTTTCTTGCAATTGCTTCAGCTTCCCTCCTTAAAAGTTCAGCATGCCTTCTTTCTTCTTCTGCATTCCTGCGTTCTTGTTCGGCTTTTTGTCGTTCAAGTATGGCATTTTGGGCATCTTCTTGAGCTTTTTTCTTTTGTTTTTCGACCAGAGTGGCTGCTTCAATTGCTTTTCTTTTTTCTTCTTCAGCCTTTTTTTGACGTTCAATGTCTTCTTGTTTGATTTTATCTAATTCTAACTTTTTTTGATTTTCTTTTAACTTTTGATCCTCTTCGATTTCAGATGCGTAAATTACAGTCGCATGATCAATACCTAATCTAACAAATTTTCGAAGTTCTTTAAATGCTGAACTTTCACTGTCTAAACGATCCCGATTTATTAAAATTTCGAGGTTGGGATTTTTTTCGTGATTAAAGGTGACATAACCAAAGAGCGCCGCATTTCTAAATAATGCCAATCCAGGCCTTAATTCCGGATTATAAAAATTTACTAATTCTTCATCGACTGCAGCACGAGATCTTGCACGATCATAGTCAACACAAAGCCAATCATTTCCCTTTTCCCCATATCCAAAAACCCTAAATTTATCGGCATAAACTTTGACGCCCCCGCGCTCACGTCCAATTACCTGTGATTTAGAAGAAGTCCATTCATTTTTAAAAAGATCAGTTCGGTAAGAGAAAATAAAAATCTTAAATTTTGCAGATCGTAATTGTTTAAAGGGGATTTCTCGTTGAAGGGGTTTGGAAAATTTATGAATAATTCGTTGCTGAATTGAACAATTATATGTTGCCAAACCGTTTTCATCGACTTCGCCAGTCAGTATTGCCCAGGCATTTTCAAAAAAAGCTTTATCCAATGTATCTGGGCCTATAGAAAATTCTTTACTTATAAATTCATAATGAAAACCAGGATCAAAAGTTGCATCTATTTTTTTCGCAATCTTTTTTTCTTGCTTCTCTTCTTCCAAAAAAATTAAAGGAGTAAATAATTCGCTAATCTCATTTTTCAATCGAACAATATTTCGTTCGGTCCATGGTTCTGTTGTATTCTCTAAAATCAGAGTTGTTCCCGTTGAAACAGATGAATCGACTTGTTTTAGATTATATTTTGTTGGAATTTTATCAACATCGGATCCTGGAACAAATTTTGGCCAATCGAATTTTGCTGATAATTCTGTTTTAATTCCATTTTCACCTTCAGAGATTGTACTTAGTAATAGTTTTTTTGCGAGTTTTCTACATGCGAAACGACCGATCCCTTTTTGTCCTGATTTCGTCCGTTTATATTTCGGAGAAATGGGTTTTTCTTCTGAAAAGATTGTAGCAATCCTCATCCAGCCTCTTTTAAAGGTCTCCTCGTTCATTCCAATTCCATTATCTTGAATGGTTATACTTCCACCAGGATTCTTAATTTTATTCAGAGTAATTATTGCTTTTGTAGCATCAGCGTCGAAGGAATTTTTTATTAATTCTGCCAGTGCAATTGCTCGATTTGTAACAAGTTTTTCTCCAATTTCATAGAGGAGTCGAGAATCGACTTCAAAAAATACTTCGTTATCTTGACCCATTATATCCCCTTTTTTCAGATCTCTGACAATTGATCTATTAGTGAAAGAGTTAATAATCATATTCGTATTTTGATTTGAGACTAAAAATGTGAAAGATTCCAAATTCTTTTAACTCTTTTTCAAACTCAATTTTTTAACCAAGACTTTTCTGTCTCTCCCAGACCGTGCTAAGCATTAGCACACACAAATATATACCCCCGGCATCATACAATAGAATATGCAGGACGAGTGCTACAGCATTCATGAGGGTTTTTTTGCCCGTGAACGTCTTTATCTCCACTAGTTCGCCCGCCCGTTGCATCAGTGAAATCGTTTCTGAACAGTCTTTGAATGCGAAGACCGCATGGTCCCGCGTTTTTGGCTTTTTTGGCTTCTTTAGCTTTTATTACCGGTTTTATTACTGGTATTGATCAAGCCCCTTGGTTTGCACAATAAAATTGTGTGTGAATGCAGGGGGAGGAGTTGTTGTTACACTATGAGAGGAAAGGAAATTCGTCTGGAAAGAATCATGAACCGGAATACGAAAAAAACGATCATCGTACCGATGGATCACGGGGTATCAGATGGTCCGATCGCGGGCCTGATCGATATGGGCCAGACCGTCAACATGGTGGCAGACGGCGGCGCAAACGCGGTGATCGGCCACGTGGGACTTGCGCTCCACGGGCATAGGCAGGGTGGCCGGGACATCGGCCTGATTCTCCACCTGTCAGCCAGCACGAAACTTGCGCCGGACCCGAACAGCAAGGTGCTCGTCAACTCGGTGACCAATGCCATAAAGATGGGGGCAGACGGGGTCTCGATGCATGTCAACATCGGGGCGGAGTCCGAAGAAAGGATGCTGCACGACCTTGGCATGGTTGCGGTGGAATGCATGGAATGGGGCATGCCTCTCCTTGCGATGATGTACCCGCGGGGCAAGAACATCAGTGTCGCAAACGACATCGACCAGGTGAAGCTTGCCGCCCGGGTGGCAGCCGAACTTGGCGCAGATATCGTCAAGACCGTGTACACCGGTGACCCGGAGAGTTTCCGCGAAGTGACCCGGGGGTGCCCGGTGCCGGTTGTTGTGGCCGGAGGTTCAAAGACGGATGACCGCACAACGTTAGAATTAATTGAAGGGGCGATGGCAGGCGGGGCCGCCGGTATCTCGATTGGCAGGAACGCCTTCCAGCACAAAAACCCGGCAAAATTCGTGCGGGCCGCCGCCTGCATTGTACATGCAAACAAGAGCGTTGAAGAAGCACTGGAAATCTTAAAGGTGTAATCATGATTGGAAAGGATATCAGGATCGAACGGATAATGGACAGGAACACAGGGAGGGCAGTCATCGTGCCGATGGACCACGGGTTCTCGATGGGACAGATTGACGGACTGCTGGACATGACACAGGTGATCTCGGACGTGAGCAACGGTGGCGCAAACGCAATCGTGCTCCACAAGGGGCTTGTCAAGCGCGGGCACCGGAAGCACGGCCGCGACATCGGCCTGTTCATCCATCTCTCGGGAAGCACATCGTTAAACCCGGACCCGAACGACAAGGTGCAGGTCTGCACGGTGGAAGAAGCGATCGCGCTCGGTGCCGACGGAGTCTCGATCCATATCAATCTCGGTGCCCCTAATGAGTCCAAGATGTTGGAGATCGGTGCCAATGTTGCACGGGACTGCAACCGGTGGGGCATGCCACTCCTGATCATGAGCTACCCGCGTGGCAAGGGAATCGACTCCTTCTCGGCACAGTCAATCGGGCATGCGGTCCGCGTAGCTGAGGAGCTTGGCGCAGATTTGATCAAGACCAACTACCCCAATGACCCGGAGGCGTTCAAAAAGATCGTGAAAGCCTGCTCGGTACCGGTCTTTATCGCCGGTGGGGAGAAGTGTGCAGACCTCGAATCCTTAAAGATCATCCGGGACTCGGTCAATGCCGGGGGTGCCGGGGTCTGCGTGGGAAGGAACGCCTTCCAGCGCAAAGATACAAAATCCTTTGTCCAGGCACTCTGCAACGTGGTGCACCACAACGTGGACCCGGCAAAGGCGCTGGAGCAGCGCAAATGAAACAGTTCTGGGTGGATATCCGCCCATGGAACAAGGAGATTGCTACAACTGCTATCGAGAGCGGAGCGGATGCACTGTTCGTTGACAAGGCAGAAGATGTCAGGCGCCTCGGGCGGATTACAACCGTTAGTCCGGACGGGGATATCAGACCCGGCACCGGTGTCACGGAATGCACGATCACCGATAAGGAGAGCGAGAACAAGGCGGCACAACTCGGCAAGCACAAACCCGTAATAGTCACTACAAGCGACTGGACCGTGATTCCGTTAGAAAATCTCGTTGCCCAGTCCGACCACATCATCGCCCGGGTAAAAAACATTGCAGAAACCGAGATGGCAATTCACGTGCTCGAGAAAGGGGTGTACGGCATCCTCCTCTCTACAACAGATCCCGCTGTTGTAAGAGCGGTTGCTGCGATCCTCAAGAGCACATCCGGAAAAGTCGGCCTCATCCCGTTCACCGTGACAAAGATCCGTCCGGTTGGTATGGGCGACCGTGTCTGCGTTGATACCTGCTCGATGCTCTCCGATGGTGAGGGGATGCTGATGGGAAACACCTCGTCTGCCATGCTCCTTGTCCATGCCGAGACACTCGAAAATCCCTACGTGGCCCCGCGCCCGTTCCGGGTGAACGCCGGTGCCGTGCATGCCTATATCCTGTTGCCGGACGGTAAGACCGCGTACCTCTCGGATCTCTCCATTGGCGGGCAGGTGCTCGTTACTGATGCGAAAGGAACCGCACATACCGTTTGTATTGGCAGGACCAAGATCGAACGCCGTCCGCTCCTCCTTGTTGAAGCAACCGCCGGAAAAACAAAAGTCAGCCTCGTGCTCCAGAACGCAGAGACGATAAGGCTTGTAAAAGAGGACGGGAGTGCGATCTCGGTTGTGCACCTTGCCCCCGGCGACAAAATCATGGGCTGCGCACTCGAAGGCGGCAGGCATTTTGGGATGGCCGTCAAAGAGACCATTTGCGAGAAGTAGCCATGAAAGCAGGCATTATTGGCGGAACCGGCAGGATGGGCAGGCTCTTTGTCCCGGTCTTTGAAAAGGCAGGATACGAAGTTGTCGTATCCGGAAGATCAACTGAACTCACGAATAAGGATATCGCAGAGCAGTGCGATCTCGTCATCGTATCGGTACCTATCCATGATACCGTGCGGGTCATTGACGAGATCGCCCCGCTCATGAACAAGGACCAGCTGCTCGGTGATTTCACTTCCTTAAAAGTGCGGCCGGTTGAAGCCATGCTCCGGTCAAAAGCCGAAGTGATCGGCCTGCACCCGATGTTCGGACCGACCGTACAATCACTGCGCCACCAGACCATCATCGTCTGCCCGGCCCGTGCCAGTGATTCCACGCTCCACGACCTCCTTGCCATCTTCCGCCAGCAGGACGCCGAATGCACCATCACAACACCGGAATCGCACGACCGGATGATGGCAATCGTCCAGGGCCTTACGCATTTTGTCACGCTCTGCATGGCCGACACTGTCAGGAGACTGGGGATAGAGATTGAAAAGACCGATGCGTTCACGAGCCCGGTCTACCAGATCGAACTCTCGTTAATGGGCAGGCTGCTCTCGCAGGACCCTGCACTCTATGCAGATATTCTCCAGCAGAACCCGTTTGTACCCGAGGTACTATCGGCATGCCGCTCCTCAGCGGGGGATCTCTGTGCGATTGTCGAATCAAAAGATGCCGAAGCTTTTAAAGCATTCTTTGAACAGAACAGCCGACACCTCGGAGATTACTGCCAGAAAGGACAGGATATCACCGACAAATTAATCGAGAGCATGGTGAACCGATGAAACTGATCACGCTCGGGCCGCAGGGCACGTTCTCCCACGAGATGGCGCTGAAGATGAATCTCACACTGCCAGAAGATCTCATCCTTCTCCCCACCATCAATGGCATCATGGCTTCGGTGGCCCGGGGCAACGGGGATGGCATTGTCCCGATGGAGAACTCCGAAGCGGGCAGCGTGGGCGAGACGCTCGACGGACTTGCACGGCACCCGCTCTTTATCACGGGCGAGATGTACATGCCCATCCATCACAACCTTGCCTCGCTCGTCCCGCTCGAAAAGATCCGTGTCATCTACGCCCATCCCCAGACGAACGAGCAATGCAGCGATGCGATAGAGAAATGGGGTGTGCCCATCATCCACACGAGCAGCAATGCGTCGAGCGCGCTGGAAGCAAAAAAGACCCCTAATGCAGGAGCCCTCATCCCGGTCATTGCGGCTGAAATCTACCACATGCCAATTCTTGTACGGAACACCGAGAACAATCCCTCGAACACCACGCGGTTCGTCCGAGTCTCTGAAAACCCCCAGCCGGACACAACGCCGGAAAAGTGCAGCATCCTCATCGATCCGAACGCGGACCGGTCCGGCCTGCTCCATGACCTGCTCGAGGCATTTGCGAGCCGGAACATCAACCTGACCCGGATCGAGTCCCGGCCGTCAAAACGGAAGATCGGCGAATACGTCTTCTTCCTCGATACCACGTGGTCTTCAAAGACTGCCGAAGCGATCGCCGAACTCAAAACCATCACCGGTGTCAAGGAACTCGGCTGTTACCGGAAGATCGGGGTGGAACCATGATCGTTACTGTAGAAAAAATATCTGAGGTTGATCTCACGTTCACTGCGCCGCCGTCCAAGAGTTACACCCACCGGGCCCTCATTGCCGGTGCTCTTGCTGACGGAAAAACCACCCTGTTCCGGCCGCTGGAGGCTGAAGATACAAGGCTGACTGCCGGTGCCCTGCGGTCCCTTGGTGCAGTCCTCGAGGACCAGCCGGGAAGGATCATTATCACCGGCTGCAAAGGAATCCTCAATAATCGCAGGCCGACAACCCTCAACCTCGACAACTCCGGCACCAGTCTTCGTCTTCTGACCACTCTTGCCCTGCTCTGCGAGTACCCGGTCACCCTGACCGGCAGCGCCCGGATGCAGGAGCGGCCGATCGGGCCTTTAGCGGGAGCTCTTCCGGCTCTTGGTGGGACGGTTGAGTTCCTGCAAAAAGACGGTTACCCGCCGCTCCGTGTGAGCGGGAAACTGCTCGGGGGCCCGGTAGTTATTGACGGCTCCATGAGCAGCCAGTTCATCTCATCGATCCTGATGGCCGCGCCCTATGCACAAAAAGAAGTTGAGGTGATCATCCCGGCACCACCGGCATCAGCCTCATATCTCGACATCACCCTCAGCGTGATGGAAGCGTTCGGGGCAACGGTGACCCGGACCGGCTACGAACGATTCGTTGTCAGCAATGCTGACCGCTACAAGGCACAGCGATACACGGTTGAGGGCGACTATTCATCCGCTTCGTACTTCTTTGCCCTTGCTGCTATCTGCGGCGGAAAGGTGACTGTTAAGAACCTGGCCCCGGATTCCGTGCAGGGCGACCGGAGGTTCCTTGACGCATTACAGGCCATGGGGTGCGTGGTGACCTATGGGACAAAAGCGGTTACCGTGGAAAACTCCGGAGAACTCCGGGGCATCACGTTTGATATGGCCACCTCGCCCGACACCGTCCAGACTCTCTGCATGGTCGCAGCTGTTGCATCAACGCCCACCACCATTACGGGCATCAGTCATTTAAAATTCAAGGAGAGCGACCGTATCAGTAGTACAGCCGAACGGCTGCGACTGCTGGGCGGAGATGTGCAGGTATCTGATGACAGTATCACGATACGTCCTTCCCCCCTTCACGGCGGATCAATCGACCCGGCAAACGATCACCGCACCGCGATGAGTTTTGCCGTGCTGGGTTGTGGCATCGGGGGAGTTACCATACAAAACGCAGAATGTGTCGACAAATCGTTCCCGGGTTTCTGGGAACAACTTTCCGGAGTTATCCCATGAAACGGATCGTGCTGACCGGATTTCGCGGAACCGGTAAGAGCGAGGTAGGAAAAGTTCTTGCCCGCCAGCTGAACCTGCCGCTGCTGGATACGGATACGTTAGTTGAACAGAAGAGCGGCAGGTCCATTCCTTCCATATTTCACGAAGAGGGTGAGGAACGGTTCCGGGCAGAAGAGCGTGAAGTGATCGCTTCCCTGCCTCCAGACAATGTCGTGATCAGCACCGGTGGGGGAGCGGTGATTGACCCAAAAAACATGGAACACCTCCGCAGGCAGAGTGTTCTCATTTTATTATTTGCCGATATCGATGCGATCGAATCGAGGCTGGCACGTGCCCCCCGCCCTCCGCTGACCAGTCTCCCGCTGAGAGAAGAGATCTCTGAACTTCTCGATCGTCGCCGCCAGCACTATTACGCATCTGCGGATTTCTGCGTAGATACCAGCGAGACCACCCCAGAGGCAGCCGGTGAAAAGATACTGCATTTCTTATCCGGAGGTAATTCATCAGTAAAGCAGCGCACAACCGCGTTGCAGTTCTTTAAAACCGGACGGATTCCACCTCTTGCACTCGAGAAACTGGAACAGGTGCTGGTGGGTGCAGAGCGGGATCCGCAGACCCGGATCATGGGGGTAGCCGGATACCCTTGCGCTCACAGCAAGAGTCCTGCGCTCTTCAATGGGCTCTTTGAGCACTATGGTCTCAATTATCACTACACATGGTTTGAGGATCCGGAGATCGATGAGATTATGAAAATCGCCCGCTGCGTTGATGCAAAAGGGCTCTCGGTAACGATTCCGTTCAAGACAGACGTGATGGAATATGTGGATGAAGTGGATGAACACGCAGCCCAGCCGATTGGTGCGGTGAACAGTGTGATCTATGCCTGCGGAACAGCAATCGGGTATAACACCGACTGGCTTGGCGTGAGAAAACCGCTGGTTCACTTAAAAGGAGCAAAAGCGGTGCTGCTCGGGGCCGGGGGAGTTGCTGCGGCAGCGGCTTACGCCCTTGTTGACCTCGATATGGATGTGACAATCTTAAACCGGACACCGGCAACGGCAAAAACCCTTGCCGACCGGTTTGGCTGCAAATCTGCGGACTGGGATGAATTTGATAATATAAAACCGGATCTGGTAGTGAATGCGACCCCGCTGGGAATGGAGCCGGATACCCGGAGCCCGCTTACAGAAGACCAGATCCTTCCGGAGATGACGGTGTACGATCTGGTCTACACTCCACCGGAAACCCCGCTCATACAGGCAGCACAGAAGAAAGGGTGTCATACCATTCTCGGAACCGAGATGTTCATCCATCAGGCGCGTGAACAGTTCTATCTGAACTTTGGCATCGATGTACCGGACACGATCATACGGGAGCTGGTCATATGAACACATTTGGCAACAATTTCAGGATCACGACATTTGGAGAAAGCCACGGGCCGGCACTGGGCGTTGTTATCGATGGGTGCCCGGCAGGAATGGCACTATCAGAGATTGATATTCAGCCCTTCCTTGACCGGAGGCGCCCGGGCACTTCTCCGCTCACCTCCCCACGAAAGGAGAGCGACAAGGTAGAGATTCTTTCCGGCATCTTTGAAGGAAAGACCACCGGAACAACAATCGCCCTGATGGTGCGAAACGAGAACCAGCAGTCAAAGGATTACGAAGAACTCCGTGAGAAATTCCGCCCGGGTCACGCCGACTTCACGTACCATGAGAAATATGGGATACGGGATCACCGTGGCGGTGGCAGGAGTTCGGGCAGGGAGACGCTCTCGCGGGTAGCTGCCGGTGCCGTTGCGATGAAATTCCTTTCAAAACGGGGAATTACCATTACCGGAACCATCTGTAAAGTGCATGGCAAAACAGATCCTGCGGAAATGGAAAAAGAGATCCTTGCTGCAAAGGCAGCCGGTGATTCTGTTGGCGGGATCGTGCAGGTTACTGCCACAGGAGTCCCGGTGGGGCTTGGCGATCCGGTCTTTGGGAAACTCGATGCACTGATTGCCGGCGCGATGATGGGTATCGGTGCGGTCAAAGGCGTGGAGATTGGTGACGGGTTTTTAGCAGCGGAAAAGTTCGGAAGCGAGAACAACGACCAGATGACCGCTGATGGATTTTCAAGCAATCATGCGGGGGGCATTCTTGGCGGCATCTCTTCTGGTCAGGATATTGTCGTGCGGATCGCGG
Source organism: Methanoregula sp. (assembly GCA_030694985.1). GTDB lineage: Archaea > Halobacteriota > Methanomicrobia > Methanomicrobiales > Methanospirillaceae > Methanoregula. The sequence continues at coordinate 44,771 of JAUYTV010000055.1, forward strand.
TGAAACCCACGCCCTCAATAGCAAAGATCCAGCAGACCCGGGATATCCACGGAAATGTTGTGGATATATCAGTTGGCGGCCGGCACGATCCCTGCATCGTTCCCCGCATTGTGCCGGTGGCTGAGGCCATGCTTGCGCTCGTTCTGATGGACTGTGTTCTGGAACAGGAAAAATATCAGTAACCATTTTACTTTTTAAAAGCGGGACTGTTTTTTATTTTTTACCCCTACTGCAAGATGCGATTAACTCCGCCGCGCCCGACGGGGTGCCCCCGCAGCGGATCAATGACAAAACGCTGAGTCCTCCTTGCCCGGCTGTGCTTAAAGATAGGCCCTGATGCGGGACCCCTCGCAATATCACAGATTTTCATAATTCAGGTAGGAAAGCCAGTTTATGTACGTTTCTCTATAACGGAAAAATCACAAACGAAGCGAAGGGAATTTTTATCCTTGTCCGGTAAATGCTGGATAAGATTAATGGACGATGTCTACATAAAAAAAATAAAAAAATTGACTGAAAAAAAAAGTATTTCTTAATAATACCCGCCGCCGATTGCGGCTTCGTCTAACACCTTATAGCGGACTCCGGCAGATGTCACGAAAACCTCGCACCGGTCATTTGCTTTTGTACCCTGGACAACAATTTCATCACCGGGTAGGGGTTTCTTTCCATCACTCATCACATATTCCGTGTATGTCCCGTCTGAAGCGTACACCCGCATCATGATCTTATTCGTGAATCTCTCCCCCGGACCGCCCTGGTATTGTAAATGAATTTCCGAGGTTGGCCGATCTTTTGTGAGCAGGACATTGACCTGTTGGTCGCCGGGCATGATCTGAATGTATTCTGTTGTCGGTATAGGTACTGGTGTTGCAATGGATACCGGCACGGTTGTTGGTGCTGGGATAGACATCGGAGTTTGAGCCGTTGTTGCCTGCGTTATTGCGGGGGTATTGGTTCCGGGAATGGTGGTGCAGCCCGAAGAGAGCACGCACAGCAGTATTGCGAGAGCCGGTATCAGGATTTTAATACGTTTCATGTCTAGCAGCTTGATTTTGATACCTATTTCTGATTTGTGCCTGTGTTTTTTTGCAGGATCAATGGAGACGAGGTTATCCTGGCTCACAAACGAAACAGATTGTATGCCGGGTCTGAAGAAGTAGAGTCAAAATGCGTAATCGGATTACCGTGGCAGATTTCCGGTCACGGTTATATTTTCTGCATGAGAAACCCATTCAGTGAACCCGCCTTCGAACATCACAACATCCGTGTACCCGAGATACCATTTCAGGATGAGAAAAACTGATGTTGCAATTCTTCCTGTGCCGCACGAGCAGATGATCGTTTTTTCCGGTGTAATCCCACGATCTGATAGAATTGAACGGATCTCACCCTCCGGTTTTAAGCGTGTGGTGTTATTCGCATCCATCAGATCTGTTGCCGGAAGATTAACTGCGCCCGGGATATGACCGGGCTTTCTCCACGGGCCTGAACCCTCATACACTCCTGTCGGCCGTGTGTCCAGCAGTACCACATTCGGGTGATCCTTTATGCGAACACATTCTTCGTACGCAATGAAGAGATCGATTGGCATCTCTACGGTAAATCCTGATGGCAATGTCTCTCCGAAATCCTGGGCACGTGGACGGCCTTCGTTTCTCCACTGCCCAAGGCCGCCGTCAAGTATCATCACCCGACGGCACCCGAACCGGACAAGCGAGTAGGCAACAAATGATGCTTCAAGCCCGTCGCCAGCAATTAATGCAGACGAGTTTTTCGACCGGCATTCCGAATATACAACAATCGGGTTGTCCTGTTCAAGGCCGAGTGTACGGAAAAGCACTTGTGCCAGTTCGGCTGGAATCCAGCGTACCGGTATCCTGCCGACATGCAGGCGGAGGAGTGATTCGTGGAGGTGGATGGCGCCGGGGATATGATCGGTAAAGTAGGCATGGGTGTTCTGCCGGCAGTCAATAATAATCAGCCCTGCATCGTTCCGGTGTGCTTCCAGCCATGCCGGAGAGATCCATTTGATCATGCTTTTATCCGGGCTTTTTGGATCCGTCTCTTTCATAGAATGTGTCATTCCTCACTGAGTTATTTTCCCTGTGTGTCGTTGTAACGCTCTTTTTTGTGGGAACGGTTATACATTGCGCAATGATGTGAGGTTAAGACCTGATGAGTGTATTCTGCCGTGATGTCGACACTCCACAACACCCATTTGCATGTATTGCAACAGGCCGGATAAAAAAATCAGTACGCAATTATTGTCAGATCAGGGATTTTTTCAAAATGCCGGTCACGGGTTATGATCTCCCCATCATTACAGAGAGCAATTGCAGCGATCACTTCATCGAAATCCCCGATGGGGTTACCCGTTATGCACAAACCTGCTGCAATCCTGCCAAAGGCTTCGTATATGGTTTCGTCAATAGGCAAGAGGGTGAATAATTCCAGTAGGGTCCTGACTTTGATCAGGTTATTGCTGTTCCCCGAAACGTATGCCCCTTTGTATAACTCCATGGCAGTTATTGCGGTTGTGGAGAGTGCAATTCCCTGTTCTTCAAATCCTGCATACCGTTTTAGTGCGCCACGGTCTCTCCGCATCAGGTCGACAAGAAATGAGGTGTCTGCAAGCGGCATCAGAACTTGACCTCACGCATCCTGCCTTTTCGCATTTCCCTGGATACCGTCTCAATATTGTTGGCCAGATCAGTACAGTCCCCGAGTTCGGCAAGTACGTCCGATAATTTACGCTTGACCGGGTAATATTTTACAATTACTTCAGAGAAACTTGTCTTTCCATCTTTCTTTAATGCCCTCAGCCGATCATAAGCCTCTTCTGTAATGCTGATGGTTTTTGTGGCCATGATCTATTCTGTGTATGTATGTGTATTTAATTATAATCGTGAGAAGGCTTTACCTGATACCACATACATCCTGCTGTCAGGAGAATGCATACCATAACGATCATCAGGGCAAGTATTGTGCGGTGGAGAGCGAGGGTATCTAAGCATAGTCAACAAAACGGACAATAATTGTGGCACTCTACAGGTATGGTTGAAGAGAAGATGCAAAAAAGTGTTCTTGTCATTGTTTGTGGTGATGGCTGGCCTCGTGCTGGCCCGGGTGGACCCGTTGACCGCCCAGCAGGTAGTTAGGATTATTACGGGGATGGGAGGCTGGTAAGGGTTGGTGGCAGCAGACCCCGGCCTCTTTTTAATTCTGGTTTACGGTTTGCCGGTGAACCGGTATGCACCCTTTGGCACTGCGATCTCGAACCGTGCCCCTTTGCCCGGCTCACCGGTCTCACGGATCGTGATGCCGGT
>JAUYTV010000017.1 GCA_030694985.1 Methanoregula sp.
TTCGTATTAAATCGCAGTTTATTGTCATCTTGCTTGTTCAATAAAATGCTCTCCTAGTATATTGATCTGCCGGTTTGCTTGCGTATTTCAGCGAACCGGGCTCATAAAGCCAAGAAAAAAAATGGAGATCTGGATAGTTACGTGACCGGGTCATAAGATATTCTATTTAATTAGCCGTGTCGGAAGAAAAAGCCATTACTAAAAAAATAAATTCACCCCCCATTCCGTAAATAATCTGCAAAGCATATCCATCCGGCTCTATGGTTCCTGCATCCTTTTTGCAGTCCCGCCATCCGATCTGCCAACATTGGCCCCCTGCGCCGGTCGAACACTCCTTAAAAAACTGCATGAACAGGAGCTCTGGAGGTTTGCGTGAAATTCACATCGATGGGTGATGTGAGGACACTTCGGTTTTGTCTTAAAAAAAAGGGTAACGTTTTTCCAGTCGCCCATACAGATTTTTTTTAATTTCCGTACGATATCACGGTTTTTTTGTTACAGGATCACGGCTGCGACGTTTCCTCAAATACATGAAGCCCCCGAGAACTGCCACCAGTATGACAATAACCAAGGCTACAAGAAGTATCAGAGGAAATCCCGAGGGGGATCCTGTCGGGCCGTTCCCGTTGCCGGTCATTGCCGGTGCTGCACCGTGTCCCATGGAATCCGCCCGTCTCGCGTTTAAGGGGAACGTGATCGTGTCATCAATGACCGGAGCGGGGTAGATGACCGGTGTCTCGTTGTCATTATCGTGATTGACATAGCCAACGGTGATTTGCTCTGCAGTCGCCGAATTATTGGCCTGGTTTACCATCACCTTAAGGTATCCGAGCCGTCGTGTTGAACCCGTCTGGTACCCGGACGGCGGGGTGGCATTGAGTGGCATGGAAAAGCCCCCGGCAGTGCCGACAATGAAATAGGGTGTCCCTTCAATGGAAAACCGCTCGTAGTTATGATTATGCCCAGCAAACGATGCGCTGAGATTGTACGTATGGTACAGTTTCTCCCAGGGTCCTGCAGTGGGAAAGAGGGTTATATAGTCATCCCGCCAGTTGGGCTGGTGCTGGATCGTGAATGTCCCGTATAACTGGTTGTCCAGTTGGTGCCGGAGCCAGGACTCCTGTCCTGCCACAATGGCATCTGAGAATGGCGGGCCGATAGCCGGGTTCGGGTCCGGCCGGGTCGGGTCCTGGGTGTTCAGGCTGATATACCGGACCCCGGCAACATCGAAGCTGTAGTTCAGTGGTACCGCAAATGCCTGGCGGTAATTTATTGCAGGGGAAGGCACGCTGCTCCCCGAGATATTATGGAATTCGTGGTTGCCGATCGTCGGGAAGATAGTGGTATTAGAAAGCATCCCGTCAGCGTTATTAAAAAAACTACCCCAGCGGCCAAAGTCGTCCAGCCTGGCGTAATCGCCACCCGCGAGGATGAAGCGCACATCCGGTTCCTTTGCGATTGCAGCCGCCACGTAATGGAACCGCTTGTCCTCAGTGAATTTAGTTGCATCCTGCGGATCGCTGATCACGATGAAGGTATACGGGCCATAATCGGGCATGGTACGAAATGCCCGGGGAGAAAAGACGCCAGGGTTACCGTTGGGTTGCACAAGATAGGTGTAGGACGTATCCGGTGCAAGGCCTGTGAGCAGGACATGGTGATACGGCGTGACCGATGTATCAGATACCGTGGAATCAAAGCGGTTATTCTGGGAATAGAATTCCGTTCTGGCATATGCAACCGTACCAGTCCCGTTTAAGTCCTGCCGCCAGTTGATAGTTGCATCTGAAGTCGTGGTCATCGTCACCCATGGCGCCCAGTTGTTCTCCCAGGAATCCGCGAGCACCGGGACAATGCAGAGCATGCCAAGAAGGATCAGTGCCAGAAAAATGCAGCAGGGTTTAACCGTCATTATCCATCCACTCAGACATCATACTCATCACAGATTATTTAACGCTAATTATTATGTCCTGCCGGTAAGCGAACGCTAACGTTTAAGCCCCGCTCATCCGGTACCAGCGGGAGGGACGCACCCGTGAAAGCACCTCCCAAAACCACCTCATTTTAAGAGATCACAATTCCCTCCATCCGGCCACGTCACAACCATTTTGTTCCCTCAAACATCCAACAAAAAGGAATTCATTATTAAGCGCTATGCCGCATAGGTGACAATACAGGGGGGTAAACACTATGGGTACCTATAACAATATCAGGGCAAAAAAGCCGGAAGGAATTGAGAATAAACACGCATTTTTAATTGGTGGCGGGATAGGATCCCTTGCTGCCGCATTTTACCTGATCCATGATGGCCATATGGACGGGAAAAATATCACGGTCTTTGAAAACATGGAGATCCTTGGCGGGAGCATGGATGGTTCGGGGGATGCACAAAACGGTTTTCTTGTAAGGGGCGGGCGGGAGATGGAAGAGCACTACGAGTGCAGCTGGGATCTGTTCTGCCATATTCCTATGCTTGAAAATCCATCCCGGACCGTATTAGAGGATTTGCGGGAAGTCAATATGACTGACCCAAACATTGCTGCCTGCCGCCTGATGCACAAGTGCGGGGAAAAGATCGAGCGTGACACCCTCGGGCTACATGGTCATCATATAAGGCAACTGGAAAAACTTGTCATGGCCACTGAAGAAGAATTAGGGGCAATGACAATCGAAGAATTCTTCGATGACTCTTTCTTTGCAACGGATATGTGGTATTACTGGCGGTCGATGTTTGCTTTTGAGAACTGGCAGAGCGTAGTGGAAATGAAACGCTATATGCACCGGTTCATCCATCACCTGCCCGGCCTCTCCCGGCTCCGCGGAATTTTATTTTCCCGTTACAACCAGTATGAATCCATGATCCTGCCCCTGCAACGATGGCTGGAGGAACAGGGAGTTACGTTCCTGACAAACACCCGGGTTACGGATCTTACTCTTGACATCACCACGGATAAGAAGACCGTTACCGCAATTCATCTGATTAAGAATGGTCATGCAGAAATTGTAAAGACGACAAAAGACGACCTGGTGTTCTTCACCTGCGGTTCGATGACGGAGAATTCAACCCTGGGGGACATGGATACACCGGCAATGGTGAATAGGGAGCCGGGAGCGTGCTGGGAACTCTGGAAAAAAGTCGCTGCCAAAGACCCATCCTTTGGCAGGCCCGCAGTCTTCTCTGGCGATATTGATAAAACCAAGTGGGAATCCTTTACCATTACCTGTACAGATTCAAAGATGGCTGATCTGTTAAGGAAACTCACCGGCAGGGATCCGTATTCGGGAAAACTGGTAACCGGGGGAATCATGACTGCTGTCGACTCCTCATGGCTGCTGAGCGTCACCTGTCACCGGCAGCCCCATTTTTCCAATCAGCCGAAGAACACCATTGTTCTGTGGGCGTATGGACTGCTGCCGGATAACTTGGGAGATTGCGTTAAGAAAAAGATGGAAGACTGCACCGGGGAGGAACTGCTGCGGGAGCTTCTCTGGCATATGGGAGCTGGAGACCAGACTGAAGAGATCATAGCTACTTCCAAAGTTATCCCCTGCATGATGCCGTACATCACCAGCCAGTTCATGCCCCGAATCAAAGGAGACCGGCCGGATGTAGTACCCAAAGGTTGTGTTAATCTTGCATTCCTTGGACAGTTTGTGGAGATACCCGGAGATTGTGTCTTTACTGTCGAATACTCGATAAGGTCTGCAATGATGGGTGTCTACACCCTGCTCAATCTTGATAAACAACCACCGGAAGTCTGGCCAAGCCAGTACGATCTGCGGGTCATAGCGAAAGCCATCAAATCCATGCACGGCGACCAGCATCTTCCCGGAGAGGGGCTTATCCGCTACCTGCTTAAGGGTACCAGTATGGAGGGATTGATTTAACCGGGTTATCGGGCAGGGTGCCGGTTACTGTTCGTGCGGTATATCCGACACGATACTTTTTTCATCCTATAAAAAACTCCCCTGGCACTTCCCACTCACCCTGTCATCCATGCACATCACAAACTCCACTTTAAAAAAAAATACAAAACCAATTTCCAAACCCTGTTACGTAAAGGAGAAGATCGCTCCATACCGGATAGAAAACTGCTGGATATTTCGCATGAACGGAGGGGCGGAAAGATGCGGGAAATTTACGTTGTTGTTCGACATGAGAGTAATTCGTTCCGAACCTCAAAACAGGCCTTCTTTTCCTTTTGACCGTGTTACCCACCAATTCTTCAGAGTTTTGCCTCCCATTAGCGTACATTAGCGTTTTATAGTTCAATGCAAACGCTCCGTTTGGCGCAAATCTTGTGGAATATGCGTTTTAAAAAAAAATGTGTGTAAAAGTTTACGGTTTTTTGCACAAAATTTGCGAAAATGTCAAAACTGGGGTAAGGGCCCACCGTCGGAGATCGGTCATGTCCATTTCCGTACTATTCCAGGGTATGATCCTTTATGTGATCGCTGGGATAGAGTGCCCCGGGTCAGCAGGAATCAACGTGTGTAAGCCTCTCATGTCACCTTCTCTTCATCCCAAAGTTTGGTGCCCTTATTCTCCCACACATCCCAACATGAAATCCGCTGTCACCAATGTTCTGCCGTTCATCAGATCCGGACGAAAAAACTGATAATAACACCCGATGCAGGAAAAGACTAAATCATTGACTTAAAAACCGTAACGTTTCTTAACCGTTCATGCCGCTTTTTAATAAAAAGTCCGGGCCGTTTTAAAAAGTGCTGATTATTGCGATACTTTTTAAAAAAACTCCCGAAACTCATATGAGTCCCTGCGGCAAACCAACTACTGTTTCATTAGGAGAGAGAAGCGGGATTGGATCAGCAATGCAAGTAACACAGGTACAATTGAAAATGATTGTAATCGGGCTCATCCCGGTTTTTTTAATACTCACCGTTATCATGCCAAGCAATACCATTACTACCATCCTGTTAGCAGCTGTGGTACTCACTGCCATAGTGATCACGTACATTGGATGGTCAATGGAGAAGCGGGAAGCAAAGGGAGACGATGACCTGCTGGCACTTCCAAAAAAGAAATAGTAATTTTCTTTTTTCATAGCAAAGGGAAATCAGAGCGATCTAAAAAAAACATTGGACCATTCACAAAGTTATATTTTTTGGACTGGCAATTCCAAATAGCGCCCGGACAAAAGGAATTCTCCTGATGATCTCGTAGCAGGCAAATGTCAGCAGGAAACTTACGATCACAATGGCTGCGAACTGAAGTGCCGGAGGGATGGTGAGCATCACCACATAATAGGCAATTGCCACCAGAATTGCCTGGTGAATAATATACACGGGATACGCTGCCGCACCCATGTAGGTGGCAAAGTTGTTGGTAAAATTAAACAGGTGCCTGCCTGCACCCATGAGTGCAAGAACACCAATCCATCCGGTTAAGACAAAGATTGCGGAATTCCCCCACAATATTTCGGAATGCCCAAGGATTATTCCCCAAATCCATATCCCCCCGATTGTCAAAATGATCCATGCAGTTAATAGAACGGCCCAGAATTTTTCCAGTTGGACCTGGACCGAATCCATCGCAAGCAGGTAGTACCCGATAAGGAACATGACAAAAAAGGAAAGAAAAGAATATTCTGCCACTCGAAAGCCGACCAGATTCAGGAGCCAGACGGGAATAAACAAAAGGCCCATGACCAGAATATTTACATTTTTTAGATTGAAGTGAAGTCTTTTTTGCTTTTGTCCAAGCAGTATCACCCCGAGTGCCGCAATGGATATAATAAATAAAAATATGATAAACCAGAGGTGCTCAACGCTAAAATCCCCGTAAATTCCTTTTCGTGCATCAATATTCTGAATTGAACTGAAGAAATGCACAAACGCACCGAAAAAGCTCCCGGTATAGCCCGTGTGGAATTTCATAGCATAGTAGGCAATAATGGGGCAGATGAGAACCATTCCGGCAAGGAACGGGACAAGGAGTTTTGTTATACGCTCTTTCAGGTACACACGGGACGTACGCTTCTGTAATGCAAATTTCGTACTCATTCCGGCAACACAGAAGAGCAACGGCATGATCCAGGTCAAAACAGAAACATAGAAACAATGTGCAGCAGCAGACGAGTAATCTGAAGAAACATAATAGCCGTACCATCCAGCGCAAAATATGGTTGCGGCGTGTACAGGAAAGAGCAGCAGGATACACATCCACCGCAGATTGTCGATATAATGCAATCGGACCATGAACTACTCAATTATGTGGACCTTTGAATGAATAATAGTACGTTTTTATGGCGGTTTAAAAAATTTAAATCAGAAAAACGTACACAACAAAAAAAATGGATACTTATGGCAATGTGCTGTAATTTTCCGGGACAGAACCGACCTGTATCTCTCACGGGAAAACAGGGCATGGCATGACACCCTTCTTATCCCACGGAAAAATTATTACAGGAAGGGGGGCGAGACCGCTCAAAGCACACTCTTTACCCCGGGTATAGCACGGATTAGGTGCGCTAACAAAAACGAGAAGCAGATTGCCAGCGGGAGCACCACAGCAAATTTGGTGAGCTGGGGAAGGGCAAAGCCTGCCAGTGCAATTGCAAGGAGAATAAGGATGACCGGGTGGATGATATACACGGTATAGGAATCTCCGGCCATTGCCCGGGCAACAGGCCCTTGCCTATTGAACCATTGGGAGAATAGCCAGAGCATTCCGGTGATTATCATTACTCCTGCCATCTGTTCCCAGAAAGCATAGAACACGGCCTGCCATTGAAGCCCTCCGATGAACAGGGCAGGCCCGGACGATGAATTCGTGATCAGGTGAATGAAGACTGGCTGGACTGCGATAAGAAACAGGGCTGCGATGGCACAGGTCTTACCGACACGGGAAGGGATATCATCAAACCAGTTGTTTTGCGCCGCGTAAATGCCAATGATAAAGGCTGCGATATACTGCGGGAAGAACGGGAGCTGGAATCCGAACAGCCACATGGACCCGATAGGCAGGAAGATCCGGACAACCGCAGTGACAATCCCAAGAAGAAGCCCAAGAGCAACGATAGAAGCAAAACCCGGAAATGGGTGCGATTTTACTTTGACATGTGGTTCCGTCCGGAACAACCCGGTCCAGAGCAGGTACACAAAGGTTGCCACGAGCAGGAAGAAGACAAACCACATCGGTCCGAGCCCGGCTCCGGTGAGTGGATTTAAGAAGGTCGCCGGGGGCATCGGAAGTGTTCCCGTACCATTCAGAATGATAAGCAGGATAAGTGGGTTGATTAAGAGAACCCAGACAAGGAGCGGGATGCCGAGCCTTACTAAACGGTCACGGGTGAAACGGTCCCTTCCCTTGCGCTGAAGCGACCCCACAACAAAATACGCTGACACCAGAACAAAGAAACCCATAAAGAATGACTGGTTCAGCGAATCGATCACAAAAAGGATGAACGGTGTTGTGGAACCGTTGCCAGGGTCAGTGAAGTACCAGGCACCCGGGCCGCCGTAAGTGATCGAGCAGTGCGTTGCGATCACAAGGCAGATCAGGAGGATCCGGATACTATCAATATAAAGGAGTCGCGGGCCACTTTTCTTATCAGCTGCTTCTGCGACGGTCATTAGACAAATATTCAGCATTTCATGCTATTTATTCCTCACCATTATTTTTAAACCGGACCTCTTTTTTTTAAAGATCTCCTGCCCTGTGTTGCCGCTTCCTAAAACCTCCTCGCAATATTTCCCATAGAAATGGCTGAGATCAAATTTTGATCCAAGGTCCAGAATGATTTTGCTGAGGTCATCTTCCGGAAGCCATTTGCTCATATCTACAGGAAAAAGAAATTGGTGGTCTGAGCGATGAGAGATGTGGTGCTGCGGCATTTATTATGTATCTGCTTTCTTAGATATATTTGTTAAAATTCTGTCTGGGTGGCTTTCATGCAATAGCCTGTTTAAAAAATGTAAAAAAAAAGGGTACAATGACCGTGTGCCATAATTACCTGGACGTAAACGACCGGTGTCTCCTCAGGGACAACAGGCTCCGGCATGACACCATTTTTTCAGACAATCGAATTTTCCGTCCGTTTGGAAAGCCCGATCTTGCAAAAGAGGAACGGTGCACCCGCCGTTACCCAGAGCCCGGCAAGTACCGCCCGGAAATATGTCATTACGGAGCCTGCCAAATCCGGTGATTTTGTCAATGCACTGAGTGCAATCCAGAAACAACCAAGGACAACAATTCCCACAAGATACCGGATGGCTTTTTGAGATATCGTGCCATCAACACAGTAAGGGATATACTCTGCACTGATAATCGAACCGGTCAAAGCCCCGAACATGATACCTGCTGTCATAAGCACCTCGTGCAGAGACAGGGGATTTATCGATACAGTGGTTTGCGCATATGCAAGTGCGAACCAGTCAGCAGGCACCTGCCAGGTACCATAACTGAAAAGCACCATGTGGGACAGAAGGATGACGAGGCCCGATGCACACAGTGCGAGAAGAATCCTGATATGGATAGGTTTTTGTAACCCCCACGCTGCAACTGGTTTTTCATACCGCAGGAATAGCAGGAGCACAATAAGAGCAAAAAACCAGCCGGTGAGAATATCTGCAAGAAAATGCACGCCAAGATACATCCTTGCAATCGCGACAAGGAAAATGAGAACAATACAGATGATCCATACCCATGTTTTTTTAAACCAGGTCCCGATAAACCCAAGGAATGATAACGAAACCTGGGCTGCGGCCGAAGGCATACCAAATGAAGGTTCGGAGGCAAAAGCTTTCACTTCCGGACTAATCCAATACGGGCGCGGAGCATGGAACAGGAGCTTGAGCATCACATTGAACGCAGCACTTACTGAAATAAGGATCAACAGACGTAACCCCAGTGTCTTGTCATAACACCATAGGATCATCGGGATAACTACAAGATAGAACTCCGGTAGTCCCATAAGTGAGATAATCTGCATAAATATACCAAGACCGGGCGCATTTGCCTGCAAGAAAATATTTGGCCCTGTCTGTAAATCCATGTCATTAGTACATTCAACATGATTACAAATAAAAACACTAGAATTGGGTTACTGGATAATCCTGCTTCCGTGCTTCAGCCTGTTGAGTGTGGCGTGGAAAAATACATTCACCCAGCGCTCTAAAACTATTTTAACTCCCCAATATTAACAAAAAACCATAAAAATAATCTGATTTTTAAAGGTGTTAGAAAAATGAAAAAAAGAATCTATATTGCAGGACCCCTGTTTTCTCATGCAGAACTAAGATTCAATGAACTGGTAAATGAATTCATAGAAAAAAAAGGGCACGTAACTTTTTTTCCGCAAAGAGACGGGAAAAAATTAGCAGATCTTTTGCATAACGGAGAATCCAAAGAAAAGTCAGCAAAGATTATTTTTAATCTTGATGTTGATGAAATCAAGAAAGCAGATATTTTAATTGTTATTCTGGATGGACGAGTTCCTGATGAAGGGGCGTGTGTAGAATTGGGTATTGCATATGCTTTGAATAAAATTTGTATTGGTTTAAAAACAGATTCCCGCTGTTTAATGGACAATGCAGATAATCCACTAATTCTTGGAGCACTTAAAGGAAGGATAGCAAAAAATATTGAAGATCTTGAAAACTTCATTTAAATCTATTTTTTAATCCATAAATCAGGGCAATTAAACAGAATATACGTTTTTTCCGGGATGGTTTTATAATCCAGAAACCCCCGCACTTGTGGTCATTACCCCCAAATCACACGCTGTGTGGTTGTTCCCGTTTTTTTTAAAAGATTATCTTGCCGGAATCCCGGTCTCTTTTTGTATCACCCAGCTCGCTATCCAGTCGGCAAGGACACCATAGATGATCCCAAAGACAAAGAGCAGCCCGGCACCAGTATAATTGTGGGCGAACAGAGGGACAATACAGAGCAGGAGACTAAAAACTGCCCCAAGAGCGGCTCCCCGCACGGCAGGGTGAAGGGAGATACCATCGGCTATACCAATAACAAATCCCTGGATTGCCCGGCTGTAGAAGATCATCACCATGAACCAGGGCTCTGGCGTTACACCTTGAGGGGCAAAAACCAGCAGGCTTCCTGCGCAGTACAGGCCGGTGAGAATGCCAATTGTCGTAGTAATTGCTATTCGCTTTTTTTGAACCATATTCCAACACCAGATAGAGACTGGAGTCAGTAAAAAGCCTTACCATTTATCACTCCTTCTTCCAGGTTTAACAGGAATGGGGTCGTTCTGCCCTGTAATTACCCGGGGGTGAAAAATCCCCCAGATAAAAGTTACCGAATGAATTTTGTTAAAGCCGGGAGGATAATAAAAAAAGAAAAAAAATGCTTATCGCCTTACGCAGAAGTAACCGCCGCGAAGATGGTGCTTTGTAAAGAGCTCGCACGCCGGGCAGAAGCAGCCGATAATTTTCATCGATGTTGCCGATGACTGCCCGCGTGAGCAGAAGAGTTCGGTGGGCTGGTATTTTTCAAGCGAGTGATGCTTGTAGTTCTGGCAATTCGTGCAGTACTTCCTGCAGAGCTGCCGGTTCTCTTCGTTATCCTCAACAACCGGTTTGCTGGAATCAATCATGCTCTATAGGGTGAGCGGTGATGGATAATAGATTTTTTTAATTGTGTTTTTCTGGTTAAAAAAAATGACTACTACCAGACGCAGAAGTATCCGATGTTAAGATGGTGCTTATTGAAGAGTTCGCAGGCCGGGCAGAAGCAACCGATCTCTTTCATTGCCGGGGCGGGTGACTTTTTTTATGCGCAGAAGAGTTCTGTGGGCTGGTATTTTTCAAGCAAATGACGCTTGTAATTCGGGCATACTTTACATTACTTCCTGCATATCTGCCGGTTCTCTTCTGTATCTTTTATCGTATCTTTGCGGGGATTTATCATGAAAAAGAGGTAGGTGATGATGGCTAAAATTTTTCGTTTCTATACGTTACCTTTAAAAAAAAATTTACTTCTGACTGGATTACATCACTGCAGTAATTGATTATTTTCAATTTTTGATTCCAGAGGAAAAAGATATCACCAGTAACATACAGTCTTTATAAAAAATAGAACTCCGGAAGTTGGTCCTTACGATATCAGTTCTCTATGTCGATGATGAATCAGGCTTGCTTGAAATAGGTAAAATCTATCTTGAGCAGACAACCGAATTTGCCGTGACCACTGCACTATCGGCGTCTGCTGGACTCGACCGGTTAAAATCTGATGGGATTCAGGCTATTGTTTCCGATTACCAGATGCCGGGGATTGATGGTATCGAGTTTTTAAAACAGGTCCGGGCAACCGACAAACATATTCCCTTTATCATGTTTACCGGTAGAGGCCGGGAAGAGATCGCTATCGAAGCCTTTGAAAACGGTGCAGATTTTTATCTCCAGAAAGGGGGAGAACCCAAATCGCAGTTTGCCGAGCTTGGGCACAAGATTAAGGCAGCAGTCGAACACCAACGATCGACGACGCAGGTCACCACCCTCAACCGTCTCTACACGGTGCTTTCCGCAACCAACAAGGCAATCGTTCGTATTCATGATAAAGTAGAACTGTTAACTGAGATTTGCCGGATTGTTGTCGATGACGGCGGCTTTGCGATGGCATGGGCGGGTCTTGTCAATGGTAAAAAACATCTCATCGAACCAGTTGCGGCATATGGACATATTGATGGGTACCTTGACACGATCGCGATATCGACTGATGATTGTCCACGGGGGCGGGGTCCAACCGGAACCGCATATCGTGAGAGAACATTCGTTGTGTGTAACGATATTAAAAACGATCCAATGATGGCACCGTGGCGTGAAGGGGCGCTCGAACGAGGCTACCGTTCACTCGCCGCATTCCCCTTTGCAATTGATACCAGAAATGCCGGTGTTATTACTTTGTATGCTCCAGAACCGGGATTTTTTACTGACCAGATCATACGGCTTCTTGATGAACAATCCGGGGACCTTTCATTTGCTTTTGTTACTCTTGATCACAAAGAGCGACGATTATCTGCCGAAAAAAATCTCAAAACCTCAGAACTCCAGTACCGCCGCCTTTTTGAAACTGCACAGGATGCAATCCTGATCCTCGATGGGGATACGGGTGAAGTTATCGATGCAAATAAATTTATTCTTGATATGCTGGGATACCCGCTTTCGTATTTTCTTGGCAAACATCTTTGGGAACTGGGGTTCATCAAGGACAAATCCATTGCCCAGCAGGCATTCAAGGAGCTAAAAACGATTGGCTATATCCGGTACGAAGACATCCCGCTTGAAAGAAAAGACGGGAAGAATTTTAACGTCGAATTCATCAGCAATGTCTACCTTGTCGATGATAAAAAAATTATCCAGTGCAACATCAGGGATATCACTGACAAAAAAGTTGTTCAGGATGCATTGCAGGCAGGGGGGAGTGTAAAAGTGATGACAAAGGGGTTCGATTCATCCCGTGACTAAAGGCAAGGGTTTTCTCGACCCCTTTACCTGAGATCATAACAACAAATATTCCAGACCTTTCCTATGAGCACGATCATTACCTGCATGGCATTTTTAAAACGGGGAGCTCATGAAAGGTAATGTATGTTTTGTTGATACAGTCTGCTGGATTGCGACTTTTTTTTGATCCGAAATTTAATAATGTGTCCTGCTGTAGTCTATAGTATGACTCAGGCAATTCATCACCCCCACGATCAGGATCTGACCGTACGGAGGGGAAAAGTTCCTAAGACCACTATCCAGGTTACCCTTCATACCAAGGATTACCTGGATAAAATCAAAGAACAGTCTGGCATCGAGACCTATGAACAGGCAATTCTGTTCCTGATACGCGAGCGACGGAAACATCTCCCGTCGTCATTCGGAAAATTACCTGGCATCGGTCATTTTACCCGCGAGGAGGATGATTCTCATCGGATTCGTCATTGATACGTGGGTCTGGGTTGAATATTATCTCGGTGAAGATTCACGTGTGAACGAGTATATTGAAAATGACAGCATCGACTTGTTCACATCCACAATTACCCTTACCGAAATGATAAAATTCCTTCATCAGAACCACGAGAATCCGGAGAATATCTCCCATGTTGTTTCAGAGATCGGTATCAGGAGTCTTGTTATCCCGGTGACGGAAGATATAGCCATTCTTGCCGGTGAATTCAAAAATGAGGGATTCAAAGGCGGGATTGCCGACACCATCATCCTCGCAACAGCCCGATCCGGGGGTCATAAGGTGGTCACCGGTGATCCCCATTTCAAAGCGATATCAGACGCCGTGTTCCTTAAAACCGGCTAACCTTTTTTTTTAATCCGGGAATATGGTTACCTAAGTGACGGCATTTATGCCGGATCTGTGAGAGCTGGAACCGGGTTTCAATATCACAAGCGATGATTACGCCCCCGCAAATGGATTTTTTATGAAAAACGAAACAATATTTGTAAAATCCAGTCAGGTTTATCTTCTTTCATAAAGAGGTAATCCCAGGGTTTTCCGGTACTCGGGGTTGTGGTTCGTCATCTTTGAGAAAAAGAATGATTTGACGTTATTTATCCTTACAACAAGTACCTGTATAATACCGCACGTGTGGATGGAGAGAGTCCCCAGGATCGGAAATTTTGCCTCACGCTGTCATCCATAAGTAACATACTCCCTGAAGAACAATACATGCAATCCCCGTAGATCAGTTTCACTACTATGCCAACACCACACCAATCCCTTAAACACATTTGTATACCAGATATCGGTCGGTTACAAATTTTCCCGATCCTTTTTTGGTACTCAGAAGGTAAAAAATTCCCGGTCCTCTCTGATATCCTTGTGATAAATTTCCCCACTTTTAAAAAAAGCAGGTACATTATTTCAAAAGTTGTTCTAAAATCTGCTTTCTGATACAGATCTTATAAAAAATCCCTATTCCATATTTGGAAACGGTGAGGACAATTACCGTTTAAAAAAATCATCCGGGCTGATTCAGGCTGATAAGGTTATTGTCCGGAACTGTGGGAAAAGAAGAAACTGTGTCAATGGCAACTTCACAATCGGAAAACCAGGTCCGGTTCTCTGTCTTCTGATGGGATATTGGATGTGCCCGGTCCTGCAACCAACCCATACAGTGGCCAGTGAACAGAGCTAACAATGTGGAGCGTGAATGCAATGCATGGAAAAAAGGCACAAATCATCATTCTCGTCTGCGTCTCCCTCTTTTGTGCGAGCGGGTCCCTTGCCAACTCGTTTATTCTCTGAAACATATCTGGGAATAAGGGCATGAGTGATATCACGGAGTGCATCTATCTCGACGTCTCGTTGATCGAGGGCTTCTTTGTCAACGCAGAACAGGAATTTCCAGCACCAACCTGTACATCACTCTGAACAAGGTCCAGAATCCTTTTTTGACCTACTCGTTTTTCCCAAACGCCTCGATCGCTGTATCAACGATAACCATCATTGCCTTACTGCAAGGAAGATCCCGGGTGAAACCACACACTTTCAAGCAAATGACGCTTGTAATTCGGGCATACTTTACATTACTTCCTGCATATCTGCCGGTTCTCTTCTGTATCTTCTATCGTATCTTTGCGGGGATTTATCATGAAAAAGAGGTAGGTGATGATGGCTAACAGGTTTTTTTAATCATATTTTCCTTATCAGCCGTGCCTTAAACAAAAATTATGAGGTAGTCTTCACAAAGTCTGCCTTGACCCACGGGTGTTCGAACATCACCATATATACGCCTGTGACAGTGCCCCCATTTCCGGTGGTGAATTTCACCGCAGTCCCGGTCCCCGTCTCACGGAACGTGTCCCCGTCATAGGGCACAAGGAAAAACGGCTCTGTGAGGTGGCCGGCATACAGCCGGAGCCCGCCCGTGTCCGGTTCAACCCTCAGTGTGCCGTAATAGTCCTGTGAGTACGAACCCTGGTAGGCTGTAGCGGGCCGTGATGGTTGTGCACCAGC
This sequence comes from Methanoregula sp., assembly GCA_030694985.1. Taxonomy (GTDB): domain Archaea; phylum Halobacteriota; class Methanomicrobia; order Methanomicrobiales; family Methanospirillaceae; genus Methanoregula. Next base: position 14,945 of record JAUYTV010000017.1, read on the forward strand.
CGGTGCTGGCGGGAGTTGTTCGAGAGGACCGGCAGCTGAGGCACCGGGTTTCATTGCAGCGGCAACCCCTGCCTCAATCTCGCTGTACCAGTCTTTCTGGACCGCCCCGGTAAAGTACAGGTCATCCCATCCATTGATCACCGCTTTTTTGAGAATATGCCCGCCCGGAAATCCATTGGTCAGGACAACAATTGCCATCTTCTCTTCAGGATATAATGTGATGTACGTGGAGACCCCGCTGGTCAGGTCACCGCCATGTTCAACCCGTATCCTCCCTTTCTCTGCAACAGATTCCCAGCCGAGGTCATAGGCCGTGATACTGGTGCTGGTAGTCTTCATGATGTTCTGGGGGCGGTGGGTCTCTTTGAGAGCTGCGGCATCAATGACCTGCTTTCCATCAATACTTCCGTCATTCAGCTGGAGCCGGGCGTATCGGGCCATATCATTGATCGTAGAACTCACACCTCCAGCGGGACTGTTCACGTCATCGTTTAAGAGCGGACCTGCCACCGGTGTCCCGTTCATCATCGAGTAGGTATCCACGCGGTCAGCAGCGTTCTCAAAGTCAGCGAACCGTGCGCTCGTGTTCTTCATCCCTGCGGGAACTATCACCCGTTCGGACACGAGATCCTCCCATGACATCCCTGCTTTCCTTGCGGCTGCTTCTGCTGCCAAAGTTATGCCGATGTTTGAATATGCATAGGATGAACGGTAATCTCCCGTAAGCGGTACGAGGCGGAGTTTGTTGATGATCTCAGAGCGGTTGTACCCGATGTCCTGGAGTTCATCGCCGGCATAGGCAGGAAGTCCTGTCCGGTGCATGAGAAGGTCGCGGACAGTGACATGGTCGGTTATCCACGGGTCGGAGAGCCGGAAGCCGGGATACAGGGGAACAACCCGGTCATCCCACGAGAGTTCTCCCCTGCCAACCATGGACGCGATCGATGCGGATGCGAATGTTTTTGAGATCGATGCGAGCTGGAACCGTGTGTCAGGACCGACCGGCTCTTTTGTCGTTAAGTTCTTGACCCCGAACGTACGGAGGTAGATGACAGAGTCATTTTTTACAACCGCAACCGCCATTCCCGGGACTTTGCTTTTACTGAAAAGTTGTCCGGTATATGCATCGAATTGCGGGATGAGGCTGGCAATGTTTTTTTCCCCGTTGCTGCCGGTCAGGGTGTTCACGGACCGGGTTTCTGGCGGCTGGTTCTGGGGGGACAATACACATCCGGCTAAAAGGATCATGCAGAAGAGACCTGCGATGATAAGTAGTATTGCGGGTTTTTTGGAAATGATATCAACTTCCTGCTTTTGAATCATAGTATCGTTTACCGGCATTTCTTTATTGCGATAGTAATCCTATTCGCAGGTAGTCCCACGCATGATTCCGGCAATAATCCTTGCAGTGCCTGATGATTCGCTGGCGTTGAGCCGTTCAAGTTAAGAGTGATATTAAACCGGATCCTGATGCCTTCCTGAGATATGCCGGTCCATGGATCGCAATTTCTGGTATCCTCAAGAAACCCCAATGTCCGGCTCCTGACAGGATCCAGGAGATAAAATTCCCGTTGAACCCTGACGGGCTAAAAAAAAATGGTTTAGGGAAACCGGACTACCGCATTGTTCTGCATCAGCCGGTTATTCTGGGGTACTGCCTCTGGGAAATACGTGACAAAATCGCCAAATTCAGTCCATAACTGCTTTAAGGAATAATCAGGAGAGGACATGCGCTCTGATCCACGGGTCTCACTGACTTCTCCCGTCACATTGAATGAGCGGTACACATGGGGATAACCCTCGGCACCCAGGAACGAGGGGATGTCTGTTACAACCTGGAAATGGAGGTGCGGAATATCTGAATTCCCGCTGTTGCCCATCAGGCCAAGCACCTGACCCTCTTTGACAATATCTCCGGTCTTTACCCGGACTGACCCGTTGACCATGTGGGCATAGCAGGCATATTTCTTATTCCCGAGATCGATGATAACATAATTTCCTGCCGCATTTGCCAATGTGGTACCCGCAGCGGAGTAGATCGTTTCAAAATCTGCGAGGCCATCGGAGGCATCCACAATCGTCCCGTTTGCAACCGCAAAGATCTCCTTGCCAAACCCGAGATAATTTCTTGCGAGCGTTGCATTGCCAGATGTGGCCTGCCCGCTCACCGGGTCCAGGTAAACCCAGTCCTGTGCGAACCGCTGGGGAACACGGGTCACATTGTTCATGGTGATCTGGGCACGGAAATGGTGGGTCAGGGGAGATGTGGTCTCCATAACCATCCAGCCCGGGCCTTGCATCGGCGAACCTACGACCACCGGTGCCAGATTCTTCTTTACGGCAACTTCCCCGCCATTAATGATTGAATGGGGCAGACCGTCAGCAGTCCGGTTAAGGGTGAGCCGGTGGGAGAGCTGGTCCGGCACAGCATCAGGGCTGACCACAAACCAGAGCGATACCCGGGGCAGGGAAAGTTTTCCTGTACCGTTACGGAGCTCAGCTGCTGTTGGTGGGGGGACAGATGCCGGGTGGTACATGGCAGAGAGCAGTTCGCCATCTGCGGTATAGAGGATCTTTCCTGTGGCCGGGTTGAGGACTTCTACCTTTTCTACAACTGGTACCTGACCTTTTGCAGGCACAAGTTCAAGTTCATACGCAAGGTTGATCCCGTTCTGGCTGGGGACCGAAATTGGCCCAAATGGCACGGCCATCTTAAGGGCAGGGATCATAGCAGGTGTCTGCTGCACGGCTGCCGGCTGCATGCATCCGGGACCCAGAACTGCTGCAATCATAATAATGGTGATGAGGAACTTTGCAATCGCAGTCATAGTGATAACATCCGGTTGTTGGTGTAGCAGAAAATAAAATGATGTATCTGAAATCCAAACAAAAAAAAATTATGGTACCTGGGCCCGCGAGAACGGGCCGATCTCCATTGAGTCAAATCCGGTGACTGCTGCCAAAGTGTTGTTCTTAAAAGTGAGATAACCCACCTGGTCGTCCGGGTTAGGGAACGAGAAGTACCAGGTATTCTCATTCACGTGCATAAGCGTGCCGGGGTACTTGTCCGGGCCCAGCTGGAACGTCATGTTCATGGCATCAGCACCTTTGCTCACCAGCATCGTGCCGTACAGGTCGTTCCTGTACGCTCCAGCGATAGCCAAAGGATCGATTGTTGCAGGCTTAGCATCTGCGGGACGTTCTACGGATTTGATGAGCGAGTTCCACCCTGCCTGGTTGAGCTTTTCCCGGGCCTGCAGATCTATGCCGCTCTTTCCTATGTACCGCTCAAGGAACTCGTCCCTGATTGCTTCGGGAAAGACCGTCAGCTGCTTGTTGGCGATGACAACAAGACCGCTCTTCTTTCCGGGGATAAGGATCACGATCGAGCGGATGCCGTCGAGAGCACCGTTCTTCTCAATCACCCGCTCGCCAAGGAAGTTATAAGAATCGCAGCCAAGGCCGACTGCCCCGTTTAAGTCGTTTAAGGGCCCGCTGTGCGGAGCAACAAGGCTTGCAGCATGGATCTCCTTTACGGTCTTTGGTGTGAGTACCTGCTTTCCATCAATGGAACCATTGTTTAACATCATCCGCAGCCACCGGGTCATGTCCCGGCCAGTTGAGACCACCTGGCCGGCAGCAGGAAATCCTGCTTCTTCGAGCGGTATGATGTGAACATCCCCTATGGTGCCTGCATGGCCTGAGACATGGTTGTCATCAATGTACAAGGTCTGTGGGTGGGCTCCTGACCGCGTCATGCCGAGTGGCTTTAGGATCCGGACATCGGTTAAGTCCTCCCAGCTCCGGTTGTCTGCTTTTGCCGCAGCTTCCCCAGCAATGAAGAAACCTGCATTCGAGTAAATGTACTTTTCCCGGAAACTGGTACCAGGTTCTAAGTAACGCATCCGCACCAGCATATCACTGTTCGAGTACCCGAGCCTGCCTAACAGGTCTCCATCAAAGTGCCGGAATCCCGTGCGGTGGGCGAGCAGGTCACGCAGAGTTGCATGCTGGCCTGCGTAGCTGTCTTTTAAGGTAAAGCCCGGCAGGTACGTGACAACCGGTGTGTCCCAGTCCAGTTTCCCCTCATCAACAAGGGAGCCGACCGCTCCGGCAGTGACGTATTTGGAGACTGATGCGATCTGGAAACGGGTGTCTGGATCTACCTTTTGCGGTTTTCCCAGTTCCCGGACTCCAAAACCTTTCAGGTACACAACAGTGTCGTTCTCTACAATTCCCACAACTGCACCCGGTACTTCATATTCAGCCATTTTCTGGGAAACAAAATTATCAAAGCTGTCAGATTTTTCCATCGTCTTCTGATTCGTGTTTGTACATCCGGCACACAAGACCATGCCGGACACAAGAAAAGCAGCAAGAAGCAGGAATGCGAATCGCAGGGGGGGATTTTTCATAAGAGGGAGTTGGATTTTATCATAAAAAACATTGCCATTTGTAGACCGGTCTTTTGCTAAGGGAAAAAGCAAAAAAAATGAGTATTTGTTAACCGGTCATTATTGACGGAGTAATATTGATATCCAGAATACGGCCCTGCTCCCGTGTGTATTTCGGCCAGGTCACATTCATCCCTCCATTCGGGTTTCCGGTCTTTGCAAACCGGGTCCAGAGATCTACGATATTGGCAGCCACTGATGGATCTGCTGGAACCGGCACGCCGAATAACAGGAGGGTTTCGCTGCCATGGAACGCCCCGTCGGACTGATTCGGCAGGATATAGCTGTAGCGGTACACATATGTGTCCGGGCTGATGTCTCCCATCGAGCCTGCCGCAAACTTTACCGAGTCACTAAAATCATAGTCCGTCATGATTTGTGCCAGCCGGAGCTGGACTTCGGCAGTTGAGTTGGCAGGATATTTTGCTAATACTGCATCCGCATCCTTGCCGAAATAGCCCCGGATGAATGTTGTGTACTCCGGAACGGTCATGTTGGCATTCGCAGAGAGCGTTGTCCCGTCATTGGCATTGCTACCGATCATGAGGGGGACCGGGTTTTCCTTGTGGCTACCGAAAAGAGAATCAACGGAATCGGGGAGCAACCATCCGTCAATTGTTGGCTCGAAATGCAGGGTATGAGTAAGCTCCCATGAGGATGATGGCCAGGGAGTGGCATTGATCAATTGTTCGGTACTTAACGTTCTCATCCGGGCAATCGCACCCGGCCCTGAATATCCGAGGCTTTTTGCGTATTCAATGCCAAACTGTTCAGCGTCAGATTTTGAATGAACATTATCGATAGTGGGACCGTTCGCCCAAAAAGGACCGCTTTCGACAATTGCCTGCTGATAAAGTCCTTTGCTCTGGGGGCTGACCAGATGAATAAGAACACTCTCTCCTCCAGCTGATTGCCCGAAAATGGTCACCCGGGACGGGTCGCCGCCGAATGCTCCGATGTTTCGCTGGACCCACTTGAGGGCTGCCTGCTGGTCCATCAGCCCATAATTGCCCGAGCTGTTATTTAGGGACTCAGCGTCCAGCTCCGGATGGGCAAGGAACCCGAGAGCGCCAAGCCGATAATTGGTTGTGACAACGATAACACCTTTCTTTGCAAGGGTAGTCCCGTTATAGAGTGCAATTGTGTCAAGCGGAGCTACCGTTCCGAATGCCCCGCCATAGAAAAAGACCATAACCGGTAGTTTTTCATCCGCACTTTTTGCCGGGGTCCATACATTGAGGTACAGGCAATCCTCGCTCATGTTAGGAACATAGGATCTTGTGACCGGCTGGGGAGGTTCCGCTGAAAACACTTTTGCTTCCCTAACACCGTCCCAGGGTTTGACCGGCGCGGGAGGTTTCCAGCGCAGGTCACCGGTTGGGGGAGCTGCGAACGGTATCCCGTGGTAGACTCGCAGGCTTCCCTGTTGAATTCCAGAAACCGCGCCGGCATCGGTCTTCACAACACCGGATATATTTGCTACACCGGGCTCTGATCCATTATGGGTACACCCTGCCAAAAAAGAAAATCCTATAAGAATCAGGCAGCTTATCAGAGCACAACTTGTCAGTTTATTTGCTAGCATACGATTGCATCCCCATTTTTTTAATGGAAAAACCGGGTGATGGCATGAGTGAAGCAGATCTTTAGCGGATCCCGCAACTACTTTTCATTAATAAATACCCGGCATTTTTTTTAAAATATTACGCTTCGACACATTAACGCTTTGTATCTGCCTGTGTCAGATAATTTATTTTCAAACAGGGGAAAAGGCCTTGCCACTTTTTATATCTCACAATGATACCAGACGAAAGTTTCCATTTTTATGTTCCACCTTGGCAATTTTTTCTGAGTTGAGTCCTTTCATACGTTCTTCTGAAACCGTGACGCTGGTCTACACCGACCCACGGTTGCACAATCGCGCTATTACCGGAAATGAGTTGTAATTAAACCGGTCTGTATCGGGTTCACATTACAAGGGCAGTCCTTAACCGGTGAAACATAGATTAATGAGCTCAAAGATTCTTATTCTCCATAATTATCCGGGGTACGCACGAAAAACGATTGCAGCAGAATCCATGAACTGGATGAAAAACATGAAGTTTGCACGATTCTCTCTTTACACCGTGGCAGTTATTATTATTTTTGTGCTCTTCAGCGGGTGTCTTGACAGTCCGGCTATCAGCTCTTCCGGGAGCAGCGGAACGGGTTCTGGTTCATGCAAATCCGGTTATGCCAAATATACTACAAGCCAGGGACATTGCTGTCCGACCGGGTATCCGTATTACTATGACGGGAAATGCCACTCGTGTTCGGAAGGGTATAATAAATACAGCACGAGCGCCGGTTACTGCTGCCCGGTAGGGTACACACATTATTACAACGGTAAATGTCACCAGTGTTCTTCAGGATATTACAAATACGACACAAGCGCTGGTTACTGCTGTCTGTCAGGGTACCCGTATTACTATGGCGGTAAATGCCATTCGCAGTCCTCGGGTTCTTCTTCAGGTTCTAACACCGTGATTGTATACAATGTTCCGGTGGATGACCGTACCGGCTGCCCCGCCCAGAAGGACCTGCAATGTTCCGGATGGATAGCCGCAGGCAGCTGCCAGATACAGTCATGCACCTGCTACTATAGCGGGCTTCATGGCGATACTACCGCTGCATATTATCACACATCGGATGGTGCGTATTTCCGGTGCAGTGGCGCCGGCCAGACCCTGAGTTGCATTGCCGCAGCACAGGCAGCTGCACAGCATTGCCTGTAATCTTAGACACAAAAAATGCTCAAGGTTACATTCTTCATCCCATTTTCATGTCGCTTTTTTTTAGCAGTTTTTTTATGCGAAATAAACGAGGTGTCATTCATCCATACACATGTCATATCTCTAAACCTGAAATGCGGTGAAATTTAACATATTAAGGCGTCATTAAAAAAAACGGACGAAAATTTCCATCCGCATAAGATCATTTATAAAATTTAACATCTTACTCAATGGATAATGAAAAAATGTCCCGATTGCGGCAGAGAAATATCCTTATCAGATAGTGAATCTACCTCTTTTAAAAAAGTGGAAAAAACCCCTTTTACAATCCGGCAGTTTTTATGGGACAATTTTCGTTTTTTTACAATGATAGGGATTACCGGAACCATGATCTCCCTGATACCCAATATGGGGACCCGGATTCTTGGGGCCACATGGATTACCGATACAGAGACTTTCCTTCCCTTGTTCCTTTCAATAATCATTTTTTTTGGAGCAATTTTTTTAACTCTCTGTTTTTTAATTATATTCAGCCTGATAATCCAGGCAAGGGATTCTGAGAAGATCTGGAAAAAAATTACTCTTCATAATAAAACTCTCATCATCTGGTATGAAGGTGATTTCCAGCGCACCATACTGCTTTTTTGTTTAGTGCCGATGTGGGTAGGCTTATTGCTGTTTTTTATCATGTTAATGCCATTGATTCCGAATAAATATTCATGGCTGTTTGCAACAATTATCGGGCTTACCTGTATTCCGCTTTTTATCTATTCATGTTTAGGCTGGAATATGGGGAAAAAAGTTACCGGACTTATTCCGGGAATGAGAAAATTTCCTCTTATAAGTGTAGTTGTATTCACGATTCTGGTAGTGGGTTTTTTCCTCATTTTACCCTTTGCAATCCCCCAGTTTTTTAATAATACGGATACTTTTTCCGGAGATATTAAAATCCGACCGGATCATCTGTATTTTTCCCCACATCTTTCCTCAGTAAAAGGATTACGGTTAGAGATCACGAATTTGTCAGGCCGTGAATTACAGGCCAGCCGTCACATATGGTCGGCAAATTTTGGATATTTCATCAGGGTTATTCCATCTACTTCTGAAGTAATAATACTGGGAAATCCCGTGGATAACCGGAATTCAAGGGATATTTACTGGACTTATTCACAAAATAATCCAGAACAAGTGAAAAAACCAGTAAAAATTAATCTGCATCTCTATCCATTACAGGGAAATGAAGAGATTTCCAATTCTTCATTATACCTGACATGGTACGATAACGATATTGTGTATGCCAACACCTCGTGTGAAACATATCAATAATTTTTAGACATGAAAAAAGAAAAAACCCGTTACCATTTCTCATATCTGTCAGATAGGAAAATTTACTGATAACTCCTCAAATCTTCCTGTAATAAACAATTATGACTGGCAGCAGGTTTCCGGATCAGAGCGGCCATCTGCGTTTATGCCCGGACTCACAAAGCCCCTTGCACCGGTTGAAGTATGTCTCACCCCATATCCATGGCTGATAGGTGCAACACATATCAGGCTTCACGAGATGAATCCCGCAAAGGTACCGCCCCTTTGCTACGCGGCGCAGGAACGGGCAGACGGTGACATAATCACCGGTATCGGGATTTTGCATCTCTACAGACACAATGCTTCCGAGGTCGTCGGCCTTGAGGTCCGCACAATTTATTGGTGTGCTTTTTTCAATGAATGCAACAAACCAGCGCAGGATATCAGTCCGCCCCTGCTCTATCCATATGTACAAGTTCGATGGTGTTGGTGTAATATTGGGGCCGAAGATCCGACAGCAGAGTCCGCACTGCTCACAGGGCTCATCTTCTGTTGCTATCTCATCCATTTTGGTTTCCATCCACTATTCATCCAGTGTCGGGATAATTTTTGCCAAAAAAAATTATTTGCCCAACGGGGACACATTCGTCCCGAGGAAATACAGGGCGTTATTTCCGTACTCAACCGGTGCATAATGGGACCCGACATGCGGGAGTCCTTTAAACCGCACAAGCCACGAGCCATTGATCTGACCTGCCATCTGGACGGTAACTGGCTCTGGAGTCAATACATCTGCGGTACCTACAACGAGCATGACATCTTTATTAATTCCGGAAAGATTAGCATAGGACCCGTTCCATATGAGGTTTGCCTTTGCCTCTTTGTGAACACCTTCAGACTGGGCAGGATTGACTGCATTGAATTCAATGGCATCGAGCAGTAGTTTTGTCTGGGGGATCCTGACGCTGTAGGTAACAGAATCGAGTACCAGCTTTCTTACACGTTCAGGGTGATCGATGACCAGCTGCTGGGCAATTGAAGATCCCATAGAGACACCGTAAACATGCATGCTGTCATAACCAAGAGCAGGCATGATTGCTGCAGCATCATCGGCGTACTGGGAGAGAGTTGTTGTCGAATTACTGTCACTGCTGTATCCCATTCCCCGGTTGTCAAAGGTATAGACATGGTATTTTGTGGCAAGGATGCCAATAAAAGTCTGGTTCCAGTTATTAATGGTATTGCCAAATCCCTGGATCATGAGGATGGGTTCACCGGACCCGAATTCCCGGTATCCCAGCGTCACACCGTTTACCTGTTTATACTGGACGGGAGTTGCATTGAACGATACGGTCGGAATCTGCTGGATTGCCACACTTGTGGTAGCGGGTTGTACGGTGCCAGAAGTACCCATACACCCCGCAGCAGCTAGCAGGCAGATAGTGAGTGCGATTGTAAGAATTAACTGAAGTTTCTTGTTCATAAAAAATCCTCGTAACTAACTAATCAGTATAAAAAACGTATTTGATTTTATTGGTCTAAACCTAAAAATAATTTGCTGCGGTTAAAATCACCGGGAAATATCAATTCGTTGAGCGTGAGATCGCATTTCCCTATGACACAAATAAATGATCAAACACTTTTGGGTTGCTATTTTTTTCAAGCTAAGATAATGACCTTGCTAAATGGCATTTTCCTTTATAATAGCCCGCTTAGAATGGGTAAACTACATAGAATTTTCATAATGCTAAAAAAATCAACCATTTTATAAGCAATCAGGGTAATAATCAGAGTCAGGTAAAAAACGTGAGCAGGGTTCATTTTTTTAAGCCATGTGCCAGGAGACGAACTGATACTGGCCTGTAAGGAATATGGGGTTACTGTAGATGCAGAGTCAAAAAAGCACCTTTTCCAGCGAGGCTTTTAAGAAGCACACCCGTTACTGATTATACCCGATTCAGGAGATTTTATCTATCAGCAGCATCACAATCAAAAAAAATGACGAGCCCGGTAAGACAGCACGGTTTGATATGATGGTGCCAAAAGGTATGTGGCGTATGAACGGCAAGGATGCATAATGACTGCGACAATTCGCATCCTCTATGTTGATGACGAACCTTCCCTTCTCGATATTGGCAAGCTGTTCCTTGAGAAAGGAGGAGTGCTTACTGTCGATACGCTCACATCTGCAATAGAGGCACTGGAGCAGTTGAAAACAAAGCGGTATGATGCGATCCTTTCCGATTACCAGATGCCGGAGATGGATGGGATCACGTTCCTTAAACAACTCAAAGCATTAGGTGATAAAACTCCGTTTATCATTTTTACCGGAAGGGGCAGGGAAGAGGTAGTCATTGAAGCGCTGAACAGCGGTGCGGACTTCTATATCCAGAAGGGCGGCGATCCAAAGTCGCAGTTTGCCGAACTCTCGCACAAGATTAAAACAGCAGTCAGCCGCCAAAAGACAGAAAAACTGGCAAAGGATACGGATAGACGGCTCAATGATATTATTAATTTCCTCCCGGATGCGACCTTTGCAATAGATACTAAAGGAACCGTGATTGCATGGAACAAAGCAATTGAGGAGATGACCGGCGTTCCTGCCCGCGAGATGCTCGGCAAGGGAAATTATGAATACGCCATACCCTTTTATGGTGAGCGTCGTCCTATCCTGATAAATCTCGTATCCATCCCTGACGAAGAGCTCACACAAGGTAAATATGCAGTCATCAAAAAAGAGGGAGATATCCTGATCGCCGAGACCGAACTTCCCCGTCCTTTGGGAAGATATTCAGTCCTGCTTGGAAAGGCATCCATTCTCTATAATGATGAAGGGCAGGTTATTGGCGCTATTGAATCCATTAGAGATATCACTGACATGAAAATGGCAGAGAAGGCACTCGCTGAGAGCAGGCGTCGACTTGAGGCAATGGCCACCAACATTTTCGGGGTTGTCTACCGATTCTGCGCAAACCCTGATGGAACATACGGGTTTGATTATATAGGAGAGCGCAGCCGGCAGATCCTTGGTCTGGAGAATGACCCGGTTTCATTTTTTCAACGGGTTTATGAGGGTATCGTTCCAGAAGAACGACAACGATTCATCAGATCGGTTCAGCACGCCATCAGCACAAAAACTCTCTGGGAATTTAGCAGCTGGTATGTGAAACCCTCAGGAAAAAAGATCTGGATCAGTGCTGTATCCAGCCCGGCAATTGAAAATGAGCGGCTCGTTTTTGACGGTGTTATTTTTGACAATACCGAGTGTAAAAAAGCAGAAGAGTTTATGCAGATGAGCGAATTGAAATATCGTTTGCTTATCGAATCTTCAAGCGATGCGATTTTTTGCGTAGATGAGAATGGAGCGTACCAATTTACCAATCTCATATTTGCATCAACCTTTGCTAAAACGCCTGAGTTTTTTATTGGAAAAACCTTCTGGGACATTTACCCAAAAGAGCATGCCGATCTCCGTCAATTGGCAAACCTCAAAGTGTTTGAAACAGGAGAGGTCCAGACCCTTGAAGTCGAAGTTCCCTTACCTCATACAACATTATATTTTCTCGCTAAAGCAAATCCGATAAAAGATGAAACAGGCAAAGTAATCTTAAATCTTACCCATGCAACAGACATCACTGACAGAAAGCGGGTGGAACAAGCAATCCGGCAGGCAAACCAAAAACTCCTCTTACTCTTAAGTATCACCCGGCACGACATCAACAACCAGCTTACGGTGCTGCTGGGATATCAGGAGTTAGTAGCGATAAAGCAGGTGGATCACCATCTCATTGATTATTGCCAGAAGGTCATAACCGCTGCACAGCGGATTTATGCCATGATCCAGTTCACCAAAGAATACGAGAGTCTTGGAATATCAGCACCTGCATGGTATGATACCAGCACACTCATTCAGACTGCGGCAAAGCAAGCTTCGCTGGGAAAAGTCATGGTAAAAAACGATATTCCTTCAGGATATGAAATGTTTGCTGACCCGCTAATAATCAAAGTCTGCTACAACCTGATGGAAAATGCTGTGCAATATGGCAAGAAGATCACAACTATCCGGTTCTCTGTTCTGGAACGTAACGATGAACATCTCATTATATGCGAAGATGATGGGGTGGGGGTTCTTGCAGAAGAAAAAGAAAAGATCTTCGAGCGGGGTTTTGGGAAGAACACCGGACTTGGTTTAGCCTTGTCCCGCGAGATACTCTCAATCACGGGCATCACCATAAAAGAGACCGGTGAGCCGGGCATAGGAGCCCGGTTTGAGCTGACCGTGCCTAATGGTATGTGGCGGATTGGGGGAAAGAAAGAAAAATGACAGGTACAATCAGGGTTCTCTATGTGGATGACGAACCTTCCCTGCTTGATATCGGCAAGCTGTTCCTTGAGATGGACGGAACTTTTGCAGTCGATACGTTCACTTCTGTTTCTGAAGCACTCACGCAGCTGAAGATGGAACGATATGATGCCATCCTGTCAGATTACCAGATGCCGGAGATGGATGGCATCACGTTTCTTAAACAGATAAGAGCCTCTCAAAATAGAACCCCGTTTATCATCTTCACTGGCAGAGGGCGTGAAGATGTGGTGATTGAGGCGCTCAACAACGGGGCTGATTTTTACATTCAGAAAGGCGGTGAGCCCAAGAGCCAGTATGCAGAGCTTTCGAATAAGATTCGTTACGCTGTTTCAAAGAAGCATTCTGAAGAAGCGTTAGGGGAAAGTGAGTTGCTTGAAAAGGAGATGGAGTACCATGAAAAGGAACTCATGAAATATTACAACCAAACGTTAGATGATGCAAACAAGAAACTTACATTACTCTCCGGAATCACGCGACACGACATCATCAGCCAGCTGACCGCATTGCAATTATACCTTGAAATTCTGGAAAATAAGCTGCCAGACTCATCTTACCATGAGTATTTTAAAAAGATTGGGATTGCTACAGACCGGATCTATTCTATTGTTCGGTTCACCCAGGAATACGAAACGATTGGAGTTAATACTCCCGTATGGGTGGATGTCAGTGCAATTGTTGATGCTGCAAAAAAAGAGGGTGTTTCTGCACACCTCCAACTCGTAAACGATCTTCCTGCCAACTTCGAAGTTTTCTCTGATGCCCTGATTGCCAATGTCTGTTACAACCTCATAGACAATGCGGTGCGATATGGGGGGAAGATCACAATGATCCGGTTCTCTGTTGAAGACGCCGGCGATTACCATCGTATCGTGTGCGAAGATGATGGAAACGGTGTGGTTGCTGAAGAAAAGGAGAAGATTTTTACCCGGGGTTTTGGCAAGAACACCGGACTTGGGTTAGCACTTTCCCGTGAAATCCTCTTAATCACGGGTATCACGATCAAAGAGAACGGTGAGCCGGGCAAAGGAGCCCGGTTTGATATCGTGGTACCGGATGGTGCGTGGCGTATAGGGGGGAGGGAAGACTGATTGGCGCAGGAAAGACAAAAAATTAGAAGAGATGAACACTAGATGCTCCCGATATCGATTGTTTGTTGCGAAACGATGCATACGTTCATAACAGATATTGCAAGTTTAGCAGGAGCAATGAAGTTGAAATTCGTAATGCCATCGACAGCAACAAGCTTGCCAATGTTTTTCCTTTAAATCCTGTGCCTCAATGATCGAAGTATTGAATTCCTCGCATTAATTCAGTGATTTGTTTGAGGGTGAATTAACATTCTCAGACGATACCGGCGAATTTTAAAACACCCTGTTGTCGGGAGGGAAAAGTGCTGTTCATTATCGGTGCTTTGCATGCGCGACCTCGTTACAGGAAACGACAGAAGAAAATTTTTAAAAATGTTCAAATATTCTGATTAATTCAAATCCGGGGGTATATTGAAGGATTGCGCAATTCATAAATTATCAGACAGATCATGCGTTTTTATTTGATTGTGACTTAATTTCAGAACAAAAACGATTGTTTACCCCAATTCTATGCGTGAAAATGCTATTGTGACCATAATATTTATTAGTTCCGAAATTTAAAAAAATATAACCCATTCCGGTAGGAGGTGGAAAATCACATGGCAGCAGCAAAGAAAGCAGCGGCAAAGAAGCCGGAAGTAAAGAAGGCATTAGCAAAGAAACCTGTAGCTAAAAAGGTAGTTGCAAAAAAACCAGTTGCTAAGACGGTAGCAGCTAAGAAGTCAGTAGCTAAAAAGGTAGTTGCAAAGAAACCCGTAGCAAAGGCAGCAGCAGCTAATAAGCCAGTAGCTAAAAAGGTAGTTGCAAAGAAACCCGTAGCTAAGACGGTAGCAGCTAAGAAGCCAGTAGCTAAGACGGTAGCAGCTAAGAAACCTGTAGCTAAAAAGGTAGTTGCAAAAAAACCAGTAGCTAAAAAGGCAGCACCCAAGAAGAAGTAATGCCTGAATCTCAACACTTTTTTTATTGGAATTTTTTAGACATTACCGGTATCTCCCTCCATGCGAGCGGCGAACCGGGCAAAGGAACAAGGTTTTTGGATGGTGATGCCAAAAGGGACGTACCGGTTCTAAAAATGAACGAAAAAAATGGGTTTTTAGAGGCCGGTATACTGGGCGGTCAGCGGGTAAAAAAACTAAAATAACCTGCATGAGAACCGAAGGCTATGCAAAAAGTGCGAGAAAAATTTTGAATTATTCAAAAGGGGACTTGTGTTAAGTGTGAATGCAAAACTATTGCATCCTTTTTTGATGCGTTTTTTAATACTGCAGGACCGGACAAATGTGACATATCATAAAGGTTGTCCATTAGTATTATGATGCAGAGAAAATCATAGATTAGAGATGACTGATAAAAAGTACGAATCCTTAAAGATTGAGAACATTGTTGCATCCGGTGTAATCGCCGAATCCATTGATCTTGTTGTATTGTCAGAAAAGATTGAGAACTGCGAACTCAATAAAAAACGGTTCCCCGGTGCGGTATATCGTATTCAGGACCCCAAGATTGCGGCCCTGATCTTTTCGTCAGGCAAGGTAGTGCTTACCGGCATCCGTAACGATAAGGCGTTGGCAGACGGACTTGCAATCATCATAAAATCGTTAATACAGGCAGGTATCAAACCCTTAAAAGAGCCAAAAATTGCTGTTACCAATATGGTCTGTTCATACAATCTTGGCACACATATCAATCTCAACAAGATCGTTGTCACGCTCAATGTTGAAAATATCGAGTACGAACCCGAACAGTTCCCCGGACTGGTATACCGGATAAAAGATCCCAAGATTGTTGTCCTTATTTTTTCATCAGGAAAGATCATACTTACGGGAGGCAAGAATCTTGATGACGTCAAAAGGGGTCTTGCTGTCCTCGAACAGAAACTTGAAACCATAATGTAGAAGTAAAATATTTTTTTTATTCTAACTACGATAGACAAGGGAACACTGCCGCAAACCCGAAATGTGAGTATTGCTTTTTTTTACGCTCAATGCCGCTAAGCGACCATAACCCGTATTCATTTAAAAAAAACCTGTTTTTCAGACATCGTCAAAAAAAATACCCCCATTCAAGGGGTCTCTTGTGAGCAAAAAAAATAGTTATGCCTAAAAATAAACTAACCCCGTGTGGCAGATTTAGGTAATACCAGCATAAATGCAGTCCCATTCTCTGGATTACTGGAAACCGTAATATCCCCGTTTAACTTTTCTGCCATCTGTTTTGCAACCGGAAGACTCAGGCCGATAAAGCCGGATTTTTCCAGCAGCTTTGATTCATCGCCTACATAGTATGGCTTGAATACATTTGGTATGATCTCATGTGCAATGACTGCACTGCGGTTTCGGATTGCAAAAAAATTATTGATTTTGTCGTCATAATGCGAGATCTCAATTTTTGCAGGGGTTTTGGAATACTGGATGATATTATACATCAGGCTCTGGAGGATTAAATAAAAGTATTCACTGTCAGTGATGAGTTTTAATTCATCAGGAATTGTGATATCTACGGCAATATCACTGGAGCACCTGATGACAGAGATATAAGAGATGAGCAGTTGTCGCGGGGAAATTTCCCGGTAATTTGGCTTGAACTTTGGCAGCATCTGTTCAGGGCCGTATCCCAGGCTGCTCAATTTGAGGATATGCTCAATCATCTCCCGCATCAAATCAATATTTTTTGAGCATTTGCCAAGGATTACTTTTGCATCCGCATTCAGGCCATAGGAATCCGGATCATCAAGAACAAGGTGAAGGTATCCCATGACCGGCTGGAGGGGAGTGCGGAGTTCATGGGCGGCAAGTATGAGAAATTCCCGTTTTCTTATCAGTTCGTGTCGGAGATCTTCTTCGATCTTCCGGAGCTCTGTGATGTCAAGAAGTGAATACACCCTTCGCGGAGTCTCTGGGATCATATCGAGGATTACGTAGACATTTTTTATATTGCCGTCACGGGCTTTGAGCCGGAACTCATAGTGTTGTGGCAGTTTGTCTCCTCTCTTTCTGACCCGTTCATGGAATTCTGTTACTACCCCAAGGTCATTTCCCACAACAAAGGATAGCAGGCTGATCACCTCGGCCAGTTCCTCATTTGTGTAGCCGACCATCTTTTCAAATTCTGTGTTTGCCAGATAGATGGTCAGGTCGTCTTCGACTATGGCCATTGCTGTGCCGGAGTTTTCAAATATTGCCCGGTACAGGATTTCTGATTGTTGCAGGCTTCCTTCAGTACGCCGCCGGTCTTCATCGATATCCAGCGTTGAAACGATCGCATCCAGAATACGTCTCTCTTTTTCATCAATGGCAACGTACGTGAAACTCTTAACCGCCTCTTCCTCTGTGTCGTATAATAAGAACAGGCGGTCAAATCCTGCAATATGCACAATCTCTTTTACTGCAGGTTTTAAGCAGGCAAGTTTTAAGTCACCCTGCCTTTTTTTCACTTCCCTTAAGGCCACGATCAGTATGCGGAGACCGGAGCTGCTGATGTAGTTCAGATTTTTTAAATTGAGAACGATCTGTTGTGTTCCTGATGCAATCACGGTTTTAAATTCTGCTTCCGCTTCGATGGCAGTATTGGTATCAAGCCTGCCAGACATGCATACCACATCAATGGAATCTTGTTTTTTCCGGGTTATCTGCAGCACATCGGACATTTACCGGATATTAATAAAGAGGTACTACATTAATTATGGCATTTTTTTCTGCTACGGCAGTATGGTAATAGCCATGTATAAAAAAATCGCCAAGTCGAGATAGCATCATGGACTAAATAATCCAATCGTAAATCAGTATTCTTTTGCAATGACAACTGCTTATTCTTCCTCGTTCTTCTGATCATAGTGCTCAATGAGTCTGCGCACCTCATCATACGCTTTTTGCTTGTCCTTGACCCCGGTAAAAAGGATACGGACTTCCTCGATATCGTCTTTTATGTATACTGCTTCATCGTACGCGATCAACAGAATTCTTCCATCAGGGCCAAAGGTGTGCTCTTCATATTCTCCTGTCATATACCGCTCGCGCTGCTCCTTTGTCGGCGCCGCATATTTGTTTTCGTACCGAAATACTGCCATAACAACTCTTATTGATTACTACTCTGCTCGGTTCACTAACTGCGTATTCATATTAAAATTCATGTTTTTTTTTGGTCCATCAGGCAATTGTAAATATTGATCTGTTTTTGCCATTTTTTTAAATCAACTTCACAAAAAAACACCACTCCATTTTTAATCCACCTAAAGACCGGTGTTACTCGATACCCGGATCACAAAATTGGGGAGTGAGGTAATGGACATAAGATGATACATGGATTACTCCTTTAGTGCCTGTCCTGGCATAAAGATTTATGCGCCGGGAAAAGATTGCCCCGCAGACTGTTCCAGATATGGCATGGAGAAGTGAACCTGCTCAATTACAAAACGGCTCCCTGTGTTTCGCAATACTATTGTTGACCTGCCGCATATTGTCTGCTTCTTTGTTCCCTCAAGAGTAAAAGTAATATTACTCTTTGAAGTTACCCACGCAATCCGCCCCTCACCAAAAATTTTCACTCCAGAAAATTTTACCGAAATTGATGTTGCCTGGCTCAAATCGCGTTTGATTTGCCGGGTAAAGTCTTTTTTGTCCAGGATAACTTCATCAGCTCCGCTGCCATACCCGCTGATCTCTGAAGAGAATAAAGCCAATAATGTTTTTATGTCCTTTTTCTGGTATGCTGTACCGTAATTGTGCAGGGTTTCTAAAACTTCTGCCTTCTGATCTTCAGTGAGCTTCATAGCTATTGGTTGTCAATACCACTCTATTATCTTTTTGATATTTTTTATTGGAAAAAAGAGAGGATAAAAGAATATTGATACACAATAACGGTCTATTGTGTAACAGGAGCAGGATTATGGGATCGCGGGATGGGTCATTTCATGGAGAGATAATAGATTTTTTACCGGATGCTACATTTGTTATCGATATTAAAGGACACGTGATTGCATGGAACCGGGCAATGGAAGAGTTGACCGGGGTTTCTAAAGAAACCATTTTAGGAAAAGGGGATTACGAGTATTCCCTTCCATTTTATGGCGAGAAAAAACCGATGCTGGCAAATCTCATCTTCATGCCGGAAGCAGAGATTGAAAAGCGGTATGATACAATTGAGAGGATTGGCGACACTCTTGTTGTAGATATCTTCATTCCAACGTTTAGACCCGGTGGCGTATATTTCTGGGCCAAGGCAAGCCCGCTCTATGACTCGCAGGGCACCATCATCGGCGCCATAGAAACGATCCGGGATATCACGGACCGGAAACGGGCAGAGCAGGAGATGGAGAGAAATCGCCAGAGAATGGCAGAGATCATCAACTTTTTACCGGATGCCACGTTTGTGATCGATATCGAAGGAAAAGTGATTGCATGGAACAGGGCTATGGAAGAACTGACCGGAGTATCTGACAAAGCCATGCTGGGAAAAGGGGATTTTGAGTATGCGCTCCCGTTTTATAACGAGAGAAAACCAATGCTGGCAAATCTCATCTTCATGCCGGAAGCTGAGATTGAAAAGCGGTATGATACAATTGAGAGGATTGGCGACACCCTTGTTGTAGATATTTTCATTCCAAACTTCCGACCCGGGGGTGTATATTTCTGGGCCAAGGCAAGTCCGCTCTATGATCCCCACGGAAATATCTCCGGAGCAATCGAAACAATAAGGGATATCTCTGACCGGAAACGGGCAGAGCAGGAGATCACCCGCTCCCGCCAGAGTTTAGAAGAGATCATCAGTTTTTTACCGGATGCCACGTTTGTTATCAACCGTGATGGTGTGGTAATCACCTGGAACCGGGCAATGGAAGAACTAACAGGCGTGTCTGCAAAATCCATTGTAGGAAAAGGAGATTACGAGTATGCCTTACCCTTCTACGGTGAGAAAAAACCGATGCTGGCAAATCTAATCCTTATGCCAGAAGCTGAGGTGGAGAGCCGGTATACACATGTAAAGCGTGAAGGAGATACGCTGGTCGTAGACACATTCATTCCAAAACTTGGAGTATCGGGAAAGTATTTCTGGGCCAAGGCAAGCCCACTTTATGATCCTCATGGAAATATCACAGGGTCCATAGAAACGGTAAGGGATATTACTGAGCGCCGTGAGATGGAAGGGCGCCTTGCCCGTTCAAAAGCAGAGCTCCAGATAGCAGCAGAGATCCAGCAGAGTTTTCTCCCCGAAATTATTCCCCAAATCACCGGGTTTGATATTGCGGCAAGAAGTGTGATGGCAAAAGAGGTGGGTGGTGATTTTTTTGATGTGATCCCGTTTGAGATCATACCGCTTGAGCAAGGAACGCTTGGGATCCTGATAGCCGATGTTTCCGGAAAAGGAGTGCCTGCTGCGCTGTTCATGGCATTATCCCGGATTGTTGTACGGGTAAACGCACTCTGGCATCGCGACCCGGCCCGGGCAATTTTCGATGCGAACAATATCATTGCGCAGGATTCCAAGGCCGGCATGTTTGTCACCCTCTTTTATGGAACTCTTTCAGAAAAGAACCGGACCCTGACGTATGTGAATGCAGGTCATAACCCTCCTGTAATATTCAGAAATAAAGATGGATCCTTAGAAGAACTCCTGCCTACAGGAATTGTGCTGGGTGCAGTTGAGCACCGTGAATATTTTTCCCGGACTATTGATATCGGGCCGGATGATGTCATTGTTATGTACACTGACGGTATTACAGAATCGATCAATGCCGGGGTAGAGATGTTTGGAGAAGAGAGACTGTATTCTATCATAAGGCAGAATGCCCGGTTGCCTGCTCGTGAAATCCTTGCAAAGATATTAGCTAGTGTACAGCAGTTCACTGGTGAAATGCCCCAGTTTGATGACATCACCCTGATGGTGATAAAAGGAATCAGATGAATGAGAGATATTTTCGGTTGTATCTGTTCAGAGTACAAAACCGGTGCATGTCATACGAAAACAGGATATCTTTTCGAACATTTGATAAGTCCGGGAAATGTCAGGATTACCCGATACGCAGAATCAAAAGAACTGTCATCTATCCAAGGACTTTAATAAATTTCACTTCCAACATTAAGATACTAGAAATATCTTAGTGTCACAATCTTCACAAACAAAAAAAGCCAAAAATTCTCTTATTCAGATGTAGGGACAAATGCCTGGCACTTCTGCTTATAGAGATTTTTAAAGAGTATTTGAGAAGAATGCGGAGTTCTGAAAAGGACACAGATATGAGAACCTCTCTTACCAAGGCTGGGTTTACGATTCGGGTGACTGATGAGAGATGGATTCATATTACCGAGTCACATGATTATATGGCTGGTTATCTTGACCATGTGATTGAGACCGTTGAAGATCCGGATTGGCTGGTAAAAGGATGGACTGACGAAGTTATTGCAATAAAACAATATCCTTTCAGCATATCAGAGAAAAAAAATCTGTTTGTTGTGTACAAAGATCTGCCAGAAGGTTTTGTGATAACAGCATTTATGACTTCAAAACATGAAAAGATACTGAAGAGAGGGATCATATGGGAGAAATAATTGCAGATGTACTTCAAT
Organism: Methanoregula sp.; assembly: GCA_030694985.1. Classification (GTDB taxonomy): domain Archaea; phylum Halobacteriota; class Methanomicrobia; order Methanomicrobiales; family Methanospirillaceae; genus Methanoregula. The sequence continues at coordinate 36,491 of JAUYTV010000017.1, forward strand.
CAGTACCTCACCTGCTAAATATGCGATCAAATCATATCTGGATTGACTATGATCAGGATGGTGATGTTCTCTACGTTAGTTTCAGAAAACCTCAACATGCTGATGATAGTGAAATGAATGAAAACATCATCACTCATTATTCTGGCGATCAGATTGTCGGAATTACTGTTATTGGTGCCAAAAAATATGCCGGTGAGATACTTTAAAACAAAAAAAAGTACGCTGGTATCAATGGCAGTCTAAAATTCCTCCCCCATGATATCTGCCCACAATAACGAAAATGGTGGGTCTAAACCCCGTTTCTCTTCTGTAACCCTTATTCATGTGGATGCAAAAAAAAATTTCCTGATGTGGATTTTTGTATCAGCACTTTATACGATGTGACAATTCGTATAAAAAAATGATACAGTTTTTTTCCTATGGTACTCCAGACTGCAACTTCTCCATCTCATTATCCTGTTCATCGAAATAAATATCAAGATAGACGAGCGTTTCTAAGTCAACATCGGCATAGGTGTGCTCCCCAATCTCAAACGGATTGTCCATGTCCCTGATAAGGAGCAAAAGACCAATAAGCATTACGCTGATGACTGCAAAGATAACAATTCCTTCTATCATCGGGTCGATTTTTACAAATAATAATAAAATGATTACACCAACAGTTGCCACTTCTGCAAGCGCATAGGCAGCAGGGATGAAATCAGTCCGAATGATCACTTCGACACGGTTGGTCATCTTATCAATGGCCCCAAGTTCATTTCTCAATTTTGCAATCAATGGCGGAGCGACATTGAGAAAAGCCAGGATCCTTATGTCATTATTTACTTTGTTCATCTCGTGATTGATATCGTGGAGATTGAAGTTGTTTCCCTTAAAGGAGTTGCTGATCGCCCGGTGCAGTTCACGAACGTGAGTACGAAAGACCCTTGCTGGCGTTTCATCAGTTAGGGGAAGCACACAACTGTCATTGTAGAGCGCTTTTAATGACGCTGCCAGTTCTCCACCGATCTTCTCGCTTTCCTTAAAGTCAGTAAAGGTGCCGGCAAAGATGATTGCAATAGTAAAGATAGCACCCGTGATAAAAGCGCCCACTACCGTGTTAATAGGTACCGTATCATAGCCGTATATGTCAATCAATGTTCTTGCCACAAGAAGGAGAAGCATGATGAAAAATGCCTTGAACATGATGCCCCACTTCTTTTTGAATTTTATATTCATACATGAGAATACTCCTTCATTCATGTTATGGAGATCGGTTCAGATCCGGATGGGGGTATGAGTGAGGAACGTAAAGGACAAAATGGATGGAACCCGCTTTTTTCCGTCCCGTATCAATTTTTTTTATGGCTTTTTAAAAAAATCAAACGAATTCCTGTCCGGCTATTTGTGTTGATGGGAAAACAATTCCGGATTTAACGACTTATTTATGTGATGAGTCACTACCATTTGTAACGAGAAACATGAGAAAAACATCTGATCTGGTCAATGAGATGCTTGAAGAAGCAAAAAAAACATTTTTAGTGGCTATAGCGGTAGGTTTTACAACAGAAACAAAATTTGTATTCAGTTCAGCAAAATCTCCACTTAAGGATTTAAACACACTGATACAAAGAGGAGGATCTCCTATTGGTTTGCTGCGGTTTGAAAAAGATAAATCCACAATACAGGGTTCTTATCGTCCATTTATGGAATATGAAAATGAAGAATGGGTGGGAAAATATCTTGCAGGACTGCTCGAAAATACCCAGGATATCCTGATCTTAAGCCAGCAACCGGATGTAATGGAGTATTAAAAGTTCCGTTTTTTTTATTTTTTCCGGTTAGGTCAATTGCGATTTTTCTTTTTTTTTGCCGACATTGTTTTTAATCTGCTTTTTACTTGTTGTTCTGCCTTAAACATATCATTTGTCTCACCGTTCATTTCACAGTTTTTTATGTGTGTGTCTGCTTTTGTTGTTTTATGTCACGGTTACACCAGTCTTGGAACCTCATAAGATCAAAACGATACCTATATTGACATAAACAACACTCGTCCAAGTATCCAGGTGGATCAGCACCTGGGCAACAAAAAGAGGAGGTAGAAAAATGGTACGACGTTATCACCGATCAATTTATGACGAACTCGATGAACTCAAAGCATCCATGGACTACCTGTTCCAGCTTGCTCTTGAACCCACTGACAATCCACTGTTGCCAGAAGAAGAAAGTTCTGAGATCCTGTGTTGTTACCTGCATAATTTAAACGCAGAAATCCTGGAGTACGATGACGAAGTGATGGTAACTCTGGACATGATCCCCGGAATGGATTCAACAGTAATATCTGTAGATCTGATCAACAAAGATAGCTTAAAAATTTCCTGCAAACGCTGTGTTGAGGATGGAAAAGCTCATGACAGAAGTACCCCACCTGTTGAAAGATTCTTTTCTATCCATCATCTCATTTCACTGCCTTGTCCAGTTACAAAGTACAAAGCCGGAGTCACATTAAAAAATGGCGTGCTGGACCTTCACTTAAAGAAAGCAAAGTCATAAAATCAATTATTTTTTAATAAGCCGTTTATGATAAAAAAATCCTGACCGTTATGACAGGAAACATCAATTAAAAAAACTCTGCACCTATGTGCGTAAGAAAAACGATTACACGGAAGTTTATACCGTGTTATGCATGCCGGGGGTTATGATCCGGGAGCGCTTCTTGCACAGCTTGCAGGCAGCATCCCGTGTCTCTTTGTAATGATCCCGTGGGGATTTGTTGACAATTGCATTTTCTGTCGAGCAATCTGGGCAGGTGAACCGGATAACATACCCGCTTCGGGTTCCGGTAATTTCGGGTTTTAAGGAGTTTTTTATCATTATGTTAAAGATTGATGATTGGGTGTTCTGCCAGGATGAAATTCATACCTGATCTTATGTTCGGTCATGTGGATAAAAAGGGTTTTGCAGTGAAAGGGGGGTTGGATGAAACCTCAATTATGAGGGTGTTTCTGTTTGACAAAACCTTATGGATATACCAATAGTATTGATCTTCATTGCGTAAAGCATGATGGGTGGAATACCCATAAGGGAACATAAAAAACAAATCAATCCTTTTGAGATAAGAGAAGTTGATCTGACTTTTTGCCTTTTGCATCATCAAAGAGATGACTGACTCCAAGCACCTCATTGATCCAGCGGAGCTCGTCACACATCTGAAAGATCAGCAGGACTATCAGGGTAATGGGAATAGAAAAAAGCATTCCTACAAGTCCCAGCAACCATCCCCAAAAGATCACAGACAGGATTGCAATCAGGGCCGGCATCTCGAATTTTCTTGCAGCAAGATAGGAATAAACCGGGTTTTCCACAACTAAGTTAAGCACGCAGACTGCTGCAATGACTGCAAGCGCTCCGGGTATCCCAAACTGGATCCAGGCAAAAAAAATGGCCGGAACTGCAGCGATAATGAGCCCGAAATAGGGGATATAACCAAGGATGAATGTCAAAACTCCCCAAAAGATTGCTCCATGCACCCCCATAACTCCTAAAAATCCGCCAAAGAGCACCCCATGGATGAAGTTAGTCTCGGTTCTTACAACAATGAAATCACTAACATAGCCGGTCATGCGGGAGAGCTGCTGCATAGTGTCTGAATCTTTCCCAAACCGCTGTTCGAGGCGTCCGGTTATGTTCGAAGCTTCGACCAGCATGAAAAAAGTTGTTAGCCCGACAAAGCAGAGATACATAATTCCGTCAAATATGCTCATGACGCCGACAAGTCCCATGGACAGGATATTTGCAAGGTTGATCTCCGGTACCCCATTTGGGTTACTGGAAATACCCAGGGAAGAGAATATAGCAGAGAGATCCTGGAGACGAACATTGAGTTCTGTCTGGTATTGCGGAAGATCAGAAATAAGAGTATTGAATGACAGGACGGTCAGCAAAAGAATTCCAAGAACTACAAGAGTTGCAACAGTAGTGATGACCAGTACCGCATTTAAATCCGACAATCCTTTTTTTTTCAGCCAGTACTGGAATGGCAGAACAAGGAGTGTGATGAACAGTGCCATTAAAAAGATGGTGATGACATATGCAGTCATCTTTACTGCAATGATTATGATAAAAATGAGTGCAGTAAAGAGCAGTATGCGCTCGGTCCGCGATACGTAAGCGGGAAGCATGATTAATATTTTGTGTTTTGGTTATTATACCTGCCATTTCTGCCCGGACTTTTTTTTCTCTATTGAAGTAGTTCCAGTCAGCGTGTTCTGTGGGTTCACTGCATGTGGAGGTCAAACTGACTGTTAACGGATATTGCCTTTTAGGGTTACATTATTACTATTGAACCATCCTCGTGTTTTATCTCTGAATTCAGCATATATCTAATTTAGAGATCCTAACCTTGATTTATTAATAATAAAAGCCGAAATCTCAATCTAACCTCTGAAAAAAAACCATGAAGCAGAACCAGCAGAAAATTAGCAGGAGAGTCAGATATCCTTGACTGATACTATCCTTATCGTTGATGACAGTTCGTTTATCGTTGATGGACTCGTAGCAATCTTAAAAAAAAGTTACCGTCCGCTGGCTGTGTACGGCGGTCAGCAATGCCTCGATTTACTCCAAAAGGAGAAACCGGCAATCATCATTCTCGATATCATGATGGAACCTATGGACGGATGGGAAACTCTGGCCCGGATCAAGGAAAATCCTGCCACACGGCATATCCCGGTACTGATGTTCTCTGCAAAAAAGATCAGTGCGGATGAAGCAGAAGAGCACAGGATCAATATCGATGATTTTGTCTCAAAACCGGTTAATACAAAAAAGCTTATCGAAGCGATAGAAAAAGTGCTGGCACGCCAGAAAGCCAATCGCCAGCATATAGAATCATGGAAATCTGCAGGAATCGGTCAGCAGAGAATCGATGAATTTACCTCACTGATGACAAACCTTGATGTGGATATGAGCCTTCTCCAGAACATGAAGGTTCAGCTCTCCCTTGTTCATGAAGATGACAAAAAGAGCCGCACGGATTTTGAAACAGTTATTGCGGCAATCGAAAGCAGGATACAAGAAGAACACCTGCATGAAAAGGAACTCTCCAATGAGTTACAGAAATCCGTTGCAAAGGATACTGAACAAAAAGAACGTGCAGGGCCGATCCCTGTAATGAATGGGGGCGCGCCGGGGATTCTGCCTGCTGATAGCAGGACTGAACCAGCAGTTCAACAGGAATTTACAGATTCATATGGTATTTTTAATGGTCAGACAAATTCATCTGCCACAGAAGTCCCCTTTACAGATGGCAATGCGTCTCAGGAAATCACTGTTAAGCAAAATCCCAAAATTCCGGAGGTTCATCTGCCTGATAGCAGTCTGCCGGATACTGCGATAATTCCTGAAACTACGGATTCGGATTTTCTTTTTGAACCGGAGAGCAGTGAGCAATTACCCCTTAAAAAACCTGAACAGGAAATGGTGGGAGAATCTCCTTTTGAATTACCCGTAAGTACCCCGGCGTTATCAGAATTATCTTTAAGTATCGAAATCCCAAAATCAAATCCTGTCACATCACCACTATCATCTGAAACTCCAGAAGGAAATCTGAGTGGTAAAGAGCATGTATCATTGGAAAATAAAGTACCTGTCAGTGGGAAAAAATCCCCTGTTTATCCTTTGCCCCCCCCAGTCAGTGCAAAGACTCCCGAAAAGAAGCTTGGTGCTATGGATACACAAAAACCAAATGTTGCAGGTTCCGGAACGGATATTTCCTCAAGAATCAGCCTGGCCAATCCGAGAAAATCCAAAGGGTTGAAAATAGATAACCCGTTTTTACCTGAAAATAAGGTTGCTTCGTCATCCGGTGGCTTCTTTTCTAAAATTATTTCAATGATTATTGGGATCTTTAAACGGCGTTGATAAGGATCGTTTTTTTGTTCAGCACAAATCTGGAAAATGACCTCTGTTTACAGGAAACTGATCGATCATTTATGAACCGTGATCCTTTTTTCCCATACACACTTTTGATTAAAAAATGCATTCAATTTTTTGTCCATCTTTTTCACAAGCTTTATTTTTATGAATCCCCATCTATCACTAACAAGCATGAGAGTCAATATGCAGGAAGAACCGTTTGCAATTTATGTTTTTGATCCGGGGTGCCCTGATTGTTGCTGTAATGAATGTGGCGAGGAATTCTTATGGGATTGCAATACCCGCCCTTCCTGCCCGTCATGCAATTCAAAAGATATCCGTTCTGCTTGAAGCTGTGGGTTTTATCAGAACCGATAATTTTCCCATACAGTTTTTTTGCAGAAATGAAAATGGCCTTATGATGAATCCTGTTAAAAAAAATTCATACAGGGGATTTAAAAAAAAATATTTTTACGGATCTTATTAAATGACCACCGTTCAGGATTGTCTGCAATGCGGTAAGTGCTGCGAGAAGTGGGGGTGGGGACAAAAAGGGGTAATTGAAGATCTCATGCCTTGGATTTTAGCTAACCGGCAGGATATTCTTGAGCATGTTTTGATAAGGTTAGCAAACGGGAAACGCTGCACAGGCAGAAATCTGTCAACAGAAGAACTACCCCAAGTTGTCCGCATCGACTACTGGACAGATACAAATGGTCGGACGTTATCGTACTGTCCGTTCTTCTGGAGGGCGGAAGATGGAAAGGTGTACTGTAAAATTCATGACACCAAACCAAAAGTCTGCATTGGCTTTACACCATGGAACGAAGGCATTCGGGATTATGCCCTGAACTGCCCGGCATGCCGGAACAATGCGCCGTAAAAAAATCATAGTTATTTTTGCAAGTGTTTATTGTCACATCTGCTAGTGCTGATGGGAAAAAAAGGTGTTCTCTTACCCTATGTATCCAAAGAAAACCGCATTTGAACCGCTGTGGGGGCGTCCCTTTTTGGGGCAGCGGCGTTCATCATCATTCTATGACGTAAAGGAGTGTTATCATCTATTAATATTGCAATTGGGGTAAAAATCTAAAAAATGAATTTATGGTGGCTATCAGCGAAATCAAATCACTTGTTGATATGCACAACCTTTGCCGGAGGAAACCCATTGAAGTACGTGGATGAGGCATGGGAATAGGCTCCGATATTTTCTGAATAGACGAGATCGCCAATATCAAGGTCGGGCAACTCTGCAGAGAGCGTGATGGTATCAAAAGCATCACATGTCGGACCAAAGACTGCAGATATATGAGTCTCTCCTTCTTTAAATGGCAGGACCGGGTAATTGCTGTGGTCAAAAACCTGGCCGGAATACGTGTGGTAGACGCCGTCGTTGATGTAATAGCAGGGTTTTTTATCGCGGAATGCCTTTCCTACAACTTTTGCAACAACTGAGCATGCATTTGCAACAAGGAAGCGGCCGGGTTCTGCAAGGATTTGCATATCTTTTGGAAACAACCGTTTAATCTCAGCAGTCAGTTGTTTTGCAAGGATCTTAAATGACTTGACCTCCGGGTTATATTTCACAGGAAAACCGCCTCCGATGTCAAGTATCCTCAGTTTCTTTGCCGTTCGTGTCTCAACCTCATTGATGATATCTGCTGAGAGTTGCAGGGCCTGGACATAGTTCTCGAAATTGGTGCACTGGCTGCCGACATGGAAGCTGATGCCTTCTACTACGAGTCCCATGTCAAAGGCAGCAACGATCAGGTCAACTGCCTCACCCGGGTGGGCGCCGAATTTTGATGATAGTTCCACAAGGGATCCGGTATTTGGTACCCTAATCCTGAGTATGAGTCCCGCATGAGGTGCATGCTGTTGGAGTTTTTTGAGTTCTTCAATATTATCGAACGTGACTAACGGGTTGTATTTATCGAGCGCTTCTAACGTCTCTATTGGCTTAATGGTATTTGCATAGATTATTTTATCCCAGATCCAGTCCTGTCGTTCCTTTGCAGGCATTTTCCGGATATTTTCATAGACGATCATGAACTCCGGCATCGATGCAACATCGAAACTGCTGCCCATCTCAAACAGGGTCTTGACAATCTCCTTATTAGAATTCGCTTTTACCGCAAAATAGACCTGAACTTTTGGAAGATTCTCCCGGAATTCCCGGTAATTATCCCGCAGTTTTTCGTGATCAATGACAAAGATGGGGGTACCCTGCTCACTTGCAAGGTTCTGCAAGAGTTCCTTTCTTGCATCGCTGATATGATGAACCCCGTCTTGTGTCACTTTCTTCTTTCTCTTCTTCTTTGCATCGACTGCTATTTTTGTCATTACATGATTCATTCATTGCACAAATAAGAAGTTTTTGAATTGCCAGACATCTTCCCAATCATAGTCATTCTCCGGATTTTCTTTAAAGTAGACAGTACGGTTTTTTAAAGGAGTCCAGTCTGAAGCGTTGGAGTAGAATTCGCCAAGATATGGCCTTGCAATGTCTAATACAAATTCATGGGGCAGATCATCGGGAAGGCAAAAACCACGCTTGGGGTTTTCTATCATCCACATGACTGCAGTAACAACGCCCAGACCAACCTGAACTGTCGTTGCATTCTGACCGGGTGCAAGGGTCTTTGCCTCCTCAATAGAGAGGATGCTTCCCGTCCACCAGGAATTATAGGGATGTCCCATCAGGAGCGCGCCTAATGCATCCGAACCGCTGATAATTTCACGGTCATTTAAGATCCGCAACTTCGGCTGCAATTCATAATTCCTGCCGCGCAGCTCATGGAGCGAGGCAATGGTTGCATCACAGGGCTGGTATGCGTAGTGAACGGTTGGCCGGTAAATTGCCGCGCCGTCCTTCCAGACCGTCCAGCGATCTGAAATACCAAATGCTTCGCCATGCCGTATGACCATTCCCACGATCTCGTTGTGAGGAAGCCATGAGCGTACCCATGTATTAATTCCCATCTTTGCAAGCAGGATCTCGTTCTTTGGTCCAACGGGAGGAATGGTAGATTTATCCGGAAGTACTTTCTCATGTGTCCCCCACCCGATCTCTGCCGGAGCAGTTCCTTCTTCCCTGAGTCCTTCAATACACCAGGTTCCAACAAATTCGTCAACGGTTTTGGGTGAACGGGAGATCTGGGTATCCCTCTCTGAACAGTGGATGACTTTTACACCGGTTTCCATTGCCAGCCCGGCAAAATTCTGTTCCAGGATCAGGTTCTTCATCTTTTCTGGATCCCGAGTAATGTTGTCAGCAATCATGCGGCGCGCGATATCACAGAGTCCCTGTCGGGCAAAATGCGAGATAAGGCCGGGATTTGCACCGTGATCCACAACACAGGTAGGACCGTCGTGCCAGTCCTTTGTGAGTTCATGGAGTTTCATCTGACGGAAATACAAGGTCTTTTCATACGGGCTTGCAGTGAACTTCTCGGCATCAGGATCCCAGGCTTCTACCGATGTGTTCACGTACATAACATTGTGTTCATGACACCACTGCACCAGCTCGCAGCAGTCAATGTTCCATGCAAGATCAATTAAGAGTCCGCCGTCTGCGAGATATTCCGAAAGTATCTGGTTTAAGTTCTCCTTTGTTACCTTTCTCTTGAAAAAGCGGAGACCCCCTGTTGTCCACGCCTTGAGATCCTGCGCTTTGTTTATAAAATCAATGATTGTGATATTTTCAAGCGGTATTGTTACATGCCGGAGTAAGATTGGCAGTGTACACTTGGACACTGCTCCATACCCGATAATTAAAACCTTATTTTTAAACTCCAATCTGACCCCCCGGCTTACATTTCCGAAAACCGGATCTTTACACAGGAATAGGTCATTATACATGATAAACTGTTGAGCAAATGAAGGAATCAGCGGGGTGTCAGTATGGGAAAAAAGTGCCAGGGAACGGATACTTAAAAAAAAACCGGTTTTAAAAAAAATATTACAATTTCTTCTTTATGCCCGGAATTTTTATGAAATCTGCGTCATTACAGATGATCTTTGCTTCAGCAATTTTTTCATTGCTGTCCGGCGTACAGAAATCCCCGGCATTATGCTTTTTTGTGCAACTGCGATTTCCGGTCTCATTTCCTTTTGTTGGCCGGGAACCCGTGAGATGCTTGCAGAGATACGAAAAATTCATCATACACGTTCAGATCTACTTACACGCGCTGGTACATAAAGTAAAGGTGCCGGCTTTAACTGAATTTTTTTTAGGTTTTTCCTGTCTTGCGTCTTTTAAGGTGCAAAACCCCTGCTCCGACACTTCTCACCGTATTATCAGGAATCCTGCTAGGGTGAGCATCTGTTCAACAGGATCTCATAAGCATTTTTCATCCTGAATAGTAATACCGGCAATTTCCCTGTTCCAGAGCCTGCGAAGGTCAGCTTCTACTGTAATGAAATACCGGGAAGCATCCGTCTCCTTTCAACCTTTGTTTCCTGTGAGTCAAGCACAAGGATACGATAGCAGGAATACTGGCAGCAGAGTTCGGGGCGCGATGTGTGGACAACGCAGACATACTTTTTGTTGCAGATTTTTCTCAGGAACGGGCAGGCCATCGGCATCAATGAATTGTCATCTTGTAAATGGAATACATCCCGTTTATCCGGGTCTACTGATACGACCCGTTCTTCTCCAGTGACTGAAAACCGGATACGAAATGAACCGGGGTTCAGCACTTCAATTATTTCGATGATCTCGCCCATGGAACTGCAACAATTCCCGCATTGACGACAGGTAAATGCCAATAGTTACTCCTTCATGCACTTGTTCTGGTGCAAGATACGATATATCCAGCGTTGAGGAAGTAAAAAAAGCGGTTACTTAATTTTATGGCAGTCCAGATAGTAAGTAGGTGATTTTTTTGTCAAAACGGGCAGTTGACATGACATTCCAGGCACTTTTTACTCTTACTGATCTCAGGGTAATTTTAAGAGAGACCGCACCACAGCACGATCTCGATGACAAACAGCAGGTTGAGGCAAAGCGGCTTTTAGAAAATCTCGAACGGCAGGTTGCTTCATTAAAAACGGAGATGCTGAAATGAGATGCGCGAGTGGTATTGAGGCGCGGCAGGTAGATGAACTTGCAATAAATATCGATCCAATCCAGGCCGGGGGAAGACTCACCGGTGATGCAATGAAAGCGGTGATTGCATACGGTGACGGGTACTCGGTGTGTGATAACTGCCGCAAGCCAAACCGGCTTGACTATATCAGCAAACCCCCGATTGCAGAGTTCCACAAGGATGTTTCTGCATGGTTGAACATGGATTCAGTCCGAACGGTGCCCGGCGCCCGGCGGGGATTTCAGGCAGTTGCTCATACGTATGTTCAGAAGGGAGATCCGGTTCTGCTCACCTCGCTCTCACACTACACAGAGTTCCTCGCAGTAGAAGGAGCTGGAGGTATTGCGTGCGAAATTCCTGCAAACGACCAGCATATTGTCACTCCGGATGCCGCTGCTTTAAAGATCGAGGAGGTGAAAAAAAAGTTCGGCAGAGTGCCTGTCCTTGCCTTCATCGATCATGTCGATTACCAGTATGGAAATATGCATGACATAAAAGTGATTGCAAAGGTCTGCCACCAGTACGATATTCCCGTGCTTTACAATGGTGCCTACACGGTTGGTATCCTGCCAGTGAACGGCAAGGAACTTGGAGTGGATTTTGTTGTCGGTTCCGGACACAAGAGTATGTCTTCCCCTGCACCGTCCGGTATCCTTGCGGCGACTACAGAACGTGCAGCAGAAGTCTTTCGCACAACTTCTATTACCGGGGATGTGACCCAGCGGAAGTTTGGGATCAAGGAACCCGAGATGATGGGCTGCACCTTAATGGGCGTTACGCTGATTGGGATGATGGCATCTTTTCCTCAGGTTAAAGAGCGCGTGAAACATTTTGAGCGTGAACTTGATAACAACAGGATTGTTGTTGATGCGCTTCTTTCAGTTGAGGGAACAAAAATCCTCTCAGAGATGCCACGGAAGCACACGCTGACACGGGCAGATACCATCGGTTCATTTGACAAAATAGCAGAATCGCACAAGAAACGGGGTTACTACTTCTCAAATGCACTGGAAGAAAAGGGTGTGACTGGAGTAATTCCCGGTGCAACAAAAATCTGGAAGTTCAACACTTATGGCATGACAAAGAAGCAGGCAGTGTATCTTGCAGAAGTGTTTGTCGAAATAGCGCAGGAGAATGGTCTCCTGCTACGGGCATAAGGGGCACAGTTTTTTTTTTAAAAACCCGGCAAATGAATGGTCTGAATTACCGGTATGCTTTAATACCCGATATGTCCCATGTTTCGTTATCCTGACGCGATGACAATGATGACAGGTAAAAATAGAGCAGGGTGATACCGGGTGTTTGAAAAACTGAATCTGAAAAAGACGATCGATGATGAAACCTTTGAAAAACCAATAGGCGACTTAAAAGAGCGCCTGAGTATTCTCCAGCGGACACTTCGCGATCTCAATATACCTGTCATCATCGTTTTAGAAGGATGGAACGCTGCCGGCATCACCCTTTCCATCCACGAAATCATCCAGTCGCTCGATCCCCGTGGTTTCAATCTGCATTCAATTGACAATCCCAGTGATGAAGAAGAGGCACGTCCCTTCCTGTGGAGATTCTGGCTGCGTATTCCTTCAAACGGAAGGATCGCCATTTTTGCCCGCAGCTGGTACAGCAGGGCACTTGCAGAAAAACTCTCAAGCATTGGTTGGAAAAAATCAATGAAAGATAAGGTCAATTCGATCAACAATTTTGAACGACAGTTAGCCGATAATGGAACCGTGATCATCAAATTTTTTTTACACATAAGTAAAGAAGACCAGAAGATGCGCCTGCTCGTGCGGGAACGAAACCCATTAACCGCATGGTTAGTTACTCCAAAGATCTGGAGTTTCCATCACCACTATGATGCCTATCTTCCAATCATCGAAGAGTTCATTGAAAATACAGATGCCGCATATGCCCCATGGCATGTGATAGAAGCGACTGACCGGAAGTATACCATCTTAAAAATTTACACAACTCTTGTAAAAACCCTTGAAAAGAAGGTTGCAGAAGCACAGAGGGGACAATTAAGGAAAAGTAAAACAAAAAGCCTGGTCAAACCCCCAAAAACTCCCGTCCACCGGAGGACAACTTCCGAATCAACTCATTCCAAGGAAGAATGTCATGATCTGCTCAACAATCTTCAGATCGAGATGCTGGAGCTCCATTACCTTTTATTTAAGCGAAAGGTCCCGTTCATTATCGTTTACGAGGGGTGGGATGCTGCAGGAAAGGGTGGAAATATCATGAGAGTTGCCCGGTACATGAATCCTTTGGGATATGATGTGATTCCTGTTGCTGCACCAAACCAGAATGAAAAACAACATCACTATCTCCGGCGATTCATCAAGCATTTCCCCAGCGCAGGTCACATTGCCATTTACGATCGCAGCTGGTATGGCAGGGTGCTTGTCGAACGGGTGGAAGGGTTCTGTTCCGAGAACGAATGGCAGCGGGCGTACCAGGAGATCAATGAGATGGAGCAGGATTATGTGGAGAGCAGTGGCGGCGGGATGTTAAAGTTCTGGTTAGAGATTGACAAAGACGAACAGCTCAAACGGTTCAAACAGCGGGAAAATGATTCTCTCAAGCAATACAAGATCACTGAAGAGGACTGGCGGAATCGTGAGAAATGGGATCTGTACGATGATGCAGTTGATGAGATGCTGGCAAGGACCAATACCCCGTATGCCCCGTGGGTTGTGATCGAATCCGATGACAAATGGTATGCCAGGGTCAAAGCATTGAAAATGGTTATTAATAATATTGAAAAACTTCTCTGATTTTTTTTAATTCGAAAAACCGCAGAAGAGTCCCAACGGTTTTTACCCTGCAATATTATCATTACCGGATAGTCAACATCCCCATAGAAAATCTTTCAGTAATTGGGTATGCAGAAATCATTTTCCCGAAACAATCTCACTATTCAATGCAGTCACATACTGCAATTCCGTGCACGCTTGTGTGACGAGGGTATCGATATCCATCTTCTGCTCGCATTCCCGTATAACTTCGAGTACTGCTGCAGTTGCTGGCATCTTTGGTACCGCCCGGCAGGCAAGATCTCCCGGGTGCGTATCAAATGTCCCTATGCGGCGGGCCAGGGTGATGATCTCTTCCTTGTCGTACGTGATGAGCGGGCGCAGCACCGGCACAGTCACTCCTTTAGAAATCACCGAAAGGTTGGTGAGTGTCTGGGATGCAACCTGCCCGAGATTTTCACCGGTAATTATTGCGAGTGCCCCCTCGTGTTCCATGAGCCGGGCGGCAACCTGCACCATAAAACGTTTGCAGATTACGCACCGGTATCTCGGGGGGATACGGAGTTCCTGCATCCGGTCATACAAGGGCTCGCTGTTTGCAATCACCATCATGAGCGGATTACCGGCACACCAGCGCGAGAGTCTTTTATGATTTTCTATAGCCGCACTCTTCACATCACTTCCTGCCCAACGCCCGCCATCAAGATGCAGGTGGGTAATCTCACACCCGCGTTTCATGGCAAGCCAGGATGCAACCGGTGAATCAATGCCAGATGAGAGTAAGACAAGTGCTCTTCCCTGTGTTCCTGATGGTAATCCACCGGGAGCTGTAATCCGGGAATCATACACCAGACCGCCAAAATCCCGCACTTCAACAAAAATCTCATAGTCGGGGTTATCCAGATCAACAGAAAGTTTCGGGATATGCTCATAGATGGCTGATCCGATCCGCGCACCCAACTCCTGGCTGTCGAGCCCGCTCTTCTGCTGGCGTTTTGCCCGGACAGCAAAACTCATGCCCGATGACAGGTGCGCTGATGCAAGCGCAACTGCTTCTGCGCAGAGATCATCGATATGACTGCTGGTCTTTGTACAGATGCTTACATCAACAAGACCAAAAATACGCGACACGATATCTGCAATCTTTTCGGGGTCATCGCCAAAGATAAGGATGCGTCCCCGTGGTGTTTCGTAATGGCTGCGTATCCCTGAAGCGGTGAGTGCTTTTCCAATGTTTCGTAAGAGCAGTCCGATAAAATGATGTTTCACAGGTTCACTTTTTAAAAAAAGCTCGCCGTATCTTACCATAACCAGCCGCTTTAAACTGCCCTTGTCCACTACGGTTTGCATATTCTTATCAACTATTGATATTCAAGAGAGATAACCATTGGCGGGGATGTGCCGGCATTTTTTGTGGATTTTTTTCATCTTTTTATAGATCGGGAACCTGCCGGTTTTTTACTGAAAAAGAGTACTGACAACGAAATCATTTAATCAGGAGAATGAAAATGTGTACTTCAATGGCGAAAAAGGCGAGCAAAAAAATCGAACCCGAACCGTTGAAGTTGTTTTACATTTTTTACAACCAGGAGCGCTGGGACAACTGGGTAAAAACTCTTACGGAAGCGAGTTTTGAAGCAGATCCAAAGAGCGAGGAGCTGCCCGAAGGGTTCCGGATACTAGACGGATTTTCAGTTGATATCACGGTATCGGTCCTAAAGATCATCAAGCTCTACCAGAACAAGCGGTACACTTTTGAAGAGGCAGTTGACAAGCTCTCGGAGGTTGAAGCAATTGTGATGTCACCTGCCCCTGTTGGCGATGTTGGCGAACTCATTGAGCTCCTCCAGCTTCCAAAACTGGCTCTCTTTGCCTCCTGCAGGCTCTATCTTGCCGGTGGTTTTGACAAAGATATCAAGGCGCTTGTTAAAAAAGGCAAGGCTGAAGGAGAAAAGGATATGGAAAAGGCGCTTGCTACGGTATCAAATATTGGTGCTGCTGTCATTGACGGGGCAGCCTGCTGCAGCAAATATGTCAAAGAGGATCTCGAACAGACCTCACTCTTTGATGAATGGCTAATCGAGTGCGAGCGGATGGGCGAAGCAATGGTTTCGTTAAAGAACTTCGATGAATCCACCGGAGACGAGGATTGATCGCTGACCGGGCACGGTTCCGGAATGCAAAAAAAATAGAGCGGATCACCGGCTATCGCCTTCCCGAGCTTGCATTTTCCGGTACCATGCTCGAAGCTCTTTGCTCGCGCCTGGATTATGATTCACTGGATTTTGGCGTAAGAGACCAGATCTTATCATTTTTTAATGATTTTCTGCGCTGCAATTGTAAGGATTCGCCTCTCTGCGGATGCCCGGAAAAAAAGTTTTCAAAACGAGTTATTGAGCTCCGGGAGAACGGGCTTGACCACCGGCAGATCGCAGTTTATCTGCAGGATGAGTATGGAATAGAATTATTTCCCGCAGATATTCTTTCGTTTTTAGAAGAGTCTGTGCACGTGCTCGAAGCAATGTCAGATGTTGCACGGTTGCAGGGACAAGGGGATCTGGCAAAAAAAACTGATGAGCACATACAGCTTATTGAGCGGTAATTTTTGGGATTTCCGGTATAAGCAATTCTATTGGGTGAACGGATGTTGCTGCATCTCGGGAAATCGTGCTATTTTTTAGGGAAATAATGTGTTGAGCATTTCCAAATAGGGAATTGCGGGAGGTCTAAAAGATATTACTACCGCAAATTCTTCATATTCCCATTCCCGTAATCAACTTAACAATCTGCTGAGCTGTCACCGGGTCTAGGACTTGAGCCTTGACTAGCACCTCCATCGAGATAAACAGCGTCCAGAACACTTTCTTGACCTGCTCGTTCTTCCCGCACGCCTCTCCTTTTAACAGTGCTCGCAGAGATTTATGCCCGCCTCGCGATCGATCCACACAGCTTTCACAATCCCGCAGCCCGGGCACTTCTTAATATCCGCCGTCACCCGCGTGCATCGGGAAACATCTACAGCCGGGGGCAGCGGGACCGAAGCGGTCTATTCTGTTTTCACCGCCTCATTGAAACACGAGCAGCAGATCCGGCGAGCCTTCTGTGGGTTCCTGGGCCGGGCCCGGCGCTCTTTACTATATTTTCCCATATACCAGGAGCCTTTCTCCTTGTAGACATAACACGCAGTCTTCGGCTATGGGATCTCGAATTTTTTGTAATCACATGTCCGGATGGATCGGTCCTGTTTTGCTGCAGGAGCGTTCGTTTGCTGCACGTTTGCTGCAATTGCAGCAATCAATCGGGCAACGAAGAGGTGTGTGTTTTTCGATCCGGTCGTTTTTGGCAGAGATCGATTTTCGTTTGCTGCAATTGTGGAATTATGGAGACACTGAGATGTGTCCGGATCTGCTTGCTGAGTAGCAGTATAATTCCGGTTTTGCAGCAAATCACCTTCACTTAATACAGAATTATTATCAAATCAGTACCATTGCAGGAAACGGAGGCACCGGTGTTTTGGCCAACTCAGTCCTGACTGGATGAAAAGAGCTGCTTGTAAACTACTGGGCGACCGGGTAAGTCATATACGAGTGTCTGATTGAAGCGGTTTAAAAAGAGAACTGAACGATTCGCACTTCGCGTCCAGATGCGAGGGATGGGATTCGAACCCAAGAACTCCTGCGAGACCAGGCCCTGAACCTGGCGCCGTTGACCTGGCTTGGCTACCCTCGCGCCTGTATAGATTACGGTTGAAATTAAATAAAGATAGGGGTCTTTAAGCCTTTTTAGGGGCACCATTTTCATTAGATGCTTTTTTTAATTCCTGTTCACGGAGCTCTTTTCTCCGGATCTTTCCTGATATTGTCTTTGGTAAAGAATCAACAAACTCAATTACGCGGGGGTATTTGTACGGAGCAGTGACCTTCTTTACATGATTCTGAATTTCTTTAACCAGTGTTTCAGAGGGCTGGAATCCGGGTTTAAGGATGACAAATGCCTTGACAACCAGACCCCGGATATCATCAGGAGAACCGACAACAGCAGCTTCCTGTACCGAAGGGTGCTCAATAAGTGCACTCTCTACTTCAAAGGGTCCAATCCGGTAACCGGATGATTTGATCACATCATCATCCCGGCCAATAAACCAGAGGTAACCGTCCTCGTCTTTGTAGGCTTTATCACCCGTGTAGTAATACCCGTTAACAAACGATTTTTTGTTCTCTTCAGGATTGTTAAGATATTCCTTAAACAATCCAACCGGGTGTGGATTTGTTTTGATCGCGATCCTTCCTTCTTCATGGAGGGGGACGGGTTTCCCCATGTCATCATGGAGTTCAACATGCCAGCCGGGTGAGGGTTTTCCCATGGAGCCGTATTTGGGAGTCATTCCGGGGAAGGTACCTACGCAGAGCACGGTTTCGGTCTGTCCGTATCCTTCGTAAATGGTCATGCCGGTTGCATCCTTCCAGGCTTTGATAACTTCCGGGTTTAACGGTTCACCGGCGCTTACGCAGTGACGGAGCTCTGAAAAATCGAACTTATCGAGATCAGCTAATATCAGCATCCGGTAGATCGTTGGCGGGCAGCAGAATGTGGTGATACCATATTTTTCTATGAGCGGGAGAATCTCAGTTGCATTGAACCGGCTTCTTATGTCATAGACAAAGATTGCTGAACCTTCGATCCACTGGCCATAGAATTTTCCCCATGCACTCTTTGCCCATCCGGTATCTGAAAGCGTGAAGTGAAGATCATTTTTGCGCAGATCATGCCAGAACCGGGCAGTGACAATGTGTCCTAACGGATAGCTCTGGTCGTGCACCACCATCTTTGGCTCACCAGTAGTACCGGAAGTAAAGAAGATCACGAGTGGATCGGTGCTCCGGGTCTTTTTCATGCTGGGCAGATTAACAATTTTTGCCGACACTGGTGCAGGGTAATCAAGTTCGGTGCGATAATTGATCCAGCCCTGGCGTTTGCCATCAATCAAAACTTTACAAGAGAGAGACGGGCAGTCCTTTGCGATCTCTTCAATCTTGTCGGCCTGCTCTTCCATGGTGATGACCATTTTAATATCAGCGATATTAATCCGGTATTTCAGATCCTTTGGAGTGAGCATTGTAGGAGCGGGACAGTACACTGCACCACGTTTGATAAGACCGAGGGTAAAAGTCCACCACTCAGGAACCCGTGGCAGCATGATAAGAACACGGTCTCCCTTACTCACACCATACTTGATCATGATATTTACGATCTGGTTCGAGAGTCGCATCAGATCCCAGAACGTGAAAGTCTTTTCTTTACCTTCCTGGTCAACCCAGAGCATAGCAAGTTTGTTCCGGTCCTTGTTAGCCCACGCATCGATCACATCAAAACCAAAGTTGAAATATTCAGGTACTTCAATGGCAAATTTCCTGAACATTTCATCGTAATCCGGCATATTATGATCTCCAGGACCAAAGACTGGGCCGGCTGACGGCAGGGTAGTTGCACCAATCCTGTCAACTCCCGTACTTTTGGTGAGATGTGTGGTGCATGCCTCATTTACGAATTCGGAACGGGAAATTTTACGCTTCTCACACGATTTATCAATGCTTTTTGCAAGTGAATCGTCCATAGTGACAGAATACCGCACCATACAGAATCGTTTAGTGGTGCAGAAGAAGAGGGTTTCGATTTATTTTGCACCACCCCCCGTTTGGAACTCCTGCAGAGTAATGTGATATTATGAAACCGGATAAGAAGATATCAAAAAAAATGGGAGGATTTTTTTTTTAACTGAATCTCAAACATTGAACAAAAAAACCTACTCTTCAGACCGATTTCCTAATATGGAACGATATGTTCCCTGCGGTGCATGGATAATAAACCGGGCACCTTTGCCAAATGTTCCGTTTTCTGTGATGGTCAGCTTGGTGATCGCAAGGATTTCCCGGGTTAAAAAGAGACCAAAGCCGGTATGTTTGAAAAACTCTCTCCTGAAGATCCTCTCTTTGGCATTATGCGGAATACCTGCACCATTGTCTTTGATGATGATGTCGATGCCGTCACTGACAGACTCTGACAGGATCTCTATCTCACTCACCCGTTCACCGTGTCGAATGGAATTTTCAATCAGATTGTAAAACACTTTTTCAAGTAATGGATCTGCATAAACTTCAATGGCTGCGAGATGCACTGTAACCCTGGTATGATGAATATCAAGAGTTGCCAGCGCAAGTGAAATGGTTTCAGCAACATTTTGCCATTGTGGGGAGTGAACACCAATATTCTGGTAGTCCCTGGTGAACAGGATCTGGTTTCTTATGGCATTTGCGGCAATTTCTTCCTTGGTTACATACGTCATTAACAGGGGATCTTTTATATCATCTTTTGAGAGTTCAAGATACCCGATGAGTGCGGTGAGCTGGTTGAGGATATCGTGACGGGTAATGTTGTTGAGCAGGTTAAGTTTCCGGTTTGCAACAATGAGTGAATCCTGTGCCTGTTTTTGTTCGGTAATATCTACAACCGTACAATAAATTGCCGGCTCAGCGCAATCTGTGGCAGATACCAGTGCCCAGCGTTTATTGCCGTCAGCACAGGTAAATTTTATCTCAATATCTCCAATCCTTTGCTTATCGCGCACTTTTGAAAGAAACAATTCCCGATCAGGAGCTTCAGTAATGAGCTCAGGTAGCGTCTTTAACAGCAACACATCTCTGTCAAAACCAATTAACTGTGAAAATTTTAAGTTGGGATCCCGGATAAGCAGGCTATCCCGGTCATAACTAAAAGCCCCTGCCTGTGAATTGAAAAATGAACCGCAGCTCCTGTCCCCCTCTTTCCGGTATTCCCTGGAATATGTTGATATCAGCACTCCGATGGAAACAAAAATAAAAAACCACACGGTTGCTCTGGCAAATATACCGGTATCCGGAAGACCGAGAGCATATACAAGACCGATATAAAGCCACCCGACAAAAACGGTGACAAATATGCTGATCTTGGGCCGGGTATATGCAATGAGCACTACCGGAATAAGGTAAAAGTAAGGAAATACATCATAAATTCCACGGGAAATCGAGATGTAAGTAATAACTATAGACGCAATAACACTGAGTGCGATAAAAATATCATAGACAAATTTCTTTTCTTTACTGATTGGACGCATTTTTTCTTTGCCTCTTACGTTATTTTGTTATTTTTAGATATTTACGGCAATCTGGCGTTAATATAGTGAGTTGTAGTTGTGCAATATAAAATTATGGTGGTTAAAAGAAAATGAAGGATTGCTTTTTATTTTAGAATCCGGAACAAAAATGTCAGGAAATATATCCCAACAGAAGTTCCAGTGCCTCAAGTTCTTGTTTTCCTCCGCACTTTTTGATAATGCCCGCATGATAATCGATCTGTTTTTTTAATTCAGGATCCCGGTTCATCACATATCTCGTGGCATGAACCGTTGCATCAATAATATTGTTAAAACCGCGATTTACCGGGTGCAAAGAAACTTTTTCAATAATCTCCTTTTCAAGCGTTAAGGTCACCATCAGAGCTCCAGCCGTCTTTTTTTCAATGGTGGTTGTAAATGCCGCCCATGCATCAGAGTCTTTTAACCTGTGCATCGTTCTGCCATTGATCGTTTCTTTTAAAAAA
The DNA here is from genome assembly GCA_030694985.1 of Methanoregula sp. Classification (GTDB taxonomy): domain Archaea; phylum Halobacteriota; class Methanomicrobia; order Methanomicrobiales; family Methanospirillaceae; genus Methanoregula. The sequence continues at coordinate 57,867 of JAUYTV010000017.1, forward strand.
GCATCATGGGAGAGATCTTCAAAGGCCGTTTTTACGTACAGGATCGGATCATACACAAAATTTGCCACCAGCCAACCATTTTTTTCAATATTTTTTGCTGTGTGGCTGCCGGAAAATAAGACCATCCTCGCTACTCCCTCTCTAAAAATTATACCCATGGGTGCAGCATTGAACTCTGTTGTTGCAATAACTTCGTTGATACCCGGTTTTAAGAGTCCCATTGCCAACCCTCACCAAGTGCTATAAAGATTGCCGCTATGGTGATATCGGCAATTGAACCGGGATTGATGTTCTTATCAATGCAGTCCTGGTCAAAATTTTCTAAAGTCTCATTCCCATCGAGCACTTCACGGGCTTTTCTCATGATCTCCAGTGCTATAGGAACCCCGTGCTTTTTTATAATGAATGTATCTGGTTCCTGGGCAAGAAGCGTAATGAACATCTGGACAATTGCCTGCCGTCCCGTTCCAGATTGTTTGAGCAGATCTGCACCGCGACGGGTTAAAGGAAATCCCGTTATCCATTCTCGTGCCACCATGTCGTTTGCAGCGGAATGCTGCATGACATCGAGAAGTGTCATTTCACGTTCCCGTAACACAGCAAGCGATTTTGGATCATTCACATCCAGTTCATCTCCAGAACAGGTGTGGACTTTTGTTAAGCCAAATGCCCGGTAAAAAGCAACTGCATCGGAGGTATCTGTTCGCTCAATCGCTTTCATTGCCCCTTCAATGGAACGACCGTATATCAGGGGAATTAAGAGGATGAATGCACCAAAGTGAGTGTTTCCCCCTTTGTGACAACTGGTCTGCTCGACAGCATGCCGTATGATCTCCCCAATCCGTCCCTTTCCCGTCTCTGCCTCCTCAAGCGCCGGGCGTGCAAAGATAGTGGATGCTAAAAAATGTTCAAAACGTGTTTCAGGATAATCATGGCAGCGATCAACATTGCCGGGTTTTGGAAATGCGCAGACTTCCAGCATCATGGCAAGCTGGGCCTGTTCAGCTGCTTTCATCAGAAGGCATGTCATGAAAAACACCGCACATCAATGTATCAGAGAGATCACGCTTGAGACGCATATATTCTTTCTTTGATAATCCTTCCTGCTTTAGGGTCATATCCCGAAACATGCAGGGCGATGAAGTCTTGCAGCACCAGGCAAGACTGCCAAAACAGGTCTGCTTTCCGTTTTCAAGAGGCACACCTTTTACAGCTTCTTGTTTCATGTGAATGTAATTTTCTTTTGTTATTCCCATGCGAGACAATGTCGGGATGAGGGGGCACTCTTTTACCGGCATGCAGCAGAATGCCAGTGCACGGATATCTCCCCCGCGACACAGCTGCTTGGGTGCATTGTACCATCCCTCTTCATCCGCATAGCGGGTAATGGCTGCATCAAGACCCGATAGGGTACGAATATCTGACTGCCGTGCAAGTGAAACCATATCTGCTCCATGTGAGAGCATATCCTTCATCTTATCAAAACCGGTTATGGAATTATTGGCAATCAGCATCATTGGACAACTGTTCCGTATCTGCCGGAGTTTTGCAGAGCCAAAGTCCATGAGATCGATATGCAGAATATCTGCACCGGCAGCCCAGAGTTTTATTGCAAGTTGACGATCATCAGCAGCAACCCCAGCCCGGATTTTAACCGAGACCGTTACACCCTCTTTTTTTAGCGCCCTGACAACCGTTTCAAGTTCACCTGCATTTTTTAAGTAGTGTTCTCCACATCCTGCGGCAATCATTTCGGGCTGACGGCAATGAGCATCGATCTCATACACAACCCTGTCACCAATTACACGTGCCAGATTTCTGAAAGATTCCGGTGCGCTTCCACGCAGATTTATCCCCAGAATGACATTGTTTTTTTCCATCATTGCGATCTGTTTTGTCAATTCTTTGACTGGATCTTCGTATAGGAATTCCCTGCGATCTCCTTTGGCAGCTATGCTCTTTGCCGCATCCATAGTCTTCTGATCGATCGAATATCCGCCAATTAAAGCAAAGCCGATATGTGCGCTTCGTTCAATCGCATAGGATGCATCTACAATGCCAGCCATGGATGCAATTCCCACAGGTGTCTTAACAACCCGATCATTGATGAGCAGCCCGAAACGCTCAAATGCATCCATCATGAGTTCATATCCGTTGAAGCTTATCTGACTAATTACTTTGCATGGTATTTTGCAAATATCAAAGGAATTTTTTAAAATTTTCTGATTGTGTAAAAAATCTGCACTGTTTTTTCTTTTGCCACAGGCGATGTGAAATGTATCTGCGCTGATAAATGAATGTGTGGGGTTAGTGCTACGAATCACTGATCAATAGCGATAAAAATTATTACTATCAGTACACATTTTTCATACAGGTATAAAGTATAGGGATCCAAACAACCGGACCTTATAAAAATACACCTAAAAAAAATTGAGGTTATAGACATGGGTAAGAAGGGAATGTTACTCGTAGGGCATGGAAGCACTATGCCTTACAATCAGGATCTTGTAGAGAAGACTGCCGCTATGATTAAGGCAGGCAATACGGATTTTATTGTAAAATGTGGTTTTATGAATATGAATAAACCCACAATCAAGGAATCTCTCAATGAGTTCCGGCATGAACCCATTGATGCACTTGTTGTTGTCCCATTGTTCCTTGCAAGGGGCGTTCACATTGAAAAAGATATCCCCGGGGAGATCGGGTTGCCTGAAGGCATCAAGAAAGGAAGCTTTGCAATGAATGGAAAGTCGATTCCACTTATGTACGCAGACCCGATTGGTAGTGATCCCCTGCTTGCCGATCTGATGGTCAAGAATGCAACAAAAGCACTCTCAAACCTCTAACTTTTTTATGCATATCCTGGTACTGGATACAATCCACGGCGGTAAAGAAATCGGCGACACCTATGCAGATGCAGGTAATGTTGTTGATGTAGTGGATGTATATACCGGTACCACTCCGGAAACTCTTAAGAACTCCAAAAGCCGGACCTACGATCTGATCGTTGCACCGGTTCACATGGATCCGGACCACATCCTCCTTTCAAACCGTAACACTCTTATCATCACCCATCATGAGGCAGTGCGCCGGTTGCTTGGAGAAAAACTCCCCGTTCCGATGATTGAGATCACCGGGTCAAGAGGAAAGACCACCACCGCATACGCACTTGCCCATATCCTGAAAGGAAATGGTGTGCTGCACACTTCGGCTGGAACCTATGCATACCCGTCAAAAAATCTTCTCTGGAAGCGGAGTATCACTCCTGCATCAGTTCTTACAGCAGCAAGATATGCCAACAAGCATTCGGGCTGGCTGGTAGCAGAGTGCTCTCTTGGGGTTACCGGAGCCGGGGATCTTGCCATCATTACCTCAGCAGAGGATTACTCCTTTGCTGCCGGAAAAAAGCGTGCGATAAAAGAAAAGATTGCTTCTTTAGCACATGCAAAACGGATCCTTGTTGCTGAGGGGATATCCTGTGAATACGGAAATGTTGTGCACATTGAAGATATTGCCCGGTGCAATGGTATGAACTGCACAGTTGGACTGGATGGAAATTATTATCACCTGACAAATCCACTTTTCAGTCTGCCTCCCTACCGCACTCCCCTCATGCTCGCTGCAGCAGCCGCACTGATGCTCAATGCAGATCCAACACCGCTTGATAATTTTACAGCGCTTCCTGGCAGGCTGTCAGTCAGTTATGAGAAAGAACTCATCATTGTAGACAATGCAAACAGCGGCACAAATATCGCAACAACGGAATGTGCCGTTCGGTATGCACGGCATTTGTCCGGTTCAAGAGAACTGACACTTGTGATCGGACAAGTGGAGGGCGATGGTGCAGTCTGTGAAGGTTTCTCATATGACCAGATCATCTCTGCAATTGAGAAGGTAAGTCCCACAAAAGTGATCTGGGTGGGACGGATTCCGGATACGGGTTTAAAAAGTAACCTGTTGGTTAAGGATAGTATCGATGTTCACTGCACGACACTTGAGGAAGGCCGAAAAGCTGCTGTAGAAAAAACCAACAAAGGATCGATTGTTCTAGCTGTAAAAACCTGGAGATGATAATGATGAAATACATGCACCCCCGCCCCAGTTCGATCGTAGCTGCTCTCTATACTGCCCGCGATCTTGAAGTCGATGTCGCGATCCTGCACGGCCCGTCTGGCTGTTCATTTAAGCATGCCCGCCTTTTAGAAGAAGATGGTATACGGGTGCTCACCACGTCTCTTGCGGACAATGAATTTATTTTCGGGGGGCAGGCATCGCTTGAGAATGTGCTGCGATATGCTGAGGATCACTTCTCTCCAAAAAAGATGATAGTGGTTGGAACCTGCGTTTCTATGATCATTGGAGAAGACCTGCAGTCGGCTATTAATGGTGCGGGTATCACAACACCGACGATTGCAGTCGACATCCATGCAGGATTTCTTGAAAATATCGCAGGCGTACTTGCAACGCTTGAAGCTGCCCAGCTGGCTGGCTGGATAAGTGAAGAGGAATTAATCCGGCAGCAGTTCCTGATGCAGAAAGCCAACGAAGTAGAGAGACTCAGGGGCGCTGCCTGCAAATCGTACATTGAACCTTCCCGCGGGGATTTGAAACATGTAGCGGCAGAGCAACTGCGACAATTCGCACGGAGCGGGGCAAAAGGAGTTGCGATTATGAACGCAAAGAAAGAAACGGCGTACATGTTTGCCGATGAACTGATCGCACTTTACGACTGTTGCCCTCATGCAGATATCACGTATATTGCCAATCTTGACCAGCGCGGACTTCCCAAAGTGCGGGCGGATGCAAAGCGGATTCTTGTTGAAATGATGAGCCGCGGTCTGAAGATTGAAGTGATCGGTGCGCTTGACGAGTACGGCGCTAATGGCGATATCCTCGGAAAGCGTTTACGCGAGATCGCACCGTCCTTTGCATTGATAACCGGTGTCCCTCATGCGATTCCCATGGAGTATACCAAGGGTATTGAGTGCTTTTCGATCACAAACGGTCCCCGTCAGGTAGAACCATTAAAAGATCTCGGCCACCAGCATGTGATGGTTGAGATCGACCTCCACCCAAAGACGCTGGGAGTCCGAGAAATTGTAAAAAGCGAATTCGGGGCGGTTCTAAGGAGTTTACAATGAAACAGATCCTCATCACCGGTGATCGATCCGGAAGCGGCAAGACAAGTATCACACTTGCCCTTACTGCGCTTCTGGCAAAAAAATTCCAGGTCCAGACATTCAAAGTAGGAATGGACTATATCGATCCTTCCTATCTTGCGGCAGCATCCGGCCGACCGTGCCGGAACCTGGATAGTTTCGCTCTCTCAAACGACCAGATACATGAAATTTTTTCTTATGGTTGTCGCGGTGCGGATATTGCCATTGTCGAAGGTGTCAGAGGTTTGTATGAGGGAGCAGAAGCCTTAACCGATGTGGGAAGCACCGCAGCGATTGCAAAAGAACTTGATCTTCCGGTAATTCTTGTGGTCTCTGCACAGAGCATCACCCGCAGTGCAGCAGCTCTTGTAAAAGGTTTTGTAGCATTTGATCCGAAAATAAAGATTGTGGGTGTAATCCTTAACAATGTGAAAGGCGGCTCTCACAAGGCAAAAGCAGTTGCTGCCATTGAGCACTATTGCGGGGTACCGGTCATTGGCGCAATTCCAAGGATGGATGAGATGCAGCTGACCATGCGTCACCTGGGACTGGTGCCCTACCGGGAGGGTGCCGGAAAAGGGGATTTCGATGAACGGATTCAGACAATTACAGATATGATCGGGCAGTACGTGGATCTTGAGCACCTGCTCTCATTAATGAAAGAAAGTAACGTTCCATTACAAGCTTCACCGTCATTTGACAGGACAATAGAACCGGATGTAAAGATTGGGGTAGCGTTCGATGAAGCCTTCAACTTCTATTATGCCGATCTCTTTGATGTGCTTTTGTCATTGGGAGCGGAACCGGTGATGTTCAGCCCTGTCCATGACCGCCTTCCTGAGGCAGACGGATATATCATTGGTGGCGGGTACCCGGAACTCTATGCCCGCGAACTGGAATCCAATCACGAGATGAGGGATGCAATCCGTAATGTGTCAAAGAACGGTACACCAATCTATGCCGAGTGCGGTGGACTCATGTATCTCACCGATCGCATTGTCTTAAGTGCCGGCTGGCAGGGGGCTTTAGTTGAACAGCGCTATGCAATGTGCGGGGTTTTTTCAGGAGAGACACGGATGCCTGCCCGCAGGGTCGTGAGTTATGTAACCGGAACGAGTGATGCAAGTTCTCCTGTGGGCGCAGCACAATTCCATGGACATGAGTTTCACCATTCCCATGTGGAGCTGTCATCCGATACACGGTATGCGTACCGTCTTTCCCGCGGTATCGGTATCCGTGAAAATCTCGATGGGGCAGTGATTGACAACACGCTGGGCAGTTATACCCACCTGCACCCGGTAGGAAGTAAGGGTATGCTTAAACACTTCATCAAAAAATGCCTAAAGAAAACCATATCCTGATTTCATAAAAGATCAGTCATTTTTGTTAAAAAATCCGGACAAAAGAAAAAACTACAAAAACCCTCACGATCCACCAGAAACTATGATCATATATTATGATGGGAAATATGTGCCCGATGATCAGGCAAAAGTTTCTGTGTTTGATCACGGGTTCCTGTACGGAGATGGTGTGTTTGAAGGTATCCGCGCCTATAACGGGCGGATATTCAGATTAAAAGAACATCTTGACCGTCTCTTTGATTCAGCAAAGACTATTGATATCCATCCCCCGATATCAAAAGAAGAATTGACTGAAGCTATCTGTGAGACTCTGCGTAAAAACAATTTGACAGACGCATACATACGACCAATTATCACCCGGGGCGTTGGCGACCTCGGACTTGATCCTCGCAAATGTCCAAAGCCATCGGTTATCATCATCGCTGTTACATGGGGTGCGATGTACGGCGATCTGTACGAGAAGGGCTTAAAGGGAGTGACCGTTTCTGTGCGCCGCAATCCTGCAGAATCCATGCCCCCGAATGTAAAAAGCCTGAATTACTTAAACAACATTCTTGCAAAGATCGAGGCGAATTATAAAGGTGGAGATGAAGCCATCTTCTTTGATACAAATGGCTACCTGTCAGAAGGTTCGGGCGATAATCTCTATATCGTGAAAAATGGTGAGATCATTACCCCGCCAACGCTTAACAATCTGCGGGGAATTACCCGTATGGTGTTAATCGAGATGGCAAAATCACTGGGTATAACCGTAAAAGAACAGAACATCGGGTATTTTGATCTCTATACGGCAGATGAGATGATCTGCACCGGAACTGCAGCAGAAGTTGCGCCAATCACATGGGTAGACGGACGCATAATTGGCAGTGGCAAACCCGGACCGATTACCCGGCAGCTTATGGCTTCATTCAAAACAATAACAGAGAATGAAGGTTATCCTATCAATAAAAAATAATCTTTTTTGATGGGAAAATTTAAAAAAAAACAATATTTACAAATTGTGTGGAAAAAAATCTCGGTTTCCCCTCCAGAATCTATTTATAAACCGCAGGGTAATTATAGAGAGCAACTCGCTGCTATAGTGTAGTCCGGCCAATCATGCGGGCCTTTCACGCCCGCGACTGGGGTTCGAATCCCCATAGCAGCACTTCACAAAAGGGTTCTATTCTCTAAATTTAATTCCAGAGAGCGACTGCCATAAAAATTTTCCATAACGGAATCTTTTTCCGGTGTGAATCGGTGATGAAATCGATTTCGCAACTCTGGTTGCATGATTGTTAAGACAAACACTCGCTTTAAACTGGCACCTGCCCGCCAGGTGCTTTTGCAAATTAAAAAAAATGAATAAACAAAATCCTATACAGTTCCCGTTGAATTCACTGTTGAATTCAATGCTGCGGTTCCAACGGGAGTAACTGTTGGACTAACCGTTAGAGTTGGAACGGGGGTTGGCGTAGGTTTTGGTTTGAGATCAACCTGCATGTCGATCATGCCTCTGGGTGTTTTTATTGTCTCACTGCCACTCAGCACACCATTTTTATACACTTCGATGGTGAGCGTATTGGATGAACCATCCATTTTCTGGATTGAAGCTACTACCGGGCCGTCAATGGTCGATACCGGATAGATTTTATCGCCTGTATCCTCTACCGGAGACTGGCTGCCTGCAGTTCCAAACGTACCGCTGTATTTACCTGAGTACGTAATCCGCACCCAGACGCCATTTGGAGGTATGGCAAATTGAGGTTGTGCAGTTGGAGTCTGGATTACTTCCTGAGTGACAACCGGTGTCGGGGATGGAGTCGGTGTAGCCGTTTTAGTAATAACGGTTGTGGGAATGGGTGTAATTGTCGGTGTGATTGCAGGAGTTGACGGAGTTGTTCCTATTGAATTCGAAAAGATTAGAATGCCACCAATGACTACTAAGATTACTATTACAAGCGCTGCGATAGTGACGATTTTACCTTTTTTTGGTGCAGGTGCAGGTGCTGGTACTACTGGGGGTGTCGGGGGAGGTGATGCAGGCGTTGTGGCATTGGCAGGCACAGGTTCTGTGGACGGTGACTGTGCGGCTGGTTCTGCCAACGGGACAACTAAGGGAGGTTCGACTGCCGGTACTTCTACTACGGGCGGAGGAGCCGGATAGTGACGGGGAACGAGTGGTGCAGGTTCGCTGCTGCGGGGTTTTGAATCTTCAATCAATGGTTCAATTGAGTGAATGACCTCATCAAGCGTACGATCTTTTCGATCTCCGCCAAGACCAAAGACAGGGAATGTTTGAATCTGCACTTGGGGAACAACTGATGGTACAGGGGGTTCAGACGGTGCTATAACCGGTGAGGTTGAAATGATTGCCTGAGGAACTGCAGGTACCTCGTTTGAGATTACAACCGGTGTTCCGCACCGGTTGCAAAACACTGATTCCGGAGGAACGCGGCTGCCACACCGCGAACAGAAAGAACCGACAGGAAGCGTAGTTGTCTCAACGGGTCGTGGCATTGCAGGAGCGGATTCAACAATATTTCTTATCGGCCTTGTGATCTCTATCTTCTTCTTTGGTGAAGATGCAACGGGGCTGACTGGCGGAGAGGTGGGAGTGATTACAGTATTTTGGGAAGATATTTGATTAGACACTGTGGTATCAGGAATTTCCCGGTAATTGTCCACAGATGATATCTGTGCAGTGAGTGCCTTTAACCAGTCATCCCGTTCGCGCCTTCGTTCTCCACTGGCTACGCGCGGGAACGTGAGAATCATCTGGCGCGCAGTACCTCCCACAGATAAAATGGAAAACGTTAGGATTGGATCACGAATTGCATTCTCGCCACCATCAACAGTCCTGATATTTATAATCAGGATCTCCTGCGGAGGGATGAGACCTTTCTTGCCGTCAATAAGAACAAGACGTTTATTCGTGAGAACTGCCTCAAACACAACCGATTTTACTTTGATGTTATGAGCCTGGAGGATTACAGACTCATCACTGCCCAGTTCAGGAAAAACCATACGACCCCTTGTTACTAGTATCTACGTTATCTTCATAAAATAAGGATTTGCAAAAAAAACCTGTTTTTTAATAAAAAATCAGAGACATTCCCGGTCGTTCATGTATGGGCGGAGCACCGGGGGAACCTGCACGCGGCCATCCGGTTCCTGGTAGTTCTCAAGAATTGCACGCATAACGCGCGATGTGGCAATCGCAGTTGAGTTGAGGGTGTGGAGGTGCACTTTAAGCTCAAACTCACTTTTATCCCTCACTTTGATGTTGAGTCGCACCGCCTGGTAAGAGGTACAGTTCGAACAGGAGACCACTTCTTTGTAGGCATTTTCCCGGGGCATCCATACCTCGATGTCATATTTTTTGGCTGCAACGGTTCCGATATCTCCGGTACAGATATTGACCACATGGTAAGGCAGACCGAGTTTTATGAATATATCCTCGGCATTTGTTAAGAGTTCTTCATGAATTTTCCAGGAATCTTCAGGTTTACAAAAGACAAACTGTTCAACTTTTGAAAACTGGTGAACGCGGAACAGGCCTTTTGTGTCAAGACCGTGCGCGCCTATCTCGCGCCGGAAACACTGAGAGATGCCGGCAAGTTTTAACGGAAGATCTTTTTCCTCAAAAATCTCATCCTGGTACATTGCGCCAATCGGGTGCTCGCTGGTAGCGATAAGATATGCATCGCTGCCATCGATCTTGTACATCACTTTCTCAAAATCATTAAGATCCGTGACCCCTTCGTAAGAAGAGCGATTGATCATATAGGGGGGAATAATCGGGATATAGCCTTTAGCAGCGAGTTCATCGATGGCAAACCGCTGCAATGCCATATCGAGAAGAACGAGACTCCCTTTTAAGAAATAGAAACCGGCACCGGATATTTTTGTGGCCCGTTCAAAATCAGCCCAGCCCTGATCAGAGGCTAGCTGGCCATGGTTTTTGAGTTCAAAATCAAATGATTTGGGAGTACCAACTCGTTTTATTTCAACATTTTCGGTATCATCTTTTCCCACCGGGACACTATCATGCAGGATGTTGGGCAGACGCATTAAATATGAGCGGATTGTTGTCGCATTCTCTTCCTGCTCAGCATCGCAGTCCTTGATTTTCTGGGGGAGATTGGCCGCTTCAGTCATGAGAGCTGCTGCATCCTGACCCGCTTTTCGTGCGGCATTGATCTCGCGGGCAATGGTGTTGCGCCGCTGGCGGAGAAGATCGGTCTCCACTTTGAGTTCGCGTGAACGGAGATCTTTTTTTAGCAGCTCGTCAACCCATGTGAGTTTCTCTGTATCATTGCGCTTTTTTAGATCTGCCTTTACTGCATCCGGGTTAGCCCTTACAAACCTGATGTCTAGCATTGAAAAAAACCCTCTTGTTGAATGAATTGGTAACCTGTTGATTAATTACACATCATAATGTATCGTTTTCATTCTTATTTTACACAGGTGATTTTCAGAACAGATCCAATGGACCATTCCAATTGTTGGACGAAAAAACGGGAATAACTGACGAAAAAAATCATCGCAATAACGATTACCAGGCCACATGCTAAAAACCGGGGCTTACGTTTATGAAAAGTGTGAGTGGGAGGAGTAAGCCTCCTTTAGTTTTAGCGGCATTCAGCTCTGCGCCATACCCGGGCGGATACCGGACTATCCATTTGCCCTGTTCTGGCTTGCACCCGCAGGGATTCGTCGTTCCAACGTATCCTGTTCCTCAGACGCTCAGCGAGTTACTCGCACGGTTGTCCGTGCTTCTTGCCTTTACAGGCTCGGGTCGCATCATTGCTAAAAACAGGCCGTGTCGTTTCTGTGCCATTGCCGTGACTCTCGCCACCCGTACTTGCGTACGGCTGCGTGACCGGTGGGTGGGGGGACTTTCCTCAGCAACATTTAAGTCACCGTCGGCCGCTCTCTCCCTCTCGCTCCATATATTGTCTGTCCGGGCAGATAAGCGCAGCGACAAGGATAATCGTGCAGATTTTTTTATGATTATATTTCTTGATCGTATCACTTTGAAGAATAACTCGTAGTGAACTTTTTTTAAACTGCTCGTAACCACGGGTGTTTACCGTAATCTGCTGTCCTTAAAAAGAATCTGTAGGGAACAAGGAAATGTTTATTTTTGTTGAGAGTAAAGTGGACTACTTATGTCTCAACTGAAACTGGTAGACCGTAAGGCATAACTCAGGTTTCTAAATGACCAGTATTCATCAGGAGAATCCGGATTTCTCGTAATTTCCGGAAGGAGCCGGCTTACAAGTGAGGGTTTCCTAACTTATGAGCTTAAGGATCTTGTGGCACAGCAATAAAAACAGACACAATCACAGACAAGAAAAATGATGGGATCTTTGATTTTTCGATACATTGTTATCCAAGCTGCGCTAAGCAGACTTTCAATATAGGCAGGGGATGAACGTATGCTGACAGCAGAAGAAGGAACACTTGCAATCCGGCTCGCACGCAGCGCATTAGAACACGCGGTTTTTAAAAAACAGGCTCTTAAACTCAAACTTACTCCAATCTTCAATGCCAAACGGGGCGTCTTTGTCACACTAACCCGTGCTGGCGAACTTCGCGGTTGTATCGGTCTGCCCTACCCGGTAATGCCACTGGGGGAAGCCATTGAGTATGCAGCAAAAGCCGCTGCCCTTGAAGACCCACGATTCCCTCCGGTATCAAAAGAGGAACTCTACAGGATCGATCTTGAAGTGACCGTTCTCACCGTTCCAGTACCATTATTGTGTGAACCGGCAGATCGACCGGCAAACATCACGGTGGGAAAACACGGCCTGATCGTACGGGGCATGGGAACGAGCGGTCTCTTACTCCCGCAGGTTGCAACCGAATACGGCTGGGACAGTACAACCTTCCTTGACCATACCTGCTCAAAAGCCGGGCTGCCGGGTAAGTGCTGGACTTCAAAAAACGTCGAACTCATGACCTTTGAAGGCCAGATATTTTCCGAGAAGAAGGGAACCGTTTAACCTCCAGACCGCACATATAAAGGCACATTAAGGGTGCCACATGGGAATTTCATTTGAGAGTTTATACAGCGATATTGCCGGTCGCTGCGGGAAGTTAACTGTTGGCAAAAAAATTGTAAAGACGCCTGCGCTTCTTCCAGTCATCAACCCCCACCTCCAGCTCGTTTCCCCAAAAGAACTCCGGAAGATGGGCGTTGAAGCGATCATAACAAACGCGTACATTTTTTCCCAAAGCAAGCAATACCGTGAACGTGCCCTTGCAGAAGGCCTGCACAAGGTTCTTGATTACGATGGCGTCATCATGACCGACTCGGGTTCGTTCCAGTTGTCTGTGTATGGCGAAGTCTCGATCACCAATACAGAAACCCTATCCTTCCAGCGCGATATAAAAAGTGACATCTGGGTGCCGCTCGACATTCCCACGTCACCGGCTGCTGACCGGCAGACCGCTGAAGGCGAACTTGCGATCACCATGCAGCGCCTTGCTGAAGCCAGACAGGTTTTTGGCAACGATGCCCCGATCGCCGGCCCGGTCCAGGGCGGTATCTTTGAAGACCTGCGGGAACGAGCCGGAAAGGAAGTCACCGATCTTAACTTTACCTTCTGCCCTATTGGTGCCGTTGTCCCCATCATGGAACAGTACCGGTACCGGGATCTCGTGAGTGTTGTGATGGCAGCAAAGCGCACAATCTCTCCTGCTGCATGCGTCCATCTCTTCGGCGCCGGTCATCCTGCCATGTTTGCTCTTGCAACTGTGATGGGCTGCGATCTTTTTGATTCAGCCGCCTATGCCCTCTATGCAAAGGAAGGCCGGTATATGACCGTGCATGGCAGTTACAAGATCGATGAACTCGCTGATCTTCCCTGCGCCTGTAATATCTGCCGCACCCACACGGTAGAAGAACTCCGCACTTCACCGCAGCGCGACCGCCTGCTTGCCCTTCACAACCTGCATGTGACTCTTGCCGAGATCGCACGCATCCGACAGGCTATCACGGACGGCTCCCTCTGGGAACTGGTTGATGAGCGCTGCCGGGGTCACCCACAACTGCTTGCCGGTTACCGGGCCCTGCTCCTCAAAAACACGGAACTTGAAAAGACTGACCGCACCTGCAAACGCCGCTTTTTCTACCGTGGTGACGAGAGCTGCAAGCGAACCGAAGTGCTTCGCTACCAGCAGAATCTCTCACGGCTCCGGCTGGGAAAAGAAGTGCTGGTTGCCTTCGATGGTGACTCACGCGAAGAATTTTCTGATATGCTCCTGTTCAAACCCCCGTTCGGTCCCTATCCAAAAGATCTCAAGGAAACTTTTCCCATAGGTCAGAGTGAGATACCCGAGTGGGACGATGCGATGGTGCGGCAGGGATGCCGGGGCATACAAGCTTTGGTTGAAAGCCACCCGGACACCCGGGTTGCAGTATCGTGTAGTAAGCGTTGGGAAACGATCCTGCGACAGGAAGTTCCTGACTGTGAGGTGCTTACTTGAGCCAGTTTAATATCCGTAAAAGGGACGGTCTTGGTCGGACCGGCCATTTCAGACATGAGGGAATTGAACAAAAACTTCCGGCAGCTGCTGAAACCATTCAGATCTTTCCTGCGTTAGGCACTATGCAGAACTCCAACATGCCAATCTGTGCCCCGGCAGCAGTTGCACGTGAATTTCTCCCAACTGCCGGAGTGATGCCAGTTACCATTCATCCCCAGCTGGATAATACTGCAGTGAGCGGTGACTGCGTGATGGTGGCAAACTGGCATACCGCTTTTGCAAATCCCCGGAATTATGTGGACTGGCTGGTTGCACTCAAGGTAAAGACGCCGTCAGATACGGCATGGTACGCACCGGCTGCTGCCATCCCCTCAACAGCAGCCATCCTCTGCTACTCCGGCTTTGATCTCTTTGATTTCATCGGAGTTGACCTTAAATCTGCGCAGGGTTTTTTTTGCACAGCCGATGGTGAGTTTCCCGCTGATGCAATGGAAAGTGGCATCTGTACCTGTGCCGGCTGTGCTGCAAAAGATCTCAAAGGGCACAACCGGAACGCACTCCGGCAGGAGCTCGCTCTCATTGGCCGATTTATCGAACAGGGCCAACTACGGGATCTCATTGAGTCCCGTTGCCGTATGAACGCAAGTCAGGTAGCGATCATGCGCCATCTCGATAACCAGTACCCGTTTATGGATGCGGCGCAACCGGTTGCCCGGAGTTGCGTGATGAGGGCAAACTCCGGCGACTCCATGCAACGGGTGGAAGTGCGCAGGTTTGCAGAGCGCGTGCTCACACGGTATATTCCGCCAAAGACCGATGTCGCAGTCCTCCTCCCATGCTCAGCCCGGAAACCCTACTCACTCTCCCAGACGCACAAGCGTTTCCAGATGGCAATTGGTGGCAGGGCACACGAATTGATCGTCACTTCCCCACTCGGACTAGTACCCCGGGAACTTGAGACCATTTACCCGGCCGGTCACTACGATGTGCCCGTTACCGGCTACTGGGATGCTGAGGAGTGTGCTTTTATCAGCAGCATCCTCACGCGGTATTTCAAGCGCCACCCATATCGCCGCATCATTGCCCATCTGGATGGCGGGGCCTTAAAAGTTGCAAGGCAGGCAGCTGAGGCAGCGGGAATCACAATCGAATGTACCTGCGAGGAACGGCCGACCAGCGATATCGCCCTCAATGCACTGGATACGGCTCTTGCCGGAGAACGCAGGATCAAGGATGACCGGCTGCATGGCATGGCATCGTACCAGTTCAATATCGATCTCGACACCAAAGGTACCACGCTTCGCGGACACTTCCCGGAGGTTTTCTACAGCCGGAACAATCTCCAGCTATTTTCGATTGATACCGGTACAGGGATGCTCCGCCCGACCATCGACGGATGGAACCTGATACCTGCCGGTTACAGGGTGCATATCGATGATTTCATTCCTGAAGGCGATGTGCTGACTCCGGGCGTAATGCGGGCTGACCCTGAAATCCGGGATGGCGATGAAGTGCTGGTTGTGGGTGCGCGAGCTCTTGCAACAGGCCGGGCTGCGATGCCGGCGGATGAGATGCTCCGCTCAAAGCGCGGAGTTGCCGTACGTGTGCGTAAGATTAAGCGATTGTAAAGAAAATTTATAATCCAGTATTCTTGATTTATCCAGATAATAAAAAATATTATAAGGAGTGACAAGGTTGTATACCATAAAAAAAGCAGGGCAGCTTGCCGATAAAGTTTACCAGATGTGGGTTTTAGCACCGCATGTGGCCCGCCATGCACAGGCCGGACAGTTTGTGATTTTCCGGATCGATGAGAAAGG
The DNA here is from genome assembly GCA_030694985.1 of Methanoregula sp. Taxonomy (GTDB): domain Archaea; phylum Halobacteriota; class Methanomicrobia; order Methanomicrobiales; family Methanospirillaceae; genus Methanoregula. The sequence continues at coordinate 73,683 of JAUYTV010000017.1, forward strand.
CGAGCGCATTCCTCTTACCATATCAGCAGTTGATGGAGATTCCATCCGGGTTATTTTTATGACCATAGGAAAGACAACAACCCATCTCGCGGCTCTCCAGGCAGGCGATCATATTCTGGATGTGGCAGGTCCCCTCGGAAAACCGAGCGAAACCCACACATTTGGAACCTGTGTGCTGGTCGGCGGTGGCGTTGGTACCGCAAGTCTTCCCATCATCGCCCGTGCCTTAAAGGCATCGGGTAACCGGGTGATCGGGATTGTTGGCGCACGCAATGCGGGTCTCCTCATATTAGAAGATGAGATGAGCAAAGCCTGTGATGAACTCTTAATCTCCACTGATGACGGCACAAAAGGTTTTCATGGTTTTGCTGCCGACCTGCTCAAGCAGGTGATGGCGCGCGAACGAGTTGATGCAGTCTGGATCATCGGACCTGCGATGATGATGAAAGTTACCTGCGAAGTGACCCGTCCGGCAGGGATCAAAACATTTGTCAGTCTCAATCCGGTCATGGTGGATGGAACAGGGATGTGCGGTTCGTGCCGGGTGATTGTCGATGGCGAGACAAAATTTGCCTGTGTGGACGGCCCGGAGTTCGATGCCCATAAAGTCGATTTCAACCTCCTGATGGGACGGCTCCGCACATACCAGCCCGAAGAGAAAGAGTCCCTCGAACGATATAATGAACACATCTGTTCCTGCAAAAGCGGTGATCACCATGCATGACCGAACGGTCGAACAGCGCATCCATGATTTTTATGAAGTGGATGGCGGCTTTACTCCAGAAGAGGCGATAGCCGAAGCACAACGCTGCCTCCAGTGCAAAAAACCGCTCTGCGTGAAAGGCTGTCCTGTCAGCATCGACATCCCTGCGTTCATTCGCGAAGTTGCCTCCGGCGATTTCAAAAAAGCAGCCGCGATTATAAAAGAGCAGAACATGCTGCCTGCCATCTGCGGACGGGTATGCCCGCAGGAAGTACAGTGCGAGGGCGAGTGCCTCCTTGGTCTCAAGGAAAAACCGATCTCTATTGGCGAACTGGAACGCTTTGTTGCCGATACTGAACGAACGCAAGGCATGGTGCTCCCGGAGAAGAAGGCGTCAACCGGACGAAGGGTTGCAGTGGTTGGCGCAGGCCCGGCCGGGCTGACCGCGTCTGCCGAGCTCGCCCGTATGGGTTACCATGTCACCCTGTTCGAATCACTCCATGCAGCCGGCGGGGTGCTCATGTACGGCATCCCTGCATTCCGTCTGCCCAAAGAAATTGTCAAGGCAGAGATTGATGCGGTTCTCTCGCTTGGAGTAGAACTGAAACTCAATCATCTCGTTGGACGAAGTGTTACCGTAAAAGAACTGCTGAATTACGATGCGGTATTTTTAGGCACCGGCGCGGGTCTTCCCTATTTCATGGGCCTGCCCGGCGAAAATCTTCCGGGCGTGTACTCGGCAAATGAATTTTTAACCCGCGTCAACCTGATGCATGCCGATAGTTTCCCGGTCTATGATACTCCGGTTAAAAAAGGCAGCTGCGTAGTTGTTGCCGGGGGAGGTAATGTGGCAATGGACGCAGCCCGGGTTGCACGAAGGCTTGGGGGGAAAGTCACACTTGTCTATCGCCGGCGGGAAGAAGATCTCCCTGCCCGTGAAGCGGAGAGCCTGCGGGCAAAGGAAGAGGGCATTGAATTTGTCATGTGTGCAAACCCGGTAAAAATCCTTGGCGATCAGGGAATAACCGGAGTGGAATGCGTGCGCATGGAGATGTGTGATCCCGACCAATCCGGCAGACCGGAACCTGCTCCCATTCAAGGCAGTCATTTCACGATCGATGCTGATGTCTTTATCGCTGCAATCGGTCAGGGTCCAAACCCGCTCCTTATCAGCGAGATTCCCGAATTAAAGCGTGGCAAACGCGGAAATGTTATTGTTGATGATGAATTCCGCACTTCCATGCCCAGGGTTTTTGCCGGAGGGGATGTGGCCACTGGTGCAGCAACGGTCATTCTTGCAATGGGTGCTGCAAAGAGTGCGGCGCTCGCGATTGATAAGATGCTGCGCGAAGAATAGGTATTTCTCGTTTTTTAAACTTTCATAAAATAAAAAAGACCCGACACAGAAAAAAACTCCCAACACAATTTTGATTTGTCCGGTTCAATATCGTTAGATTTCAAATTTTTCAGAAAAAACCAAAAAGTAAAAGTATCAATCCTTTGCAACCAATGGTGATTATATGCCATTTTGTACATCCTGCGGTGCAGAGGTTCCCGCTGGCAAAAGGTTCTGTGTGCAGTGCGGAGCTCCCATGGGACAAATCACTGATCCGTCAGTTCAGGCAGATCCTGCTGCACCTCAAGTTCCAATAACTCCGCCATCCTTTTCTGGATCTCCACATGAAAAACCAAAAACCCCACGGACTTCCATAATCATCGGGGGGATTGTGATGGTTCTTGTTATCGTGGCTATCGCATACTTTGCTGGAATGCCCATGCTCAAAGCAAACCAGAAATCTTCTGACGGTTTTGTACAATCTCATACCCCATCTATGACTCCCACCATCATGCCGACCGCACTGCCAACATCACAATCCACCATAGTCATAACAGAAACCCCCACCCTTCCTGTCATTGTTAAAGATGAACGCCTGGAAGAAGATTACGAACAGGTATATACCCTTAACCAGAAATTTGCCTTTGGCCAGAAAGAATATTTTGCACATGAACTCACACAGCCCCCATTGTATATCCGGTTCAACCTTACACCGACGATGATTTCCCAAATCCGGTTAGTATATATCGGCACTAAAAATGAACAATATATGAATACAACCGAGACTAGTCCTTACGCATGGTTCGAAGTCAAAGTGCTCGACGCAGGATCCGGAGCGATCCTTGACAAGCAGGGTTTTGGAAAGGATTACACTTATGCTACAAAACAGAATTTTATGGTCCGGCAGAAAGGAAATTACCGGATAGAGATGTCGGGAAATGAGGTCAATGCCGAAGTTCAGATGCTGGTTGGCACACCATAATTTTTTCATTTGGAACCGAGGTTTAATTTTTTTATCCGCTCCACCACCATCTTTAACTGGAACGGGAAGTAACATGTCAGAGTCAGATGACAAGTGACGTGAAATCAAATGAATTTTGGAAGTCTTGGTTGCATGGGCGGGGCGGTTGGCAGTTATCTGTCAACGCCAGAAGGACAGGAAGCAGCAAAAAAATATCTTGCATCGCCTGATGGAATTGCAATGTTAAAAGGATTCATTGCAACCCCTGAAGGAAAGAAAACTATCCTCAACGTCTTACCTGCACTGCTGGATGGGATAAACCTCCCGCCAACCTTTAAAGAAGCAGTCATAAGCGCAATCAGCACATCGGTATAATATTTTGATTTTTTTTAAGTGATAAAAATCTTTTTTCAAGGTGATGTTGTATCTCCGATAACATCAAAGAAAATTTTTTTGCCAAATACTTTTTCAAAAGATTTTTTCTCGCTCTCAATACCCCACATCTCAAGCTGGCAATCTCCCCGCGCAACAATTTCAAGACGGATTGCATCATTTCCCGATGCAGTGAAACGGAGATGTTTGATCAGGGCAGCATGACTCCGGTCAAGACTCTCTCCTAACCGGATAAATGTTGAGAGTTTCTTTAAGGCATCTTGTTCATGCACATCGAGTTCCAGGATCTCGGGATCCTTTTTCCTCGGGCTTTTTTTGCGGTGGAACTTTGCAAGATTGGCCATGAAAGTTACTTCTTTTAAGTCAAAGCCCAGCAGTTCTGAATTTTTTATGATGTAATAGGAGTGCGCCTGGTGATTGTTATACGAGATAAATGATCCAATATCATGAAGAAACGCAGCATATTCTAAAAGTTCTCGTTCAGCACCAGAAAATGAATGAATGTTTTGCTCTTTTGCACTGTCAAACATGGCAAGTACCAGCGCAGTTACTGTCCGGGCATGCGCCTCATTGATGCCACAGGACCTGCCCAGTTGCAAAACGCTGCGCTGGCGTGGTGAGAGTTCACCTAACAGGGGAAATTCATCCATGCGGGAGAGATAATCCACAAGCAGTCCATCTTGCAATCCCCTGCTCGTGACCGTTATTGAGTCAAGGGATAATTCCTGCATGAACGTGTCGAGAATGGCAGCTCCCGGAACAATAATATCTGCCCGCTCCGGGTTAATACCGGGAATTTTTTTGCGCTGTTCAATAGACAGGGAGCAGATGATACCTATTGCTTTTTTTAAGTCACGGTGGGTGAGCACAAACTCAGAACTGCCTGAAGGGTGAAGGGCTTTTTGTGCAATTTCGGCAAGATTTATCGCAGTTCCTGAACTTGCTATTGCACATTCCGGAGAGAGTTTTCTGATCTTCTTTACAGACCGGATGATGCTGCTTTTTATATGCTGCTGAATTTTTTTATAGCGTTCCGGTGAAATGGGGCCGGTATCAGTATGAGGCATATACTGGTTTGATAGTCGTATTGCGCCAAGTTTGAAACTCTCCAGTAACTGGTAATTACGTTCAGTACCAACAGCAATTTCGGTACTTCCGCCACCAATGTCGATAAAAAAAGCCCGTTTTCCCTCAAGGTGCAAACCGCTTGAGACACCGAGATAGATCAGCCGGGCTTCTTCCTGTCCTGATATTACACGAATATCAAGCTGGGCTTCCTGTCGCAGCCGGTGAACTATCGCCTGCTGGTTTCCCGCTTCACGCATAGCAGATGTTGCCACAGCAACAAACTCTTCGGTATTGAACGTGCGGGCAAGATCGGTAAGTGTTTTACAGACAATAACAGCGCGCTCGATTGCTTCTGGGAGTATCTCTTCATATTCAAATTCTCCTTCACCTAAGCGCACCTGCTGTTTCTGACGAGTCAGAATCGTGTACGAATGATTCGTGTTGAGACGGACAACTAACAGTCGGATAGAATTGGTGCCGATATCGATGAATGCAACCACACGACCGTTCTGACCCGGTTGTTTCATCTTCACCGGATCACCAGATTCCTGCCAAAAGCCCGTAAGAACAGATCTGACTTTGTTCGGGCACGTTCTTTTTCCTGGGAAATATCGGAACTGGCAATAACATCACAAAATATCTCCTTACCTATAACACAGTGAATTTCCTGTGCAGTACCGAGATGCAGGTAATCAAGCCCGTCTGCAATGCGGAGTATAGCGGTAAGCTTGAGCGTCTTTTTCTGGTATTTCGGAGAAAGCAATTGAAAAAAACCCTGCGATTCGATCTGTGCAGAGCCCCGGTGAGCAAACGCAGCAAGAGCAATAACTCCGCGCTCTGCAAGATCCAGCAAGAGGCGTTCTTCAGAAAAGATGATGGCTGCACTGCGCTTGTTATGATCCTTTCTTCCGCCTCTCCACCCGATATCATGCAGCATTCCGGCACATTCGAGTAAAAACCGGTCCCGACCATCCATCTTATGGAAGGGCTTTAAGCTGTCAAACAACATCTGGGAGAGCATAGTTACATGAAGACTGTGCTTCTGGCCACCGGAAAATTCATTAGAGATTACCGTAACAGCAGTTCTTATCTCTTCTTCAGTCACTACCGCATGTGGCCTGAAACTCAATTTTCGGCCGGAGTCAAGGGTTGTTCTTAGAGATTTCCAGATATCATCCCGCTTTAAAGATGCCCAGTAGCGTACGAAACTCCGGTAAATCTGCTGCCGTTCTTTTTCCTTCTCGGCTAAAAAAATCTTAAGACTCGATAACGTGAATGTATCGGGGCGTTTTTCTTCATTTTCGGTCCTGAGAAAAGAACGTTCGCGCAGGAGAAGACGGGTTATTGTATCGATCCAGACATCGCAGTCATGCAGGTCTCCTAAGATTTCCTGCACCGCTTTTACACGTGAGATCGGTTTTTTTAAGCCCAGACGATAGACAGGCGCATAGACTTCTAGCGTGTAACGGAGTTTTTTTGCCGCAATTCTCGTGGCATGGTGCTCTGCTACTGCCTCCGGGTGGGAAACCCAGGGTTCAAATGACAGGAGTGTGCATAATCGTTCTTCGATCCGAATGGCAGCAACCGGTGATATCCCATACGCCAATGAACGTTTAAGCCCAGCTCGTACAGGATAAAGAAGCTGACTAAAAGCTTCATACATATCTTCAATAACATGACTTTTTTTAAGGCTGTCAAGCGCAGAGATTACCTCTTTCTGGATATGGTCTCTTTTTTTTTGGAGATCCAAAACAAGATACCGTACAGCGGGACTGGTTGGAGGCTCTCCTTCTTTAACAGATTTTTTTAAATTCCAGGCTTTCTCGGTTCGTTTCTGGTATTTTAATAGATAAGCGATCTGGACATCTGTGTCCCGTGCCTCTCCTAATGCCCGGGTAATTTTCTTAATCTCTTCAGACCATCGGGTATAATTTTTTTCAGGAAAACAGGAAGAAAAGAGGGGGAGCGCGGCTCTTAGACGGCGGGATGCCACCCGCATCCGGTGGATATATTCGATGTCTTCTGCTGCTCTTACTCCATCAGACTCTTTAGCAAAGGCTTCAAGAAGGGGGAGCAGTCGTTGTTTACCAAAATAGCAGGCGGCTCTCACTGGTTCTTTCTTCTCTTCATTCCCGAGTAAGGGTTTTTTAGTTAATACCATGATACCAGCAACCGCTGTGTTTTAAAAACCATTCCTGTGCATTGAGAGGTTTTGCATCCTTTATCGGAATGCTTCGCCTATAGGTTCCATCACTTTGCAATACTCTCAGTTTGCAATTATCATTAAGCTGAACGGGAATAATTTTTGATATGATCGCATTTCGGATCTCCTTATTCTGGACAGGGAAGAGCACTTCAACACGTTTATCGAGGTTCCGGGGCATGAGGTCAGCACTTCCCAGGTATACTTCTTCGTCCCCACCATTGTGGAAATAGTAAATCCGGGCATGTTCCAAAAACCTGCCAACGATCGTTGTTACTTCAATATTATCACTGACGCCGGGAATTTTTGGTCGCAGGCAGCAGATGCCGCGTACCTGGAGATCAATTTTCACACCGGCCTGGGATGCACGGTAGAGTGCGGCAATGCAGAATGGATCGACAAGAGCGTTCATTTTAAAGATTAGGTGTCCTCCGCCTTTCTGCTGGTGACTTGCAATCTCCCGTTCAATCATTAAGAGCATCCCCTTCCTAAGGGTGACCGGGGCAACAAGGAGTTTCTGGTAACTCGTAATCCGTGCATACCCGGTTAAGAAATTAAAAAGATTTGCTACATCTTCACCAATCTGCTTGTCACAGGTCAAAAAACCCAAATCTGTATAAATGCGGCTGGTTGTTGCATTGTAATTACCGGTACCGAGGTGCATGTATCGCCTTATCCCGTCTTTTTCTCTTCGCACCACCATGCAGAGCTTGGCATGCACTTTGAGTCCGACAACGCCATAGACAACATGCACACCTTCGCGCTCAAGAGCGTGAGCCCAGCCGATATTGTTCTCTTCATCAAATCTGGCCTTGAGCTCAATGAGAGCTGCAACGGCCTTTCCATTCTCCCGTGCCTCCATGAGCGCCTTAACGATTGGGGAATTTGGACCAACCCTATAGAGTGTAATTTTTATCGCAAGCACATCCGGGTCATTTGCAGCCTGCCGGATAAAATTAACAACAGGAGTGAAACTGTCATATGGCTGGTATAAGAGGATATCATGCTGACGTATGGCAGAAAAAATATCCCTGCCGTCCCCAAGATCTTCGGGAAGTGACTGGGTAAACGGTGAATCTTTCAGATCCGGGCGGTCCAGAGAGAGTAGTTGCATAAGGTCTGCCATACCTATTGGGTGACCGACACGGTGGATCATGGCTGATGTGACTACCAGTTTATGCTCAAGCATGTGACAGATGCTGTCATGCATGGAGCATTCGACTTCGATTCTTATGGGATTTCCATGAGCCCGCTGTTCCATGATCTCTTCGACAGTTGTGAGCAGGTCTGAAGCATCATCCACTTCGATCTCCGGGTCGGCATCCCGTGTGATCCGGAATGGAAACGATGCTACTACTTCGAGTCCGCAAAAGAGCATATCAAGATGAGTGGCAATGAGGTCTTCGAGATAGATGAAATGAACCTGCTTATCATTGCGGCAATTTCCATCGGGTTCCGGGATACGTATTAACCGTGAGAAGAGGTTGGTTGGCACTTTTACCCGGGCAAAAAAATCTTTTTTATTTGCATCACGGACTATGATTGCAAGATTTAGTGAGAGGTTGGAGATGAAGGGAAACGGGTGCGAACTGTCAAAGGCAAGTGGCGTGAGGACCGGATAGACTTCATCGATAAAGAAGCGGTGCATCAAGGCTTTCTGGCGTTCATCAAGATCGCGATAATTGTGTATATGAATGCCATTTTGTGCAAGTTTTTTAAGTATATCGTCATGCCAGCAATTGTACTGGATGAGCAGATCCGGTAACAAGGCTGCCTGTATGCCGTCCAGCTGCTGACCGGGAGTCATACCATCGGCAGGAAACTTCCGGACACCTTTTGCAAACTGGCGCTGGAGTCCCGATACCCTCACCATGAAATATTCATCGAGATTGTTGGCAAAGATTGAGATAAATTTTACCCTCTCTAAAAGAGGATGTGCCGGATCGAGTGCCTCATCCAGCACATGCCGGTTGAACCGTATCCATGCCAGTTCGCGGTTGATATACAATGCGGGATCATTGAGGGGGATTATCGGGTCTGTATCCATAAGACTGCTCCGGGCAGAGGCTGATATCGGCAAAACGTTAATGCTAGAATGTGTACCGGTAAAATATAACAGTTTTTACCATATTTTTAAAAATTCTGTAACTATTATAGAACGGATAAAAAAAAAGAACCATATCTGATGAGTGGGGGAAATCACCCATTGAAGTTATGAAAATCATGACAGTTACGGATGAATTCCTGTTTCTGGTGTGTACTCGGGTTTACTGTGGGTTTCAGATAACCGATTTCCATAGTTTGCAGAGCGGGACAAAACGGGCAGAGAGCTGCATCGACTTCGTTTGCCTTCTCCCGTACCGGACAATAATATATCCCGTCAATATACTGGACCATATCCCCACCGGGAAACGGGGTTCCGGCAGGGTGAGCCGGTTCCTGCCGGACAAACATACAAAAACCAGCGATAAGAAACTTAAGAAAACGAAGACGGATATTGTCATCGGTAATGGTGTCATTGCACTTTGCAGCCACCATATCCCAGTACGCATTTACAACAACCGGCACCGGTTCTTTCATTGCAGAAAATGCACCCTGCTGCTGCATGAGCCGCATGGTCTGCCAGGTTCCCAACAGATGTTCTGAAATCTTTGTTTCGAGACGAACGCGATATTCCGGGGTTACATTACGGATCTTCTCATAAAAATTACTCCGCATCTGCTGGATATCTTTGGGGGAATGGAAAAGCACAACAGATGATATCAGTGTACCGAGTTCTCCGGTTGTCCGGGCTGATTTGAGTTTTTCGAGATCAGAACGGATCTTTTCTGCATTGGCTGACGGATTGCCCTTTTCAGTGAATAGTGGATTCTGCCCGATCATAAGTAATTCTCCTTGCTATTTGTGACAGGGTATTGTTCCTGTAACTATCATATTTTTCAACATACGGCATTTTTTAGCTCCTGAATAAGAAAATATCAGAGAATGTATATATATTCGCACTCCCCACGTGTATCTATGGTGAATTCTGCCATGAGTGGTTGTTTTATTGGGCCAAAGGCTACGTTTTTTTGATACTACATTGCGGGACGGGGAACAGACGCCCGGCGTTTCATTAACCCCGCAACAGAAGCTTGAGATTGCCATCAAACTTGATGAGATTGGCGTTGATGTGATTGAAGCTGGTTCGGCTGTTGCTTCTGCTGGTGAGCGGGAAGCAATTAAGCTCATATCTGAGGCCGGGCTTTCAGCAGAGATCTGTACTTATGTGCGTGCCTTAAACGGCGACATTGATGCGGCGGCTGATTTTGGCGCAGATTCTGTCCATCTCGTAATTCCGGTGAGCGATCTGCACATCGTAAAGAAGATGAGAAAGACGCATGAAGTAGTAGCGCAGATGGCATGGGATGCAGTCGAGTACGCCAAAAGCCGCGGACTGATCGTAGAGCTATCCGGAGAGGATGCTTCCCGGGCTGACCAGCAGTTCTTAAATCACATCTTTTCTGAAGGTGTAAAGTGTGGTGCAGACCGTCTCTGCTTCTGCGATACTGTCGGACTATTAACTCCGGAGAGGATCATTGATATCATCCCGCCGCTGGGCTTAATCGCCCCACTGTCCATCCATTGCCACGATGATCTCGGGTTTGCACTCGCAAATTCTGTTGCCGCATTAAAAGCTGGTGCGGGTTGTGCGCATGTAACGGTGAACGGACTGGGCGAACGGGCTGGAAATACAGCGCTTGAAGAACTCGTCATGGCTCTTGAAGTGCTCTACGGGTACCAGACACGGATAAAAAAAGAAGAGATCTATCATATCTCCACCCTTGTCTCGCGCTTAACCGGCGTACCATTACCGGTTAACAAAGCAGTTGTTGGTGAGATGGCCTTTACTCACGAGAGCGGAATCCATGCTCACGGGGTTATGAAGGATCCATCCACCTATGAATCGATCAAACCCGAAGAGATCGGCCGTAAGCGACGGATAGTGCTGGGCAAGCATTCTGGTTCAGCATCGGTTGAAGCAGCGCTTAACGAGATGAAGTACTCACCGGATGATCCACAACTCAAAGAGATCTTAAAGAGGATCAAACAACTAGGCGATGCTGGCAAACGGGTAGCAGATACCGATCTCATGGCGATTGCTGATGCCGTGCTGGCAATTGAATGCAAACCGGTGATCCGGATGAAACAGTTCACTGCTATATCCGGAAGCAACATGATACCAACGGCATCAGTAACGCTGGTTGTCAATGGCGAGGAGATTACCGGAGCAGCTACCGGAGACGGACCTGTTGATGCCGCCATGCAGGTACTGAGAAAATCTGTAGCGGAACTTGCCGATATCCGGTTAGAAGAGTATCATGTCGATGCAATCAGCGGGGGCACTGACGCGCTGGTTGAAGTGACAGTAAGATTAAGTAAAGACGGGAAGATAATTACATCACGCGGCGCACGCACGGATATTATCATGGCGAGTGTCGAGGCGATGATCGCCGGCATGAACAGATTATTGAGGGAAGAACATGAAGACCGGGGCAAAAATACTCGTTGAATCACTCCTGCGCGAAGGTACCGAAATTATATTTGGATATCCCGGGGGAGTGGTGTTGCCTATCTATGATGAACTCTATGATTCACCATTGCGGCACATCCTTGTACGACATGAACAGGCAGCAGCGCATGCCGCAGATGGATATGCACGGGCAAGCGGTCGTGTAGGGGTATGCCTTGCCACATCCGGCCCCGGTGCTTGTAACCTTGTCACCGGTATTGCTACGTCTTACATGGACTCGACCCCACTGGTTGCAATTACTGGCCAGGTACCAACGAGTCTTTTGGGAAACGATGCGTTCCAGGAATCAGATATTACCGGTATCACCCTGCCTGTCACCAAGCACAATTACTTATTAAAGAGTGCTGGTGATGTCGGCAGGGTTGTCCAGGAAGCGTTCTATATCGCAGGTACTGGAAGACCGGGCCCGGTCTTAATCGACATTCCAAAAGATGTGAGTACCGGAATGGCAGAGGATGTGAAGTTGCCCGATAAAGTAACACTTCGCGGCTACAACCCCACCTATAAAGGGCACAAGCGCCAGATCGAAAAAGCTCTTGAAATGATCGGTCACGCAGAGCGCCCGCTCATCTATGCCGGGGGAGGTATAATCACATCCAATGCCTCGCCCGAACTCATGGAGTTTGCCACGCTCTCATCTATTCCCGTTACCACAACCCTTATGGGAATCGGTTGCATACCCTGCCACCACCCGCTCAATCTCGGTATGCTGGGTATGCACGGAACCGAGTATGCAAACTTCGCAGTCACTGAATGCGATCTCATGATCGCAATCGGGGCACGGTTCGATGACCGTGTGACCGGCAGGATAGAGACCTTTGCTCCCCATGCAAAGATCATCCACATTGATATTGACCCGGCCGAGATTGGAAAGAACAAACGAATCGATGTGCCGATCGTTGGCGATGTCAAGGCAGTTTTAAAAGATGTACTCACTCTCATGAAGAAGCAGGGTGCTCATGAGGTATGGTTAAAGAAGATCAAGCACTGGAAGCAGCACCACCCGCTCAAATGCCCCACAACCGGAGGACTGCACCCGCAGTTTGTCATAAGGACATTGAGCGAACTTGTTAAAGACAAAGCCGTTATCGTTTCAGAAGTCGGCCAGAACCAGATGTGGACTGCACAGCACTTCTGCTTCCACAACCCGCGTTCATGGATTACTTCAGGAGGACTGGGTACCATGGGCTTTGGATTTCCTGCAGGAATCGGTGTGCATTTTGCCCGGCCGGATGTTCCGACCTTTGTTATTGCCGGAGATGGCAGTATCCAGATGAACATCCAGGAGATGGGAACCGTTGCCGCAAACAAGATTCCGGTGAAGATTGCGATCTTAAACAACATGTATCTCGGCATGGTCCGCCAATGGCAGGAGCTCTTCTTCGATCGCCGGTATTCCTTTACCGAGCTTCCCGCAGTTGACTTTGTGAAAATTGGTAATGCCTACGGTATAGAAGGTATGCGAATCGAAACTCCAGAAGAGGTGCTTCCGGCCTTCCAGGCATCTCTCGATTGCGATGGCCCGTTTGTTATGGACTTCAGGATCGAGCGCGAAGAGAATGTGTTTCCGATGGTTCCTGCCGGTGCTGCGATCAATGAGATGATCGGGGGGCACCCGCGATGAAGCCGCACACGTTGTCTATCCTTGTAGAGAACAAGGCCGGTGTCTTGTCAAGAGTCACCGGGCTCTTCTCGCGCCGTGGGTTCAATATCGAGAGCTTAGCGGTTGGTCCCTGCGAAGAACCGGGCATGAGCCGGATTACGATTGTGGTGATTGGCGACGATGCAAAAGTTGAGCAGATTATGAAACAGCTCAACAAGTTAATCGATATCATCAAAGTTTCAGATTTGACCGAAAACGAGCGGGTGGAACGGGAACTTGCGCTAATCAAGGTCACAGCAGAACAGGGCACCTCCCGTGCTGAGATTATGCAGATCGCAACCATCTTCCGGGCATCGATTGTCGATGTCAGCCCCAAGTCTCTTGTCCTTCAGGTCATTGGCGAGACCGACAAGATCGATGCACTCGAAAAACTCCTGCGCCAGTATGGGGTTAAGGAGTTTGTAAGGACCGGAACGATTGGGATTTTACGCGGGTCGAAGTTGGCGTCGGGCGGGAAATAATTCTGCTTTCATTCAAAAATCCTCTTTTTTTAATATTTAAAAAACAAACAAAAATTTCGGGCCATTGAGTGTAATCATATGATAAACCTCATCGGCAAACCAGATCTCTGTCAATTAGGCAGTCTCATGGAAATATTTCTTACATTCTTTTTTCGTTGAGAAAACACTGCTATATCTGCTTAATTCCACTCTCTGACAGCAATTCTGTTAGTTCATGTAAACACTTTGGAGACATTCGACCGTGAGGAGTAAAAGATTCGATTAAAACCGCACGTGTTTCGTTCGGTTAAAAAAAACGATAGCTGAAAATGTGTTGTGTTTGCGGGATGGAGAATTGAAATTGTGCAACCAGTTTCTTATTCACTTTCACCATTTTGTTTGATTTATGGTTTCGCCTCTTAGTTTACTACTTCAGAACCCGCAAAAATTTCCGGAATTTGTGTGTGAAAATCGCTTTTTCTCCAGGGGTTGAAAAAAAGTGATTTACTTTGCACAGGTAAGCCGGTAAACCCCTTTTGGCACCATCATCTCGAACCTTGCTCCTTTGCCAGGTTCACCATTCTCAGTAATGATGATACCGGTGATCGAGAGGATCTCCTTTGAGAGGAACAGACCAAGACCCGTATGTTTGCCAAACCCTTTATGGAAAAGATTTGTCTTATCCTCTTTTGTAATTCCCACACCATTGTCTGCATAAGTGATAAGTAACCCGTTGTTTGTTTCCTTATAAGAAAAATACATGCGTGTCACATGTTCACCAAAACGAAGAGAATTTTCCATAAGGTTGTAAAAGACCTTCTCAATTAAGGGATCTGCAAAAATCTCTGCTCCATCAACAGCGACATTTATCTCAACATTCGGGGTTTTAAATTGTTTTACAACAGAGCGAATGATATCTGAAAGTATATGCCAGTTTGGTGCCTGTATCCCAATATCCTGATATGTTTGGGTAAACTCAATCTGTAACCGGATGGCTTCTACGGCTTGTTCTTCTTTCAGAATGTAACCCATCAAAACAGGATCTTTTACATCCTTGGATAGTTCAAGGTATGTTTGCAATCCCATAATCTGGTTGAGAATATCATGCCGTGTGATTTGGTTGAGCATAGTGAGTTTTTTATTGGCTTCCTGCAGCGCATGTTCCACCCGTTTGCGCTCGGTAAGATCAATGTCTATGCAGAACATCTCGATTTCACCCCCGGCCTTTTTTAGGAGGACATGGCTCGAAAACACCGTTACGCGGGATCCATCCATCCTCATGAGGGCCAGTTCTGACGCCGGGATTGGCTGTCCGCTATCAGCCATATACTTTATTGCTTTCCTGACTTCTTCTTGCATTTCCGGTGGGATGATAAGATCGACAAGATTCTTCCCGATTGCTTCTTTGGCAGTATATCCATAGAGATGTTCGGATGCTTTATCCCAGTACTGCGTAGTGCCATCCATGTTGTAGCCCTGAATCGATACTAACGGGATATTCTGGAGCAGCATGCGGAAGCGCTCTTCACTCTCTGCAAGTGCATCTCCCGCATGCTTGTGGTCGGTGATATCACGGCAACCTCCAAAAAGACGGCTGATTGACGAGGAATCCTTATCAGGCACTTGTGTTGTGTTGACGGAAAGCCATCGTATCATCCCGCTCTTTGTTCTGATGCGGAGTGTGCAGGCACTGGATGTGCCCGCGGGAAGATTGATAATATTTTCGTCAAAAACAGAAATGTCCTCAATATGAACCAGATGCCGCCAGCACCCCATGGCAAGCATCTCGCTGATTGTGTATCCAGTTATTCGTTCAACGGCACCAGCGATCCAGTCAATGGAATAGGTGCCTCCCTCCGGTTTTATGCAGGAAAATACGAAATCCGTTGTCGCTTTGGAGATGTTTTTGTACCGCTCCTCTCTCTCCCGCAGTGCATCTTCTGCCTTCTTACGCTCGGTGATATCAGTTATGAAATTCAGCGTAGCTGGGCGTCCACCCCAGTTTATTGCAGCAATGCTGAGTTCACCCCATCTGGTGCTCCCATCCTTTTTACTTATCCGGAAGGTGTAGCGGGAGGGGGCATACTCGCCCCTCATCCGTTTCTGGTACCGATCCATTACCATTGCACGGTCTTCAGGGTGGATAATTGTAGAAAATGACATGGACAGAAGTTCCTGTTTTAAATACCCGGTGAAATCGACCGCCCGATGATTGACTAACTTCAGCATACCGTCCTGTGCCACGACAATTGCTTCATTTGAGTATTCGATGATGTGCCGGTATTTCTCTTCGCTCATACGGAGCGCATCATCCGCCCTGCTTTGTAATACGACTGACTTGATCTTGTTTGCAAGTTCTGCAAACTGCAAATCCGGTTCGCCATCTTTCTGGAGATAAAAATCCGCCCCGTTATTTAAGGCCATAATGACAATATCTTCCCTGCCCATCCCTACAAAAAGGATGAATGGAATGGGCCTGAAGCGTGATCGCACCTCGACAAGAAACTCAATTCCATTTATGTCACCCATCTTGTAATCGGAGAGGATTACATCAAATTTTTGCTGTTCGAGCAACCGGATCCCTTCTGATGCGCTCAGAGATGTCGTTACTTTGAAATCTCCGGATTCTTCTAATAACAGCTTACCGAGATCGAGGAGAGAGGGTTCGTCATCGACATAGAGAACACGGATTGTGTCTGTCATCATACACTCTTCCTTGTTTGACTTGACTTGTCCTGGTATGTCCGGACTTTTTTTCTGGCAAGGGGGTCATCTGATTTTTTCATTGACTCACGGCTTTTTTTTAAAATTTTTGCGGGCGTTTGTTAGTTTGTATATGATGGGGAAAAATTCCAGTACACAGTAACTGCAGATTTTCCTGAGCGCTCTAAATCACAGGAGTGAACACATGCTGAAATGTCATGTCTCATCGCGTTTTTTTTTAGATTTCAATTTTTTATTTTAACGTGGGAATCGTTAGTTGATAAAAGGGAGTCTATTGCTTTAATAATTGTGATGAGTGTTTTCGCCAACTCAAAAGTGATCCCAAGCGAGATCGTCAAGCCAATTGAGCCCAATTGCGCACATTTGACTCTATGACGTTATTTTTTCAAATCCGCGCTCGCAGGAAAGAGATAAAAATGAATTTACATCCA
>JAUYTV010000018.1 GCA_030694985.1 Methanoregula sp.
TTCGTATTAAATCGCAGTTTATTGTCATCTTGCTTGTTCAATAAAATGCTCTCCTAGTATATTGATCTGCCGGTTTGCTTGCGTATTTCAGCGAACCGGGCTCATAAAGCCAAGAAAAAAAATGGAGATCTGGATAGTTACAAAGAAAAAATGTATTATCCAAGTTTCCATATGGCATGAGTTTTCGGGTCGAGGTTGCAGAAGAGATAGGTCTTTTTTACCAGAACCTGTGCAGGTACCTCATAGATCAGGTAGCCATCAATAGCGTTGCTCGCACCTGACTGGATATACCCCCCGGTACCGCCATTGCCGAGCAGGTAATCATACTGCTGTTGCCGAATGCCGGAAATGGTAACATCAGCACTGGCTACCGTCTGGTATGCATACGACATTCCATCGATACTCACCACGCATTGCTGGGGAGAAGGGGCGTACACTGCATTGCTTCCAGTGCTCGCAGCTTTGATAAAAACGAAGAGGAAAACATTACCCGAGCCGGGAGTTGCAGTATTGTATCCATGCTGCGTCCCAAGCGGGGACCCGGCTTCTGTCTGTTCCCGCGGGCTGTTCCACGAGGGGGAAGTCCACGTGTAATTCTGCATTACCGCTGTACGATAGATCGTTGCCTCGCCCGTCTTGTCACCGGTTCCAAAGGGAACCTGCGTGTCCAGTTTATGGGCATCAGGATATGGTACCGTAGTCGGAGAAACCGAAGTAATTATTGGTGTTGTTACAACAGTAGGAGTTAACATAGGTGCCTGTGGTGCCGTAGAGGTACACCCACTGATTAAAAGCAGGACAATCAGGAGAAAACTGACCGCCCCGACAAGAGGGATGGTTTTCATACCAGTCGCTGGGTTACCTCACTAGATAAAACATACGTTGAAAATCATATCATGGAATAAAAGAATCGGGCAATTGACTGAGTCCCATGAATTTAAGAGAAGAAAATTATTTGACGCTTAATGAACGTTTTATTTTTTTGGGGATTCCTTATGTTTAACCATCTGTTCGTAACAGGTGGGACAGAGCTGTTTTTTTTTGCGGTCAAGCTCATCAAGAGTATTAGGTCTGAACATCACGCATTCCCGGTTATCACAGTGTCCGAGACCCAGCAGGTGGCCAATCTCATGCGCTCCTTCCTTGACAATACGGTCCATCAGGTCATCATCACTGCCGGAGAGCCCGTAATATTCGTTTCCTAAACGAGCCGATGATACCACTCCCGCGCCAACCGATTCCCGGGCAAGCCCAAAGACAAAACTGCTGCCGTTTTTAAAAAGATCCTGGTGAACCACCAGCAGGACAGGTTCTTCAATCCCGTGCCGGTGCTTGTAGGTCTGGATGCTGTCAAGGAGCGCTGCCGCATCGATCTGCCGCCGCTCTGTCACGTATCCCATCATGCGCACATGGTTATCAGAAACAGTTGTTGGCACACCAAGTATGGAAGAAATATTACGGGATACGGGCATCTGGAGCCCGGCCGGAGACTGGGCATCCCAAAAAATATGGACATGCATCGCTATATTCTGTTGGAATGGGTGACTATAAACATATTGAAACGAGCGTAGGCAAGTATATCGCCTCTAACTATACCCGCGCCATCGAAGTCGGTATTGGCAGGAATGAAGACGCGGCAAAAATAGTCAGCAGAGCCAATGCGCTGATCCGTTGTACGGATGTAAAAGCCCTCGGGGTTTCTGGGAGTCTGCCTTTTTTTCTGGATGATATTTTTTCACCGGAGGATTCCCTGTACATGGGTGCAGAGGTCATTTACGCGATTCGTCCTGCACCAGAGATGATTCCGCCACTAATCAAACTGGCACGGCGGATCAATGCGGACCTGATCGTATACCACCTTGGTTTTGAATCCTATGAAAATGGTGGGGAGATCATCGATTGCGGTGTGCTCCTCCACAGGTATCATGTTCGTCAGAAGCCATCGAACAGGGTCGACTGAGTCTTTGGCGGGGTTTTCTTTTCCGCGGGTTCTGCCGGTGTAACGGTTGCCGGTTCCGGCTCTTTGGCAGGTTTTACTGCGGGCAGGGGTTCGGATTTTGGCAACGGTTCCTTTTTTGCTCGTTTCTGCGGTTCCTTTACCTTCTGCTGCTCCTTTTCTTTTTCCTTCTCTTCTTTTTCGAGCGCTTTTAAAATTTCTGATGCCCTCGCACGATCATTTAAAAAGAAATTGAGCTGGTCTGCATCCAGCATCATCTCGCGGGTATATCCCGCCGGGTCATTTTCTACCAGCAGTGAGAGTGTGCTAAGGTACTCTTTGCGCAGGGTGCTCTGCGGTATGTGCATACTACCGGCAATTTTATTGAGCAGGGCAATCCTGATCGCCTTTTGTTTTTTTGCTGTTGACATCTTCTGCCACCGCTCAGGGGGCATGATCCTTGCGTGGATACCTTTTCCGCCAGCAGCATCGGCAACCCCGAGCAGCATGATCGCCGTTGCATAGCGCCAGAGCGTGTGGTACTGCCTGCGGTAGGTGTTGCCAAGATATTCATCTGCTCTTGAGAGGTGCTGGTATGCCCGTGCAACAGATGTCGGATCAGAGATCTGGCCAATGTTTCCTTCCACCCACTGCGCTATAGTTTCAGGAGTGTCATCCACATCATAGGAGAGACGCAGCAGTTCCTCATCGGAAGTAATTTTAAACAGCGCAGATATTAGAGAAAATATGGATACACGCTCGTCTTTCTGGGAAGTACGCACCTGCGCATCGTCAATCTTTTCACGCCCGATAGCTGAGGCGTAGAGCATGTTGACCGCAGACCGGATATCTCCTTCTGCGCTCTCTGCAATTGCATGAATTGCTGATTCACTGCAGCTGATCTTCTCAGCAGAGCAGAGATATTTGAGCCGTGGGGCAATCGACCGCGCAGGAACCGCCTTGAACTGCACAGGTTCGCACCGTGCCCGCAGTTCGGGAGAGAGCCCGTAAAGGTCATTTGCGATGAGGATGATCGGCTGTTGGGCTCTCCTTATACATTCGATAATGGCTTTGGCACCACCACGGTCTGCTGTGCCCTGCAGGTTGTCAGCCTCGTCGAGCACGATGAGCTTCCGCAACGCACCCGTAAGGCTTGCAGTCTGGCTTCCTGCACCGGCAATGCGTTCGATGACACCGGCAGTCCGCGTGTCACTTGCATTGAGTTCGATGGACTCCCACTTCATATCGTTTGCCAGCGCGTACGCACATGACGTCTTACCGATACCGGGCTTACCGTAGATCAGGAGAGGTTTTGACTTCCGCGTCCAGTTCTTTGCCCACTCCGCAATCTGCCGTATTGCTGTTCCGTTGCCGACAATATCCTGCAAATGTGAGGGGCGGTATTTCTCTGCCCAGTCCATACAGACACGTTGACTGTATATCAAATAAAATCACTCAGCTGTCAGCGATCTTTTCTTTTTGTCGGAGTCATATCAAATAAATTATCTCTGATGAAAAGAAATGAGGATGTAAGAAAGAATTTTTTAGCTGATTTTAAGGTGATGCCGTGACCCAAAACTGCTCAACAGAGACAATTGCAAAAGTAGTCCAGGAATATGAGGGTGTCCGGCGCAAGCACGCCATCGGAGAGATGGTCCGGGCATTGAAGATCGATGCCCCGCACGTGGTCGCCTCATTCGGGGAGGATGCAGCAGTAATAGAGCACAATGGCGAAGCACTCCTGCTTGCCGCAGACGGTATCTGGAGCAGGCTTATGGAAGCTGATCCATACTGGGCGGGATACTGTTCGGTGCTTGTCAATATCCATGATATCGCAGCTATGGGCGGTCACCCGATCGCAATGGTTGATATTTTCTCAATAGCAAAGACCACCGTGCAGGAACAGGTAGTTAAGGGAATGCACGATGCCTCCGCCCAGTTCGGTGTTCCGATTGTTGGCGGACACCTGCACCCTGACGCCCCATACAGCGTCATCGATGTCTCGATCCTCGGTTCTGCCCGGATGGATTCAGTCATCTACAGCCACACTGCACAGGTAGGCGACAGCGTGGTTGCAGCGATCGATATAACCGGCCGGGTCCACCCGTCCTGTGCGCTCAACTGGGACTCGGTAACAATGAAATCCGCAGCAGAAGTCCGGGCCCAGATATCCATAATGGAGCAGATCGGTCGTAAGCATCTGGTGACGGCCGGTAAGGACATCAGCAATCCCGGTATCATCGGAACATTGGGAATGCTGCTTGAAGTGAGCGGCAAAGGTGCTGAGATCGATCTTGGCCTGATTCCAAAGCCGAACCTCACGGCAAACGACTTGACGTTTGAACAATGGGTGCGGATGTATCCGGGCATGGGCTTTATCCTGACGGCAAACAAGAGGCATGTTGAAGAACTCATCCGGCTCTTTGCCAGTGTGGGAATGACGGCACACGAGATCGGCTCGGTGAATGCATCACGCGAACTGCGGATCCGTTACGAGGGCAAGGACACGCAGGTCTTTGATTTTGTCAAGAACGGTATTATGCACCTCTCTCATGAGGATGTGGCATGCCAGAGCCGGTAAGGCGCATCGGGATCGGGATCGGAAAAGATCCAGAGAAGGTTATTGAGTGCGCAAACCGCGTGAGCGGAAAGTTTGAAATCATCTGTTATTGCTGCCCGGGAATTGTTGACAGGAATGCTGCCGGAAAGTGGTTAATTGTCTCAGAGCATGCGAATCCCGAACAGGCACTCGTTGACGATCTGATGGCAGGCAGGATCGATGCGGCGGTGCGGGGAACCCTGCCTGCGAATGCCACGTTAAAAGCTTTGAAAAAAGCAGCAGGTGTCGACCACCTGGAACGCATCGCGCTGCTAGAGACCGTTTCTGGTAAAAAATTCCTGCTCACTCCGGTTGGAGTGGACGAAGGGTGGACGGTTGGAGAGAAACTCGAACTGATCAAAAAAGGCAGGATCATTGCAAAAAAATTCGGCCTGCCGGAAAAAGTCGGCATACTCTCCGGGGGCCGGCTGGGGGATGTGGGAAGACACCCGCAGGTGGATGCGAGTATGGCCGATGCCGAACTGCTTGCCCGGCTGGGTGATGCCACACACTGCGAGATCCTGATTGAAGATGCAGTTGAAACCTGTGGACTTATCATCGCACCCGACGGCATTTCCGGCAATCTGGTATTCAGGACACTCGTATTTCTTGGTGGCGGAAAGGGACATGGCGCGCCCGTAGTAAATATCAGCAGAATTTTCGTGGATAGTTCGCGCGCCTCACCAGATTATTCCAATGCGCTATTGCTCGCAGCATCTTTGTCCGAATAATTTTAATCGATGATTTCCCTTTTGTTTGTCAAAAAAACCATTTTAGAGGAAATAAAAATTATTCTGCGAAATTCTGAAGCCCGATTCCTTCTTTCTAAATGGGATGCCGCTTAAAATCGTATTCGAGCAATATTTGGGTCATTTGCCCGGAAAGTTTTTATATATATCAATGGGATTTAATTTTGAGGTAAGGAACATGACCGATTTACCAATCGCAGCAGTTGTAAGGATTGCCAAGAAGAACGGAGCCGAACGCGTGGGAAGCGATGCAGCAGAAGCACTCGTTATGAGAGCAGAGAAGTACATCGCCACGCTCACCAAGGAATCCAACAAGCTTGCCGAGCATGCAGGCAGAAAGACGATCAAGAAAGAAGACGTTGATCTGGCAGCAAAGTCCTAGATTAATTCTCTTTTTTTCTCGCGGATTTTTGTTGTTCTCTTTTTGGAATTTTATTTGTCTTGTGAAAGGATTTTTTAGAGGAAAAGGCACCTGCTCGATACTCTTAAAATCGGACATGCCTCCCGCCCCAGAAACAAAACCATTGCCCGGCTCCAGCCCTTGAGCAAATATTACATTACAGGTGGCAGGACTTTGTGTTTCGCGAAAGGAGATGGTGAGGATGCGCTAATCGATCTCGCCGGTCATTTGCGCCCATCATGCAGGTTTGTAGATTCAAGTATCCTGATGAGCCGGGGTATATCCTGATTGACGGTGTCCCAGATTTCATCGATGTCGATTTTTCCATAGGAATGGATGAGCATATCCCGCATCCGTGCCATGGCCGACCATTCGATGGATGTAAACCGTTTGAGTGTCTCCGGCGAAAGCCGTTTAAAAGACTTCCCCAATCACTTCAAGACACCGTATGACCGCGTACTGGCACTGGCGATCAGCAATGAATGATTTCCGTGTATGGTTTTTTGTAAAATCGCGTGCATCCTTTGCCATAAGGAGAAGATCGAGGAGATAGGCATCGTCACGCGCCATAGACCCTCTCCATAGTTGAGAGAATTGTTTTTTTGCGGATATGGTTCCGGCTTTGTTCTATAGCCTGTCGGGAGATGAGATCGATGCGCCGGTTAAAGATGTGTTCGAGTTCTTCTTCCATCTGTGCGAGATGGATAAGAGTATGACTTGAGCCGGGCGAAAAATCCACGATAATGTCGATGTCACTGTCCGGGCGGAAATCTTTTGTAAGGACAGAACCAAATACCTGGAGTTCCTTAACGTTCCACGCTTTACAGAACTCCTCAATCTTTTTTTTATGGTTCTGGATGAGTGCGTTCATGTTACCCGATCACCACGATCTTTATACTTTCAATACCTTTCTCATTAATTATCTTTACCGCTATCCGCTTATAGATTCCCGGTTGGGATGCACCTATGACCACGTCATCCGTGGCATTGAGAAAGATCTGCCCCTAAAAAAGATTGTAGGCAGTGAGCAACCTCAAGAAAGTAACCGAACTCAATCTGGAAGAATTTTTAACAAAAAAGAAACGGGCAATTTTGACAACTTTTGAGTTGTCGTTGGTTAACGCATCATAAACCGTTTTCCGTAAATCTCATCATCGATTCATACCAAAAATATCAGAACTTCCCCTTCGTGCTCCGCACTGCCTTCTTATCCCCGCTCATAGACAACGCCTCCCCAAGCGCAATCCCAAACGCCTTGAACATCGCTTCGCACTGGTGATGATCGTTTTTCCCGGTAAATGCAATATGCGCCGTGATACCGGCCCGGTTACACACACTATAGAAGAAGTGCTCGAAGATATCTGCCGGGATATTACCAATAGTCCGGCTGCCAAAAGTGCCGGTAAAGACAAGGTATCCCCTGCCCCCGCAATCGAGTACAACAGTAGAGATTGATTCGTCCATCGGGATGATCGCGTGAGAGAATCGTTTTATCCCACTCCCGTCACCCATCACCTTTTTCACCGCATCGCCAAGCACGATCCCGATATCCTCGATCGTGTGGTGACAATCCACACCAAGATCCCCTTTGGCAGTGCAGGTGAGATCGAATCCACCGTGCCTTGCCATCGCATTGAGCATATGATCAAAGAACGGCACACCACTATCAACAATGATTTTACCGGTACCATCGGGGTTTAACCTGATTGCAATCTTTGTCTCTTTTGTTTCCCGCTTCACTTCCACAACTCTCATTAACTCTCCTCCAGTGCCTCTTTAAGTCCAATCTTCCCGCTGTACAGGGCAGAGCCGAGCACAGCCCCAAACGCCCCGATCTCTTTTAGTCCTGCAACATCTGCCCGTGCGGATACGCCGCCGGCAACTACGACTGGCAGGCGGGTGTGATCGATCAGCCGCTTCACCGGCTCGAACCGGACTCCCTGCTGCAATCCTTCCACATCCACGTTGGTGTAGAGTAAAAAACCTGCCCCCAGTTCCTCAAACCGGGTGGTCCAGTCGATGTAATCACCAGCCGTCTCCTGCCAGCCATGCACGGCGATCTGGTTGCCTTTTGCATCAA
Organism: Methanoregula sp.; assembly: GCA_030694985.1. Taxonomy (GTDB): domain Archaea; phylum Halobacteriota; class Methanomicrobia; order Methanomicrobiales; family Methanospirillaceae; genus Methanoregula. Next base: position 7,765 of record JAUYTV010000018.1, read on the forward strand.
CTCCTGCCATCACCCGTTCGCTGCCGTACTCGTCGGCAAGTATCCGGATGCACTCCGGTTTCTGGGTGGCAAGCGTTGAGATGATGACCCGTGATACACCGGTATCCAGCCAGTGTGCTGCATCCTCAACCGATCGGATCCCACCTCCCAGCTCGATCTCGACACCGGTTTTTTTAATTAGATCCGCAATAAGGTCTGCATTTTTTGCCGAGCTCCCAAATGCCCCGTCAAGATTCACTACATGGAGGGCTTCTGCACCCAGGTCAAGCCAGCGGGTTGCACAGGAGAGCGGATCACCATAAGCAGTCGCACTCTCCCGTTTTCCCTGCACCAGCTGGACACACTGGCCCCCGAGAATATCAACAGCGGGAAAAATCTTCATAAAAGATCAGCGGATCATCCGTTGGATAGCCATCACAAGGATATCTTTTGCACCTGCCCGTCGCAAGGCGTTGATGAGCGAATAGACTCGCTCCTCGTTTACCACAGCATGTACAGCCACCAGATCTTCACTCGATGCAACATCCATGACCGTTGGTCCTGAGAGGCCGGGCAGCACGCGTTTCACTGCTTCGAGCGAGGAGCGTTTCACGTTCATCATCAGGTAGCACTGGCCGCGTGCCCGGATCACACTCTCCAGTGCGAGATGGATCTCGTCAATCTTCTCTTTCTTGGTCCGGAGCGATTCTTTGTTTGCAATCAGGAACGTTGACGTCTGGAGCACTTCATCGATCACCCGTAGACGGTTGGTCCGAAGCGTAGTGCCAGAACTCGTCAGATCGATGATCGCATCTGCAATTCCGAGGTGCGGAGTGGCTTCACAGGCACCACCGACAAGCACAACATTGACTTTTATCTTCTGCTGTTTGAAGTACGTGCGGGTGATGACCGGAAATTCAGTGGCAACCTTCTTTCCTTCAAGCTGTTTGACCGAGGTAATGGATGAATCATCCCGGACAGCCAGCACCAGCTTTCCCTTGCCGGACTGGAGATCGAGGAGCTCTTCTACATCGGACTCCCGTTCGATTACCATATCGTGACCGGTGATTCCGAGATCGGCTGCACCGGTTGCAACGTATTCCGGAATATCGATCGGGCGGGCAAACAGGATCTCCACATGGGGGTCGAGGGTGCGGGTGATCAACCGCCGTTCCCCGGTCTCTGCTAAGTGAAGCCCGCTCTTTTCCACCAGTTCCATGATAGGCTCTGCAATCCTGCCCTTATTGGGGATTGCAAGACGCACAATATCAGAAAAAGGTGTGGGGGTACCAGTTTTTTTCACGGCTTTTATTGTTTTTTTGGCTTTTACAGCGTTCACGGTCTTTCCTGTATGTGATCAGAACGTCCTGAGTTCACCACGGATAACTGCCTCTGTGACTTGGGTGACAGTTGCAAGTTTTTCATCCACAATCGAGTGAATTTCACCGTTGATGTCTTTTAATTTATACCCGGATTGTGGCAGCACCTGCACGCTTGCAACAAGCGGCTGATCAATGGGTTTACCGATCTGCGAGAGGAGCCGGACATACATCTCATCAATTCCATCTACCTTTTTCACACACTCCGTTGCAATCTGGGTTGAGAGAAGGTTGTAGATCTTACCGATGTGGTTGATCGGGTTCTTGCCGCTGGTTGCTTCCATGCTCATCGGGCGGTTGGGGGTGATTAAGCCATTGCAGCGGTTGCCTCGACCAACAGAACCGTCATCGCCCATCTCGGCTGAAGTACCGGTCACGGTCAAAAAGACACTCTCCTTTTTGATGTCGTCAGCGGTATTGACATGGACTACAACATTACGCTTGGTGCTCTTCTTTGCAACCTTGACTATCTCTTCATTCAGAAGAACCATGTATTCCTTGTACTCCTTTATGTTTGCGCAGTATTTGTCGACAATCGCGCAGGCAATCGTTAACGTGATCGTGTTGCCGTCACGCAGGCCCATGATCTTGATATCCTGTCCGATTGCAGGATACTTTTTCCGGAGTTTTACATCGATATATTCTGCTGCGTTTTTGATGATGGTCTCAACTTCGGAGAAGGGGGCATGACCGACACCAAACGATGTGTCGTTTGAGCGCGGGGATTTACCCTGTGAGGGTTTAAAGACATCGCGGAGATCGGTTGAACCGGTTCCGAGACGGCAGTCAACCATCAGGTCGCGATTGAGATTGAGCTCAGGCAGAATCTTGTGGAGATACGTGTGTGCAGCTTCAACTGCCACTGAATCTGCTGGAATCGTGATGCCGTTGAACTGCTTGGTTGCACGCCCGTCGAGCAGGATATAGATCGGGCGGATCATCCGGCCGCCGCCAAATTTCGGGCGGGATTCTCCGGCAACTACTTCACCCTGGTCGGTGTTATGGTGAAGCACTACCCCGAACTCTTCGAGATATGCCTTGCAAAGTGCCTGGCTGATCGACTCGGCAATACCGTCAGCAAGGCTGTCGGGGTGGCCAAGGCATTTGCGTTCAACAAGTTCAATCCGCTGCTTTTCTAAGGGGATCTGGTCCAATGCTTCAATCTGAATATTTCTCTTCATTGATATCCTCGGTCAAACTTCGTAATAATAAAAGGGACTGGTGGTGATATAACCGTTTTCTTCTGAAGCCAAAAAATGATTGGGAGTAATTTAAAAAAAAAAATTTATGTTACTTTCTCACCGGAAAAGAGATCAATTCGTCTTGTTTTTTGTGTGAAGAAGAAATCCACCAGTGAGAATAATCACCGGTATGAATGAAGAGCACAGGAAAATTTGTGCAAAAAAATGCCAGAACTTTTTTTGCAGAATTGTGCCGTAAAAAAATATGCGTATGAGATATTTTATCAGAACAAAAAAAAGAGTCCGATGAATTGTTCATCGAACGTATTTATCGTCTCAGGAACTTGTGGAGGATCGTCATTTCACTGCCCGGGGGGGCCTTTTTTACCGGGGGTTTTACCGGAGCAGGTGCAACATCGCGCTCATCCTCATCATCGTCATCAGCGTTAGATACCGTGATTTTTGGCACTTTTCTCTGCGGGACTTGCGGTGTGTGCGCCGGTTTTGCAGAGGCGTGTGCTTCTCCGGCTGCTTTTCCTGCTTTGTGAGCAGATAGTTTGGTTCCGCACCCAGGGCAGAAGTTTGCGGTGTTAAGAATTTTCTTGCCGCAGTTATGACAGAACTGGGGATTTGCCACTTCGTCATCCCGTGCTGGTTTTTCATGAGTCTCCGGCTCCTCATCCGGAAGAATTTCAACAAACGGGGGGTGTTCGGGTTCTGCAACCGGCTGGCGGCGCATGGGTTCAGCAGTCACTCTTCTCACCGGGGTTGCGGGGGTTTGTTTGAGCGGCTGCATCGCACTCTTCATGGCAACTTTCATTGCCGACTGGACTTCTGGTTTTTTTGTATGTTTAATGGTCTCATTATCGGTTGGGGGAATCTCCCTGTCATAGCCCTTGATCGTGATCGGATTTTTTACCGGTTCCTGCTTCCTGACGGGTGAACGCTTTGGCGGTTCTTCTTCTACAGGTTCTGACTCTTTTTCTTCCTCGGGCATCTTATAGCTCGAGAGAACTCGTTTTACCGGAGGTTGCTTTTCATGATCCTTGGCCGGCTTTTTTGTGGGGTGCAGTCCCTGCCTCTGGGCGGGTTTTTCTAAAGGAGCAGCAGATGCCGGTTCTTCATCCTGCTGGACGGGTTCTTCTGCCTTCTTCTTTGCAGACTTCTTGTGAGGTTTTTCAACCTGAAGGAGCGAGATCCATTCGTCAACCTCAGTTGTCCGGTCCATACCGTTCTGGGCAAAGACAATCTTCATCGTCTTTATCTCATCATCAGGAGATCGTATAGACAGGACAAGCACGGGATCTGAATTCTCGGAATCTTCACTGGTGCATCCCGCGATGGTGTCCCTTGCAACATCTTTTGCGGTAACCTTGACTTTCTTTTCCTCAGTATCAATTAAAAAAATCCGCCTCTCGGTGAGATATGCATGGAAAAAGAATTTTTTCACAGAGACATTGAGGGACCCGATCTGCACCTGTTCGCCCGGCTGCAGGTATGGTGAAAGTCCTCCTTCACCTTCGTCTTCAGTTTCCCCATCTTCATCCTGCGATTTTTTGGGCGTTGTCCCTTTTTTTGCAGGACTCTCTTTTGGTATTGTCCTGCCTGCCGCTACGGAATCTTTCTTTAAGTTTTGTGTCTTGCTTTGTGGTATCTTGCCACCGCAATAACCGCATTCCACAATATTGTCGCGTATATTCATCCCACAGTGAGGGCACTTCATCTAGGATCTCCTTTACCGGTATTCAGAGTAGATAACTATAATGTTTACATTACATATGAAAAATCCTATGATCGGCATCGCTGGATTCACGATTCCGTTTTATTGGGTTGGGCAGGTGGACGGTTCATCAGTGCATCAACAATCCGTGCCCGTTCTTCCTCGTTGTCTACCGCATGGAGATACACGGTTGCAGTTTTTTTCTGCATGCAGAGCAGCGCATTGATCCTGCATCGGGTGCCGTCACGGTCAAGGTAACAATCTCCTGCGGTGATCCGGCTGAACTCAACGGTTAAGGTCTTTTTAAAGGATTCCGGGCTGGAACCTGCGTGACAGGCTTTTCCTTCGGCAACCACAAGGTAAACCCCCTTCCTGCCGGACAGGGCGCTGTCTTCTACCATAAACGTACCATACTTTTCGTCACCCCACGGATTGAGAAATTCACGATAGAAAGGATCGTGCTTCTCCTTCCTCTCCCATAAAAAGAGCCCGAGGCGAAGCAAAAGGTAGTTTGCATACTTCTCCTCTGTTTTTGCTTTCAGGTGGGAGTAGACAGGAAGGTTGATGATATCTTTTAAGCACTTCTGTTCCTTTTCAAAGATATCCTCTTTTAATCCCCCTGAAAAGATCAACCTGACGGGTTTGAAATACAGGATCTTGTCAAGCACAGGAACCCCTAAAGAACCGTCTTTCATGGGCTGAAGTGTGCCGGTTTTCAGCACTACGGATACAAAGGATTGGCGGGGAGACGAAATATGCGGGGCATTGAACGGGGGTGTGGGGGCGGTGCGGTGAGAGTGGGGCGGGCTTATGCGCTTTACCGGAGCCGGGCCACTTGCGCGCGCGATCTCGGCCCACGATTCGGGCGAAAAGGATTTGTTCAAATTATGTTTCCAGATGGGATCGCGGACCGTGGCTATGGAGACTAAGCAGAACAGATCTTTTTCGGGTATGAATTTTGCTCCGCAATGGGTGCATTCAACATAATAATCGGTATGGGCAATGCCATACAGCTGCTTTCCGACAACCCGGTTTAAGATACCGGTCCGGCAGACCGGGCAGAGATTCATCCACTGTGCGGGAGGCGTGTCGCCCAGGGTTCCCGCCCCTGCAGCGGAAAGGGAAGGTGTCGGGGCCGATGCAATATGCCATGTCCATGGGGGGAGCAGCCGTACTCCCCTGCTCCGCGCGTGGGATACGCTGTCAAGAACTTCAGCGTGCTCTGCAATTCCCGCACTACAGAGCACGCCGGTGATCACAGTAGAGCAGGGATCACTCAGGTTAAGGTTCAGGCGCTGCTCCAGACACCGGTTGAGTCCTTCTGTGGCCCTGTTTTCATGAGTTTGTTTTGTGGTGACGGCAAGCGTTTTTGAGAATTCGGCGTTGAGGCATTCCATGGTCACACCAATAAGATCCTGGGTGACTGAGCACCCATCCTTCATGATCGGTAGCTGGCCAACGCGCCTGTTGATCGTTTCACAGGCAAGGGCAAGGAGTTCTGGAGAGATGGGGAAAAACTGGGTGGCAGACATAGGTTATGCTCGCTGTTCGTATCGATTGTCACGCTGACGGGATAAACGATCGTATGAGATTTCGTATCTTCATCGCTGCCTGATAGCCGAATAATACCTTAAAGGAAAGTCTCGTTTTTTCGCGTTTTGAAGGATAATCTGCCGTTTGAATTGCGGGAGGAAAGAGTCATTGTATGGATTTTCCTGATAAGAAGAGAGATTGGTGAAAAAAGATTACTTCTTTGCCCCTGTACGGGTGATCTTTTTTGCCGGCTTGATGGGGCTTGGCTTGTTCGTATGGGCGGGCAGCTCATCGCCATGGGGATGAGAATGCGGCGTGTGCTTTTTTGGGAGCGCGGGCTTTTTTATCGGCTTATGCTCAGGGTGAGGGAGTGGCCGGGCAATCGGGTGATGCCTTGCATCTTCCAGCTGGCGGTCGCGATCCTGGCCCGGGCCTGCTTTTTCCAGATGGGTTGCAACCCGCTTGTCTTTGGGAGTGGATTGTCTTGGTGACATAGTGAGTGATCTGTGCAGGGGATATAAAAAAGAGACGGGGAAAATCCCACTCATTTTTAATTTGGGAGTTTTTCGTAACTCAAAGATAAGGGAGCCTCCCCATCAAAGCACATACCACAACTTCCTGCATCTGTATTGGTGTAACGATCGGAGTCATACGGCATGCGATGTTGAGATATCCTTGCGTTCATGAGTTTTTTGAAATTATCGTGCCGGTTCTGCTTGTAGTGAGCGGGAACTAAAAAAGAGGATAATGCCTGTCGATGATCCGTTTCAACCGGCGCACGCACTATTTTATCATCCCCGCCACCAAACCAAAAAACAGTTGCCTATGAAAAACCGCCGCTTCGTTGACCTAAAAACCGTCTCTTTTTTTGCCATGCAGAAATACGGCTTCAAACCCGAATTCCCAAAGGCAGTTATCCGTGAAGTGAATGCAATACACCCGGATACTTCACAAACCATTGAAAAAAACGGGCAGGATCTCCGCTCTCTCCTCTGGTCATCGATCGATAACCATGATTCTGAAGATCTCGACCAGATGGAGTATTGCAAACGGGGGCCGGATAACGAAATCAATGTAAGAATTGCAATTGCCGATGTTGATCACTATGTCCCCAAGCACTCGCAGGCTGACCAGTATGCAGCCTACAACGGTACCTCAGTCTATACGGGAATTGTCACCTATCCCATGCTGCCCGACCGGCTCTCAAAAGGCATCTCATCGCTCCTGCCGGGCCAGGATTGCAGGGCAGTGATTATTGAATATACCGTGCTTCCCGATGGCAGCGTCCGGCACGGAAAACTCTACCGGGCTGTCGTTTCCAACAAGGCCAAGCTCATCTACGAAGAAGTCGGGGACTGGCTTGAAGGTGCCGGCCCCATTCCCCCCAGGGTGCGGGACATTGACGGGCTTGAAGCACAGGTGCGGTTGCAGCACGAGGCCGCTCTACGGTTAAAAAAATTCCGTGCTGAAAACGGGGCGCTCGAACTCGAAACTATTGAAGCCGAGCCGGTTGTTAAGGACGGAACAGTAAAAGCACTTGTTGTCCAGAAGAAGAATGAGGCACGGAACATAATCGAGGAGTTCATGGTGGCTGCCAACGGTACTACCGTAGCATTCCTCGGAAATGCCGGGATACCGATGATCCAGCGCATTGTCCGCATACCAAAATACTGGGGCGAGATTGTACTGACCGCCGCCACGTATGGGGAGATGCTGCCCGACCAACCGGATGCAAAGGCGCTCACAGAATTTCTGATTCGGCAAAAAGAAGCCGATCCGATCCGCTTCCCTGACCTGTCACTCACAGTGGTAAAACTGATGGGGGCTGGCGAGTACGTTCCACTCGATCCCGGTGAGCCCCCGATAGGTCACTTCGCTCTCGCAGTAACAGATTATACGCATGGCACAGCACCGAACAGGCGCTATGTCGATCTCATCATACAGCGGCTCGTAAAAACGGTTCTGGACAAAACAGAGAGCCCCTATACTATCGAAGAACTCGCGGACCAGTCAGCATGGCTGACCGATAAGGAGAAAGGGTCAAAGAAGATTGAACGGTTCATGAGAAAAGCCGCTGCTGCCGTTTTGCTCCAGGACAGTATTGGCAATTCCTTTGATGCGCTTGTCACCGGCGCTTCTGATAAAGGGACGTATGTCCGGCTTATCACTCCCCCGGCTGAGGGGAGGGTGATGCAGGGCCAGCAGGGCCTCAGGGTTGGTGAGAAAGTCCGGGTTCGTTTGCTCAAGACTGACCCGATGAATGGGTTTGTTGACTTTGCCTGCACTGGCAGGTCTTAAAGCACTTAACGCGGGAATTTTTTACCAAAACCAGAAATCCATATTGGCAAAAGAACGGTCTGACAAACTATTGGAGAGGACCGTCATTATATTTTTCACTTGTTCTACCGTGAGCAGGAAGCAAGGAGCATGTGACTGTTTCTTTACGAGACAAAAACAGCCGGATTGCACCAGAATTTGATTGGAGCCCGGTACGTTTTTATATCCTTGGCTTACCCCGTGTGATGATAATGAGGGGAAAAATTATTCCGGCAACCAGCGCAAGAGACACTCCGACGGCATAGAGAGAACTCTGCAGGGTAGTCTGGATAAGTGCAGACTGGACAAGAGTGGATTGATGGGCCAGCTGGAAGAGACCGTTGAGCCCCATAATGGCGGCAAGCCCGGGGATCATCGAAAGTCCGGCCGCCACAGCGATTACCACTTCTGTCACATGGGTGATCCTGCCAATCAAAAACGCAAGCAGGGTAGCTGCTGCCATTGCAAGAAAAATACTCATGATAGGATCGATACCGGCAAGAATTGCAATCTCCCGGATTATCCGTGCAGCCCCCCCGCAGATAAAACACCACGGGAGTGCAGCAAGCGGCATATTCATCATGATGGAAAAACCGAGGGCCGCTATACCGGCTGCTGCGGCGCTGATCAGGATGCCGGTCCAGCCGAGGGAGAGGATAACCGGGCCGCCTGATTCCGGTGCTAGAAGGGAGAGAGGAATCAACAGTACCCCGGTAATGACCAGAAGCTGTGCCATGACCGAGGTGAGCCGGGCAATCCCGCACCCCGTATGATCCCGTACGATATCGAGCCCGCCATTAATGAGAATGGTACCGGGAACAAGGAACAGGAGGGATGAGATGAGTGCAATCTCAGCAGTTGCAGTTTGGGAAAACGGGAGCAGGAGAAGTGCAGATGCCGATGCAACAAGAGCCGACAGCAACACGGTGAGATAGAGGTTTCCGGCCCATGGAAGAATATAGAACTTTGCAGCAAAACCTATCGAAGCTGCGATCAGGACAACCCAGAGGGATACAAAATCGGCGTTGTTCAGCCAGGCAAATGCAGCACAGGCAGCACCTACCGCAATGACCGTGACCCATGCCGGAAAGAGCGGGGGCTGGCCCTTTATCTCCTGAAGTTTACCGCTGACAGTCTCATGGGTAGCACCGCTTAACCCGATGGAAGCGAGCATCCGGCTGACACCCTGTAAAACGGTTGCATTGACCCGGACAGGTTCGCGAAATGCATGCATCCGGATCTGCGTGCGGTTGCCGTCCCCACGGCCAACTTCAATCGCTTCATAGCCTACAAACGCATGGACATCGTCATCCCCAAGAGCATGGGCAACGTATCGCACGGAATCGCTGATACGCTGAACGGATGCCCCTGAATCGTAGAGAGTTCTGCCAAGATCAAGATAGAGATCTACCCGGTGCCCCTCGGGATCTGGTTCTGTTTTTTCCGCAGACAGCGGATTGCACAAACCGGGTGCCAAAGAAGATCCTAAATTATCCTGTGCAACCGTCATAGTACATCACTTTTCTTTATGCGCAGATTAAAGCCGCCCCATAAACCGGTACGCCCCTTTCGGCACCGCCATCTCAAATCGTGCACCTTTATCCGGCTTACCAGTCTCGCGGATGGTGATGCCGGTAATCGAGAGGATCTCCCGTGAAAGTGCTAAACCAAGCCCGGTGTTCTTCCCATATCCCCGCTCGAAGATCTTCTCCTTTTTATCTGAAAGGACACCATCACCATCATCTTCACACACAATGAGATGTTCATCACCGGATTCCTCAACAACGAAACGGATGGTTGTGATCTTTCCCCCGTATCGCACCGCGTTGTCCATCAGGTTGAAAAAGACCTTCCCGATCAGCTGATCGGCAAACACTTCTGCACCGGCAGGGAGATCATTTTTCACCATCACCTTTCCGAGCGAAACTTCCTTTGCCGCTGTGTTGACGAGCGTGAAGGCATTCTGCCAGACAGGTGCATTGACACCGATCTTCTCGTATTCCCCTGTGAAACGGATCATGCCTGCGATGCGTTTTGCAGCAGTTGAAACCGTATGGAAATACTCATCAAGAGTTGGATCATGCACCTTACATTCCAGTATATCCATAAATCCCGCAATCACGGTCAGCTGGTTGTTGATGTCGTGCCGGGTAATACTGTGAAGGAGATTTAATTTTTTATTTGTCCGCTGGAGTTCCGCAGTCCGTTCGGCTACCCTTTGTTCCAGCTCGGAGTACAATTTACTGAGATCTTCCTCCGCCCGTTTCCGGTCGGTGATATCCCAGAATATTCCCTGTATGCCGGTGATGGTCCCGTTGATATCTTTTACCGGGGTCTTGATGGTATTGATCCAGCGCACCTTCCCGTTGAGCACGAACTGCTCGACGAACTCTTCAGCTTGCCCCGTTGTCATCACCCGTTTGTCGTCAGCCCGGTATTTTTCTGCCAGTTCGCGGGGATAGAGATCGAGATCGGTCTTCCCGGTAATATCTTCGGAACGGGGGTCTAAGGTAGCTGCAAAGTTCTCATTACAGGAAACGTACACGGAATTGAGATCCTTTTGGAAGATATTCTGCGGGATATTCTCTACAAGGGTCCGGTACTTGTGTTCCGATTTCTGTAAGGCTTCATCCCGTTCCCTGAGTTCCCTGAGGTTCGTTTCAAGACCTTCCAGGGTCTGCCGGAGTTTTCTGGTCATATCATTGAAGGCAACTGCAAGGAGGCCGACTTCATCCTCAGTCTGGACCGGGGCCTGCCGGCTGAGATCTCCTGCAGTGACCCGGGCTGCAGCATCGGCAATTTCCAGGACAGGGCGGGTTATCTGGTGGGCCAGCAGGTACATGCCTGCTGCAAGGATGACAGACAGGAATATCCCGGTATACAATATGGTCAGGGCAAGCTCGCGTGCCGGTGCAAATGCCTCGTCCTGGCTCATCTCAGCGAGGAGGGCCACGTCCTGGTTATCCAGCCAGCGGTAGACCCCTACCACGGGGATCCCTGCATAATTCCGGTAAACGCCGGAACCATCTTTGCCCCGGAGTGCAGCATCGATCCCTTCAGACTGGACGAATTGTAAAGAGGTTCCATTCACTATGAGAGGGGTTTCTGAGACAATCCAGTGGGTCTGATCAACAAGATAGGTTTCTCCGCTCCTTCCAAGTCCGGAACGTTCAAGGATAATGCGATCAATACGGGCAAGGGAAATGCGTGAGGCCAGTACACCGGTGCGCTTTCCCTGCATATCGAATAACGGGGTTACGATAAAGATGGCCGGTTTTTCGTCAGGCGTTGAAGGATATATCGTTGTTGCAAGCGTTCTGGATCGGCCCTGCAGGAAATACGAATCCGTGGCAACCGATCGCCCTTCATGAGTCCTGTCGCTTGAGACAGCTATCGTGCCATTCAGGTCAATAATAAATAGTTCATCCGTGTATGTTGTCCGGGAAATCAACTGGGGGAGGAAGCCGGAGAGCTCGGCATATGCCTGTTTTCTTTCCGGGGAAGTGTCCGTCGATGAGAAGAGGATGCCGGACTGTTTTCGGATTCCCGGGATCCCCGCTATCATGACCACATTCTGCGTCTGGTCATCAACCCAGTTGTTCAGCACGTCTTCTTTTAAGGTGGCTACAGCTTCGAGCCTGTCATCAACCGAACGGGTAAGGGACTGGGTGGCCTGGAAATAGACGATAATTCCCACGAGACTTACGATCAGCAGGGATAAGATGAGAAACGAGCAGATCAGTCGGGCTGTCAGATTCCGGCGCCAGAACCAGGTGCTCTTCATGTCTCTTCCTAAACGGGGATATACCCGAGGGCACTGGTATTAAACCAGGCTGTTTCCGTGACGAGATCCTGCCCATAGTATTTCTGTGAGAACTTAAGCAGCGTGCCGTCCTGATTCATCTCCCGGATAATGCCGGTCACTTTCCTGACAAACGAGAGCGGGTCCCTGCCACTCTTTTTGTCCACTGCTGCACCATCGTAGTCATAAAAAACGGGCCTGCCCAACTGCCTGAGGGGCATACCATTTTTCATCGCGTCCTCACCAAGGGGCTGGTTGGTGAGGACGCCATCCAGCTTTACACCATCCCCGAGAGCAAGGTCTGACAAGGCAACGGCTTCATTCTCGTAGGCAACAATAGTGGCATTTTTGATCGCAAAGTCAATCTTCTGGCCGGGCAGGTCGAGAGTGCCTTCCAGGTAACGCTCAAGAATGCAGCCGGCGCATACACCGACCTTCTTTTCTGACAGATCGCCGGGGTTTGAATAGGCGGTATTGTCCTTATTCACAAAAAGGCTCACCGGACCAGCATAATACGGCTGCGTGAAATACATCACCTTCATACGTTCCGGCGTGATAGCCAGCGACCCGATATGGATGTCCCATCGGTCGGACCAGCTGCCGCTGATGATCTCGGTCCTTGTCGGCGTGACAAAACAGGGTTCAACACCGAGCCTCCGGGCGATCTCCACCGCGACGGCGATATTGTAGCCGGTGAATTCATCTGCGGTATATTCGTTCCGGGTGCATTTCGTGCCTGAAGTGCGGCTGGCACCGGTTATTAATTCTGAATTGGGGGGGTATGCCGCATCGGTAGCGATAACCATCCTGCCGCGAGCCTTGATTTCGATGAGCTTGTCATCAGGAGTGGCAGGGACGGGGTTAGTCAGAAGGGGCAGGACAAAGGAAACCATGACGATACAGCAAAGGATGAATAGAACAATGATTCCTGCCATATAGATGCGCCGGGAAGACATGTCGGATTTCCTTTATTCCTTTTCCTGCCCGGCTTTGCGACGGTACAAAATTTTACCGGGTATAATTCATATTTAGAATTGATGAGTCATTTATTAAGTATATCTATAATAATCCGGGTGCACCGCCATAACTCTGCTCTCAGCTGCCCGGCCCCAGATATGCTTCATTTTGGTATTAAAGGCCATTTCAACCGGGTGCTGTTGTGTCTGCGGATGATTACCGCTATTTCACGTTGTGAAATTTTTCAAATCAGTCGCCAATGCAACAGATCCGGAAATACCTGCTCAAGGTCAAGGAGATCAAAATCAAAGTGATCCACTATAACCTATCAGGAATTATCTCAACATTCTAGTTTCTTATTCTCAGGGGGGGTTTTAACAATAAAAAAATAAAAAAATCAGCACCCGCAGAAGAGCTTCCGGACCATATCCGGAATCTCTGAGGGGCGGGATGCAACCGGCACGCCGTTCTTTTTTAAGCGGGCAATCTTTGAGCGGGCATCGCCTTCGCCGCCTTCAACAATCGCACCTGCGTGCCCCATCCGCTTGTCGGGCGGTGCTGATATACCGGCGATATAGGCAACGATCGGGAGGTCGGTGCATTTCGCCCCTTCCTCTTCAAGGTTGCCACCCACTTCACCGATCAGCACCACGGCTTTTGTCTGCGGATCATTCTCAAACTCTTTGAGCACATCTACAAAGGTCTGGCCAATCACCGGGTCGCCACCAATACCAACAACGGTGCTCTGCCCTATTCCGGCACGGGTGAGTTCATCCACAACTTCATAAGTGAGTGTCCCGCTCCGGGAGATGACACCCACATTTCCGCGTGAGAAAAGGCCCGAGGGCATGATTCCCATCTTCACTTCGCCGGGCGAGAGTAGCCCGGGGCAGTTGGGACCGATGACCGAAGAACCCTGCATGGTTGCGTACGCTATTGCCTTCATCGTGTCGTGAACGGGGATATGCTCAGTAATGCAGACGATCGTTTCGATGCCGGCGTTAGCCTCTTCCATGATCGCATCTGATGCTGCGCCGGCTGGCACAAAGATCACGCTGGACCCGATATCGTGGTCGCACATCGCTTCCTTGACCGTATTGTATACCGGAACACCGTGCACCTGCTGGCCGCCTTTGCCGGGAGTGACTCCCGCAACAACACCCCTGCCCCCGACTTCGCGGGCATAATTGTTCATGAGCCCGATATGGAACTCACCCTGTTTGCCGGTTGCTCCCTGCACCAGAATCCCTGTCTTCTTATCACCGTAGATCATGCGGTCACCTCAACTGCTTTCTTGACAACAAGATCCATGGTCGGGAGCATCTCGTAGCCTTTTTCGATTAAGAGACACCGGCCCTCCGCTTCGTTGGTGCCGGCAAGCCTGACGATAACTTTCTGGGAGATCCCGGCTGCGATGATGCCCTTTGCCACCTCATCGCACTTGGTGATCCCGCCCAGCAGGTTCACGACAATGACCTTGACCGTTGGAACGCTTGCAACAAGACGCACCGCGTGCATCACCCGCTCGCTCTCGGCACCGCCACCTACGTCAAGGAAGTTAGCTGCCTTCCCGCCATAGAATTCGATCAGGTCAAGGGTGGACATCGTGAGCCCGGCACCGTTACCGATCACGCCGATTGCCCCGTTGAGTTCCACGTACGAGAAACCATGTTTCTCCGCCTCGCGTTCGCGGTCGGTGAGATCGCGGTTGACGGTGAAGCCCTGCCTTCCGAGTGCATTGTCGTCAACGATGATCTTTGCATCTGCGGCAAAGACTCCCTGCGGGGTAGTGACCAGCGGGTTGATCTCGGCGAGCAGTGCATCCTTTTCCAAAAAAACCCGGTAGAGTTTGTTGATGATTGGCATGATCTCTTTTGGGGCTTTTCCCGCAAGTTCGCGGAGCATGAAAGGAGGGAGATCCCGCATGAGGGGGTTAGCGATCACTTTTTTTATTGCACCGGGATTTTCCTTTGCAGTGATCTCGATGTCCACGCCACCGGCTTCGGTAAAAAGAATGAGCGGCTGCTTGCTGGAGCGGTCAACAGTTATCGAGAGATAGTATTCGTGCTGGATATCGAGCTGCTGCTCAGCGAGGATCTCTTTGACCGGTAGCCCTTTGATCTCTTTTTTGAAGAGTGCTTCTGCGGTAGCAACAGCGGTTTTTTTATCCGCCATCAGGATACCGCCGGCCTTGCCCCTGCCGCCGACATCCACTTGTGCCTTTAAAACAATCTTATCGCCAAGTGCATCGAGATGTGCCGGTAATTCTGCTGCTGTGCGTATCAGGAATCCTGCCGGGACGGGGATCCCGAATTCCTTAATGACTTTTTTTGCCTCATGCTCACGTAACTTCATGGTTGCTTTCCCAGCTGCAGCCCGAGCTGCATGGCTTTTAAGTTGAGATCCTCGGTTCCCTTGGGCACGGAATCGAGGATCGCTTTCCGGAGGGATTCCTCGCTCACGACATGCGTTGCGGCAACGAGTGCCCCGAGCATCACGATGTTTGCCACAATGTCTTTTTTGAGCGTCAGTTTTGCTTCCCGGGTGGCCGGGATCTCAATGCACCGGCACTTCGGCCGGGAGTGGACAAGAGTGGAATCGATAAGCATCACCGAGGGGTCTTCTGCTACTGCCCCGTACTTCTCGAAGCCTTCCTGCGACATGATCAGGTAGATGTCGGGTGTAGCTACCTTGGGGTAGAGGATTGGGTCGTCGTCAATGATCACCTGACTCATCGAGGCCCCGCCCCGGGCTTCCGGCCCATAGACCTGCGTCTGGACAGCATACTTGTTGTCGTAGATCACGGCAGCACGCCCGACAATCACTGCCGAGAGGATGATACCCTGGCCGCCAAAGCCCGAGAACCGCACTTCGTTCCTCATGGTTTTACCCCCATGGCCGGCCGTTTCCGCCGGGTGATCTCGCCGACAATGTACATATCCTCGGGGATATGCTCGCCGTTCTCCAGCATACGGTCGCGTTTGGCTTTCAGGAGCGAGTGCGAACGAAGGTACTCGACATGGTCGGCTACCTGCCGGAACTTATTCCGGCGCCCGAATGCAGTGGGGCACTGGACGAGTGCCTCGATGAACGAGAAGCCCGGGGTTTCAAGACCGACCTTGACTGCCTTCTCCAGCTCCTTTACGTGATACGAGGTCCAGCGGGAGACATAGTTGGCTCCCGCAGCGGTGGCAAGTTCGCAGAGGTCGAACGGGGTCTCGGCGCACCCGAACGGGGTTGTAGACGAGAGACAGCCTTTCGGTGTTGTCGGGCTTCCCTGCCCGCCGGTCATACCGTAGATCTGGTTGTTCATGCAGATGACCGTGAGGTCGATGTTGCGACGGCAGGCATGAATGAAGTGGTTGCCACCAATCGCTGCCATGTCACCGTCACCGGTGAAGACGACAACATGCAGGTCCGGGTTTGCCATCTTGACCCCGGTGGCAAACGCAATAGCCCGCCCGTGTGTGGTGTGGAGCGAGTCGGTGAGGATGTAACCGGGGGCACGCGAGGAGCACCCGATGCCCGAAACAAAGACCGTATCTTCCTTCTTCCAGTCCATCTGCTCGATCGCTGCAAGAGTGCAGTTTATGATCGTACCATTGCCGCAGCCGGCACAGAAGATATGCGGGAGCCGGTCCTGCCGGTACCAGTCCTCGTAGCTCATGGGTGCGCCTCCAGGGTGCTTATGAGATCTGCGGGCGTATGCAGTTCACCGCCGATCTTGGGGATACTGATGACCGGTAATTTTATGTGCCGCTCGATCTCGCGGGCCATCTGGCCGAGGTTCATCTCCGGTATGAAGAAGGCTTTTGCGTTTTTGAACTCCGCAAGAGCCTTCTCCGGAAATGGCCAGACCATGCGAAGCCGGAGGAACCCGATGTCCGTGTCGTTCAGATCGTACATGACCTGCTGAACAGTCCTCACAGGAGCACCATACGCAATGAAGACCCGGCTGGCGCCGGGATTGATGACATCGTAGTCCGCCATATCGTTGCGGGCGTTTTCGATCTTGTCAACGAGACGCTGCACCAGGTTCGCGTGCAGCTTCGGGTTCGTTGCTGCAGGGTAGCCCCGCTCATCATGGGTGAGCCCGGTGACATGGACATGGTGACCTTTGCCGAACTGGGGAAAACCCGGGACAAGGTCAGCATCTGCCTTGAACGGCAGGGTACCGGGAACGAGAGGTTTTCTGTTCACCCGTTCGACCGTATCGGGGACGATGACCTTCTCCCGCATGTGCCCGATCGTCTCGTCTGCCATGAGAAAGACCGGCACGCGGTATTTGTCTGCGAGGTTGAAAGCTTTCACCGTCAGCTCGAACATCTCCTGTACGGTTGCCGGGCAGAGCGCGATGATTGCATAATCTCCCTGCGAGCCGAACCGCACCTGCATCATGTCACCCTGGGCCGACATCGTGGGCTGGCCGGTGGAGGGGCCGCCCCGCTGGACATTGATGACCACGCAGGGGGTCTCGGTCATTGCGGCAAACCCGATGTTCTCCATCATTAAGGAGAGACCGGGACCGCTTGTTGCCGTCATTGCCCGGGCACCGGTCCATGCGGCTCCGATGATCGAGGCTATGCCGGCGATCTCGTCTTCCATCTGTATGAAGACCCCGCCTCGCTTCGGGAGCTTTGCTGCCATGTGTTCGGCTACTTCTGTTGAGGGGGTGATGGGGTACCCGCCAAAGAAATTGCATCCGGCTGCAAGCGCCCCTTCCGCACAGGCAGTGTTTCCCTGCCAGAATTCAGTCCGTGTCAATATTCAATCGCCACCTTATGGAGTTCGTATGGTTCTTCATCGATCCAGTGAATTGCCTGGTCAGGGCAGGTGAGCTGGCAGACCCCGCAGAGCTGCCGGCCATAGAGTTTCTGGAGCCGGCAGTTGGCGCAGCGCTCGGGACGGTCAAGTTCAGGTAATGCAATTCCCTTGCGGTTGAGCCGTTTGCCTTCCGAGAAGATCTTGTACGGGCAGACTTTCGTACAGAGATTACAACCCTTACACCGGGTCTCGTCAATGGCGAGTTTCATGGAAAATATCCTAACGTAATATGTAACCGCTGTAGTGAAAAAAACCTACTCATTATATCATGCATCCGGACGGGGGTCATGACTTTTTGTACCTGCCAAATTCCGCTTCTGCATGTTTACTCACGTCCCCGAAGATATCGGAGCCATGCGAATCGATCCCGACTACAAGGGGGAGCCGGTCGAGTTCGAACACCCAGACCGCTTCTGCCATACCAAGATCCTCGAAGAACACACCCTTCAGGGTCATGCGATCCGCTGCAAGGGCCGCACACCCACCGGTAAACGCGAGGTAAACGCCCTTGTCCTTTAACTGGCCCAGCACGCGCGTCCCCATGCCCCCTTTCCCGATGAGCGCCCGCACACCCTTGTCAAATAAGAAACCCGACAACTCGTTCATCCGGGCCGAGGTAGTAGGCCCGGCAGCTACCACCCGCTTGTCCTGTATCACCGGGCCGCAATGGTAAATCACAGCACCCTTGGGATCGAAGGGTATCCCCTCCTTCTGCATCCGGAGGTGCGCCTCATCCCGGGCCGTATAGACAAGCCCCGAGAGTTCGACATGATCCCCCGCATGGAGCGCAAGCACTTCCTCGCCAAGAGGTGTCCGCAGCTGAACGGGTTTTGCCGTCATCGCTTCACCTCAACCGTTGCATGCCGGTTCGCCCAGCACTGGATGTTCACCGCAACCGGCAGCGATGCCGTGTGACACCCGGCCGTCTTTACTTTGACTGCGAGCGCTGTGAAATCGCCACCAAGACCCATCGCACCGATGCCGAGACGGTTCACTGCCGCAAGAATCCCGCGTTCGTAGTCCGTCATCTGGTCGAGCGGCTGGAGGAGGGCTTCCTTCGCCATCGCAGCTGCCCCGTCAAAGGTTCCCCCGATGCCGACCCCGATTACGATGGGTGGGCAGGGGCGGGAACCCGCGAGGTAGACCGTCTCAACTACGAATTTCTCGATCTGGTTCACCTGCGAGGGGAGGAGCATCCCGATGCGGGACATGTTCTCTGCCCCGGCACCCTTGGGGAAGACGGTGACCGTGAACTTTTCGCCGGGTTTGACGTGGATGGCCGGCATGCCGTGGCCGGTATTGTCATTGGTATTGTGGCGGGTGATGGGATCCACTACGTTTGGCCGAAGAGGCACTTCACGGGTCGCTCTCCGGACGCCTTCGGCTACTGCTGCGTAGAGTTCCTTTGTCAGCGGAACATCCGGAGGAATAGTCAGGTAAATCACCGGCACACCGGTATCCTGGCACATCGGGACGCCGAGTTTCTCGGCCATGCTGATGTTTTGCAAAATATTGGCAAACTCTCCGCGGGCTACCGGGGATGTCTCGGCGGCAGCGGCCTGTTCGATCACCCGGAGGACATCCGGGGGGAGGCGGATGACGGCTTCGCGGTACGCCCGGAAGGTGGCGTCGGCGAGGGCTGAACAGACGGGGTTTGTGATCTGCATTTAATTATACTGGGGAGCGGGGGGTAATATATACGTGTGCTGTCGGGCGATGACGAGTCAACGAACCGCATCAACTAACCAGCTTACAGCGTGTCGAACGCGAGCTTTGATTTCCCGGAACCATAGATCCCATTGATTACCAAGAATTTGTCGTAGGAAATCGTGTGGCGGAAATTTTTGAGCTCATGCGGTCCAGTTGAATGACACTAGCCTTCAAATTAATGTGAGATACAGGTTGATGCCGGTATTTTGATGATGTGAGGATACCGGAATGTGAAAGGGAATTAAGAAAAATGATGAGATTATCAAGGTCTTTAAATATAATAAATTAAGTAATTTTTTCCTCAACCCTTTCAAAGAAATCTAGCCTCATTTGTTTGGCTTCTTTCTCGAATCTTTGTGGATCGAATTTTTCGAATGCTGGTTTAAGTTTTTCAGTCAAATCGTATTCTGGATCAATAACATGCCGTGAATTGGCTGCTACAGCGAGAACATCTTCTAAAAATTTCTGGTTGCCTTTGAATGGAACTAATTGTACCCTACCATCGTAGCGAGCTTCTTTATCTATTAGTCCAATTATTTCGAGTGAATTTATTATTTTTTGTGCGGGAGTCACTCCAAATTCTCCAGACAAATCATCTTCGCTAAGACTGGACTCTTTTGTTAATCGATAAAGAACCTCATTGGTTTCCGGAACACTTCTCATTAATGTCAAAATTGACTGCGCATTGTCCAATTCTTGATAATTCATGGCTATTAGAGTACCACTAGTAGGTCGACTCAGGGCGCTTTCCATTTCAAGGGTATAAGTCCTGTGTGCGATACCCACATTGTCAATAGTTCTTATCATCTGATTTACAATCCTTGGAGGTAAACTTGTTGCTCGAACAATTTCTGGATGGGAAATAAAACCCCCACTGTCCCCGATAAATTCCATTAATTGTCGAATACCGATTCGCAATTCACTACTTGTATCCAAGACTGATTCCCAAGTTTCTTTTGATTGGGCTCCGGTAATGAAAGATTTTGAGAAGGTGTATTCACTTCCTTTGATATCCTGAGGACGAACAGCGTCAATTTCTTGTAAAGCTACGTAATCCCTAAGAAATTGATACCGCTTTGTCGACGCCGCTTCAAGCTCTGAGGTTAACTGAGGAAAATTGAGAACACCTCTCACAATCTCAAATTGATTAATTTGCTGCTCAAAAAGTGGCCCGATTTCGAGGAAATTTTTTTTGACGAATAACTTACTTCCTATCGGATACGGAATTACATTTATTACACGAGAACTTGAAGGTTCAAATTCAATGAAACCATCTTTTAATCTTGGGATTACCGATGTTTTTAGATTGTGATTAAAACTTGGTCTCGCGGCAGTTGTCGGAGTGATTCTCCAAACATCATTTGCAATTTCAATAAGATCTTTCTTATGATGCGCAACATCCAAAAATGCCAATCCTCTTGCTAGAAGAACTGCACCACTGAACTGACCTGGGGTAAGTCTTTTTGGTTGGATTTGATCATCTAAATAATATTCCCGTACACTTCGAATTATTTGATCTTCTACTCGAATTACATCATTTAATTCTGGAGTGTCTAATACGTCGAGAACACTATCGGGTATGGATTGGACAAAGGGATGATCTAAATATGGCCTGAATTTATCAGAGGCCAATCACTTCACCTTTTTCACCATTGATTTTTTACATTCATCCCCAAAAGCTCGTTTTACCAGAACGTGATCTGTTTTTGAATCAAGAACGATATTTTCAGAATTTTTTAATGAAATTCTCCAGTTGTGTTGCTTAAAAATTCGGTCCAAATCTATACTATAATCATAATTATTAAGTAAACATTTCATCAATTCATTTTCATCTGAATTGTTATTCGACAATGCTCTCTCTTTTAGTCCTAAGAACATTGTCACGACTAGATCTAGAAATGGTTTGTATAAATGGGAATTCTCTTCTGAGGTCATTCCCATCATTTTGAACCGAGTGGCGGAAGCCAGTCCTCGAATTATTATCAAGGTTTCAACAAGTTCCCGATCGAGTTTTTCAATTTTATACAATGGCTCAAAAAGACTTACGAAATCGTTTCCTGCTGGATCTCTAATCTTTTTAATCTGGATAATTTTATGAGTATCGCAGATTACAAGAGCACGCCGAATACTATCCAATGATGTCGTTGATCCAATTCGTTTATAAATTTCAGTGTCAGTTAATCCCTCTTTGAAATTAACAAGAACTTCCCAGCAACCGTTTTCAAATAAAAGAGAGAATGGAGAGAAAGGATCGGTAATTAAACGATCATAACTTTCTGCAAGAACAGATGCCCTCATGTGCGATGTATTCGCTTGTTGTAAATCCGATTCGAGTGTAGGTACTCCACCAACCCATTTTATCGAGGTTTTACCTTTTATTTTATTTTTTATTATCAACCCTTCTTTCTGTAGATTTGAGATTTTTGAAGTAACTGTACTTTTCTTCAGTCCAAGCTTTTCTATAATCTCGTCATACGTTGCTTGTTTTTGTTCTTGAAGAAATTGCGCAATCTTGACTTCGGTTGCGGTTATCCTCATTTCTTCAATTTGGGCAGTGGTTGCCAAATTTTTTGAGACGTCCATAATTTCCCTCCTTATTTCTGAAAATGTTCCTCGACTGCTTCTGGATTTGAGAATATAATCCTTATATGTAATTATCAGTTTGCTCTTAACAATGATATATCGAAAAGGTATTAGCGGATTGTTTAAGAGAGAGACAGGTTAAGAATCATAAGACGAATATTCAATAAACAGAATAACTGAATTGAATGCTTTAACTATTCCCCATCAAGAAAAATTGGAGATTTGATGAAACGCGAAGTAAAAACATTGTTGGACAAATCTGTCGCTTCTTTACTACTATCGATTGAGCTCTTTAATCGCCCCCACGATTATGCAAGGACTTGTTCTGTTTTGATTTTGTTAGATCACTCTTTTGAAATGTTGCTCAAGGCATCAATACTTCAGAAAAAAGGAAGAATTTTTGATAAAATTTCCAATTATACAATCGGCTTTGAAAAATGTTTAAGGATCGCTGTTGGTGATGGAAATGTCCGGTTTCTTACTAAAGAACAGGTGTTAACCTTACAAACCATAAACAGTATCAGAGACGCCCAACAGCACTACATCATCGATGTTTCTGAAAATCAGTTGTACTTGTACGTTCAATCTGGCTTCACCTTGTATCGAGATATTTTGAGAAATGTCTTTGACAAGGATTTGTATGAATTTCTACCAACACGAGTATTGCCTATTTCGACAACCCCCCCAATGTCATTAGAAGTTTTATTCGATCAAGAAATTGAAGAAATTAAAAGATTATTAAGCGCGAAGAGCAGGAAAAAAAGTATAGCAATCTCCAAGCTCAAACCTCTTGAAATATTAGAACGGTCGCTTCAAGGGAACGATCAACCTGTAACCGATCATGATCTAAAAAAGAAGATTGAGAGAGTGCAACAAGAGAAAGATTGGCGAACAGTTTTTCCAAATGTTGCAGCTATTGAAGTTGTTCCAGATTCATCATCACCATCTATAGCATTACGTTTCACAAAAAAAGAAGGGATTCCGATTCATGTTGTTCCAGAGGGAACGCCCGGTTCTTTTGTTGTCGCAATAAAGAAAGTCAACGAACTCGGTTTTTTTAACATGACGTATAGTCAATTGGCTGAAGCAATCCATCAGAACACTGCGAAAACTAATGCATTGATATGGTATCTAAAAATAAAAAATGATGATGAATGTTGTAAAGCGATTCAAATGGGCAAGACGACTTTTTACAAATATTCAGTTAAATCGATTTCAAAAATTAAGGATGCATTACAAAAAACAACAATTGATGAAATTTGGAAGACCTATAGAGAAAGTGTTTTAAAAAGGTAGGATCGTTGCCATTAAATTTTGAATAGAAAATTTACAATCAATTGTAAATGTAAGGAAATATTTTTGCCCTCAATTCCGGCAATTGACAACGGTCTCACAACATCCGGTCCCGGGTCCGCCGCATGCGTGAAGTCAGTACTTCCGGAAGTAATACTGTTAACTCAAACTTTATCCCATCCCCAACTAAGTAATGAAACATGGCGGAGAGAATTAGATTAAAAACCGCTATCGAGTCACAAATTCAGGTCGATAGGTGTTTTGGAAGCTATGAAACGTACAGAAAATGGGCTAATGAAGAGGGGTATATCTTAATCGAAAATGTAAAAATACCAACGATAAAAGAAAAAGGAATCTGGTATATCAATCGAGTAGATTTTGATAGAGCGCTCACATTGTATAAAAATAAATATTCATCAGAATTTCAGAAAATGGCCAAATTGATGATGGAAGATTATCAAAATGGAATTTTCCATTCTGGGAAAATATGGATAACTGACTCAAAATATTATGTGAATAAAGGCGATTTTCGATTGGATGTTGATGCCTATGCTCAGGCTTGTAAGGCGAGCGATGAGACATGGTTCTGCAATATCTGTAATATACCTGCAAAGACTGAGCACAATAATCCCGAATGTCATAGGTGCAGTGATTGGGATGGCTGCGGAACCGACTGTACTTTATCAAAGGTTTATTGCACAAAATGTGGGAAATCTATGCACGTCGGTATATGATAATTTTTCACTGAACCCTCCAAGCCCAATAACCCTGCTCACACTCACCGATCCATCCGCACCGGCGCTCCTCAGTGCCCACATTACTTAGTAATTGACGACGGCCTCACAACATCCGGCCAAGGGTCCGTCAACCCGAGAGAGGTAGGGTCGACCGTGAATTCCATAGAGATTTGTTCAAGAGATTTGATATTATTGTAAATTATAACTCACCGTGTGAAGTCGAATGTCAGGAAGACTTTTTGATATTATCCCAGATTCAGATGCATTGCTAGCTCTCGAACCGGAAGAGTTAGCAGGTATTGTACTTGAATTTCTAAATTCACTCGGTCATGGACAGGCTGACCAATTATTAAATACACATAATTTTAGCCAACCAGACACGGTTGATGGTTATCCTCAAGAAAAGAAAAAGGAAATCCTGAAAGCACTGATGGAGGCATGGAGTTGGTTAGATAGCGAGGGTTTGATTGCACCTAGACCGGGTTGTATGGATAGTCCTAGTTTTTTCATATCCCGAAGAGGAAAAAAAGTCTTGAATCAAGAGGAGTTTCGAAAAATTTATCATGGTAATTTACTACCAAAACACTTATTGCATTCAGTTATTGCCCAAAAAGTCAGGTCTCCTTTTATTCGAGGAGCTTACGATTCTGCTGTTTTTGAAGCCTTCAGAGAACTTGAGATTTTTATTCGAGAAGCTGGTGGATTTTCATCAACAGATTTTGGTGAAAAATTGATACGAAAGGCATTTGACGAAAATTCGGGGTCGTTAACGGATCTAAATCAACCAAAACCGGAACGTTTAGCACTTCAGAATTTATTTGTAGCAGCTTATGGATCCTATCGAAATCCACAAAGTCATAGAAATGTATCAATTGATCAGGCTGAAGCAGTAGAAATGATAATGCTTGCGAGTCATTTATACAAAATCGTAGAAACCCGACATGGTGCACGAATTGCGAATAATTTAATAAATAACCGTTAATCGGGTATTAATACAAAATTTGGACTATAATATCAATAATTTATCAATTTTTTTGCAGGAGATAGGGAAATATGGAAGAGAATTTCATTCACTTCAAATGAACATTTCCGTACAATGTTTCTAAGTGCTCTCGGTTCCGGATTGTGACGACGGCTACCCAACATCCGGTTCCGGGTCCGTCAATCAAAGAGAGGCAGGGTCAACACTGACATCCGGCTTATGCATGACGCCAAGGAAATGGCGGGCATCGGTGGAGAGTCAGGTGTACCGCCGCTGCCCTTTGACGTACAGAGTGACGAACGCGAGCGTCGATTTCCCGGAGCCCGAGACCACGGTGATCACCGCGAGCTGGTCATGAGGGATCGTAACGCTGATATTTTTGAGGTTGTGCTGGCGGGCACCTTTGATGGTGTCTTTCATTCTGGGGGGATGGGACCAGTGGAAATTGTTTCGGAGTTTCTGATTTTCCAACATTCGTGGCAAATACCTGTATAACTGTGATATCGAATGATACAACTTGTTTGGAGAAAAACGAAATGCATTAATCAAGTTAGAACTGAATCGGTTATACTGAATGACAATTAATCAACAGCCCGATCCATCGTATAAAAAATATCGCTCTGTCGCGCCACGAACGACTGCGATTAATACCAATGAGGTTCGGTGATGTCGAGACTCACTGACCTTATTCATCAAGCGAAAAGTCTTAACCCTCAGTTGGGTCTGGATCTGGATACAGAATTCCGTGCATTGTTAAAACGACGCTCGTTCGGTCTGGTCTTTGAGCGTCACCGTCCGGAGGCGGTAGAACTTCCACAACGCCCCGTGATGAAGGGCGATACGGTCAGGATTCTACCTCCGCGTGGTATTATGGAGAAAGGTGATAAGAGACTCTGGCGGGTGTTAAAGATCGAGCGGAACAACGATTCCAGAATGGCACACCTAATTGAGGTCGGCAAAGATTTACCCGAACGGAGTTCTGTGACTCTGGAAGATGTCGTTGTCGTCGCAGCGTTTCGTGATCCCCTCTACCCCGGTCTCGTGGAGACTGGACGAATCGAGCGGGGAGGGGTCAAGCCATTTCATACCGTCATCAACGGTGAAAACTACCATGTCTTGGAAATGCTGACATACACACACCGGCACAAGGTAGATGCCATCTACATCGACCCTCCCTACAATTCGGGTGCGAAGGACTGGAAATACAATAATGACTATGTCGAGAGTGACGACCTGTACCGGCACAGCAAATGGCTGGCGATGATGGAACGGCGCCTGACCTTAGCAAAAGAGCTCCTGAATCCCGAGAACAGCGTTCTCATCGTCACGATCGATGAGAAAGAGTACCTACGTCTGGGGCTGCTCCTAGAGCAGATACTTCCCGAGGCGCGTATCCAGATGATAAGTACAGTCATCAACCCTAAAGGGGTTCCACGAGACGGATTTGCGCGTGTGGACGAATACATCTTCTTTGTACAATTTGGATCGTCGGAAATTGTCGGCGATATCAAAGAAGGAAGCGGTGGCACTGAAGTTCGTTGGCGCAGTTTGACTAGAACAGGCGCGAATGGCACCCGAAGCAAATCTCCAGGGGCGTTCTACCCGATCTATTTCGACAAAGCGGGAAAGATAATCGAAGTTGGCGATGCACTACCAATTGGAAAAGACGCAAGTTCTCTCGCTCCTCGCAAAGGATTGATTGCTGTATGGCCCACTCCTCGTCCGGATGGCGAAGATGGGCGGTGGTCAGTCGTTTCCGAACGGCTGAGAGAAATGATCGAAATTGGTGCCGTTAAAGTTGGGCGAGTGAAACTCGATAAAGAACAATTTCCGATCTTCTATCTCACATCTGAACAGCTCGCAGCAATCGAATCGGGTGAGTTGGAAGTAAGAGGAAAGACGCCTGAAGGGGTGATGCAGGTTTTCTTCCGTGAAGAGCGCGGGCGGGTTTCTGCTCCTCGAACGGTATGGGAAAAGGTAAGCCATAGCGCGAGCGAACAAGGCTCTGGCTTGTTGAAAACACTACTGCCAGGGCGTAAATTCCCTTATCCGAAGTCGCTTTATGCGGTAGAAGACGTACTTCGACTTACCGTTCGAGGGAAATCCGAGGCTGTTATTCTCGATTTCTTCTCCGGCTCTGGCACCACCGCCCATGCCGTCATGCGCCTCAACCACGAGGATAGTGGGCGACGGCAGTGCATCTCTGTCACCAACAACGAAGTAGGTGCAGATGAACAGGCCGAACTGCGCAGGCAGGGCCTACGCCCGGGCGATTCCGACTGGGAGCAGTGGGGCATCTGCGATTACATCACAAAACCCAGAATTCAAGCCGCCATTACAGGAAAGACACCAGACGGGCAGCCAATCAGCGGCGACTACAGGTTCACGGACGAGTTCCCGGTATCAGATGGGTTCGAAGAGAATGCTGTGTTCTTCACGTTGACCTATGAGGGGGCGCTCTCCGTCTCCCATCACCGGGCGTTCGAAAGAGTGGCTCCATTGCTTTGGCTCCGGGCAGGCAGCATAGGCCGGATCATCAATGCCATTCCGGAACGTGGCTGGGACGTGGCCGAATCGTACGGGGTACTGGTTGCACTGGATGAGACCACTGCATTCGTCAAAGCAATGTCAGGAATAGAAACCGTGAAAATTGCCTATATCGTCACGGATGACGACCGGCGCTTCCAGATGATCTGCTCCCATCTGCCGGATCACGTAGCACCCGTGCGTCTTTATGAATCATACCTGGCCAATTTTGAGATCAACAGCGGGAGGTGCACCTGATGCGATATACCCTTAAGGATTATCAGACCGATGCTGTCGGCCGTGTGCTAACTAACCTGCGCAAGGCGCGCCGGTATTACCATGATGATGGAGACCACTCACAGTTCTCTCTGTCAGCCACGACGGGCGCCGGTAAGACGGTGATGGCTGCTGCTGTCATAGAAGCCCTCTTTTTCGGGTCCGATGAGTTCGACTTTGAACCAGACACAGGCGCTGTGGTAGTATGGTTTTCCGATGACCCCTCGCTCAATGAACAATCGCGGGCACGTCTTCGGGCGGCCTCTGATAAGATTGATCGAATGATTTCGGTAAAGACCACCTTTAACCACCTGAAATTTAATCCACAGACGGTCTATTTCCTGAACACGCAGAAATTTTCAAAGCACTCGCTCCTCGTACGTGGAGCCATGACGGAGATAGATAACGATCAGGAGGTGCTGGTCGCGTCGCGTCCCGATGAGCAGCAGAACTCAATTTGGGATACAATCACGAACACAATCGAAGACAAATCCTTCACGCTCTACTTTATTCTTGATGAGGCACATCGGGGCATGGTGACTCGCAATAGCGAACGCCCGACCATCGTGAAAAGACTCATCAACGGTCATGGTGCTGTCCCGCCCCTACCAATCGTGTGGGGTATCAGCGCCACCGTGGAGCGCTTCGAGAATGCCATGAGTGGCACGGTGGGCCGAACCGCACTCCCATCGGTCGACGTGGACTCGGTCCGGGTTCAAGCCTCCGGGCTCCTCAAGGACGATATCATACTTGGATTTCCAAAGGAGTCGGGCCGATTCGATACGGTGCTCCTGAAACGCGCTGTTCGGAAGGTGGTTGAGTCCACCAATGCATGGGCTGAATATACACGGGATCAGCGGGACACGGAAACCGTGGTGCCGCTTCTTGTGGTCCAGGTTCCAGACAAAGCAAGCGATCAGATGCTCGCCGATGCAGTGGCAACGATCCAAAACGAATGGCCATCCAATTGTCTCAGTCTTGAGTTTGACGCATTTGCCAATGTATTCGGAGAGCACAAAAACATCGTTGTCGGGCAGACATCTATCCCCTATATCGAACCAGAACGAGTACAGGATGCACGTCACATCCGCGTCCTTTTTGCCAAGAACGCGATCTCAACTGGCTGGGATTGTCCCCGGGCTGAGGTAATGATGTCATTCCGGCCGGCAACGGATACGACCCATATCACTCAGCTCCTAGGCAGGATGGTGCGTACCCCGTTGGCACGTCGTATCCCAGGCAATGAGATTCTTAATAGTGTATATTGCCTCCTGCCGTTCTTTGACAATGCAACGGCTACTGCCGTTGCGAATAGGCTGATGAAGGGTAGTACGGATCGCGATGATGAAGAAAACGCGACCGGCACTGGTGGCGGCGAAGGCCGGCGTATCCTTTTCGAACCCATCGAAATGACGCCTAATCCGGCCGTAACAGAATCCGTATGGGAGCGATATCTCGCATTACCCTCTGAGACAATTCCCAAGAAGAATGCCAAGCCGATTAAACGATTGACCGCTTTGGCACAGGCTCTCTCTACCGATAACCTGGTGGATCATGCTGGGGATAAAGCTCATAATCATCTTCATAGAGTTCTCGATGGACTGGCCGTTCGATATAGATCCGAGGTTGAGAGCGCCATTAAAGACATCCAGACCGTAGAGGGAAAAAATCTGCGAGTCAACATGGTTGATCGCGGCATATCAGATGACGAATTCACCGAGATCGCTGACAACCGGGTAATAGAAGATGCGTACCGGGCCGCTCGTCGCGCATTCTCCGACGACGTGGCACGCACATATGTCGAATATCTAGCAGGTCCTGGAGGGGAAGATGAGCTAAGGGAGGCGCACGTGACGGTGGCAGCCTTGGCTCTCATCCCGGAAATCGTAACGGATATCGAAAGCGAAGCCGACAGGTTGGCCACGAAGTGGTTCACTCAAACACGGGTGGAGCGAACCCGGCTCAGTGACCGCAAGCAGGCGGAATATGATGATATTCAGGCCATGTCATCCAAGCCCCAACGCGTCTCTCTTGGCAGGCCAAATGTACGCCAGGAGGATACAAGGATAATCGACGATCAGGGTCACGAGATGTCTCTACCGACCCGTACTAAACACCTTCTTGCTGATAGTACCGGAGCGTTCCCCATTAAGCTGAATGAGTGGGAGACCACTGTCCTCGATACGGAGATGGCCCGACCAGGATTCTGTGCCTGGTACCGCAATCCGAGCCGGGTCTGTAAGGAATCGCTCGCAGTTTCCTACGAACATGGACCGGATGATTACCGTCCATTTTGCCCGGACTTCATCTTCTTTGTTCAGAAGGACGATGGAAGTGTTGTGGCCGATATCGTTGACCCGCACGGCTTCTATCTGGCCGATGCGTTACCGAAACTGCGAGGTCTTGCGAGATTTGCGGAGACTTATGGTGCCGATTTCCGCCGCATCGAAGCGTTCGCCAAAGTAGGAGAAAAACTGAAGGTACTCGATCTAACTAAGCCAACCGTGATCAACGCAGTGAAGGAGTGTACTAATTTGGAGGATCTCTACGTGAGCGAGCTGTCGCAGGACTATTGCTAATGATATAGGTGGGTGCTCAGTCTGGATCGGGTTTAGGGCCTGTCTGGTATAGAACTGACGGAGGTTTACGCCCATCCAACCGTGACTTATCATCAACAGGCAGCGCGATTGTTCGACTGTGATTTTATCAGAACCCCTTTTTACCCTGCATATCTTCCCCTCAAGCTTTCGTAAAATCTTGGTCGCTTTCGTTTATAAGCACGCTATCTGGTTCGTGACCTATATGCGTCTCTCATTGCCCTCAGTACCGGAGAAGCACGACGGCGTTCGGTACCGATCGGGTTCCGGGTCCGTTCAATCACGGAGAGGACGGCGCCCCGCCCCACCGCATGCAGGATCAAACACAAATATTCCGTTGAGGGGCACTATCGATCGTATCCATTCGTTGAATGGTATCAAGATCCAGAGAAATAATGTAATCCAGACTAACCAGCCTATAATTCGTAAGTTCAACAATCACCAGTCCAACGATATAATATTAAAAATCTAAATCAATTTTGAGAAGAGGTATACTAAAAGTCCTGCTATTAATGTTGTTACAAATGTTATGATTGCTAGATCCCCATTTTTTTCCCAATAACTTAAGTCATTTCTCGATTTTTTTAGGTAAACAATTGAGTGTTTATTCATAGAAGTGTAAAACATGTAGAACCAAAATGCACAAAACATTACTCCAAAAATTATTGAAATCGAAAGATCGTATTTACTTAGTTGTCCTAAAAAAAAACCAACAACAATCATTATTGCGGCATTTCTAATAGATAGCTCAAAAAACGATAATATGCTTTTTTTCTTTTTAAAAATTTCTTCAATTCTACCTTTCATCCCTTGTTGGATTATATCCTGAGTGTCAGAAAGATACAACCTTGTTTTAAATTTTATTGATTCAAGCGTGATATATGGATCGTGGCCTTTCAGATGATATTCCGAAGTCTCCTTGAGATCTATTTTTTCGATATCATCGACAGAATCTAATTCGTACTCACCAACAGTAATTTCAACTCGTTTGCAATTTGTTTTAAAAATTTCTATAAGTTCGATAAAATCTTCTTTGACGAATCTAGAAATTGGACAGTAAAAAGATTCGTTCTTGGCCCGTTTTTTCATTCTAATCAATGACTAGTTGATCTCTAATAATAAAACGAATGTGGTTTAAAAATTTCAGTATTTTATATCTACATCGAATTGATTTGTAACGGCACTTATCAGTGCCCTCAGTACCAGCCCTTGACGACGGCCCCCCGCTCCGGTCCCGGGTCCGCTCATTCAGTACCAGCCCGGCCCCGCCCCACCGCACGCGGCCGATACGAGAGCGGGTGAGCCAGTCCCAACAAAACCCGGCCGGACCGGTCCGGCGCATTCATTCCTGTGATCAGAAAATTTCCCGGGCCCCAAACGAGAATCGCACCGGAATTTTCCCGGTAGAAGCGGACGAGCAGTACAATTTTGTCCGCTCCAAAAGGCACCGGCAAAAAATATCCCGGGCCGCTTTTACTCCGGTCGTGCCGGATTTTTTTTACCGGATCGTGTGCGGGCAAAAAAATATTTTCCGGATTAATCCGGCCCGGGTGCAAAACTGCCCACCCCCCCTGCCCGGGATCTCAGGAATGCCACCGTCGGAGACCTCCCTCCTGGGAGACCTGGAGGCCCCCGAGAGAATTCTGGTACAACAGAGCCCGTAACGGTGCCGGTTGTACCTCTTTTCCCAAACACGCCAAAATCAGAGGTCATAATTCGCAAAAACACAGGAACAGGACCCGGAACCGGCAGAGGTTTATCGACGGGAATGGATGAGGTCATATTTAGCCGCATTTGGATGGCAAAAGTCAGGGCAGGATGATGTTTATGAGGTTGGGGGTCCTGGCTGGGGGCCGGATTTTAAGTTTTTGGCACACCCTTCTGTTATGGCATCTTTACAGGGCGCTGCTCAGTGCCTTCGGTTCCGGCAATTGACGACGGGTCCGGTACCGATCCGGTCCCGGGTCCGCTCATCCAGAGAGGACGGCCCCACAGCACGCGGCCGATACAAGAGCGGGCGAGCCAGCCCCAACAAAACCCGGCCGGACCGGTCCGGCGCATTCATACCTGCGATCAGAAAATTCCCCGGGCCGCTGAACTC
>JAUYTV010000019.1 GCA_030694985.1 Methanoregula sp.
GTCCGGGCCATCCACTTGGCATCTGCCGGGACAATGAACCACGGGGCGTAATCGGTAGATGTTGCCGATAACATCTCCTCGTAGGCTTTTGTATACTGGTCCCAGAACTGGCGTTCGGCAAGATCGGCAGTTGAGAACTTCCAGTATTTTTCTTTGTGCTCAAGCCGGTCAAGCAACCGCCGTTTCTGCTCGTCTTTTGAGATGTGGAGGAAAAACTTGAGGATCAGCGTGCCGTTCCTGGCAAGATGCTTTTCAAAGGCATTGATATCCTTGTACCTCCCCTCCCAGAACCCGCTGGCATCCGGCCCAATCTTTTCAGGCAGCACTTCCATGCGTTCCGGGTGAACGCGGACCACCAGCACGTCCTCGTAATAAGAGCGGTTGAAGATGCCAATCATCCCGCGTTCCGGCAGCACCTTGTAATATCGCCAGAGGAAATCATGGGAATGATCCTCTGCGCTGGGAACTTTAAAGCCATGGACATCACAGCCCTGTGGGTTTACGCCAGACATCACATGCCGGATTGTGCCATCCTTTCCTGCGGTGTCCATCCCCTGCAATACGATCAGAATTCCATGCTCGTGGGAGGCGGCCAGCAGCGCCTGTGCTTCTGCAAGATCTGCCCTGTCCTTTTCAAGCATCTTTCCGAGCAGTTCCTGCGCCTGTTCCTCATTCATGCTTTTAAGGGTCTTGTTCTGCACCCAGCCGGAATCATATTTTTTCAACTGGACTTTTTTCCCAGGAACAACCTTGAACTTCCTGATATAATCCTTAACTTTTGGTCCTTTGATTTCCATCTCTTTCACCTCTGATATTTGTAAAAATAATCAGGCGGGGTTTGCCCCACCGCTTTTACTCTTTCGTTCGTTTGCTGCAATGATATCATCCAGCACCTCGGTGATCTTGCCTTTGTACTGCGCCATGTAGAGGTTGTAATACAATCCCCTTTTTGCCATCAGCTGGTCATGGTTACCCTGTTCCATTATGGCCCCGTCATCGACAACAAGGATCTTGTCACAGTCTTTAATTGTCGAGAGCCGGTGGGCGATCGAGAACGAAGTCACACCCTCCTGCAGTTTCCGCAGCGCACCCTGGATCACCTTTTCTGTCCTCGTATCCACGTTTGATGTGGCTTCATCAAGGATCAGCATCCTCGGCTGGGCGAGCATCGCCCGAGCGATCGTCAGGAGCTGACGCTGGCCCTGCGAGAGATTGGCTCCCCCGTCCACAAGCACCGTGTTATACCCCTGGGGGAGCCGCTGTACAAACGCATCGCAGTCTGCCTGTTTTGCCGCCTCAATGCACTCCGCATCGGTTGCCCCGTCCCGGGCGTATTTGAGATTGTTCATCACGGTATCGGTAAAGAGCAGCGGCTCCTGCTGCACTACGCCGATTTGCCGTCGCAGGCTGTCCTGCGTAACATCGGCAATATTGATCCCGTCTACAAGGATCTCCCCGCTGTCGATGTCATAGTACCTTGTGAGGATATTGACGATCGTGCTCTTACCTGCGCCCGTGGGACCGCAGAGACCGATCTTCATGCCGGGGGTTGCAACAAAGTTTGCATCCTTCATCACCCGTCTGCCCGGCACGTAACTGAAGTTCACACCTTTAAAGACGATGTCGCCTTTGATCCGTGGCAGGGCTTTTGCTCCCGATTTGTCTTTTACATCCGGTTGCGTATCGAGAATCTCAAACATCCGCCCCGCACCAACGATTGCAGAGACCCAGAAGTTGTAGTTAAAGAAGATGAACGTGAGCGGGAGGATAAAGAGCAGACAGAACGAGATCGCTGTCGAGAGTGCACCTATGGTAATCAGGCCATCGTTGAGCAGCTTCACGCCAAAGACTGCGACTACGGCGATCGAGAGGAACGCGGAGATCAGGCAGAGCGGGCTGATGAACAGTGACAGGATATGTGCTCTTGCTCCGGCATGACTGGCATCAAGGGAGATCCCCGATTCAAGGGAAGATGAAGTCTTCTGGTGCCGGTCTGCGATCACCGTCCGCTGGCCTTCTAATGTTTCTTCAATAATTCCGGTCAGGTCTCCGAGTTTGATCTGGAGCATTGAAAACGACGGGCTTGAGACATGGGAGAGGACTGCAACGAACACGGCAAGCAACGGGATGATCACAATTGCGACACCGGCAAGCACCGGGCTTATTAAGATGAGTGCGATGATTGTGATGATGAGCATGAACGTGGACTGGAGCGTCAGGCTGAACGGGTTCTGGAAAAGGTTGTTGATCGTGTCCATGTCGTTTGTGAGCCTGCTCATGAGTTCACCGATCGGCTGCTTGTCAAAAAAGCGGAGCGAGAGGTTCTGCATGTGCTCAAAAAGATCCTGCCGGAGATGGAACAGGGCGTTCTGGGTAACGTCGGTCATCCATCGGAACGCTGTATACAGGCAGACAAACGTAACGACACTCAAACTAAGCATCAGGTAGGCTGTGTCCATGACCGAACCTTTCCCATGGGTGGCAAGATTATTGATCATGTCTCCGAGAAGAACCGGTACCAGCAGGAAGGTTAACGTCCCGATGAACATTAAGAGGAGCGATGCAAAGAACTTGCCCTTCTCAAGGAAGATATACTTCATGAGCCGCCCGATAGCCCCGGCCTTTATCTTGTGCGCTTTTACAGGAGATTGTGCTGCGTCGGTCATGAGATATCCTCTTTTTTAAGTCCGCCTAATTGGGAATCAAAGATATCCTGGTACAGCGGGCTTGTTTTGATCAGATCCTTATGGGTTCCCATTGCGACAATCTCACCTTTTTCAAGTACGACAATCTTGTCAGCTGCAAGTGCAGTTGAGACCCTGGACGCGACAATCAAGCGGGTGACTCCGGAGAGGAATTTTGGAATTGCAGTAAGAATTCTGCCTTCAGTTTCAATATCCACGGCAGAGGTTGAATCATCAAGGATCAGGATCCTGGGCTTGACGGTGAATGCCCGGGCCATCGAGATGCGTTGCTGCTGGCCACCGGAAAAGTTCTGACCTTTTCTGGACACACGGGCATCATACTGGTCCTGCTGGGTGGTGACAAAACTGTCGGCATCGGCAACCTGTGCTGCGGCTTTTGCATCATCATAGCTGCTCTCGGGTCTGCCGAACCGGATGTTTTCAACGATCGTTCCCGAGAAGAGGAACGCCTTCTGGAGTGCGATAGAAACAATGTTTCGCAAATCGTCCTGCGGGATCTCTTTTACATCGACCCCGTCGATCAGGACCCGTCCGCCTGAAACATCATAGAACCGGGGGATCAACGCGACAAGAGTGGATTTTCCGGACCCGTTTGCCCCCAAAAAGGCAACGGTCTCGCCGGGCTCAATGGTAAGGTTGATATTTTTTAAGGTGTCTGTCTCTCCTTTTTTATCATACCGGAAATTGACGTTCTCAAAAACAATTTTTCCTTTCACATTCTCCGGAGTATAGTGGCGTGCGGTTTTGCTGTCCACAACATCCGGAACGGTATCCCAGATCTCTTTTAAGCGTCCGGCAGAGGCCTCAGCTGAGACTATCTGGGGCATGAGCATGGAGAGCATCCACATCTGGCCGATGATGATGAACGTGTACTGGAAGAATGCCAGCATCGCCCCGATCTTTATCGTTCCTGAGGCAACCAGTGGCGCCCCAAAAATAATGAGAAGGGTGGTTGCAAGTCCCATGATGAAGAGAGCTGCCGGCATGGTGATAGCATTGGTGTGAAGCGGGTTGACGTTTGCCTGCCGGAACCCGTCATTGATCATCCGGTATTTTTCAATCTCATACTCCTGCCGGACAAAAGCCTTGACCACCCGGATGCCTGCCATGTCCTCCTGGAGATTGTTATTGACCAGATCGTACTTTGCCTGCCGGGCCTGGAACTGCTTCTGCATCACGTACATGGCAGCACCAAATGTCCCTGTAGAGAGGATGAGGACGACAATGAGGATCCAGAGCAGTTCGGGGCTCGTGATTCCCACAAGGATTAAAGAGACGATGATGGCAAAGGGGGCCATCAACAGGCTTCGGAGTGAAAGCTGGACGCCGATGTTGATCTGGTAGACGTCACTGGTAAGCCGGGTCAGGAGTTCACCGGTCGCGGAGCGGTCAAGGTTCCCAAACGAGAAGCTCTGGATCCGGGCAAAAATTGCGTTTCGTATAAAATCTCCGGTTGCTTCTGCGATCCGGACCGCATAGACCGTGTTTGCCATACAGAATATACCGGTGAGGACTGCAAAGAGGCCTATTAACACCGCGTTTTGTATCGCCGCATCGATATCTTTGTAATTGTTGATGATGATCATTACCTGCATCGGGATAAAGATCATAAACGCGACATAGAGAAGTGCAAAGATCTGCGAGATTGCAATCGGTCTCCAGTGGCCACGGTAGATAACCATCATGTACCGCAAGTTTGGAAGGAATACCACATTATCACCTGTCGGACCGGTGATCTGAGGATCAGGGGTCGATGTCTGAAGGAAGGGGGGGAGGGAAGATAATACTATCTCTCTCGTAGTAGCATTTGTGCTTTATTAAAAAAAATTCTCTCCGGAATTACTGTCCCGTGAGCTCTTCCTGAGAACCGGGCATGAGAAATTAAATTCCCCAAAAACCCATATCAGTATCATGGATGACGGCGAAACGATCCGTGTCATACCAGTGCCGGATGACCCGATACCATCCCTGAGGGGACGGGGGCGGGGGCAGAAGACAACCGAACGCCTGTTAGCGGAACGAAAAAAGGATCGGGACCGTGAAGCATCTGATGCCGGCAAACGATCCTCAGTGGAGGCACTGCCGTTCAAGCCGGTTAATGGAGCAAAGCGAAAATAACGGGAATGCATCCCACATAAATCCGGAACGGCAGCCCAATCCCCCGTCTGCCGGGGGAGATTTACCGTTGCTGACCGCTACAAAGCGGGACCGTATTGGATAAAATGTGATTCTGCCTTAGACCGTTTGATCTTTTGCATGGGGCAGCAACCTGACTACCAGAATCGCAATCGCACTGCCAATAATTACCTCAGAGAACCGGAGCCCCGCGTTCATTATCGGTGAGAGTTCCGGATTGATATGGGAAAAGAACAGGATCACTGCCACGGTGAGAGCAGCAGGTGTGGAATAATCCGGCCGGCCCAGGCTCTGGCACAAAAACACCGCAATGCCCATCAGGAGCACCATTCCGATTGGATTGAATGGCAGGAATTTTAAATAAACCAGCGACAATATCGCCCCTACAAGTCCGCCAAGTACCTGGAACCGGGCCTTCTCTACGGTACTTATCCAGTTCTCCTGCATCACCGATACCCCGACGATTACGGCCCAGAGTGCGCCTATCGGTGCAAACGTGGAAGTAATGTGTAACGTGCCGGTAAGATAATAGGCCCCGGAATATGCCAGCAGGGAAAC
This sequence comes from Methanoregula sp., assembly GCA_030694985.1. Classification (GTDB taxonomy): domain Archaea; phylum Halobacteriota; class Methanomicrobia; order Methanomicrobiales; family Methanospirillaceae; genus Methanoregula. The sequence goes on from JAUYTV010000019.1 coordinate 5,400, forward strand.
GAGTACATAGTCAAGAGCAGTACGGAAAGAACGAGAGATCTTATTGTTAAACGCAGTATTCATTTCCTAATCTCCATTCCTGTTTTAAAAAATTGTCTGTTGGAATATACATTGTTTACCTCACGGCTGATGGAAGTGGGCTGGTTGTTCATTCTCTCACTCTAAAAATATACAAACCCGTCATCAGTGCGATTACCCAAACGTGCAGACTTCCGAATTATTACGTAACCAGAGAGCCCGTACAGAACAATTCAGACTATTAACCCGGCTCTTCGCTCTCCTGCATGACAGAACATGATGTTCAGTTCCTGATTAATGGCAAACTCAGTAAGATATTTACCTTTCCAAGGATAGGTTATCCACTATGAAAGAAGTACGGTTAACCATCAAGAAGCGGGCATTCCCGAGTCAGGGACGAGTGCGCCTCAATCTCGCGCACCTGCCCGAACTAGGAATACGGGAAGGGGATCACGTAGATCTGGTCAACGAAACCACAAAAAAATCCGTCACCGCTACGGTAATTGCCGATACCATGGTACGGGTTGGGCATGTACGGGTGAGTGAAGAGGACTTAAAGTCGATCGGCCTTAACGATGACGACGATGTCCTTGTTAAAAAAACCCCGCCGCTGCAGGAAAAGATCAAAAAGGCGGCAGCAGATGCCAGCAAATCGCTCTCAAAGAGTGCCGGCAAACTGGATGAGACGGTGAAAAAGACCACAGTGGATGTAAAGGCAGGCGCAGCAAAAACTGCCGACACTGTGAAAAAAGAGACAAAGAAAGCATCCGATACTGTTGGAAAAGCTGCAACAAAAACCGTCAAAGAAGTGAAAAAAACGGTAAAGAAGGTAATCGGTCCCAAAGATGAACTGTAGTACCAGGAAAAGCAAAAAACCGCAGATGGGGTGAAAAAAACACATGGCCACAGAAGCAGTAATCACCGACACAGTTATCACCTGGATCCTTATTGTCCTCGCAATGCTGATCATCTACCTCATTATCCGGGAGATCCGCATCATGAAGACTGCCAACCGTACAACTGAGCTTGAACTGGAAAAGGACAAACTCAAACTCTTAAAAGCGCACGAAGAGTCAAAGGTCTTTTCGTTTACCCGGCTCTCGGCTGAGCAGACAGCCGAGATAAAAAATGTTGAAGATGATAACACGAGCCTTGAAACAAATATCTACGCAAAGGAAAAACTTATTGAAACGCGGTTAAACCGGCTCGAAAACCTGGTAAAGACCAGAAAACTGGATAATCTTTTAGGAAATATTTCTGAACAGGAGAAGAAGGTGAAATAAAACCATGTACCCGGTTATCAACCCGAATTTAAACCAGAACGCAACAGGAGGTTCGTTCTGGGATCAGTTCTCCAACATACCCGTAACGATCGAATCCCGTATCCCGACGCTCGACAAATCGCTTGATGTATATTTTGACAAGAACTTTTCTGCTATCATCGATGAATGGGATCTTGTAACCGACAGCGATCTCTACAAACTGGAAACCCGGCTTGCAACCGTGAGTAATGAGATCAGCGGTCTTTATGCAGGAAAGATGAAGATCGAAGGTCGTGCGAAAAAGTTAGATGACCTGATATCTTCTCTGGAGAAATCGCTATGATCGGCATGAACAATTACCTGAATGCGTATGTTGACCGCCGGATGAAATATATCGTTGACGAATGGGATCTCTCGACTCGAACAGATCTTATGGATTTTACGAGCCGACTGGGGGCAATCGAACAAGAGATTCCACAGCTGAAATCATTTGAGCAGACTGCTTCAGACAAGCTCACCGAACTTGAAAACCGTGCAGGCAAACTTAAGGGGTTGGTCTGATATGGACTTATTGACTTTCGTCGTTATTGTCGTTATTCTGTGTGCCCTTCTTTTCCTGATCTATTATTTTATCCGTGGCGCAAAAGGAGACATCTCGCTTGCCCGTCCGGTGGAGAGCCGGGTGGATGAGTACCTTGACCGCAGGTTCCAGAGCATGGTTGAGGAATGGCAGCTGGTCTCCCATCCAAAACTCCAGCAGTTCAAGGAAAAGCACTTCAGGGAGATCGAAAACGATGAAGTTCGCCTCGCTGAATTAAAGAAATATGAATCCGGGATGCAGACCACCCTCTCAAATCTGGAGGCACGCCTTGACACTGTGGAAAAAGAATTTGCCCAGAAAGGAACCGCCAAAAAGTAAGGATACCCCCGATCTCCTCACCGATCTTAAAAAAGAGATCACGGTGATGCGAAAGCAGGGGGAACCCCCTTTAAAGGATCCGCATAGCTTTGCCCAGTACATGTGCGATCTCTGCTCTACGCCTCACCCTGTCTCTGATCTCCGCCAGTGCGTTCTCTGTGGGCGCTGGGCGTGCGATGCCTGCTGGAAGGATGAGTTCTATACCTGTAAGTCCTGCGCAGGGATCATTAAAATTTACCAGATGAAGGGTAAAGATTAGACCTATCATACTTTTTTATGCAGCCGATCTGGAGTCACCGACCAGATCCCTTTTACAAAATTAAAAAAACAGTACCCAAAAATTCACTATGTTTAATGCTCATACAACCAAAAGTAGTGAATTACCTATCGACACGGTGACACAAATTGGCTGATGGCACAATTACCACAAAACCCCCTCCTGATCATCCCTTCAGACAGATCATTAAGGATGAACTACTGACAGTTCAGAAAAACCGTGCTGAACTCATGACCACAACCAGCCATAAGGCAATACATTTTTTTGTTCTTCTCGTGTGTGTTCTTACCAATGTAATCTTTTTTTCAGCCCGCCCCGATTATTTCGGGCTGTTTATTGCGGCCAGCTTCTACCTCAACATGTTCTATTTTTTCTCACTTCTTATACCGACAAACTTTAAAAACGCCAATCTCCCGACAGCGGACCTTTCACGGTTTCATACGTGGCTTAAAGAGATTGGGGTAACCTCAGGCACCACCCGGTTTACCCGGTTGTTCATCAACGCCCTCTTCTTAAACAGCCGGACCCTGTCGCTGGGAATCGGATTGATATTTTCTATTGATATTGTTTTTGCTCTCTTCCATTTTACCCGGGGACTTCCGCTCAGAACCATGATCATTGTCATCACCCAGTGTGCCATCATTGTCATCTTTTACCTGCTGGTCTGGAAGATGGAACCCTTCTCAACGTCCTATGTCAATAAAGTTGAAAACGCAAAACGTACCCTTCGCAGGCAGAAACTGCCGCCCCAGCTGGTTACCGGTATGTTCATCTTTGGTTTTTTGTTAGCAATATTCCTGTTCCTGACCACCATGATCTATCTGCCGGGCGTTACCTTAAACGCCTTTTTAAACCAGTCAGAACTGACGCAGCTCGGGCACCTGTTCAGCCTTCTTGCGATCCTTGCCGTCAGCCAGTATTTTATCGTCAGGTATATCCACGGTTTTACCAGCAGGTCAATGGCAGATCGGATCTTTGACTTTAAGGAACAATCCTTGCAAGAGCTCCTTGACCGGGAGAACATGGCCCGGCAAAAAAATTCAGATGCAGATGAGAACCCCATTGAGACGAGTGCACTCCTGCTCGAATCAAAGATTTTTATCCTAAAGCGGAATTCTCTTGCAGGGGCATTTCCGGTCTTTGTTGTTGACCTTGATTTCTCGGTGATGATGGACAGCACGACCTTAACTGCAATCAAGGGGTATATTGTGGAGAGAGAAGAATGAAGGGATCCGGGTTTTTGCCGGGTTTTAATAAAACCCCTGGCACGATACTCATAATGAAATGATCGTCTTGAAATCCTCTCAGATCTCTATCGCAATTCATTTGGGATCTCTGAAATGAAAACCACAGAATTTTTCAAAATAATAATAATCACCGGGCTCATCCTGCTGCTGGTCCCCTTAACCACCGCTCTTTCCCCCGGCACCACCACCTACTCCTTTGTCCACATCTCAGACACCCAGAATCTGGCCACCCATTATCCGGATACTTATGATCTCACCTTCTCATACCTTGAATCAATAAAAACCCAATACAATATCTCGGCCATCATCCTTACCGGAGACCTTGTAAATACCTGGGATAAAAAATCCGAGTGGGACGCGTATTCCCATGCACGGAATATGACAAACATACCCCTGTACGTAACGGCCGGCAACCATGACACGAACTATGGAAAGAATTACAAATATTATTCCATGTATACGGGCGAAGAGAAGGGCAATTACGTGACTTCGTTACATGATTTCGACTTTGTGGGCATTAACTATGTAGACAAATCCCTTTCACCGCAGGAATTTACCGCACTGCGCCAGGCAATAGTGAACAGGTCGCATAATTTCACCATTATCGCTACGCACTACTACATGGGAAAAACCGGCACGCTCTCAACCCTTGGAAAAGATATCGAACGGCAGTTAATTGTGCAGCCAACCATCATCCTTGCCGGACATATACACGGAAAACTCATCCGGGTTAAAAATATCAGCGGATTTCCGGTGATCGAGGATTTGACCAATTACCAGAACGGTGAACCGGGGGGTGTAAAAAACCAGAATTATTCGGCGGGGACATTTTATACTGTGACTGTGGTGGATGGTCAGGTAGTAAAGATCATTTCAGAAACAATCCATATCTTCCCGGAACAATCGTTTAAGAAAAAGATGGTTCTCTATGACATTACGGGACAATTTTCCGGTAGTTTGCCAGCCCCCGTATCGCAGGTGAACCTCTCTCCTGTAATTCCGCCTTGCGTGTGGCCCTGTGATTTAAAAGAGCCTGCGGTTCAGGGATTCCGGTTGCCAGATGCGAGTGAACATTTTACTGCTTTTAAATGCGTGATCATACCCGGCTCATGTTCTGGTACAATAACCTCGCCATCCCCTTCATGAGCGCCTGCCAGTAGGATCGAACCGCAGGAATAAATTTGTAGCATTTTTAGTTTTCTTGTATCAGTCTCACGGAACAAAAGCAATCAGCCGCAATCCCCGTTCAAATCCAGTGTAAAAAACCCATACTTTTTAATAATCAAAAATGAAATGAACCGCATGGAAAACTGTAGTATTTGTGGAATCTCAAAGCCCCAGATCGCGGGAATGATCGGTGCCATCCTTCTTATCATTGGATGTTTCGTACCGTTATTTTCCGTTACCCTTCCAATTCTTGGAACCCGGTCGGTCACGTTTATGACAGCCGGATTTAATATTTACGGTGGAGCGTTGATCCTCACTGCGCTTGTCATCATTGGTCTCTTCTTTGCAAAGATGGTTAAGGAAGCCCAGGGTGCCGGGATAGCAGTCTTCCTCACGATCCTTGTATTTTTCGTAGATGCGGTTGGTGGGTATAACGGGATCAAGGATATGGGAGCTATTGCATCGTTTGCGGCAGGCTTTTTTTCCTTTGGTTATGCCTGGATCGTTCTTCTGGCTGGGGCAATCCTTGTGGTTGCAGCGCCGTATGTGGACCGTTTGTTCATGGCCAAATGATTTTTTAATAATTATTGAAAATCAGACAAAAATCAAAAAAAGTCAAACCTTTTTTTGTATTAAAAACCAGACAAATCAGGTACTGGATCACCTGCTATGACCTGGTCCCTGTCATGACCCTGAAAATGTCAATCCGGTGGCATTTCAGCCCCTGATTGCCCGGAACGGGAATTTTTCAACCGGCCTGTTAAGCGGGTTTTTTTGGGGTATTTTTCAAAAGGTCATGTTTTAGGCTTTATACGGGATTCCGGAGATTTTGCATGGGATAAAACCGGCCTGTTTGGAGCGGTTTGGAGGGAAGATCGGGTGGATGGGTTGAGTAAACGATTGGCGGGGGTTTTGGGAAGTGAAAGGGCAGTTTTGGATCCCGGTTTTACCACTGCCAAATCTGTTCCAGTTCAGAAATCCGGCAGATGCCCATAAAAAAACATATCTTTTAATTCACAAAAACGAAAAGCAACCTATGGAAAACTGTAGTATTTGTGGAGCTTCAAAAGCTCAGATTGTGGGAATTATTGGGGCAGTTCTTCTCATCATTGGATGTTTCGTTCCATTATATTCGGTGAGCCTGATTGGACAAACCCTGTTGACGGTTACATTCTTAACCGCCGGGTTTGCGATCTCCGGGTGGGCATTGATCATCATTGCCCTTCTTGCCATCGTCCTCCTTGTTATGAAAAAGTGCCCGGAAGCGCAGGGTCTTGGGGCGGCTGCCTTGATCATTCTCGTTGTTTTCATCTCAATGGGAATGTCCAATATCAACGATATCAAAAATATTGCGATTGTTGGAAAGCTGGCAGCGGATAGTATCAGCATCGGGTACGCCTGGTTCCTTCTCTTTGCAGGTGCCATCCTCATGGTTATCGCACCGTACGTTGACTGTTTGGGAAAGACCAAGTAATGATCTCCTGACTGCTTAGAAAAAAACGATCCTTTTTTTTGGTAAAAGTGACTGCGGATCGTATTGAAATTGTATCCGGGTATCCGGGGAATAAAAAATCCCCGTAAATCTACCGTTCTGATTGTCTCTTGTGGATCCGTCCTTATGATCTGAGATCACTTAAAAAGGCAGAACCCTTCTTAGATCCTGAGGGGTCCCCCTGCATCCACCTCTGCCGGATCATCAAGTGTGCATTCCCCAATGTGCCGGGCAAGATTTTTTTAAGGATTCGCACGTTTGCTGCCTTTGTCATCCAACCATTAACCGGTTCGTTCCCGCCGGGTTATTGTTATGCCCAACTCACCATCGGAATGACAAAATGAGAAAAAAAGAAAGATCTGATCCCGAAAATCGGGATATGTTCACTGGAATCAGTACGTGACCACGGCTTCGCCTTTCTTCATGAACAGGCCGGCAACGATGCTGATGATACCTATGAAGAGGCAGTAGATGCCCACCAGCAGGATTAAGACAAGCGATCCCTCTTTTGGTAGCGGGGCAAAGCCTATCAGGATACCGAATAAAACGGAGAAGAACCCGCTGATGCCCAGCAGAACCCGGAATGGCAGATCCTTTAAGGAGTATGCAATAGCCAGTTCCGCAATACCGGTGATGATCGCCCATGCGGCGATCAGGAGGGTTAAGGCAACAAACATCGCAAACGGCGACATGAACATGAGGAGTGCAATGACCACACCGATGATCGAGAGGATGAGTACCCCCCAGTGCACCTTGCCGTCTTCGCTGAGGGAGATAGCACCAGTGACAAGCGAGATGATCAATAAGAAGATCCCGATGATATAGGCAAAGACTGCCTGCATCCCCACGGGAAGCGTAAAGCAGAGTATACCGATGATCACAGCAAAAATACCGCGGGCTAAAAGTCCGCCTTTTGTGAGAATTTCAGGTTCCATAGATAATCAACATCGATTAACGATGGCATGAGATTTAATAATATCCTGCACTTAGTTTGTGAAAAGAAAATTTGGATTTTTTTACCGTAGCTCTTAAAAAATGCGATTACCCCGCCCTCACGCTGATCTCCATATCTGCAATCTTCCGGTACACCAACGCCGTCTTAGACTGTGTCCAGCGATCGAATACCAGCGACTGGAATGGCTGCCAGATCGTAACCCAGCAGAAGATCACCAGCACGTTCTCTAAGACTTCTGATATGGGATTTCCCTTGAACTGGGAACAGATGGCAATGCCGATAAATGAGGGAATACAGACGGCAATTGTCAGCCGGAACTCGCGAAGGCCGACCTTTTGCGTAAGTTTCATATCCCGTTGCACCCCGACTGCCCGGAGCCGGAAATGGGAACGGATCGCAGAGATGATCGCGGTCTGCCGGTCCGGTGTCAGCTCGGATGCCGGGATTATGATCTCTAAATGGTTACACATCTCTTTATCATCTCCTTTCGGTACAGAAAGGACCTGATGAAAGATCTCGGTCTCAGCACGATCGGACAACTCCCGGTTGTTCTCGGGCGTTGGATCATCAGAGTCATAGAAATGAGCGATCGTCCGGAACGTTACCGATGTGCCATTTTTTTTCTGCTCGTTGTTTTGCATCTATCATCATCCCATTTTGTGTTAATCCCTTTTGAGCCAGCCCAGATTGAAGTACACCCATGCGGTCAGCACCATCACGAGTCCCACGATCGTGACCATCTGCAACAGGGTTGCCGGCCACGGGTTGCCGATCAGGTTCATTCCTAAAAGCCCCCCGACAATAGCCGGGACCATGGTAAGTGCGGTGAGGACTGCGAGGATCTTCATCACCCGGTTCATTGAAAACGATGTTGTGTTTAAGTAGAAATCAACCATCCACGCAAAGGAATCAGAGACATGCTGGGCGTTATCGGAGAGCAGGGAGCACCGGTCGATTAAGGAACGGAGCCTGCCTTCCTCCGGTGTGTCTTTCCCGGAAATTTCCTGTATATTATCGCAGCACTCTTCTAACGCGGTCTTGGTGTGGAGCAGTCCTGACGTGATCCGGCTCATTGCCTTCTGGTCAGTGTACATCATGGATAAGAAGTTTGAGGGGAGCCGGCTCATAGGCTGGGCTTCAAGGTAGACCAGCTGTTCTTCTGCTGCCATGATCAGGTCTTCCATCGTGCCCATCTCATCGCGCACAATGAGATAGAGGATCCCCGGGCCGGTCAGGGCGATGTCTTCTGTTCCTGCAGTTATGGCCACCCTGTCAATGAGCGGCAGCGTGGTGCGGGCAAAGGTCATTACGCTGTCATGGTCATAGGCGACAAGTACACCGTCCCAGGAGAACTGCCATGTGCTGCCGGTACCCGGTTCCCGCACGAGCCGTGGGATTTTTACAAAGATCGTGGTAATTTTCCCGCTAAAATCCGCCCGTGTGTAGGCATGTTCCCGGAGTTTCGCATCCAGAAGGTATGCAGGGATACCGGAGATCCGGGAAAGGGTAGAAAAGTCTTCCCGGCTTAATCCAGAGAAATCGAGCCACTGATCGTTCCGGTCAAGACTGGTTGCCGTACTGCTGATCGTTACGGGCTGCCAGACCGGATCTGACAGTTTGGATCCGTCAGCCGGTGCTGGTACAGCAAGGGAAAGAGAACGGACCCGCATGCCTGTTCCCTGCCCATCATCATCCTGGTCGGATGTTTTTTGTGCGAAATGCCGGCTGACTGTTTTTCCCCCACGAAAGAGGATCTGTGCTGCCTGCATGACGCGGAGCACCCGGAAGTAGCTGGCGATCCCGTACCCTGCACCGATGAACAGTGCAATTGCCGGTACACCGATGATGATCAGATCAAGAATATTCCAAGGAGAGGTGAAATGCTTCCACTTATCTTCTGCAACAATAAGACGGCAGACATACTCAAGGATGAAGAACAGCCAGATGGCGACATCAAGAATGGAGAGAAAGGATGTGAGGGCAGCAGGGAGGCTGGCAAAATCAGAAAGGAGAAGGATCGGGATGAGCAGGAGGGCAAGTGTCCCCATCACCTGCTCGCAGAAGACATCGTTTACTATCTGCCGCAGCTGGACTCCCCGCTCCCTTCGGCCAATCTCTTCCCAGTCCTGCCAGGGGGTGATGCGTATGCTGGTATTGACCGGTCCACGGGGCTTATGCAGCTCAGAGAGGTTTGCGTTTTGTTCGTCTTCCGGTGTGGTGGGCATGGCGGTCTGTCCGATACGGGCGGTATGTGTTTTGTATGAACGATCGTCATCGCCCTTTTGATTTATAAATACCGTTTCTTATGTACCTGTGTCCTTCCGTTCAATGGTAACCGATAATTATCTCGTGCCGGAGTTTTTTTAGCCCGGATTGGTTCAGTATGACATGTGCAAAAGCTCTTTACACTGATGAGCGACTTCTAGCACCGTCACTTTACCCTATACAATATACGGGAAAACTAAAAGCCACATAGAAATCTTTACCACAATTGATGTAAATGGAATAGTATGAAATGGATCATGTGCGGAGTTTTCCTGTTTCTTATTGTAGTATGTGCCGGGTGTACCACGGTTAATACCGCAACACCGGCAGCAGCAGTAAGTCCCAACCTGATCGGGAACTGGAGCGGTTCAATGAAAGGTTATCTGGAGGGGCAGGGGTACATGGAAGTTCCCCATTCCGGTCAGACACTGGTGATCACCGAACAAAAAGATCGTTTGTTCTCCGGTCAGATGATCTTTGTCTTAAAGAATAGCTCAACGAGAACTGAGGGGTTTGCCGGGGTCATTGGTCCTGACGGAAAGAGTTTAAAAATCGTAGAATATGGCAGCGGACATTGCGATGGATCTATTGTTTCAAACAATGAGATCGAACTGATTTACATAGATGATGCCGAACCTTCGCGTATCGCGATCAATTCTTTAAAACGAGTGCTGTAGGAAAAAACTCCTTCTGCTTTTTTAAAAAAGATTTTATTAAAAAATTTTTTAACGTACGAATCATAGGGGGTTATTCCAAATAGTATCATTAACGAAAAGATCCCCGAAAAAATTCCGTTTATTCCGGTATCCTGAACAAAAGACCCCATTAGGAAGCATTCTTATGGGGAAAAAAACCAATTTCCTCTTAACGGGTTCTGATATGCATGAGTGAAAGTTCATCTCCCCAGAAAATGTCTTCAAAAGACCTGATGATCGTTCTTGTTATCGCGCTCGGCTCATTCATGGCCGGTCTCGATGCCACGATTGTGAATATTGCACTTCCTGATATTGCAAAATCCTTAGACATCTCCACTGTCATGGCATCATGGGTGCTCAATGCGTATCTCATCGTCCTTGTCAGCCTCCTGCTCGCAGCATCGCGCCTTGGGGATATGAAAGGGTACCGGAATCTTTTCCTTGGCGGTTTTGCTCTTTTCACTGTAGGGTCTGCCCTTTGTGGGTTATCCCCGTCAATCGGCATGCTCATTGCATCGAGAATGATCCAGGCTGTAGGTGGAGCAGTCATCTCAGCGCTTGGGGCCGTCATGGTCACATCGTACCTGTCTGATTCGCTGCGGGGTCAGGCGCTTGGCATTGTTGCCATGTTCACCATGTTAGGCGCAGCCCTAGGCCCGGTTGTTGGTGGTTTTCTCACCAGCGCATTCAGCTGGCAGTACATTTTCCTTGTGAACCTGCCGGTGGGAATCATTGCGATCATTCTCGGCATGCACATCCTCCCGAATATGGCACCTGTGACCCCGAAAGCAAAGATTGACATCCCTGGTGTTGTGCTGATCTTTATTGCACTGGGCTCGCTCATCATTGGTCTTACTACCGTGCAGGGCAGCGACCCCCAAATCGGAATGTTTGCTCTTGTGATATCGGCCATCTTCTGGGTTCTTTTTATTGTGCAGGAACGCCGTGGAAAAGAGCCGCTGATCAATACCAGCCTCTTTGCCAACCGGGCCTACTCGCTCCAGAACGTGAACGTGATGCTGATCCAGATGGCAATGGCCGGTGTCATGGTCATCATGCCCTTTTACCTTGAGATGGTAAAAAAGATCCCGGCAGGTAATGCCGGCACGATCCTGCTCACGTTGCCAGTCGGCATGATCCTGACTGCCCCTCTTGCAGGAAAGATATCAGATGTGATCGGGACAAAAAAACCGATCATCACCGGCTTTGTCCTCTGTGCGGTTGCCCTGTTCCTCCTTTCTACCATATCTGCCGAAACGAGCGTGGGACACATTGGTATCTACCTCTTCTTACTCGGTGCGGGAACCGGTATTGCGTTCTCCCCGTTAAACAGCGCAGTGATGGGTGAGTGTCCGGTAAAAGACCGTGGATCTACAAGCGGTCTTGTCAAGATGATGACCAATCTCGGATCATCGCTCGGGGTTGCTGTTGTGATGCTGGTTGCCACGATTGCAGCCGGACCCCAGCTTGCAAAAGTATCTGCCCATGCCGTGTCTTCAACGGATCTCGCGGGTGCATTTGATGCAGCATTCCTGTTCTGCATGGTTTTGGAGATCATCGGCATTGTGCTGATGCTCATGGTTACGTCAAAGGAGCCCTCGGGTGAGAGCAGCGGAGAAGCGGGGATTGGGTTTTAACGGACTTTCTTTTTTGGTTTTTATGAAGACTATCCTGTATCTGCCGGAGTATGTTCCCGTCCATCATTGCCATATCCCGATCGCTTTTGATCTTTATTGCTGTCAGGGTCATACTCCCGGCACCCTCATGCCACAGGAAGGAAAATCGTTTGCGTGGAAATCGCCACCTTTTTATCAACCAGTAATAGAGATCTCTTGCAAAGAGCAACCTGTATATGTCTGATACTCCTGTTTTTCACAATGTAACCGACTCAAACGGGGTTGTGTACCGAAAAGCGCCCCACGGTTCTCAAAAAGATACAGGAACGATCCTTATCGTTGAGGACAGCCGGACGCAGGCTGATTATCTACGGGCTATTCTTGAAAGCGAAGGCTACCACACGGTTCTTGCGATGAATGGCTGCGAGGCCCTGGAACAGATCGCGGTTGTTCGTCCTATGATGGTACTCACGGATATCATCATGCCCGGCATGGATGGGTATGAGCTCTGCTGCCGGATAAAGCAGGATAAGAAGAGTTCAGATATCCCGGTTATTCTTGTTACCCGGCTTTTTAATCCGGAGGATGTGATCAAAGGGCTGGCATCCGGGGCTGATGATTTTATCATCAAACCTTTCGAGCCGGATTATATCCATTCGCGCATTCGCGCTATCTTATCCCATCTCGAAAAACCAGATCCGGATGAATTACTTCCCGTGTTTGAAGTGACCGTTGCCAATACCACGTACGTGATCTCTGCAAGCCGTTTACGGATCTTCAATATCCTCCTGTCCACCTACGAAGCGGCCATCAATAATAACCAGGAACTGCAGGATGCTCACGAGCAACTGAATGCGTTCAACGAGGAGCTGGTTACATCGAATGAACAGCTGGTCATGGCAGCAAATGATCTCAAAAACTCAAACCTGGCCCTTGAACAGGAGAATGCGGAACGAAAACGGGTGGAAAAAGCCCTTGCTGAAGCAAATAAAAAGCTCAATCTGCTCTCAAGTATCACCCGCCACGACATCAATAATCAGCTTCTGATACTGAACGGGTATGTAGAATTGTTACACGGAGAAATTCCCAATCCTTCTCTTGAAGAATATTTCTCCCATATCGCAAAAGCAAGCAGCCAGATCACTGCCATGATCCGGTTCACTAAAGATTACGAGAAGATCGGTATACGAGTTCCTGTCTGGCAGGATCTTTCTGCTCTTGCGAACAGTGCAGAAAAAGGTGTCATCCCCGACCAGGTCACGATCAAAAACGATCTTCCTCCCGGCATAGAAGTATTTGCCGATCCGCTTATTGTCAAAGTCTTTTTCAACCTGATAGACAATGCAATCCGACATGGCGGGGACCGGATCGCGACAATACGGTTCTCTTTTGAGGCATGCAATGCGGACCGGATCATCGTATGCGAAGATGATGGTGCCGGAGTAGCCCCCGAAGACAAGGAGAAGATCTTTTCGCGGGGTTTTGGGAAGAACACGGGTTTTGGATTGTCGATTTGCCGGGAGATTCTCGATATTACGGGTATCTCTATCACAGAGAATGGTGAGCCGGGCAAGGGTGCCCGGTTCGAGATGGTTGTTCCACCCGATAAGTTCCAAAAGACGGTATGAGCAGAGTGGCAGGCATCTTTTTTTTCTGGTAAACGAATGATGCAGAGTGATAAAAAAAAGTAAAAGGCAGATGCATACAACCCTGCTTAACTATCAACAAGTGAGACGAGTAACCTGATGCCGCACAAAAAAACACCGGCAATCATTGAATCATCGCCAGCCGGAACTCTCTCAAGAGACGCGAACTTCTTTTTATCTGATCTCAACTGCTGGCGTGAAGAGCTCGCCCGCAGCATTGCCCGGAATAATCACGGTTTAACTAGCGACACGATTGCGGCAGCGACAAACCGGATCATCGGTCGTTTCATCTTCCTGCGTATTGCAGAAGATCGCAGGCTCATAGCGGCCGGAACTCTCCAGAAAATCCATGATGCAATAGATCCCCTCTCTACTGTTTCAGAATTATTTTTAGAGAGCGAAGATCCGTGGAAAGAGACTCCTGTAACCGGCCGTCATCAGATGACTGCAACGGACCCGGTGCTTCCTGAAGTGCGGGTGATAGAAAAGATTCTCCTGCATCTCTGTGAACCCGACCGGCAGTATCATTTCGATACCCTCTCCAATGCAATGATCGCAGAGGTGTTTGATCAGCACTTCACCCGTGCGGTCCGCCGCTCTGCTGCCCACCAGGCAGTTGTTATCGAGACCCGCGACGCTATCCAGTCTCTGAAAACACCCACCCCATCAGCAGAAATGATTACCTTCATGGTTTGCCAGTCGCTTGCAGGAGTGTATGCAAACCGGAACCCGGGCGAGATGCTTCCCGTCCGTGTGCTCGATATGGCGTGCGGTTCAGGGAGGGTCCTTCTCTGTGCATACCAAAACCTCCTCAACCATTCCGGCAATGGCAGGCACACGCTATCCACGCGACAGAAACATCTCGTTGCCTCTCTCCACGGTGTAGATCTCGATCCGCATGCCGTTGCTGTGGCAAAGATGCTCCTCTTTTTTGAACTCTGCAACGGTGAACGGGCAAAAACCCTGCCGGAAAACTTCATGAGTTTCGCAGGATCGGTATTCCGGGCACTGGACCGGAATATCCTGTGCGGAAATTCCCTTATTGCTGAGGATGTTGAATATGAGGAGTCGATCGCATTTTCCCCTGCACATGAGCGGCACCGGATCAATCCTCTCGACTGGAAAAGTTCATTTCCTGAAGTGCTGCGGGCAGGTGGATTTAGCGCAGTGCTCGGCAACCTGCCGGATGGCCCTCTCCAGCCTCACGAGTGGGTGCACCGGTATTTCCAGCGCCATTATTCCGTATATCATCAGCAGGCGGATCGTTTTGCTTATTTTATCGAGCGTGGACTCTCGCTTCTCTGTCCGGGCGGGACGCTTGGCTGTGTTGGAGGTAATCGCTGGCTCAGAGCCAAATCCGGCCTTCCGGTACGAAAGTACCTGCTCCAGTACCAGATCGAAGATATTGCAGATTCCGGTACTGAAGCGGAGGATAAACTCCACCCCTCGCTCTGCGTAATCCGGATCACCCGTCGTCTGCCTTCTCACACTTTTTTTGCCGCCCCTCTGGTTCTTAACAGCACCCAACCGCTTGAAGTGCAGTATCGTATGAGCCGCTTCCCCCTCGATCAAACCGTATTACGTTTTGGGGGCTGGACGCTCCGCGATACACGGGTGCAGGATCTTAAAAGAAAAGTTGAAAGTGCCGGAAAACCTCTTAAGGAAGTGGTGATCGGCCGGGTTCACCACGGGATTATTACCGGGCTGGATGAGGCGTTTGTGATCAATGCCCGCCAGAGAAAAGAGCTTATTGAGGCATCCTTAAAGAGCAAATCACTGATCCGTCCGTTCCTTTCCGCAGGAGAGATTGTCCGGTACGGTTCACCTCCTTTGTCACGTTTCATAATTTTCATTCCGCAGGGCTTTACAACCTCCCACGCAGGTGATCAGGCAGGCTGGCAATGGTTAAAGAAGAAATATCCGGCCATTGCCCGTCACCTGAAACCTTTTGCAGAGCGGGCAAAGGAGCGTAAGCACCAGGGCGATTTCTGGTGGGAGTGCCTCTGCGAGCCGGGCGTCTTTGACCGGGACCAGTTCCGGATATTTTTCCACGTTTCCGGAGAATTTCCGGTGTTTACGTTTGATGCAGAAGGTGCAATTCCGGACCGCCATACCCGGTTCATCTGTCACTCCAGCCTCTACCTGCTTGCGTTGCTCAACAGCCAACTGAGTGCGTTCTTTTTCTATGTTACTTCAGATGAATCACCGGAAAAAAAGAAAACACCCGTATGGGAGCGGATAGCAGCACTTCCAATTTATACTACGGACTTCGACAAGCCGGATGACAAAGCCCGGCACGATCGCATGGTTGCGCTCGTTGGTGCGATGCTGGAGCTGCAAAAACACCTGAGCCACGCCAAGACCGATCAGGAGAAGCGCCTCGTCACGCAGGAGATCGAGTCGACCGACCGGCAGATCGATTCGCTGGTGTACGGGTTATACGGGCTGACGGCGGATGAGATTGCGGTGGTGGAGGAGAGCGTCGGTAAGTAATAACTACTTAATTAAAACAGCCAATTCTCTACTCTGAACAATCCGAAATGATCGATACAGTCAATGCCATAGTGGGAGCAGACATCCGGGATCTTTTTCATATTATTCGGATGAAGTTTGGGATTCCCCATTAATTTTCCTTTTTCATTAGTGACAACGCAAATCCTGTATTTTATCAGGGTTTGTTGAGGTTGTTCCTTCATTGCTAATGCTAAAGCGACAACAAAGGGATCTGCATGGTATAATTTATCAGATTCGGAATCTGCAATCCGGGGAAATCGGCTTAAGACTTCCTGGGTTTTCACGATGATATCCTCATCGAATTCCCTGAAAATAGAATCGTGATCCGTTACCCATTGCAGCAAGATATCCTACCCTTCAAGAAGTTCCTTTTTTACTTCTATGGGAGCAATCAGTCTCCCGGCGATTGCGAGATCATGTATATGCTCCCAGACACTGGGAAAAATATCAGAAGGGTAACGTCTTTGCAATTCAATGAGAGAAGAAGTATCAATAATATACAGATTTTCAGTCTCGTGCATTCAGACACTCACGATTCTGCCCGAAGCTTTTCCAGATTTTTCATTTTGATATCGAGATAATCAAGAGCATCACGGCTTGTGATATATCCGAGATCGGAATTTTTCAATACCAGTGAGACGAAACGATGCCCTTTTTCGTTAAGGCACTTTTGATCGAGAGATATTGCAGGTCCACTTTTTTTAGCACTTTGACTTTGTTTTTCTCTTATCTGTTCTTTCAGTAACGCAGCATCCGCCCGGATTTTATCCCGTTCGGCTCTGAATTCGGATGGGCTGATATAGTCAAGAGTGAGCAGTCGCATCAGGGCAGACTCTTTGCTGATCTTCAACTTGTTTGCAATCGATGCGACTATTCTGGAATAATGAGTTGTCTGGATAAGTCTCTCAATATCCAACTCTTTTTTCAGAAAATCTTCCGGAACTAAAAATGCTCCAGCGAACCGGTTACACCAGTATTCAATCTTTTTAATCCTTGTATCGTCTATCACATCACTGTCCCGGTTGCATACTGCGGATTCGTTTAAGAGAATGTGCCCGTATTCATGAAAGAGTGTGAAGATCTTCGCATTCGGTGCATCAGATTCATTGACAACAATCACAAATGGTTCAATATCAGTGAGTGAAAAACCCCGTGCGTCCTCAACAGGCATCTTCAATTGGAGTACCATAATATTTTTTTGTTCAAACCAGTCTCTCCAGATTTGGAAGAGTTTTGTTGGAGTGCTGGTACTAATTTGAGCTAAATCTACCGGCAAATTTACTCTTTCATTATTGGCAACAGTCTCTGGATCGTCCTGAATAGTGTGATTTTTGATGGTAATACGCACATCACTACCGAGATTCTCCATCAGCTCGCTGCGGACATTCTGCAATCTCCAGGCTTTCCGGATCGCAAGATGCGTCTCCTTTGAAAAATCACCGTGAACACCGGGAAGTTTCCGGAAATCCGGAAGTAATTTTATTTCTTCCGGGGGTTTTGAGAGCAGAAAGGCTGCAAGGGGTCGTTTGAATGCCTCAGAGAGCCTCTCGACTTTTGTCAACGGTAAAATAGGTTTGGTCTTTCCTTCGTACCAGCTCCGCACATCTTCTTCCGGAACTTCGATGCGTTTGGCAATGTCCTTTGCCAGCCACCCGGAAGTACCACACAGCCACCGAAAGACATCCGGCGCGATAGATACTTCAACAGAAGTGCGTGACATGGTATTCAGACTATAGTGAGTGTTTCGTCATAATCTATTAAAAGATAACCCGGAAGCGGAGAAAGTGTGTGAGGCTGTATTGTTCGCTTGTTACCGGGATGCTGGAACTGCACAAACATATGAGCCATGCAAAGACCGATCAAGAGAAACGGCTCGTCACGCAGATTTACCACTCACGCTTTTTTGCGTCCTTCACCTTATCGGGAAGGGCGTTATGATGATACCAGGTAGTTTGTGCAAGCAGCTCTTGCACAATTGATCCATCGCTATAGGTCTCTGTGGGGAAATGATGGAGATATGACAAACACTGTTCTTTTCCAGAAGATAAATTTCCAATAATATTTATTACCATTTTTTATTTTTACCAAAATTTTTATTTTACCATAGACTCCATATGTCTGTAAGAGGAACCCCTATGAAACAAAAGATCCGGCAACCCGGCAAATCCAAAAAAAATTCTGGCGTTAGTGAACCGCTGGCAGAATACCTGTGGGACACCGGCCCGGTCATCACCGTTGACGCAACCGGCCGGATGGTGCTTCCCAAAAAAATCCGGGAACGGTTCGAATCAAACCGGTTTAAGGTACGGGAGGCAGAGGGGCACATCGAACTCATACCGGTTAAACCGCTCAGCTCGCTCTTCGGCATCTTCCCTGACCTGGATATTCGAGCAATCTACCGCGACCATGACCGGGAAGTAAAAGAGGAGGATGAGGATGACCGCTCCCAGTATCCTTGTTGATACATGGGCATGGATTGAGATGATGATGGGATCCAAGCAGGGGGAACGTGTACGCACTGTCATCCTTAATAATCCGGACCTTTTCATTTCAACATTAACAATCTATGAGCTCCGTTACCGGATCGAACAACTCAAGGATTTAAAAAGTGCCATCTCAATTATCAACCAGATCACAGAACAAGTGGAGGTTATTCCGGTTGACAACCAGATTGCAATGCTTGGAGGTACAATCAAACTCGGGCAATGCCAAGGGAAAACTAAGATGGGAGCTGTGGACTGCATGATCCTTGCAACCGCCCGGTTGCACGGATTGAAAATCCTGAGCGGCGACAAGCACTTCAATGGTCTTGAAGAGATAATAAATCTCTAAATTAAAAAAAAAATGTGATCCCCATGAACCCCATAACACAAGAACAGGTGGCGGCACTTTTCGCTCATCTGGAATCAGGAAACGCAGACGCATTCTTCCGGCACGTTGCTGATGATGTGGACTGGACG
The DNA here is from genome assembly GCA_030694985.1 of Methanoregula sp. GTDB lineage: Archaea > Halobacteriota > Methanomicrobia > Methanomicrobiales > Methanospirillaceae > Methanoregula. The sequence goes on from JAUYTV010000019.1 coordinate 24,433, forward strand.
GTGATGGGAACCCACCCGCTGGCCGGCACCTACCATACCAAGCAGGAGTTCATCGCCCACACCTTCACGAGGCTCAACACGGTGCTCAAAGACGGAGTAATGTTGCGGGTGACCCATATTCTTGTCTCTGGAAATTTCGCAGCAGTTGAACTCGAAGCTCTCTCCACTGCTCTCAATGGAGTCCCATTCCGAAAACCGGTACTGTTGGATCTGCCGGTTCGATCACGGGCGGATTGTGGAAGTGCGGGCGTATCTTGATTCTGCGCTTGTGCAGAAACTTCTTACTGATAATGAGCCGGTGCTGAAACGGAAATGAAACCCTGCACAACCGCAGTTATCTGAAATGGGCTACGGTAAGTATCGTAGAACGTATTGTCAAATATTCCTGTCAGATTCCTTTTTTGGGAATCCCCTCCTCAAAGCACCCGGTATTTTTATAAATATACAAATATTTGACTCTTATAGCAGGCACCGGGTGGCAAATCATAAGGGAAACGACCTGCAATACCCTCCAAAAAAAGGGGCTGTTGTAAGCCCGCTATTTTGACAGGTTTTATCCTGATTAAAACACTTATTTTCGAAAAATAACGGATTAAAAGACTATTTTCCACAGGTGTTGACGCACTTCCACTGGAACCGGATTTGACCCTGGTCTTTTTGCCAAACGGAGCCCGTATAGGGCTTATTTGGTTTCAGGGCCTTTGATGGATTTGCTACTTAAAGAATGGATTGCCTTTTTCCCTCTTATTAAAAACCGGCTTCTCCTGGTCGACCATGTTAATCTCCATCAACTTGTCTCCAAAGACCCGGTACCGCTGGAAGATCCGGCTCCAGACATAGCGCACCCAGAGTTCGCGGCTGATATGTTCAGGCATTGGCAGGGTCCGGAGGATCTCAAAATCATCGGAAAAGAAGTCCACCCACAGATCGAATTCGCCCGGTGAACGCCGGGCTGTCCTGACCCGGATCATAATGGCATCATGATCGCAGTAGGCAATGGCATCGTACGGCAGATCAGGTTCCGGGTTGGGTACCCAGCGGTAACCCTGCCGCTCGGCAAATTTTTTCGCTGACTTAATGGTAACGACCGGTCGTACGCCCCGCATCTTTGCAACACCTTCAATTCACTTAATTTTCTGGGATCCTTCTGAAACAGAATGCATGACAGGTAGATACGCTTTGTTATCGAGAGTCGCTGCGTTTTTAAAGCGGGGATTCATCCGCAGGCTGCTTGAGGATGCATCATTATCTCCGCTGGACCGGGCACAACGATTTCGTTTTTTTAATAGAACCTGTTATCAAATCCAAAAAAAATGGCCCAAGGGAAAAATGATCTGCGTAAGATTCAACGCAATATTTTCTCGCTCCGGAAAAACAGCCCGCCTGTGCATGAACAAACGGGGTTCTAAAAAAAAAGCACTTGATGGTTAACAAAAAATTATTTTTTTAGATTCCTGATCTTCGTGGCAATTTCATTGGCTTTCTGCTCACCGGCAAAAATCTGCATACCTTTTTTGAATTGTTCAGAAAATTCTTCAATATTTTCTTCTGACAGATCTTGTGGCAGGATCGCCATTTTCCTGCATTGCATATAAACTGCAGATGTTGCCAGACCTTTTCCTATGACCGGGGATAAGATATTGGTAATTTCATCTGCGATCTGGCTCATGATTTAACCCCCGGAAACAGGGTCCGTAATTTTTTTGCAGCAATGATATAGAAAACTCCTGCAAACAGGTAACAGATACTCTGGACCCATCTCAGCGAATAGGCGCTGGTAAAACCAAAGTCCGTGCCGTCCCCGAAATAACGCAAGAGTGACCCCATTGTCATGAACAGGGCAAACAGGCACAGGAAATCAATGAATGATTTCACATTCCCGCCGAAATATTTTCGTGTGTCAAGATAGATCAGGAAGACTGCGGCAAATAGCAGGAATGTAATGATTTTCAGCGCCGGGTTCAGGGGACTTATCGCATAATCAAGAAGATCCATCATCTCTGCTCCCCGCTTTGTTCCCCGCCAAACAGGGCAATTGCATTTTTAAATTTCATTCTCACGATATACGCAATCACAAGGGTGATCATCGCTAAAGCAAGGGAAAAAAAACTTTCCGCCCATTTCCACTGGATGTAGAAATCCCCCTCGTACCGGAATATCCACGCCAGTACTCCGGCAACACCTCCCAGCAGGAGCAGGGTGGCTACTAACTTTAATTTTCCCCCGTAGATCAAACGGCAGCGATAAAACACGTACACTGCAATGACAAACAGTAAAAGAACAATAAGCTTCAGCAAAGGATTGAGGATACTGTCCTGATAGGAAAAAAGTTCAAGTACCATGTTCTCTTACCCTCTCGCACTACACATCAATTTTTCTAGGTAATGTGTTTCCCCCGGCAATTCACTCGCTTTATTCAATACCATTCCTCTTTTCCCCCTTTATGTATTCTCAACATCTGTGGTATCAGCAGCATCGTAACTCTGGATGGTTCAACCCGAACCCCTTCGCCATGTTCCGGGAGGCAGGTGGATCTCAAAACGAGCGCCTTTTCCTTCAGTCCCGGTTTCTGTTATGGATAAACCGGTGATTGGAAGGATCTGACGAATCAGGTACAGGCCAAATCCGGTATTTGTACCGAATCCACTTTCAAATATCCTCTCTTTGATGGGTGCCGGTATTCCAACGCCATTATCTTCAATAATAAGCGTGCCTGAGCTTTCCTCTTCGATGAAATGAAGGGTGATTTCTGTCACATGCACCCCATGACGGATAGCGTTTTCAAAAAGATTGTATAAACCCAGCATAAACATGGGATCGGCAAAGACCTCGTAATTTCCTGTTTTTACTTTGAGATCAACATTCTCCGGGAAAAGATCAACAGCTGCCATTTTTGAGATCTTACCGATATCCTGCCATACCGGGCCTTCCACTCCCAGTTTTTCGTATTCTTTGGTGAACAGGATCATGGTAGAGATCCGCTGCGCAGCGGATGCAACCTTCTGGGAATATACAATGAGCGTTGGATCGGGCTGTTTTTTTTCGAGAATGCGGAGGTACCCCGTGAGCACCGCGAGCTGGTTATTGATATCGTGGCGGGTGATGGAAGAGAGGATACTGAGTTTCTGGTTTGCCATCTTTAAGGCATCTTCCACCCGCTTACGCTCGGTGATATCCCGTGCTGCGGCAAAGACACCCTGCACTTTTCCTGTTCCATCACGGTAGACCGTTGCGTTATACAGGACAGACGTGATTTTTCCATCCTTGTGCCGGATCTCAAGCGGGTAATCCAGTACAACACCCTGATCAAACACTTTACGGTATCCTTCCTTTGCCCGCACGAGATCCGTGAAATAATCCGAAAAATCGGTTCCGATCAGGTAATCACGGGAGTATCCGGTAACCTGTTCGGTTGCTGCATTGACGTCCGTGATCCTTCCCTCAGGAGAAATGGTGACCAGTGAGTCAAGGCTGACCTCGATCAGCTTGCGGGTGTACTGGGCAGCTTCATAGAGTGCTCCTTCTGCCCGCTTGCGTTCGGTGATATCAATGAGGAGGAGAAGGATTGCGGGATTGTTCTGGTATTGGATCGGGGTCGCCTTCACGATCACCGATCTCCGGATCGCGTTCTTGGTGATTATTTCGATCTCATATGGGGGGATGTCACCTCCTTTCTGGCGGACTGCAATATTAGCATTCACCTGTTTGTGATACTCCAGAGGAATATAGGACAGTAAATGCGTGCCGACCATTTCGTCAGCCTCGAACCCCCATGCGTTTGCCGATGCCGGGTTCACGTAGAGAAGAATCCCATCCGATCCATAGACAGAGAGATACTCGGGCAGGTTTTCCACAAGCCCCCGGTTGAATGACTCGCTCTCCGCAAGCGCCTGCTCGGCCTGTTTTTCTCTGGTGACATCAGAGACTATACCCAAAAATCCGCCCGATCCATGATCGTCTCGTAACAGGCGGGTGGATGACCTCACCCAGGAATGACTGCCATCTTTATGTTTCAGTCGCCACTCGAACGGCAAAATTATTCCGGTGCTGATCTCTGCAAACCGTTTCTGGATATTTGGAATATCGTCTTTAAATACAACATCCATAAATGGTTTGCCCAGGAGATCGGAGGAAGAATACCCGTACTGGCGCTCTACTACCGGACTCACGTAAGTGATGATGCCGTTATTGTCTAATGTATATACAATATCATTGAGATTTTCCACCAGTTGCCGGTAACGCTCTTCACTCTCCCGCAGGGCATTCTCCACCCGCAAAAGTTCTGTAACATCCTGGTTTGCTCCGTGGGTCTTGATTGTCCTGCCATTTTCGTCTTTCGTGATTCCGAAACATACGATAATATGCCGGATCTCACCATCCCTGCGAATTATCCGGTGCCCAACCTGAGATGTGTAGCAGGGGTCGGTGGCTTGTAAGGCTTTATTCACCTCATCGATAACCAAATCCTGGTCATCCGGGTGGAGGAATCTTTTGGCATACTCTTCCGCCGACATCTGGTTGCCACCTTCGAGCTCCGCAGTGGTGGCATAAAGTGCGTAGAACCGGTCATCAAAGGTAAAGATGCCCGTAGTGGCATCAAACTCCCAGTTCACCAGATGTGCCAGTTCCATCGCTTCTGCAAGCATTTGCTGGCTTTCTTTGAGCGCACGCTCCATCTGGTTGCGCTCAATTTCTGCGGAGGCTTTCACGGCGATAATATTCAGGATCTCCTGCATTGACGGGGACGCTTGGATCGGGTTACGGAATAGCGCACAAAGGATCCCACAAACCCGTCCACTGGAATTCCGCAGAGGGGTTCCGATGTAACTACGGATATTAAGCTCAACAAGGTCTTTGCTCTCCGGGAAGAGCTCGATGACATTATCGGGATACAGGCAGAATCCCCGCTCTGCAACATTATCGCAGGGTGTACCTTTGAGAGTGTAGGAAAAATCAGGAATCTCCTTTCCGTCAAGGAACATGGACAGGACATTGACGGTCTGGTTATCGGGCTGAATCTCACCGACCATAACGCATTCGGCCCCCAACCACGCGCTGATACTCTCTGTTATTTTCCGGAGAGAATTGAGCCCGGTTGAACCCACCATACTCTTAACTATTGCCTGGAAAGCAGACTCCGTGGCCTTGCGTTCAGTGATATCCTGGTTCACCCCATGGGTCTTGATAATCCGGCCTTCTGCATCCTTCGTAACATCGATACGTACCACAATGTGTCGGATCTCGCCATCCCTGCGAATTATCCGGTGTTCCATCTGTGACACGCAATGAAGGTCTGTTTTTTTATTGGCTTTTTTCAAAAGGTTAGCAACGCTATCACGATCTTCCGGGTGGACAAACTCCCGGGCATACACTTCAGCTGATATCTGGTTGCCACCTTCACGCTCCACTGTTGTTCCATAAAGAGCATAGAACCGGTCATCGAAGGTGAACATACCTGTCCTGACATCAAACTCCCAGCTCACCAGATGTGCGAGATCCATCGCTTCTGCGAGATGGATCTCACTAAGTTTTAGCGCTTCTTCCGCCCGCTTGCGCTCAGTGATATCCTCATAGATCCCGTAATACCCGGAAAAAGTCCCGTCTTCTTCGAATACCGGGATACCGCTGGTGTTCAGGACAACCAGCGTCCCGTTCCGGTGACGGCTGTACATCATAAAATCCCGGCACGATTCGTGGCGGTCAAAAATGGCAAGCATGCTCGCTTTTTGTTCCTCCAGCATAGAGGGATCAAACAGGTCGTGGCAATGCATTTTCCCTACCAGCTCGTCGGGCCGGTAGCCGAGGATCTGCTCAACGGCGGGACTTGTGTATCGGTAGACTCCATCGGGATCGACTTCCCAGATCCAGGAACCGGCATTCATACTCACGGCAAGTGACCGCTGTTCGCTTCTCCGCAATTCCCTTTCGGTGTTTTTCTGCAGGATACTATCGGTGATATCCCGGCCTACAACCTGGTATTCGACAGGACTATCATCTGTGCTAAAAAGCGCCCGGACCGACCAGATCTGCCAGTGCTGTTCTCCGTCTTTTCCCCTGACTACCCGCTCGATTTCACGAATTGGGTTTTTTTGGGAGAGTGAGCTGAGAAATTTTTCCACCTCAGCATAATTCTTCACCTGCAAAATCTCCCGGATATAGTGTCCCTTGACATTTTTTATGTCCAGCAACGATGCGAAATATGAACGATATGCCTCGTTGACGAATGTCAGGTTTCCATCAGGAGTAAACCGGGCAATCATCTCTGTCTGGTCATTGACAACCGAGCGATATCGCTCCTCGCTCTGTTTAAGTGCCATTTCCTGCCGGGTCAGTTTATCCAGATTTGTACGAAGCTCCTCTTCGGTTGCCGTGATCTGTTCATAGGAGGCGTTGAGCTCCTCGTTCTTCTTGATCAGTGACTCTTCCGCACGTTTCCGCGTTACAGCGTACCGAATCTTGTTAGAAAGCTCGGCGAATTGCGACTTGGGTTCACCGCCTTTCTGGAGATAAAAGTCAGCACCTTCGTTGAGTGCCTGAATGACTACATCTTCACGCCCTCTCCCGGTAAAAATGATAAACGGTGTAGTGTTCTCTGATGCTTTGAGCTGTTTGAGGAATTCGATCCCGTCCATATCCGGCATCTGGTAATCAGAGATAATGGCATCATACCGTTTCGTTTTAAGTTGCAGGAGCGCTTCTATAGCAGATTCAAGCGTATCGACCGTATACTGCCCTGTTTTTTCAAGGAACAGTTTGCCAATATCCAGCAGGACGGGTTCGTCATCGACATAGAGAACCCGGATTTTATCTGCCATTATGACTCATCTCCTGTCATGCGCCACATGCCTTTTGGAATCGTCATCTCGAACCGTGCACCTTTTCCCGGTTCGCCGGTTTCGCAGAGAGTAATACCGGTGATGTCAAGAATTTCCCCGGCAAGGAAAAGCCCGACACCTTTCTTCTTCTGGAAGTCCGGCGAAAATATTTTCTTCTTACTGTCTTCTGCAATACCCACGCCATCGTCTTCAAAGAACAGCGTTACGGACTCCGGGCCCTGAGTAAACCGAAACACCGCCCTGGTTGCTGTTTTTCCGTGAGTGAGTGTATTGTCTGCAAGAATCTGGAAAACCTTTTCGAGCAGGGGATCGGCAAAGATTTCGAGATCCTCCAGCTGAACCGTATGATTTATTTTCAGGAAATCAAGATGGGAAATTGCCAGGAGAAATACATGGTTGGCATTCTGCCATTTTGGCGGTTTGATACCAAGATCCTGGTAACTCTGTGAAAATGTTAGAGAATGGGTGATTTTCTGGAGTATCTCGTCCTGTTTATCGACAAACCCGGTGATTCGTGTATCAGTCACCTCATCTTTTATAATCTGAACATATGCTGAAAGTGAAAAAACGGAATTCCGGATGTCGTTAAACGTTACATAATTTAAGAGACTCAGTTTCTTCTTTGCCTGCACCAGGGCTTTTTGTGACCGGGTGCGTTCGGAAATATCACTGATAATGTGAACTGCACTCACCACATCCCCATTGGCATTTATTATCGGGTCCACGGTCACTTGCAGCCACCTGTTTCCGTCCCGCATCGCGATCTCGGTGAGCTCCCGTTTCTTACTGACCAGCATACGCTTTCGTGGACAACTGTCATTTGGGCATTCAGTCCCATGAACCAGTTCGAAACAGTTCATACCTACTACCTGACCAGTTGGTGTACCGAACATGGATTCTGCTGCCTTATTCGTGCGAAGAATCTGGCCGTCGGGAGTAATAAGAGTGATCCAGTCGGATATGGCATCGAATGTTGATTCCCATTCCTCCTTTTTGAGTGCAAGCATATCATACTGCGCCCGCAGCTCTTCTTCCTGAGCCGTAAGCTGTTCATAGGCTCCCCGCAGTTCTTCTTCGGCACGTTTCCTGTCCGTAATATCGGTAAGAACGGTTAATGTTGCCTGGCTTTTCCGGTTGGAGATTTGGGTTGCCCGTACCACAACCCTGCGTTGCTCTCCTGATTGTGTGATAATTTCTATCTCATAAGGTTCAACTGCGACTCCCTGGCACAGGAGCCGGGTGATTTTTTTGATCAGATCGTGATATGCCGGGGCAGCATAGGACAGGACAGATGTTCCAATAATCTGTTCCGGAGTTTTTCCAACGAGGCGAGCTCCCTCTGCATTGACAAAGACAATGGTTTCTCCTTCATGAATGATGACATAGTCCGGAAGCTGTGCCTCCAGCTGCTGGTAAATTGCTTCACTGTCCCGTAGCGCCTTTTCGGTATTTTTGAATTCCGTGATATCCCGGAGCGTTCCAATAAACTCTTTAACGGAACCATCAGGATTTTTTATGGGCACAATAGTGATGAGGCCATCCCTGATCGTTCCATCCTGTTTCTTATACTGCATGGGATATTCTTTGATATGTCCGTCCCGCTCAACAAGCTTTAAGAATGCAGCCCGCTCTTCGGGATGTGCATAGACCGAAGAAACGGGTAATCCGAATACTTCGTCCCTTGTCGCATAGCCAAAAATCCGCAACAAGGCATCATTACAATCAGTCCACTTCCCCTCAGGTGTCGTGATGAATACGCTGTCAAGTGTAGCATTGAAAAACTGGTGGTACCGGGTCTCACTCTCGCGAAGCGCCAGTTCCTGCCTTGTCAGATCCTCCAGGTTGGCACGGAGTTCCTCTTCAGTTGCAGCGATCTGTTCGCAGAAAGCCCCGAGGCTCTCGTTTTTCTTAAGCCGTGCCTGTTCTGCCCGGTTCTGAGTTACTGCATAACGTATCTTGTTCGAAAGTTCGGGGAATTGTGCTTTGATATCCCCTTCTTTCTGAATATAAAAATCAGCGCCATTGTTGAGCGCCTCGATGACAACATCTTCGCGCCCCCGACCGGTGAAAATGATGAACGGTGTTGTATTCCCTGATGCTTTGACCTGTTTGAGGAATTCTATCCCGTCCATATCCGGCATCTGGTAATCGGAAATGATGGCATCATACCGTTCCATGTTCAGGTGTTTGAGTGCATCAGGAGCGGAGGAAAGAGTATCTACAGCAAATTCTCCCCCTCTCTCCAGGTACAGTTTCCCTATTTCAAGAAGGGAGGATTCGTC
>JAUYTV010000021.1 GCA_030694985.1 Methanoregula sp.
GGCCGCTGAACTCCGGTCGCGGCGGTTTTTTTTTTCGGCCGGATCGTGTGGGGGAAAAAATATTTACCGGGGTGAACCGGCACGGGGGAAAAACTGCCCGGCCCCCGGCCCGGGATCTCAAAGAGGTCTCAGTCGGAGACCCCCCTCATGTGAGACCTGGAGGCCCTTAAGAGAATTCTGGTACAACGGAGCCCGTAACGGTGCCGGTTGTACCTCTTTTCCCAAAACCATCAGAAACTGAGGTCATAATTCGCAAAAACAAGGGAACATGACCCGGAACCGGGAGAGGTTTGTCGACGGGAATGGATGGGGTCATATTTAGCCACATTTGGATGGCAAAAGTCGGGGCAGGATGATGTTTATGAGGTTGGAGGTTCTGGCTGGGGGCCGGATTTTAAGTTTTTGATACACTCTTTTTGTCATGACATCTTTACCGGCGCTGCTCGGTGCCTTCGGTTCCGGAGATGCGACGAGGGGTCCGGTACTATACCGGGTCCGTCATGCGAACGAGAGGGCGGAGCCGCACCACCGCATGCGGCCATCAACACGTATCCCGGATAATTCCCCCTCCCGTACGCAAATATTAACATAAATGTTAACATTAATGTATATAAGGGGGAATTCCGGGGAATGACCATTGAGATCCTGAAGTCCATGGCAAAGGAGAACCAGGTCTTCTCATTTGACCAGCTCTACCAGAAGACGCACATCAGTAAAGGAACGCTCAGGGTCATCCTCTTCCGGATGGAAGAGAAAGGGTTCATCGAGCGGATCGACAAGGGCAAGTACCTCATCATCCCGCTCGGGAGCGAGAAAGGAAAATATACGCTCCACGAATTTGTCATCGCATCCTATCTTGTGGACCCGTACGCGATCTCCTACTGGAGTGCCCTCCACCACTACGGGCTCACCGAACAGATCCCAACTACCGTCTTTGTCCAGACACCAGCACGCAAGAGTAAAAGCACGATGGAAATTTTCGGGGTGAACTACCAGATCGTGCGGGTAAAAGAGGACAAATTCTTCGGAATCCGGAAAGAATGGATTGAGGAGACTTCGATCAGTATTACCCACAAGGAAAAAACGATCATCGACTGTCTTGACAAGCCACAGTACGCCGGTGGCATCATTGAAGTCGCAAAAGCGCTCAAAAGCAGTTCGCTGAATTACGACCGGCTCACAAAATACGCGCTCCAGATCGACAACTTCGCAGTAGTAAGGAGGCTTGGGTACCTGAGCGAGAAGATGGGCGTACCGATCAATCTCCCGCCGCCACGTTCGAAAAAATACCTGTTGCTGGATCCCACCATGCCGGCAGAAGGAAGAAACGATCCGAAATGGCGGCTCGTGATCAATCACGATGCTGTGCTGCCGGAGTCGCTTGAATGATTACGGCCCTTGAGATCAAGGAACGTGCCCGCGAGTCCGGTGTGCCCACCTCCACCATCGAGCGGGACTATTGCCAGAACTGGCTCTTGTCTGCCCTTTGCCCGATCAACATGGCATTCAAGGGAGGGACCGGCATCCGGAAAGTGTTTATCGAGAATTACCGGTTCTCCGATGACCTCGATTTTACCCTCCTTGAGCCGATCGATGCCGATGCTTTGCAGGCTGTGGTGAGCGATGCAGTTGTTCAGGTCCGTCAATCAAAGAGATGCCGGGTCCGCCACACCACACGCATGCTTACTGTGAATAGACTATGCCGGGGGTAAGATAAGTTGCACCCGAAGTTCATGCAGCAATTCGAATGTATTCAAATAGGGAACATTCAATTCGCGGCAAACATTTGGAATCTTGATTTTCCTTTTGATATATGGATCGTAGTACTCATCGGAGACGACGACGTATTTTTTTGCCAAAGCATGAGCAATTAACCAACCATCAGCGGTCTTGGCAAATTCAGCTTTAGCAGCGGTAGAATATTGTGTCTGCTTCTGTGACCAAATCATGACCGTTCGGTAAGCATCAAAAACATCCTGCTGATTCGTTGATTCAAACCATCCATAAAATTTTTTATCGACCCACGTCTTAAGATCATCATTTCCCCGATCAATTTCTTCCTTAATTTTATCTATCGATCTGACGGGTCCCCGCCCTGCATGAAGAATTAATCCATCCCAATACCCGGGAGCAATACGAAAAGCGTAATACCGTCTTGCTGCCTCGATGAACACATTTGCATCAAGAAGGAAAACCGGACGGGGGGCCATTTGATCAGCCCATCCCGAGTTCCTTTGCGAATTTTTCGAACGTGTTACCGTGCAGTCCGGTTAATCTATAAGCATCCCGGTAAAGAAGGCGTCCTTCCCGTGTTGCAATAATAACCGCTTCTGCGAAACGTCGACCGATAGCTGCTCGTTGGTTATCATAAAAATTGCCGCCCCGTTCTTGAGTTTTAATATTTTCCTGCCTTTCATGTTCAGATTCTTGGTAAAACGTATCAAAATCTTCTTTGTTAATAAGACCGAGATTGAGTAACCTATAGGCACCAACGATCTCACTTACCTTGAAATGACGAGCAATATCCTGATACTTCTCTGCCGAATTCTTTACAACTGGCCAGAATTGTTTTAGCTTTTTTTCTGGAACTAAAAATTCAGCAGCTACGCGATTACTCGCCCTTTCGATATCATCATCAGCTGGTTGGAGTCCCGCTAAATCGAAGATTGCACTCTTTCCAAACCAGATATGCGCAAGTTCATGCGCCAGAGTAAACATCTGTGCCGCTTTTCCATCGGCATTATTCACAAATACCAATGGTGCATATTCATCCACGAGGACAAAACCCCGGAACTCAGATACATCCAGTTTACGATGTGTATTCGTCCCAACCATTCCAGTTACAACTACGAGGATACCAATATCCTCCATTCTTTTCCGCAGCTCTTGTAATGCTTTAGTCCAATTCGGCTGCTCTGCCGCCCACATCTCTTTAAGGCCCAATGCATGCCGTATTTCAATTGCTATGCTTTCCGTGGAATCATCGATACTTGCTGAACCGATAAAACTGATACGGCTTTGACCTTGTTCGATGAGATTTTCACTCATCCATTTCTGTCGCTGCTCCATTATCTGGATAGTCTCGATTAAGTCCGGACTTGGGGGCTGTTCCAGGGTATGTTTTTTCAAAGTTCGGAAGTGTGGGATGGATAATCGTTCTTGTGGAGGTTCCTCAAGAAAGAAAAACCCCAGTGGTGTAGAAGTCTCTTTCGCAAGGCTTTCTACCTCATGAAGTGTCAGACTTTCGCCTTTCAGCCACATTGATAATTTGGGAAAGGTACCTTGTAAATCGGCGATACCTCTACCGGATCGAGTCACCGCCCAGTGAAGAATATTACCGCTAACGGAGATCTGAGGTCTGGAGGAATGTTTATGATCCCTTTGCCCCTTCTTCTCTCCCTTTTCTGACATGATGAAAGTCCTATTGTCTGTCTTTGAAAGTATCTGCTATTAATTCCTACCTAATCAGTAATCAAAGATTTTCCCTTTCTGTAAAATTAATTCGTTCTTCTCTTAGTAGGTTGGAAAGATAAATATCGGTGGGATCCTTAGTGCCCTCATTACCAGCAATTGACGGCGGCCCCACTCAATCCGTTTCCGGGTCCGCTCATCCAGAGAGGACGGCCCCACAGCACGCGGCCGATACAAGAGCGGGCGAGCCAGCCCCAACAAAACCCGGCCGGACCGGTCCGGCGCATTCATACCTGCGATCAGAAAATTCCCCGGGCCGCTGAACTC